>CAXTNK010000097.1:15200-16329 GCA_964245665.1 uncultured Acidobacteriaceae bacterium
CCGCCGGCTCCATGGATAGCGCGGGGAAGCGGCCGGCCATTGTGCGTTTCTTCGTCACCAGTTTCGGACAAGAGTGTTGCGTCCGACCGGCCGAAGCTCTCGTACTCTGCCGAAGCTTCGTTGCCCAGCACGCCCGGCAGCAACCTCATGGTCGCGTCCACGATGACAGCCGCACCCAGTTCACCGCCGGAGAGAACGTAGTCTCCTATGGAAAGCTCGCGGTCGCAGAAAAGTTCGTTCACACGCTCGTCCACGCCCTCGTATCGGCCGCAGATCAGCACGACGCGTTCAAGCTGCGCCAGTTCGCGCGCTACTGCCTGTGTAAACGGCGCGCCCTGTGCAGACAGCAGAATCACCGACTCGCGCGAGCGTTCATCCTTCGGGGTAAGTTGCAGGGAAGCCAGCGCTTCGGCGATCGGTTCGGGTTTAAGGACCATGCCTTCGCCGCCGCCAAACGGTCGATCATCCACCGTCCGATGGCGATCGTGCGTGAACGCGCGCAGATCATGCGCGGCAATTGTGACGAGACCCTGGGCCTGGGCGCGCTTGACTACGCCATGTTGAAAGATGCTGGTGAAGAAGTCAGGAAAGATGGTGAGGATGTCAAAGCGCACGCTACTTTTCGCCCGCTTCTTCAGTCACATTCAACTCGGCCAGCCCGGCAGGGAGACGCATGGTCAGGCGCTTCTCTGCGACATCGACGGCCACCAGGTAGCTCTTGGCAAATGGAACAAGCAGCGGCTCGGCCTTGCGCGCTCCTTCTGTTCCAGCAGGACGAACCACCAGCAGGTCGGGTGCCGGCGCCTGGCTGCGTTCCACATCGATGATCTCGCCGACGTCCACCACTTCCGGACCGGCCACATCAAGCAGCCGGCAGCCGACCAGGTCGCCGATATACACCGAGTCGTCCTTCAGCATCACGCGCTCTTCGGCGGGCACGATGACGTCCAGACCGCGGAGGGTTTCGGCATCGTTGATTGAATCGATGCCATGGAATTTCAGCACCACGCGCCCCTGGTGCATCCAGTGCTTCTCGATCAGCGCTTCTCGTGTCGGAATCAGAGCCTTCGCATTGGCAAGAAAAACCCTGGGCTTTTCCTTGAAACGTTCCGGAAAGTCGGTGTAGATT
>CAXTNK010000098.1:0-15400 GCA_964245665.1 uncultured Acidobacteriaceae bacterium
GCCAGTCACCAGCGCGACGCGTGTTGTTCCTCTACTCATCGCGGAATCCTTTCCAGTCTTCATGCTGACAGACTTATGCAGTGAGGCCATAGGTGCTTAGTTCCTGCAGCATTGTTTCAGCTTTATCTTCTGCCGTCTGTCCGCTCAACCAGTCCGCGAGTTCTCTGAAACCATCTTCGTAGCTTACCTGTGGTTCGTACCCGAGCAACCGGCGTGCTTTTGTGAGGTCGGCATAACAGTGACGGATGTCTCCTGCACGATACTTGTGGGTGATCACTGGCTGTAGATCCTTGCCAAGCGATGCAGCGAGAATCTGTGCCACTTTGCGGATCGAAATAGGCTTGCCACAGCCAATGTTGATCACCTGCCCGTTCGACTCGGGCCGTTCCATAGCCAGTATGTTGGCACGAACAATGTCGTGCACACTCACAAAATCCCGCATCTGCTCGCCATCTTCAAAAACAAGTGGGACCTGGTTGTTCAACATACGTGAAGCGAAGATTGCTGCCACACCCGTGTATGGGTTGGAGAGAGCCTGACGGGTGCCGTAGATATTGAAGAAGCGTAAAGCAGTGACCGGCAGATCGTATGTTCGTCCATAGATGAGACACAACTCCTCCTGATCGCGTTTTGACAGCGCATACATGGAGTTAATCTCTGAGGGCTTACTCTCGTCCGTTGGCAACGGTTGAAGCACGCCACCACAGTCGCAGGAAATGTCCCATACGCCGGATCTCAATTGTTGAGTCGAACGTACGGGCGGCGCAACCTTCTCGCCACAAACCGAACAGACGTATCGTCCTTCGCCGTAGATCGACATGGAAGAGGCAACGACAATCTTCTCTGGGGCCTTCTTGGAATCAAGAATTGCCTGCAGCAGTTCTGCTGTCCCCAACGTGTTCACGCTCATGTAACGCGCGATCTCGTACATCGACTGCCCTACACCCACAGTTGCTGCGAAGTGATAGATGACATCTACGTTGCTGAGCGCCTCTTTGAGGCGATTTGGGTCGCGGACATCACCTTTCAGCAACTCAACTTCGGGAGACAGGTAGTCGGGCATACCTAGGGGATGAACCTGAGGCGTAAGATCGTCAAGAATACGAACCTGATGACCGGCCATTAGAAGACCGTCGGCGAGATGGGAGCCGACGAAACCGGCTCCTCCAGTTATGAGTATCTGCTTGCTCATCGCGCGCACGCTTCTTTCATTTCGCACTGTGGGTTTGCAGGACTGTAGGTGGCAGCATAGCGCTCCACCGCCCAGGCGGCGAAGTCGGCGAAATGCTGATTATCCCTTGGAGGACTAGTGTGATGTTCCTCTATGCCAAGGTGGGCTGGCGTGAAACAAAGCGTGAGCGATACTTCAAATGGTTCCAGCATCTGCATCATTCTGTCGAACCATGCGATGGCGTTTGGCCTAAATGAATCTGCCCAGCTGAGTCCAGTTCGCACATGCCGGACACGATGGTCCTTCATCCATTGCACAGCGGCATCAAGTCGAGGATCTTCGAAGTGAAACCATTGACACAGTCCGGCAGACCCGTCGGCAGGGAAAGCGCTCGCTGCCAATTTGGGGGAACCATCTTCCTTCAGCAATCCAAGATAATAGTGACGATAGTAGGAAGAGCCCTCTGCCTCTTTATGGCGGGTCTCCGCGGGCCAGGTGGCAGGCAGATCAAAAAGACTGTACCAGTGAATGCGGTCCGTTTTTCCACGGAGAAGCTTAAGCGTCTTATCCAGGCCGAATGACTGCACTTCTTCTGCTCCGAAAGAGGATGCGCCTACCTCGAGCACCCATACGGGCTTACCGGTAATAGCTGCTGCTTCCTCAATGCGAAGGGGCCACTCATCAATAGGCCAGTGATTCCAATCAAGCGGAAAGCCGTGCACGCCAACCACGTCGACTGCCTCCATCACATGCTGCGATGCCATGAGGCGCAGGAAGTCGCTGTCCCCAGACGAAACTCCTCCCAGCACTATAGGCAGTTTTGAGTTCACGCTGCGGATCGCTTGTGACGCGAGCTTGACCATTTCAGCGAAACGCGTCCAGCCCGGATCCAGGTGGAAATTCCAATGCGAGAGATTGTTCGGCTCATTCCAGATAACGACTGCTTCAATCACGGGGGTCCTAAGAAGATCCAGAGATACGTTGTTCCACTGCGCATGTACGCGGTGATCTCTGTGAAGGTACAAAGATGGTTGTGGTTGTATCTAAATCCGTACAATGAGTCGATGTATTTCAGCTAACAAATGCAATACACGCAGCTGCGCCAAGGTGAGTCAGGAAGAAAACCTTCTTATAACCGCAGGTTTAAATGGCTATCCACTAACAACAAGTATGGGAGCCTGGCTGGCGAAGATAGAGGTTGAACAAAACTAGTGTGGCGAGCATATGGCGACATGGGTCGCCAGTTGGAGCAGCAAGGTTAAATAGATGCAATTGACGTGGCCAGCCAAGCTGCTTGGTTCCACCGTATCAACACTCTCAGAATGACGAGATGATAAGTCGATCTCCTCGATTGTAGGGATGCTGCGAAGCACTTCGAGTCTCTGTGACGAGAAAGTTTTATAGAGTAAGTTGGTGCCAATGCTGGTCTATCTATGACTAGCAACAGCCGACAATCGTTCTTTATTTCGTTTCCTATGTGCGGGAGACTCGAAAAATGCCTTCAACAAAAAGCGGTGAGCAAGGGCCAGGAATATACAAGGAAGGGTGAAATTGCCTTCAAGAAACTGAACCAGGCAGTACAGCGCGATGAAAACCATATTGCCAGAACCCGTGATCACAGAAGTTGAACACGTGATCGACAATACCGATTCCGGGCCGGTACGCAATGCCGCCCTGATTGTTGCTCCTAATCAGGCAGCAACTTTCTCGTGTTGCGTCTTGTGAGCCACTCAGCCTATGTGCGGAGGTGTGCAGTTGCAAGTATTTCTTCGTGCACCATCTCTGGTCGCACTTTATGAGGTGACTCGCTTCTGCGAAGGGCCGCATACTAACTAAATTTAAAACTCTGAATGGAAACGCGTTACAATCAGGCGGTGCAATGTTTTCTGGCCATGCTTCAACTGCTTTTACTGGTCATCCCGACCTTTTCGTCGGTATTTTCCAGTGTAGGAGTACGTGGCAATGACGAAAGCAATTTGCCTGTATGCTGCCGACGCAGCGGAGCCCATCACTGCCAGATGAGGGGCTCGCAAAGCGCTCGAGTCGACAGCGGTGCGACTGCTAGCGAGAAACCTCAGCCCTGCCCCTATTTCCCTAAAACTCTGCCGGCAGTGCAGCATGCTCACGTATTCCTGGCGCCTTCCGCAGTCTTCTATGCGCAGGCTCTCAGCCACCCGGCTTGTTCGGTGCAGACCCGCGCCAAATTTCGTATTGCGCGTGATCGGTCGCGGCAAAAGCGCGGCCCGCCGTCTCTTGGCTGAAGTGTCGCGCTTCGTTGCCAATCTCGGCACTGCAGGTCAGCTCTCGTACTTCATTGTGCTGACTTTATTGCTCGATTGACTGGGCACGAATCGATCCCAATAGCCTGTCTCTGAATCGTCAGTCGTCTTCAGAGCATAAGTCTGTCTGGCTTGCGGTCATTATTCCGGGCATACAGTCATCGTCACTCCCACTCCGCGCATATTCCTTTAAGGGTCGGAGCGGCAGCATGGCCACATAGACGTGGTCGCAAAGGTCAATCTTCATGCGAAAACTGTCGCTAATTGTTAATTTCCTTGCCCTGATGCATGTATCCGCACTACACGCAACTGTCTTTGGTGAAGTGCAGGGTATTGTTCACGATCCGCAGCACCGCCCGATTAAAGGCGCACATGTTCTCCTTAAGAGTCGCACCTCCGCTCTGGAACAATCAGTCGATACTAACCCTGACGGCGCTTTCCACTTACTGACAGTACCCATCGGCGACTACACGATCACCATCACTCAGGCTGGCTTTGAAACCGGGTCGCAGAACATCACACTGGCATCGAGTACGTCTCCAATCCTGCACTTTGAGCTTGCCGTCGGAACTGTCCAGCAATCCGTCGCCGTAAAGACCGATTCTGCAGTAGCTAACGTAAATTCTGTTACTCCCACAACACTGGTCGACCGTCAGATCATCGAAGAAACACCTGGCGCGGACCGGACAAACAGTATGGCCATGATCACCAACTATGTGCCAGGGGCGTACATGACACACGACATGCTGCACATGCGTGGTGGACACCAGGTCGCGTGGCTGATTGATGGTGTCGAAATTCCAAATACAAATATCGCCAGCAACATCGGACCGCAGATCGATCCCAAGGATATCGACTATCTGGAGACGCAGCGAGGCAGCTATAACGCCGACGTGGGCGACCGCACCTACGGTGTTTTCAATGTACTGCCGAAGACCGGTTTCGAACGCAATGGAGATGGTGAGTTCATTGCCAGTCTGAGCAGTTTTTTCCAGACGAATGATCAAGTCAGCTATGGAAACCATTCAGAAAAAGCTGCTTACTATATAAGCCTTAACGGCAATCGCAGCGACTATGGGTTATCCACGCCTACCGGCGATGTTGTGCATGATGCGGCAAATGGATACGGCGGCTTTGGCTCGTTCATTCTCAATAAGTCTTCCCAGAGCCAGCTTCGCCTTGTGACACAACTGAGAACTGACTTCTTTCAGATTCCGTACGATCCGAGTCCGAATGACTATCAGAACAATCCCACAGATGGGCTCTATCCAAGTATTGGTTTGCGCGATGCTCAGCACGAAACAGACGGGCTTGTAGCGTTCACTTATGCTCGAACATTTAACCCGACAACGGTCCTCCAAGTATCGCCTTTTTACCATTACAACAGTGCTGACTATGAGCCGGGTCTCAATGACCTGCCGGTCGCAACTACATCTGACCGAGCTTCCAATTACACGGGCGCACAGGGCAACATCACAACGACCATTGCGCGCAACACCATTCAGGCCGGCTTTTACAGCTGGGGTCAGCATGACAGCTACCTGTTCGCAGCTGCATTCAATGATGGGAGTGGTACAAATTTCAGCACGCCGGATGCGGCTGCGGGAGGCTTGGTCGAAGAGTTCATCTCAGACAACTACAAGGTTCTTCCCTGGGTCACACTGATTGGCGGTCTGCGTCAGTCGCATTTTCAATCCAGCTTCTCAGAGGACTACACCGACCCGAGGATAGGGCTTGCTGTACAGGTACCGAAGCTGAACTGGGTCTTCCGCGGCTTCTATGGCCGCTTCTATCAACCACCGCCATTGCTGACCGCTGCCGGACCCATCGTGCAATACGCACAGGCTAATAACACCAGCTTCCAGCCCTTGCATGGCGAGCGGGATGAAGAGCATCAGTTCGGTGTTCAGATTCCATTCCGAGGATGGCTGCTCGATGCGGACACTTTCAAGACGCGCATCAACAATTTTCTCGATCACTCAAATATCGGTGAATCGAGTATTTATTATCCCGTGACCGTGGATGGTGCGCTCGTGCGTGCATGGGAGTTGACACTTCGGTCTCCGCGCCTGTGGAACCATGGTCAGTTTCACCTGGCATATTCAAACCAGATTGCAGAACAGCGTGGCGCAATTACCGGCGGCCTGATCTGCTATCCCATCACTTCGCCCGAGTGCGACGTAGCCCCGGGCTATACACCCGTTGACCACGATCAGAGAAATACTCTTAATGTCGGATTCGATGGAACGTTGCCATGGCGAAGCTTCGCTTCTACCAATGTTGCTTATGGATCAGGTTTCACAAACGGTGATCCGTATCCAGCTTCGCCATATCCGGGAGACTATCTGCCTCAACACACGACTTTCGATCTCGCTGTCGGTAAAACATTCGGTGAGAACACCAGCTTCTCCATCAACGCACTGAATGTTGCCAATCGTCGTGTGCTGCTTGATAACAGTCTCACGTTCGGCGGCTTCCACTATAACGATCCCAGGCAAATCTATGCGGAATTGAAATATAGATTCCATTTTTAATGGACACTTACTCGCGCGGAGTGGGGAGCAGGCGCAAGATCCAATGCTGCGGCCGCATGAATACTTCTGGTCAATGAATTAGCGTGTGGCTAGGGACGCCGCTTCAACCAATTGCAAAATGCTTCGCTGGTGGCTCAGTTTCATTGGATCGTTTAAAGATCAAATTAGCTTTAAACAGGGAAGCCGCCCCTTGGGACGGCTTCTCTCGTAACCTAGAAATGCTACTGCCTAAACTAGACTTCTACTGTCGCCATCTTCGCTGCCTCTTTAAGCTTTGCTTCATGCAGCGCCTTCTGTTTTGCACCCACACCATTCGTCCATTGTCCCACTGGTGTTGAATCGATAGGTGAAGTGGTTTCGGTGCCTGGCTGCGGTTCGTAAGGCGTTACATCCAAACCTTCGCCACCCTTGATCTCTGATTGAACAGTATGTAGACCGTTTCCGCTATTCCATGGCCCTTTGAAATCTGTTTCTCCATACTGGCTTTCGCCGGTTGAAGCGTTAAAGAACTGATCGACAAGATTTGGCGTTGGTTCAATGATGCCGACAGAGAACTGAGGCTTCTCCATGCTTTCCAATGCTGCAGTGAATGCACGCATGTGGGTGATTTCGCGGGTCATGAGGAACTGGAGAGCTTCCTTAGATCCCTTGTCCTGGGTAAAGCCGATCAAGCGTTCGTAAACGATCTTAGCTCTCGATTCAGCCGCGATGTTGCTGCGAAGGTCGACTGCCAGATCGCCGGTGATCTTTAAATAATCAGCTGTCCAGGCATTTCCCATGGAGTCAAAAAGCGAGACTCCTCCGCCACCTGCGATTGCAACGAGAGGGTCAGCCTCGGCTGCCTCACGCTCGTCCTTCATCGGCTTCAAATGCATGCGGATTAGAGCACCGACCACCTCTAGATGGCTCAACTCCTCAGTTCCGATATCCATTAAAAGATCTTTACGGGCTGCGTCTTCGCAGTTAATCCCCTGGATCGAATATTGCATGGCCGCCGCCAGTTCACCGTTGGCTCCGCCAAACTGCTCGAGGAGCATCCTGCCGAACTTGGGATCCGGTTGACCGATATTCACTGTGTACATGAGCTTTTTTACGTGGTGATACATATGTTGACTTCTCCTGGGATACTGTTTTCTTCAAGGGATGAGATGTAGGAACGAAAGGTGGAGTGTGGTGCCCAGCCTAGATCGCGCGAGCTAGGTGATGTCTCATCAACAACCTTATTTGTTCCGTGAAGGTAGATTTGCCACGTATGCTTTTCAGCGTTCTACCTCCAGCTGTACGGGATATGAGCAGACAGAGTGTGAACACCCCATAAAAGTTATGTAATAGCGTTAGTTGTTGTTATCGCCCCGATCACCCTTGCCAGCTCTATCGGGCTCTTCTATTCGTCGTGGGTAAGAAGCCTTTAAAGCCCCGACTGAAGGGTTTCGTCCTACCTGGTTTGCTGGTTCATAGCATGAGGAGCGCGTCAGCGATAAACTCTGCGCCAGCTGTAACCCAGGTGGCAGACCCGATCGCCTCGCGAGGGGCTGCTTGTCGCCTGCGGCATACGCACGGACGAATTTGCCAGTTAAGCGGGAGAGATTCTTCGCACAGATATCGACGGTTTTCCGCTACTTCGACAGCAACAGGCGTCGCACGAGGCCTTCTACGTACGAGGGCGAAATGGGCTGGCCACTCACCAGCACGCGGTAGTAGATCGGAGAGATAAGCTCCTCCACCGCAGACTCAATGTCGAAGACCTGCGGGAGCTCGCCGCGTTTGACTGCCTGTTCGAACGGAACGCGATCCCGGATGCGTTGCGGCTCGATAAATTGGGTGCGCAGGCGAACAGCCAGAGCTGCGTCGTGTTGTGCCTCGGCCATCAGGGCGCGGAAGACGGCGCCGGTATCGGAAAGTGCCAACATCTTTGCCAGGCCAAGCAAATGATGCTGGAGGTCAGCTGACAGACTTCCAAAATGTGTAGGGAAGGAACCCTCGGCTACATCTTCCAGAAGAGAGTCCATCAGTACCTCTGTCTTCGATCTCCACCAGCGATAGATCGTCTGCTTGGCAACGCCTGCCGCGGCCGCAATTCCCTCCATCGTCAAAGCGGTGAATCCGCGTTCAACCAGTAGATTGTCCGCTGCTTCAAGAATTGCGATACGAGCCTCTTCGCTCCTTCTGTGCCGGTTCCCACGATGTTCAACCACCTTGGAATCTGTTTTGGCCGCGACCTTTTTGGCACAGCGGATGGTTTTACTGACCATGTTGAAGGACGACTCCTTGACTAGACGATACGTTGCGTCTACTTTATTGGGATGCCTCATCCTAACCCTTTCGCCAATCTTCCTCAACCTCCTCTTCGGGTCAGAGTTGCTGCCATCCTTGGCACAGCCTTCTTGTTCCTTCTGTATCTGGTGCCCGTCAAGGCATTCGCTCAAAGAGGGACGCTGCTCGCGATCAATGAAGGAGAATCGACACTTTCGATGATCAATCCGCAAAGCGGTCTGGAGATAGCGAGGGTTGCGGAAGGAGCAGTAGCGGGCCACGAGGTGGTGGCTTCCTTTGACGGTAGAACGGCGTATGTCCCGATCTATGGCGACTCCAGCGCAGGCGACCCAGGATCAGACGGGAGTGAGTTGGTGGCCATTGACCTGAAATCTCACAAGGTTGTAGGGCATGTTGATTTCGGCCACGGTGTCAGGCCACATGAGCCTTTACTGAATCCGCAAGACGGTATGCTCTATGTCACCACCGAACTGGACCAGACCATCACGGTCATCGATCCAGAGACGATGAAGGTTGTGACCACAATTCCTACCGGCCAGGCTTTGAGCCACATGATGGTTCTGGATCACGAGGGGCGATTCGGATACACGGCGAACATTCAGCCCGGCAGCGTTTCCGTGCTTGACATGAACGGAAGGAAACTTCTAAAGGTCATTCCGGTTTCAGCAAAAACGCAACGAATTGCAATCTCTACCGACGACAAGAATGTCTTCACAACGGATCAGACAGAACCAAGAGTCGCAGTGATAGATGTTGCAAGCCGCAAGGTTAAATCATGGATCCCATTGCCGGCGATTGGTTATACTCTCACCCCCACACAGGATGGGCGCTGGCTCCTTGTCGGCATACAGAGTACGTCGCAGGTCGCAGTCATCGATCTTGCCTTGAACCGGGTTGTACAAACGATTGATCTTCCGAAATCGCCACACGAGATCCTGATGTCTCCAGATGGGGCGACGGCTTATGTCTCCTGCACAGCCCAGGGGCAGGTTGCCGCAATCCGCGTTTCTGACTGGAGCGTCACCAGGCTTATCAAGGCCGGGACTCGGGTCGATGGCCTGGCCTGGGCGGCGGAGCAGCAATGATACGGCCCATGCGCAGCGCGAACGTACCAGATGTGGATGCAAGGTATTGGTCGGCGATCACGTTCGCAAGCATCTTTGGTTGCCACCTCGGTGATTGTCTTTCGTTCTACGCCCATTGGAATCACTAAATCGGGTTGGGGCCCCTGGCCGTCGTCCTTGCCGCCCTGCTCATGGGAGAACGCTGGTCAACCCGTGTAACACAAGCCTGGTACTGGACCGTCGTGATTGTGCTGCGTGCAGCAGCGACAAACCTGGCAGACCTTGCCACCCACACCTTTTAGTGGCCCTATCTGCGCGTGATTCTCGGTTTGTGCGTCTTTCAAAGTCTTGTGGTCTGGCCGGTTCTACCTAGACGAATCCTGCCAGGAGGCGTTTGGACGAATCGGCCAGTGACTACCGGTTGGTATTGGCTCTCGCTCCTGACAGCCGGAACTCTGGGCACCGCAGTAGGAGACTGGTCTGCGGAAGATCTTCATCTTGGTACCGGTTATGCCACGCTCATCCTTGGCGCGATCTTTGCGGTAGTCCTCGTCATGGGGAAAACATCCAGGTGGACGACAAGGCTCGCTTACTGGTCCGCGATTATCGCCGTACGGGCGGCTGGGACGACTGCGGGCGATTGGCTTGCTTTCCGAGACAATCCAGGATTGAGTAATGGTCTCAAGCTAGGACTTTTCTCAAGCACCACCTTGACATCCCTTCTTTTTGTTGGTGCGCTCGTGTTGTGGAAGCCCAGGGCCAGCAATCCGCAATTTACCACTCAAAATCAATGAAACGCGCCTCATAGAAGGCGAATTGTTGAGGGCCAGAAGAACGGCTGCCTTTCCTCCTTTTCAAGCCACATGCTGAACGCCGTGATGATCTGCGGTTGAACCTTGACAGTTTGACCGGCAGGAACCATCTCTGGCCCAGTCCAAAAGGTGCATAGCCTGATAACTTGCTCCTTGATAACGAATGTTTAACCATGCGAAGCTAGGTCTAGAGTTCCGCAAATCAAAGAGGTAAGACTGCGGGCGATGTCAATCTCAGGCTCGCCTTTTCCTAAAGCGGCTGTATGTATGTGCGCAAGAATCAATCGCGGGTCTGGGCCATGAGGCAAGCCGGCGGCTGGTCGCCGATTCTCCGTCAAGGCGACGTGCAGTTTACCGTTGGCTCACAACTCGTCGAAAAAGCTTCTGACGCTTCACTGTCTCCGGATGAGGCCGGTGGTTATTTCGGAACAAGCGCCCGCGCTTTCGCGAATCATAGTTCGATCACGACAGGCGCGGTTATCGGCGACTGTTGCCATCTTCATGGACCCGGCCTGATCAGCGTATCCAAATGGGAGTCTACGAAGGAGTGACGATCAGCACATCGTGGAGCACCTTCTATGCTCTTAGCCAGCCACTCAGCGCACGTGCGCTCGACGAACTTATGGCGAATGCGGCTTTACTTCGAACGCAGGCGCTCCCTTAAGGTTTCTGCCGAAGCGTGTTTATGGAACCGCATGGGAACACCTTTATTTGATGGTGTCTCTTATGACGGGGTAAACGGAAATTGGGATACCAGAATAGATTCGTTCGACGATGGCGATGTCAAGGAATTAGCGCCGAGCGCCTCGGACGGCGGTACAGGCCTTGCTGACAAAGTATTGCTAGTCAATGTATCTGTAAACGTATGCTGCTTGCGCTATCCCGACAGCTCACTTCGCAGGTGTCTTCTTTCAAGATCCGATGATGACTTTCCTCGTAGTAACTCGAGACACTACTTGGCAAGCTACATATGGGGTCTATCCACAGACAGCTCCGATTCAAGTCCAGTCCATTCCGCTATGTGCGGATAAATGCGCTGCTTAGAAAAGAAATTTCAGAATCACGCCAAGCCACGACGACATCGCGATTGGCAACGGTGTATCGGTCGTTTCACAAGCGCAGAAAACAAATTTGATCTTCTAAGAAGGACAAAGCAGAGGCGCCGGAACTAGTTCCAGCAACCTCTGCTTGTATCCGCTTCCACTTCGGGTGAAAAGCGGAATCTTGATGTGACTGCCACTCGCCTTTGTGTTGTTCTAGCGGATATGGAAGACGACTCCAGTCGCGACGCGTAGCAGATTCTCGCTGTCGTTCGCGTTGTTGGGTAAGTGGTTGAGACCATAGTCGACCTGCACAGCCCTGATAGCGAACCAGTGGCTGACCGCTATGTCGACCCCGCCACCTACCAGGACAGCCAGAGCATTCGCAGAACTCATGAGAGTTACGGAGCCATTCGGAAACGGCGCATCGAAACCATGAACAGCGCCAACAAGACCCTGCACGAATGGAGTGATGCGTGTGCGTTGTGAGCGCAGCAGCGGATAGCTGAAGCGCGGACCGCCGGTATAGGAGAGCAGAGCCAGAGATTGGCCGGGGACGCTCGTTGTTCCCGCATGCTCTCCTGTGATATCGGCGACGATCGAGAAGTTCCTGTAGACCTGGAGGGCGGCCTCAACGTTGCCTCCGTTCAGGTTGAAGCACCCGCACTGGCCGGGCGTGGCGTTGGCGCGCATGTAGCTGTAATCGACGGCGATTTCTGTCTTCGGAATGCCTCGATTCGGCATTCCTGACTGAGCAGCGGCCACTGCCACTGCTCCGATGGTGAAGCCCAATACTGCAAGTCCCTTGATGCTGAACATAACGTCTCCTCGCCTCAAAGGCTGCCTTACTGGATGGTGAGCTGCACGGTGCTGACGCGCACAAGATCAGCGCTGGTTGCGGTTATGGTGATGGTGTACTTACCAGTGGTTGAGGTCGCTCCGTAGAAGCCGCCGCTGCCGCAACCGGTCATGCCCACCATCGCGCCCAGGCTAAGCACGACAAAGAGGATGGCCAGCGGCCCTGGCATCACTTTCAACCGCCTGCGGACCTGCTTCGCGCCGAGTAGCGGGAGCAGAAGGCCAAAGGCAAGCGCCGTGAGTCCACGTGAGGAGTTCTGCTGGCCGGGACCAGCAGGCATACTGAGGCTTGCGGTTCCTTTAGCTGTTTGAACAGTCAGAGTCACCGGTAAGCTTGCGCTTCCTGCCGGAATCAACGCGGGAGAGAATTGATACGTCGCTCCTGCAGGCAGGCCTGTCGCCGTCAGATGCACCTCGTACAGGAACGTCGGAGTGACCAGGGGCGAAAGCGGGAAGGTATAGGCCACAGCCGCACCCGGGATGACGGACTTGTTCTGGTCGCCTCCGAGATTCAGGTTGATATTGCCCACCGTGATCGCTATCGCTGTTCCGGTTGATCCGCTTGCCTGGAAGCTGCCGTCACCTGAGTAAGCGGCAGTCAGACTATGGCTTCCGTCAGCAAGCGTCGTGACCGCATAAGTGGCGTGGCCATTCGCTCCGAGCGGCACCGTCCCAATTACAGTCGAGCCGTCGAGGAAGCTCACTGTTCCAGTCAAGGTTCCGGCAGTGGGAGAGGTCGCCTGCGCGGTCAACACGATCGGATTGTTGTACAGCTGCGTGATCGGGCTCGCCGCAAACGTGACCGAGCTGCCGGTGCGGTTGGATACCGACAGGGCGCTGGAAGTCGATCCAGCATCCCCTGCGTTGCCAGAATAGACCGCTGTGATGGTATTCGGTCCGAGTGGAAGAGTAATGCTCAGCGTAGCGGCTCCAGTGGAGTTCAACGCCACGGTACCCAGCAACGTCCTCCCTGTATAGAAGCTCACTGTTCCCATTGGGGTGACAGCAGGGGCGGGTGTGACCGCCGCCGTAAGGACGACAGACGCACCATAAGTAGGCGTAAGGCTGGAAGAAGCGACAGTCGTCGAAGTCGGAGTTGTGACACTGCTGTTCACCGAGAGGCTGAAGGTTGCCGTCGCCGTCGCCCCGTTCGCGTCAGTGACGGTGACCCTGTAGGTGGTCGCCACACTGCTCATGTTCGGTGTGCCACTAACCGCACCTGCCGCAGAAAATACCAGGCCGGAAGGAAGAGCCGGAGAGATGCTATAGGTCAGCGTGCCCGTCCCGCCGGCAGCGGTCACCGGCGTGAACGCCGCTGCCGCGTGGTTCTGAGTCAGAATAGGCGAGGACGACGCAGCGGTTGCGACGATTGCGGGGTTGACCGTGAGGCTGAAGTTCGCCGTACTTGTGGCACTATTAGTATCCGTAATCGTGACTGTGTAAATCGTCGCCGCGCGGACTACGGTGGGAGTTCCACTGATGACGCCCGTCGCAGATAGGGTCAGGCCAGCCGGGAGAGCAGGATAGACACTGTAGGTCAGCGTTCCCGTGCCACCGGAGCCCGTCACCGGAATGAAGGACGTGGAGGTGTGGTTCTGGGTTAATGCAGCCGAAGCTACGGCAGTGATGGCCGTGACTGGCTCGGTCGCGATTCCACTAAGCGCAATGCTCTGTGTGGCATAGGTGGGACCCACGGCGTTTAACACGTTGTCGGTCGTCAGCAGCGAACCGGTGATGGAACCGCTTGCTGTCGGCGTAAAGCTTATTAACTCTGTGCACGATGCTCCGGCAGCCAGCGTTGCCGTGGTGGAACTGGTCGAGAGCTGAGTGCAGGTAGAGCTGTTGCCGAATGTGAAATCGTTAGAGACGCTCGGGTTAAGGCCGGCGACAGGAACCTCAAAGGTAAGTGTAGCGTTGCCGGTATTCTCGATGGTGACCGCCTGCGGACTGTCGCTGCTCGTCAATCCCACCAACGTAGACGCAAAGGTCAAGCTGGGAGGAGCGGCACGATCGATCTCCTTGACCGCAATATTCAAGGTGTCGGCAACAAATACGTTACCCGAACTGTTAACGGCGACGCCCTTGGGATGGTTGAAGCCGCTCCCTAGCGTGACGACTGTGGAACTGGACGAGACCACGCCATTGACCGCCACGATCTCCTTTACCGCATCATTAAGGAAGTCGCCAACAAAGACGTTGCCGGAACTGTCCACTGCTACGCCATACGGATAGGCGAAGCCACTGCCGATCGTGACGACCGTGGAACTGGAGGAGACAACGCCATTGACCGCCACGATCTCCTTCACCGAAGTGTCTCAGGTACAGCCAACAAATACATTGCCGGCTCCGTCCACGGCCACGCCATAGGGAGCCGTGAATCCGCTGCCAACCGTAATAACCGTGGAGGTGGAAGAGACCAGGCCATTCACGGCTACGATCTCGTACACCGTATTGTTCCCGTAGTTGGCGGCGAATACGTTACCGGCCCCGTCTACGGCTACGCCATAGGGGGCGCTGCTGAATCCGCTGCCAACCGTGCGGACGGTGCCGGGTGGGAAGAGTACCTGCGGTCCTACGCCCGTACCGTGAACATTTCCTGTGGCAATCGTCACTCCCGAGCTGCTCAGCGTCGCTGCGCCATACCGGACACCACTCAGTTTTGGCGTAAAGGTCACGTCGACTGTGCAGGTATCACCTGCGCTGTAGCTATGCGAGGTTCCATTCGTGGTGCAGGTACCCGTACCCGCACTCGTGAAGTCGAGCCCCGTTGCTCCCTGCGTCAGCACCGCGGGAGCACCGATGGTCCCCGCCGTGGCAAAGGTAAACGTAAGTGATAGCGTCGTAGGCGCAGTGGTGGCGACCGGTAGAGAGCCGAAGTTCGCGCTCCGGATCATGATCTCCTCCACGGCATTGTTCGCGTAATCGGCGAGGTAGACGCTACCGGCACCGTCCACCGCCACGCCATAAGGATGGAGGAAACCGCTGCCGACCGTGTTGACTGTGGAGCTGGAGGAGACTGCCCCATTAACTGCCACGATTTCCTTCACCGCTCCGTTGCCGGTGTCGCCGACGAAGACGTTGCCCGCACTATCCACGGCCACACCTCCCGGATATTGGAACCCGCTGCCAATTATGCTGAATACGCCGCTGAAGTGCGCGGTTTGGGCCTGCATGGCCTGGAGGAAGGGTACTGCTAGAAACAAGTAAACGAAGCTGTTTCGTATGCACGCGGACAAGGATCTGGTCATTAAACGCTCCCCGAAGTGAAAAAAGAGCGAACAAATGAAACCCCGGAACCTGGGTAGGTCCCTGAACGGCAAGGATTCGTCTCTACACCGGACCGAGCACGTCTGTGGCCGTCCTAAGGA
>CAXTNK010000098.1:15483-16077 GCA_964245665.1 uncultured Acidobacteriaceae bacterium
TGTAACTTTATTGGAACCATTATCGAACAATAACCGGCTTACTTTATCGGCCCGAGCGTTTTCTTGAGCTGTGGACTGACACAAGCCCGCTTATGTGGCCGTCCTAAGGAAGCCTTTATGAGAGCCACATTAGCTTTGTAACGTTATAGGGCACATTTTTGGAGGATAATCAGGTTAATGTCTTGGACCGAGACTTTCCTGAGCTGTTAATTGAAAGTAGGTTTCGACGCCTACGATGGTGCGCGTCCCGATTTCTCGGGTATGGGCGCACCGGGCTCTCGATGCGACATGGAAGCCCGCTTGCGGATCGCTGCCAATTCATGAGTACTTAGGATCTTCTCCACGCCGCGTGTCGCGGACAATTTTGTGGCTGTATCCACCGACCTGCCACAAGGTCCACGTCCTGGCGTCAGGATCGAGCTTGCGCCGAAAGGGTATTACCAGCGGTTGTTCAGTTGGCGCGCAGGGCTCGAATCGGATCAGCAGAAGCTGCGCGCCTCGCCGGTAACGCCGATGCGAGTATTGCGATTCCTATCATGGTGAGTGCGGCTACGAGATAGATGAATGGGTCGGTCGGACTGACGCCAAACAGGA
>CAXTNK010000099.1:0-15836 GCA_964245665.1 uncultured Acidobacteriaceae bacterium
CCTGAGAGGAGCGGCGACCGGCTTCGGCATTGGCTTTTCTACCCGGGTCGCCGGTTCGACCGCGTGGTAGGCAGACGGTTTAGCCAGTTTTGGAGAAGGAGCGATTGCAGCAGGAAGTGTCGTTGGAGTAGTCGCCGTAACTGGACCGGCGGACCCTGCCGGAGAGATGGTCGCTGCCAAGGCGGCCGATGCTAAAAACGCGAGTGAACTGGAAAGCACAAGAAACTGGACGGTCCGACGCAAACGTCTTACCAGCCCCGTTTCCCTGCCCCCGCGTTGCCCGCCTGCCATCTTGCCCTTCCTGCTGGTGTGCCTTGCTGGTTGCTCCTGAGCATACCGGCGTCATCTCGTATTGTGTGGCAGGAACCTATGCCAAGTTTATCCGCGCGCCTCGATACTCTGGAGCCGATTTACTGTTAACTGGACGCTTTCTGCAGATCCTGGTCGGCCTTACTCTGGCGAAAAAGCCATCCCCATCTGTGCTTCACCCCGGCTCTTCGCTGCACAGTTACAGGAGACCGCACTAATTCGCATCACTTCCGGTATCCGTGTCGCTGGCATCGACAGCATTTAACTGCTGAAAGACCTCGGCATTTCCATCGAGTGCCTGAAGATCCTGCACCGTTGCCGATGCTGCTTCTACCGGCGCATGGCTTGCGGGCATCTGCGAAACATAGAGAGCAGAGCCGCCGCCGACTGCAAGCAGTGCTGCCAACGCAGCCGCGCCCGCAGTACGGAGATGAAGATTGGTACTGAAGAGCAACCGCGCACGCATGCGTTCCCAGAAGCCCGCTGGTTCCGCTTCCCTGGCGGAACGCAGCTTGGCCTGCATGCGCGTGTCAAAGTAGGGCGATGGTTCGGGGGCTGTCCAGGCATCGAGCGCACTCATGGTCGAGCGGAGCGCAGTGAGTTCCGACTGGCACTCCACGCATGAAGCCAGGTGCTCGTGTACAGACGGCTTTACCGCCTCGGGATCCAACAGCAAGTCAGGCAGATGTGCTTCAATTTTCCGGCATTTCAATTCGTTTTTCACGTTGGTACTCACTTCCTGCATTACACGAAATCTTTCAGGCTTTCGCGTAATGTCTGATAGGCACGGAAGAGCAGGGACTTGGTGGCTGATTCGCTCAGCTTAAGCACTTCGCCGATCTGCTTGTAATCCATACCCTGATATTTGTGCATCAGTACTGCAGTTCTCTGCCGCTCGGGCAGTTCCAAAACATGGGCGCGAATGGCGCTCAGTCGCTCATCCCGAAGCAGATTATGCTCCACGTCGGGCGTCGCGTCAGCTACATCCGGGGTGCTGCCTGTCTCCGGATCAGGCGCATCCAGATAAACATTCTGAGCTGCCCGTTCGTGCTTCGTATCCCGCGCGTGGTTGACGCCGAGATTGGTCGCGATGCGGTAGAGCCAGGTCGAAAACCGCGCTTCCGCCCGGTAGGTTTCGCGCGACCGATAGACCCGTAGAA
The DNA here is from genome assembly GCA_964245665.1 of uncultured Acidobacteriaceae bacterium. Taxonomy (GTDB): domain Bacteria; phylum Acidobacteriota; class Terriglobia; order Terriglobales; family Acidobacteriaceae. The sequence goes on from CAXTNK010000099.1 coordinate 1,470, forward strand.
ATACTTCCTGGGCAAGTTCTTCGGCGACTGCCTGATTGTGCACCATGCGGAACATAAAATGTACAATCTGCCGCTGGTACTTCTGGATCAGGTAGTTGAATCCAGCGTCGTCGCCCTGGCGTACCCGCAGCATGATCTCGGCATCGGTGAGCTGAGTCCAATCGGAGATCCTGGCAGCCATGACAAGCTCCTGCCTGATCTCGCCCAGACGCACATCCGTCATGGAACCTGGGTGCATCTGGCCCGGATTGAGTGCCTGCGTCGCCATATCCTTGTAGACACCAGACGCGTCAACAGGTTGCGAATTTGCCTGGCCGGTTGGCAGATTTTCGGTGGATTTGTCCGCCGGGAGGCCAGTGCCAGCGGCCGAACCCAGTGGATGCTGATCGGGATCGTTCTTTGCGGTCGCTTCAGCGCCTTCCGTGCGGTCGGGGCGCGGAACGGGGTTTTGACGCGACAGGCTGTCTCGATCTGATTTGCGGAAGGCCATCAGGGGGTCAAGGAATGATTCTAGAGCAGTTCTCCTGTTGGTATTCCATTCGGGCGTTGGGGAGGTCAGGCCTTCTCGGCGAAAGACCAGCGCATAGCGTTCTTTCCGGAGTATAGCTACAGGAGAACTGCTCCATCGCTATAGATGCGGCTGGCAGAAATCCCGGCGGTGTCGGGCAAGACAGGGTGCGCAATGGCAGCAGGGTGTGAATGGCACTCCTGGGTGCGTTTGGTTGAGTTTGTCTCGGGATGTTAAAGTTAGGCTACGCGCGGGCGCTTAACTCAGCGGTAGAGTGCCACCTTCACACGGTGGAAGTCGCAGGTTCGAATCCTGCAGCGCCCACCATCACGTCATATTAGATTGACAGGCTTAAAAGCGATCTCCTGTCGTTACAAGTAGACGTCGAGTTGCAGGTCAAATGAGCGCTGAGCGGAGTGTCGTTCGCTCCCTCTTCGGCGTACATTGTGCTAGGGATTCGCATGGTACCCCGCACACACCTTTTATGGCTCGACTTCGATTCGCAGGAGCCCTCCCTGTCCACCCTGGGTCAGGACGGATTCGAGGGTATACCCTACACCGTTCGATACTTCCGTGAGCAATTTCTGACAATCTGAGGGCAAAGACCACTTCTCAAGCGTTGCGTTCCATGTATGCCAGTGGCACGTTCGTCGCTTGAAGTGAAGAGAGAAGAAATGGGAAGCATAAGAGTAGTTTCGGGTGATGCCCAATCAAGAGCCTTACTGCTAGCCTTTTTTGTATGAAAACCGAGACCGTTTCGATATTTGCCAGCCTGCTGCTTGCTCCTGTTTTTGCGTTCTGCCAGACAACGCTGCCGGCCTGCCCCACGCCTACCGGCGCATATTACCTACAGGGCACCAGTTGGACATCCATGGACCCGAGTCACTCCATGGGCTTTTAAACTACGAATGTTGCTGGCGCCGCCTTCAGTTATGGTGCAGCCAAGGTCAAGGCTCAGTTTCGTGACGCATCTTCCCCCTATCAACTTACGGACAGTACCCTGGCGATCTGTTTAGTGGGCGTCACAGATTTAGGACGAGACATAACGGTCGCCAAATTCCAGCAGGAAAAGAATCGTCCCGAGCTAGGCATGGCAAGCTACCGTATTTGGACCGGCATTGACGCCCAGATCGACCCGAAGGAGCTGATTTCCTTGTCCATCGAAAAGAAAAGTTACAAGACTTACCTCGTCACAAGCAAAGAGCCCCTGCCCGTAGGCGAGTTCATACTATTCACTGTCATTCCTGACGTTGCGGCAATGGCCAAAGCAAACACGCCTGGATCACTCGGAGGCTATGACTTCGGCGCTCATGCCCGATAAGGAATGGTGACGTCGTGCCAATGCTAGATGCACACGCAATCCTAAAAAAACGTGCTCGGCATGCGGAATCAGATTTGTAACGAAACGGTTTGAAGCTGTTGGCACCTTCTGGGGAAGACTTCCGCATCAAATTCGCTTGCCTCGACCATGAGCGCGACATCTTCACCATCTTCTCTAACAATCGCGCGATTATTGGACCGAACTCCACAGCATAGCTATGGTGCTAAGGATCGTCGCCGAAACGAGCGAAGCAGACATAACGTTCATGCCGATGTTCCTGAGCCTTGACAAGGCGCTCGGGCCCTGTCTTTTGCTGGCCGTTAAGCAGCCGGTCAAGCATCGCTTGATGATCGCTCATGGGGCCTGGTCAAGCCTTGCCATGGATTCACGATGACAGTGATTTCGGCGCAGGACGCGGCGCACGGGATGCACAGGCAGGACAGTCCTCAGGACTTGAGTTAGTTTTCGCGTTTGGATTCGCGCTCCTTGCGCTCCTCCCGCCAAAACAAGCATCGCCGGCTGGCGCGCCTATCATTGAGCCGCGCTTTGCTGAACGCCAGGGTAACCCTCCAGCATTCCTGCTCTGTCGCAGGCTCGCCTTCCTTGTGGGGAATTATCCAGCCTTCTGACCCTTGGCGCGTCCTGTGCGGATGCTCTGCACTTTCTTACTCGTGCCGGCATCCACTTGTTCCGTCTTTGCATTCTTAGCCGCGAGGCTCTTCTTTAGGGCATCCATCAAGTCGACGACAGGTGCCATCGGCCGCTTCGCAGCTGGGGCAACGAGCGCCATGCCTTCCCGCTTCTTCTCGATCAATTGCGTGACCTGATCACGATAGGTATCGGTGTACTGTTCGGGTTGGAAAGGAAGTGTAAGCTGCGAGATAAACTGCTCGGCCAATGCTGTTTCCTGCGGCAGCATCTTTACATCCGTGTCGTGGCCATACTCCGGAATTTCCCGGACCTCTGATGCATAGTAGAGCGTATGCAGAACCAGCCCTTTGTCATAGGGGCGGATGATCACGACCTGCTCTCTGCTATGCATGCTCACCCGCGCGATCGCAGCAAGGTTCAACCGCTTCATGCTCTGGAATAGCAATGTGTAGGCTTTGCGTCCTGGTTCTTCCGCGACCGAATAGTAGGAGGTTTGAAAGTACAAGGGATCAATGTCTTTGAGCGAAACGAAATGCTCGATGTTCATCGTATCGGAGGCGGCAGAGTCGAGCGACTTCAACTCTTCCGGTGTCACCGTGACATAGACATCCTTGTCAACTTCGTAACCCTTCGAGAGGTCGCTACGCTCCACCTTCTCATCACAGGTAGGACAGACAATTTGCTGCTTGATGCGCGACCCGCACTTGGTATGGAGTTGGTTGAAACTGACGTGCGATTCTCGGGCAGCGGCAAACAGCCTGACTGGTACGGACACAAGACCAAACGAGATGTAGCCCTTCCAGATCGACGATGCCATAAGAAACCCTCCGGCATGGTCTGATGCAAGAGGAATCTGAATAGTAACCCAGCTTGTCAATTCGAAGTTCCAACAGTTCCTGTTCGTCTTTTGTTCGCCATTAACCAGGACTTCGCACGCTATTAGGGATGCACTTCCACAGCGGAACAGAACACCGAGTCGCACGACCGTGGTTCGGTGCAAGCGCTTACCAACAGATCTTGCAGGGAAGTATAGACGACGCTGTACAGGTTGCTGGTAGCGTTTCAGCAGATCGTACTTCAGCAGATCGTACTTCAGCAGATCGTACTTCAGCAGAGCCTGGTGACATTACGCCCTGGAACAACCCTGGTCTCATCAGATAAATGCATCATTTATCTCCGCCGTTGCGAACAGCGGGTATCAGAACCGCATGACGATTCATCTGTCCCCTTATCGGAAAAGCGATTCGACTTCTAACCAGCGAAACTAGTAAGACAAGAGCGGTAGCGACGAACCAGGATAACGTTCGAGAATAACCCTCTAGTTGCATTGTTGATGAGATCTAAATTGATCATTATCGTCTACGTAATTATGAGTAGAGCAAGTCTGATACCAAAGGTGTGACAAGTATCAGTACGCGATGTAGCTTGCTACGACCTATTAGATCGAATGGCTGCCCTAAATTGGGTAGACGGAATGTCATTTATATAACAGACGCAGTAGCCTAAAGGAAATATGTTCATCCAAAAGTAATTTGTAGTCTTGTTGTGCTAAAAGATGCTTGGTCAGGCGCTCACAGATGTCTCTAACTGGAATGGAGAAAAGGGACATGATAGATAACCAGATACATATACAGGGCTCAGTTTTGACTGACAATCAGGCTGCTTACCGTGCTTTGAACGAAAGCCACTTTGTTCCATTCTTCCAGCCCTTAGTTATCCTGCGTACCGGCCAGTTAGCCGGCTTCGAGGTGCTAGCTAGGTGGCAGCATCCTACCGCAGGTCTCATCCCGCCGAACAAGTTTATTGCGATCGCAGAGCAAGATGGATGGATTGGCGCACTTACCCAGCAGATTTTAGAGAAAGCTCTTTTGGCGGGCGCATCGATTCCAGATCCTTTGACTTTGGCAGTCAATGTGTCGCCATTTCAGTTGCGTGATCTCCAACTGCCAAATCAGATCCGCAGCATGGCAGAAAAGGCAGGATTCCCGCTTTCGAGGCTGGTTGTAGAGATAACGGAAAGCGCGCTGGTCGAAGACCTGCAAAGTGCGATTGCGGTTGTCGCAGAATTGAAGGCAATGGGATGCAAACTGGCACTCGACGATTTTGGAACAGGCTATTCAAGCCTTCATCATCTCCAATCGTTGCCCTTTGATGAATTGAAGGTGGACCGCAGCTTCGTCAGTTCCATGACGGAAAAACGAGACAGCCGAAAGATCGTGTCTGCTGTTGTGGGTCTTGGGCAGAGCCTGGGTCTGACGACCGTCGCTGAGGGCATCGAGACGCAAGAACAGGCAGAGATGATGCTTTGGCTAGGATGTGAACTCGGCCAAGGCTACTTCTATGGGCGACCCATGCCGAGTGAGGAGCTTCATGCTTCGATTTCAGCTCACCGAGATAAATTACTTAATGAAAATCCGGGCACGGTGGAAAGAGTCTCTGCGAGCAATCTGGATGTCTCGCCGACGCAGCGGCTCGCACAGCTTCGGGCAGTTTACGATGGCGCTCCAATAGGCCTCGCGTTCGTCGACCAGAACCTTCGTTATGTGAACCTCAATAAGAGGCTTGCTGAGATGAACGGAATCGCGATTGAAAACCATCTTGGCAGGCAAGTATCTGAAGTGATTCCCAATCTGTTCCCGCACGTTGAGCCCTATTTAAAGCGCGCACTTTGCGGTGAGGTCATCACAGATGTCGAGGCAAAGGTGCCAGGTAACGAAGAGACACGCCTGGTTTCGTATCAACCAGCCGTTGATGAGGGCGGGGAGGTTGTCGGCGTTTCAATTTGTGTTGCTGACATCACAGAACGAAGGCGTACGGAAGATGCGCTGAAAGCCAGCGAAGCTCATTACAGGAGCATGGTAGAGTTGGATCCCCATGTTTTGTGGATTATGGATCCCCAGGGCCGAAATCTTAATGTGTGTCCCAAATGGGACAAAGCTACTGGCTTGATGAAGACTCAATCAGCAGATCAGAATTGGCTGAAAAACGTTCATCCCGAAGATATGCGAGCCACTGTACGATCTATCGCTGGCTCCAGGCGGAGCGGATCGCTGATTGACGTCAGGTATCGCGTGGCGGACAGTCAAGGAAGCTGGGCATGGAAGCGGGCCATGGGTGCGCCTCGCTTTGACGTCAACGGTAACATTGTTTGCTGGTATGGCAGCGTTCAAGATATCGACGCCCAAAGCAAGCTCTTTAGAACAATTCCACCCGAGGACCACGGGGCAGTGAAGGTAGCCACGAATATCCATGTAATGAGACTTCCTGACGAAATAAGGAGTCGGGAAGACCTGCGTCAGGAGGCTTTGCTGGACCTGGAGATCCTTGATACCCCGGCCGAAGCGGAGTACGACGACCTGGTGGCTTTGGCTTCTGAAATCTGTGGTACACCGATCAGCCTGGTAACGCTTATCGATTCAGATCGCCAGTGGTTCAAAGCTTCTATTGGACTTGCCAAATGCGAAACTCCCATTAGTTCCTCCTTCTGCGCCCACGCCGTGGAGCAGCAAGGGCTATTCCTCGTGGAGGATGCGAACAAGGACGAACGATTCAGGAATAATCCATTGGTTTTGGGTGAACCCGGGATTCGTTTCTACGCCGGAATGCCTTTATACGCCAGCGAGGGGATAGCGGTCGGTACTCTGTGTGTGATCGATACTGTTCCACGCACCCTGTCTCCGGGCCAGGCAAAAGCTCTCGCTATTCTGAGTCATCAGGTCCAGGCGCGGATGGAACTACGTTCTGAGAGAAGAAAACTGCTGCGGGCTCTTGAGGCAAACCGCGAGTTGATGGAAGAATTAACGCAGAGCAATCGAACCCTGGAGTACGCGAACTCCCAGCTTGAGCGCCTTGCGACTGTAGATTTTCTGACCGGGATTCTAAATCGTCGAGCCTTCGAAGACCGGATGAAGGCAGAGTTCTCAAATGCTTCGCGCAAGCAGCGTTCGCTTTCTCTACTTATCCTGGATATCGATAACTTCAAAAAAAGGAATGATCAATTCGGGCACGCCGCAGGAGATGATGCACTTCGTCGTGTCGGCGAAATACTTCAGAAGGCTGTCAGGGCAGACGACAGTGTTGCAAGAATTGGAGGCGAGGAGTTCGCCATTCTCCTTCCGGAGACAACCCCTGATCAAGCCAGCATGATAGCCAGGCGGGTTCAGGAGCTGCTTGAACTGTCGGCTGATGAGGAGATGCCTCGCATCACTGTAAGTATCGGAATTGCTTGTCTCGAAGCCACCATGACCAATTGGGAGACCCTGTTCCAACAAGCTGATCTAGCGATGTATGAAGCAAAGCAAACGGGCAAGAACAGATTCGTAGTTCATGAGACTGAGCATGTGGTTTGACCGTTTTCGTCCATCGACCACGCCAGAAACGACAGTGAGAATACCCATCCCACGTTCAAAACGTTTCAGGCTGGAAGTCCCGATCTCTTTTACCATGGGTGCCGTTACACTTGAGGGACAATGCCTCAACGTGAGTAATTCCGGCCTGTTGGCGACCTTCGAGAAGGCGCCAGAGATCTGGAATGATGGCCTGCTCTTATTGGAGGCGGGAGACCATTACCTCAGCATCAATGCGCGGGTCGCTCGTATACAGGAAAGGAACGTTGGATTTGCCTTTTTAATCGAGACGGAGAATGATCGAGCGGCTGTAAGCATCTTGGTTGAATCTGTCTCAGACTATCCGCTGATGGATCAGGATGTTTCATCCATTTAGGCCCTCGAGTTGTAGTATGCGATCACTAACGGCTCTGGAGAGCAACAAAACCGTAGAATCTTCATCTTCAGTCAGTTCGGGATACGATTCGGTTTTGAGGTTCGAATGTTCTGACAGATCGAGGTATGTGAAATAGGCAACAGATCCTTGAGCAACGCAGCGGCCGGCTCTGCTCCAGTGACTGCACTTTACGCCTCAAGTCAGCCGTAAAATGGAAGCGTTGATCTGCCTGAAGTGAACGGTTGAGCCAGGGGTCACTTATCCGCAAGACAACTATCTGGATAAGCGGCGAAAGCCTGTTCTAACAAGGCCTTCGCCGCACATCTCAGCTGTATGTCACGCATGATGGTTGCCAAAAACTCAATTTCCTATTTAGCCTGCACCAGCCCCGTAATAACCGCAGCGACCTTATCGAGTATCTGGTGCCAACCCTCTATTTGACCGCTATTTCTGGCGCTCTCCATGGGTTCATTTCCAATGAAGGTGAGTTTGGTTTGACCGTTTCCCAGGTCCTCAAAGATGGTCATGTCATGTGCACCGTCTATGGCCACATGTTCTATTCCGTACTGCGCAGGCTCAATCCTGTTTCCCTCTGCATCGGAAAAGTACATGGAGGAAACGATCTTCTCGTGCAGAACAATCTCGTGGTACTCCCCCGCATTCCAGAACTGCTGCCCGTCCGGCGCTTTCATGCAGCAGAGAAACTTCCCCCCAACGCGAAAATCCATTTTGCAAACCGGCGCGGTAAAGCCCTTTGGTCCCCACCACTGCATCACGTACTTCGGGTCTGTCCACGCCTTCCATACCAACTCGCGTGGGGCATCAAAAACTCTTGTGACTACCATCCGCTCAACTTCGCTAACCGTTTTTTGTGTCATCGCTGATCTCCTCGTTCTTCATCTGATTTACAACTGCATCCAGTTTGTCGAAACTCTCTTCCCAGAATCGGCGATAGCTGATCGCCCAGTCGCTAACTCTCTTGATAGCTTCAGGCCGGAGTCTGCATACACTCTCTCGTCCACGCTTCGTCTTGATCACGATTCGCGCCCGCACCAGGCAGGCTATATGTTTTGAAATCATCTGCTGCGACAGAGCAAACGGTTCTGTTAATCCGCGCACAGAGGCCGGCCCCCGGCACAGCCTCTCGATCATCGCCCGACGGGTTGGATCAGACAGAGCCGCAAACGTAGTATCCAATTGATTCACAACCAAATGGTAGTGGATTATTGATCAAAGTCAACGACTAATTTTGTGAGTTTTGATTGCTATTCAGCGGCCTCTCTGAAGCTGACTCTCGCGCTACATCCTGTCGACGGAGGCTTAGTGCAGATTGCCGAGTCACTCATCCAGAGATCGTGCAGTGCGGATAATCAGTGCTACGAAGAACGGGCCTTTCATCGTCCCGAAGGGAAGGCCCTCGATCGTTCCAACCGAATCGTCTGCTTGACAAGGGTCAAGATTGCCACAACGTGATCGGTTTTCCGAGTCAGCTTTTTTATCCTGGCGGGCCGCGGCGTGCGGGATCAAGTCGACATTGTCATTGCTCGGCTGTCCGAGATCCGGCCATGGCCATGGAACGTTCAACGCCGAATTTAACGCATCGGGAGTCCTTGATAGATGGTTCGATGCGGGGAATGCACAGAACGCCTGGTAGACAATGCGAAAGAGAACGACACTTGCAACCGCCCTCTTTGTGTCTATCCCGAATGATGCTGGCCAGGCTGATTGGAGTCCACTGATGTTTCTCCAACGGGAGAATGCATGCGGAAAAGTTAGACATCCTGACCTGCTCTTAGTGTTGCAAAATTCTCATTACCACTGCACTCCTGGATACAGGCTTGGCATGCGGTACGCACGATAGTTGTTAGTAGTGGGCAGGCTCATCTGCCAGATGGTTTGCGGATTGGCTGTTTGCGTAACTTCCTGAACGGAAGATGAAGTAGTATTTGCCGGCCCATTCAGATCGTATTCAACATTGGTGTTGTCGAGTACTTCCGCGTTGCCCGCAAAGCTGTTGTAGAGGCTCGTTGGAAGAACCTGGCGGAAAAGGAAAGAGGCAGTCTTGGCTGTCTCATTAATTTGCATAACCGGAACCGTCGTGTAGAGACACGGCGGCGCGCCTGAGGCTCCACATTGAACACCGGCAGGAAATTCGCGGTCATCACCATTGTCCATTAGAACCAGATTGAAGGTGCCGGTCGTGTTAGGGCTCGCGAAGACCGAATTATGCTGAGCATAGAACCAGTCAGTAGGATCAACTCCATTGAGTAGCTTGAAGTCTCCACCTTCTCCCAGCTTCCAGATGACATTTCCAGTACCCGCACCGTCTCGATAGTCCACCTTGACTACCCAGTTTTGATGCCGGATGGAAACGATGAAGTTTCCGTCGTCCGGAGAGTAGGTGACAGCATTTGTGTGTGTCCAGTCTGGAAACATAAAGGGATGACGATTCACATCAAAGTGATCAAATTCGTTCCAATACCAGACGGGGTTCCAGTTGGCATCGAGATCAACGACGACGTCGCCTGTGACGTCGGTTGTGCCTGGCAGACCTGTCAGATTGGTGAAAGACTTCACGGTATTCGCAATTACCAACCAGTGGCCATTTGCAAGCTGCTGGAAGTCGTGGGAGAACAGTTGCAACGTGACGTTGAACCCTGCAGCGGCCATGCGCTGATTGAGTTGCGCCATTGTTAATTGCCGCACCGTGGTTCCCGTCAGATCAAATTCCCTCAAAACCACCAGTGAACCTGAGGGCACCGGCGTCGTTGGATTTGTGGCAACGGATTGCGAGGCGGGCGCTATCAGGCAAGCCATATGGCCATTGCTGAGCAGGCGGATTGGATACAGCAGGGAAGCAGGCTGTGCATCTGGAAATGAGTAGTACCAGATTACATTTCCGTTCAAGTCCGTGACGAATGGTTTGTTATAGCCCAGGATGGGATCAATGAATTCCACTCCCGGCTGCGGCGTGCTGCCACCGATTGGGCCCGCTGTAACTGTGGGAAGAGTGTTGGCAGGGATTTTACCTGTAGTGAATATACGATCGGGGTCGTAAATTTTGTCGCCTGAAGGTGTCGTCAGCACTGCTCGCATGTGATAAGTGGTGCTCGCCTGCATGCCAGCTACCAGGATAATCAATGGAGTACCCGCCACTGTCTGTGGCGATGTAGAGAGCCCGTATGTCTGGTCTTTTCCGAATTCGACGAGGACCGTGCCGGGTTGTCGCGGGGTGATGGAGTAAGCAGCGACCAAAGGATTGGGCGTGGCAGTGACAGTTTGGAATTGGCCGCAACCTGCCGTAATTATCAACCCGAAGGTCAAAACAGCATTGCTCAAGATGATTGATCTGCTTGAGACGTACCTGGAGAAAATCTTCATTTAATCAAGTGTACTTCGGGACTGGGAAGGTACATATGGCTTCTATGGTCCGCTCTTTGGCATGGAACAATGCTTTCATTAGATCTCCTGATTCTAATTGCCCGTGCCAGGCAGAAGGCTATACGAAGGAGGTTCATCGACACATGAAGAACGAAGGTTAAGTGACTGCCGCTACATTCTCAGACATCAAACTCCTGCTCCGAAAGAGTCATGGAAAGCGACACTATTTCTTTCGATAAGACGAAACTAGGCAGATTTCTCCTGCTACAGATTCGACGACATGCCGATAAAGGCTGCCATGTCGATTACTCCATCTCGCAATGCCGTAGATGCTGTCCTCTTCGAGCGTCCTCGTGAAGCATTTCTGGTCTTCGACGATTGCAGGCGAATCGTGCATGCTCCCGATAGCATCAATGACATGCTCGCGCTGCCGCCCACGAGTCACTCTGTCGAGGGCATGGGCGTTTACTCCCTGCTCGCCCAGGCCGCGGGCTCTCGCGCCGACTTTCTGCCTGCCCTCGAACGATGGTTGAACGGTGACTGTGGGTCAGTCAACGAACCGCTCCTGCTGCACACTGCAGACGGCCGCTCACTGCATGGGACAGTCCGCCGGCTTGACGAAAACTACCGCATCGCTGCTTTCACTGACATAACCGATGAAGGTCAGCAGACGGGTGCCTCCGCAATTACCACCGTCTATAAGGATCATCTTACCGGCATCGGTAATCGAGCCCTCTTCGAAGACTGCCTGGATCGTGTCTCACTTCGGCTGACTACTGGCGAACTCGATAGTGCTATCGTGTTTTTTCTCGATCTCGATCGTTTTAAGATTGTGAATGACACTCTCGGTCATGCCATAGGCGATGATCTGCTTTGCTTGGTGAGTGAACGTCTCAATAAAGAGCTTGGATCTTCCGGAACTCTGGCTCGCATGGGGGGCGATGAATTCGCCATCCTTATAGCACCTTCGCCCGATGAAGAAGCCGTACGTAAACTCGCTAAACGTTTCATTGATCTCGTACAGCGAACCTATCTGATTGAGGGTCACGTCGTGCATGTCGGCGCCAGCATCGGGATCGCCCTCGCGCCCAAAGACGGGACCACACGCAAGCAGCTGCTCAAGCGCGCCGACCTGGCCCTCTACGAATCAAAAGCCAGCGGCCGCGGGCTCTTCAACTTTTTCGCTTCGGCCATGGAGGACAAGGCAGAGAGGCGTCGCGCCCTCGAGACCGATCTGCGTAAAGCGCTCGTGCTTCGCCAGTTCGAAATGCACTACCAGCCACAAATTGATGCAGGAACGCGCAAAATTACTGGCCTTGAAGCCCTTCTGCGCTGGCGTCATCCGAAGCGGGGGCTGGTATTGCCGAGTGAGTTTATCGCGCTGGCCGAAGAGATCGGCATGTCTATTCCGATTGGCGAATGGGTGCTCAAGACCATCTGCCAGGAAGCGAAACGCTGGCCGACGCATCTTACGGTAGCGATAAATGTGTCGCCGCATCAGTTTGAAATGAGCGACTTCGCTGCATCCATCCAGCGAGCCCTTGTAGCTGCTGGAATTGAGGGGAATCGCATCGAAGTGGAGGTCACCGAAGATCTTCTACTACGCAACGCGCCTTCAGTTCTGAGCACTCTCGAAGCCCTGAACAAACTGGGGGTGCGTGTCATACTCGACGGTTTCGGAACGGGTGTAGCTTCACTCGGACAGTTGGTAAAGCTTCCTTTCAGCAAAATCAAGATCGACAGTTCACTCATCTCGTTGCAAAACGAAAATGTCAGCAATCGAGCGATCGTCCGCGCCATTTCCGCACTCGGCTACACCCTGGGAATCTCCACACTGGCGGAAGGTGTCGAATCGAAAGAGCATCTGGCACATGTGCAGTCAGAAGGGTGCCAAACAGTACAAGGCTTTTATTACAGCGAAGCTGTACCAGCAAGCGAATTAGGAGAATTCTTTCTTCAACTTGAAACAGCTTCGGATGCGAACGAAGCAAAGGTGACCGATGAATAGCGAATTGTACAAAATCGTGTATTGCAGCCGTAATCTCATTGAAGGTAGTTACAGCACGAAGGACACCGAAATCGGCCAGATTCTTCGTTCGGCACGCGAAAACAACAGCAGGCAAAATGTCACCGGTGCATTGCTTTTCAACTCCGGCTGCTTTGCCCAGGTCTTGGAAGGCCCACGCGCTTCGATTGAGCTCATCTTCGAGCGGATACAGCGTGATCCCCGCCATGGCGATGTGACTGTGCTTGAAAGCGGAACCACGGAGCAACGTGAATTTCCCGATTGGGCAATGGCACACGTGCAACCGCCCTCCGAAGAGCAGGCGGAAGGCCTATCCTCCACTTTGCATTTAGTGATGCTTAATCCGAACACGGCCGGAAAGGAAGTCCTCGAATTATTAAAATCTCTGGTGATCCAGGAAGATTAGCCGAACTTATTGAAATTCAGGGGTTTGATGTCGATCTATCTCATTGAGCAGGCAATGCCGGCTGTTAAGACTCTTCACTTTTCAAAAGGAGCACGTGTTTGCTGTACCCAGTGCCGGCAGAATGGCTTAAGGCGTTTTCCATAGTGAGCGTGAAACGGCGGCTTTGCACGGCGAGCCGAGGCGGTACGCATGGGCGATCTACTTGGTGCCCTGGAGCCGAGTGAGGAATGGGCGAAGCCCAGCTCGTGGTCAATTCGAGAGCACTCCTTGGTAGAAATACCCGCTGCCTGGGATTAGAGGCACGTTGTTTCAGGGTCTTATCTTGTCTCAGCAGCCCTGTACACTACGTTGCCGCCTACTATCGTCAATACCGAAACAGTCCTCGGCAGTTCAGGAGCGGGCACAGTGAAGATGTCTTGGGAGAGGACAGCGATGTCCGCGAGTTTGCCAGGCTCGAGAGTGCCCTTTTCTTTCTCCTGAAATTCTGCGTACGCCGATGTCAGGGTATAGGCAGTGACGGCCTGCTCACGAGTAATGCCTTCTGATGGACGATTGCCGGGGTTAGTGGCGAAGTAGATGTCAAGGTAAGGGTTGACGGGCGCGTCCGAACCGAATGCCAGAGGAATGCCCGCTGCCAGGAGTGATTTCAGAGGCTGCGCTTTTTCAAAGGCAATGACCCCAGGGGGAACGATGGGCGCGAGGTGGACGGGATTCTGAACCACGATGATGCCGTCCTGCTTGATGCGCGCGAACTGATCAGGGAAGATCCCGTCGCCGTGTTCAAAGCAGAGTCTGCGACCATTCCATACTTTGTTGCCGCCGGTTCGATCGATGGCATCGAGTACTGTAGCTGCCGAGAGGTTACCCGAGATATGAAGGAGCAACTGATCATTTGTCTTGAGGGTTTCCTTGAGCATGGCGCGGTACTCAGCTTCAGGGAACTCTAATGGCAGATCGCTCATGAGGAAATCAAGAGGCGGATGAGGTGGTATTTTCCAGGCACCGCGTGGCGTGAGTGTGCCTTCCACGCCGACGCCATCCGCCAGCCACTTCGACCCGCTTACGGTGATCATGTTAGAGGGATGGGCGGGTACGCCCTTCCCTTCAGTCAAGTCGCGGCCTGCGGGCGTTGTACCGGGCATGCGCACGATGCGCACGCGAAGCTGCGTAGGAATGGTCTGAAGTAATGAGACAGCTCGCGAGGGTGTCATCAGGAAGGAAAGCTCCTGGATCGAGGTGACTCCGTACTTAGCTTCATCCTCTATCTTATTGAGAAGCTGAATGACGTCTTCGCGGTGTGGAAGCCGGTCGGCAGCGGCGCGCTCCACATCGATAAGGGCATACTCGCGGAC
>CAXTNK010000100.1:0-10386 GCA_964245665.1 uncultured Acidobacteriaceae bacterium
CCAGAGAACTCGTCGGTCTTTGCGCGAGTCTCTTTCCAACATTTACTTCAAACGATCTTACAGGGGTCAACGATGAGCAGTGATATTTACAAAATCCTTTATTGCAGCAAAAATCTCATCGAAGGCGAGCAGGCAAAGCGTGACACCGAGATCAGCAATATCCTTCAGGCAGCACGTTCCAATAACAAGAGACACAATGTGACCGGCGCCCTGCTGTTCAATGGAAACTGTTTCGCGCAGGCTCTCGAGGGACCAAAGCTTGCCATCGAGGAGATCTTTGAGAAAATCCAGCGAGACACTCGTCACAGTGATGTGACGGTTCTTCAAAGCGAGACCAGGGGGGAAAGAGATTTCCCTGAGTGGTCGATGGCCCACGTGCAGACACAAAGCAATACTGCTTTAACTACCCTGTCCTCCACATTGAATATAGCCCTGCTTCACCCAGACACTTCAGGCGATGAAATCCTCGAATTGTTGAAAAGCCTTGTCCTGCAGGAAGATTGATGCTTGGTTTTGTGAACAAGATCAACGAAATTTCCGCAAGCACGCTGGAGGAGGCGGGAGGCCGTGTGATGCACTCATATTTTGCCAACGCTGTGCCTGCGCATTGATACGCTTGCTGGTCATGCCCCGCCGGGTACGCCTTTTGCTCCGCGTGAAAGAATGCCGCTTTCATCCTTCGGCCGGTCGCCTCTACAACATTCGTGCAAGCCGGGTGATGCAGTAGACAATTACGCAAACCATATCAAACCAGGCTCGCCTTGGCTTCATCAACTTTTCCTTTCTCACCAGGGAAAGAGTCAACAAACATAAAGGGTTCGCTTACTCCTCTTTCGCGCATGTAGACGGCTCGCCTCTAAAAAAACCAGTCCTTGCGGGCGCCACCTGGTTGATCGGGTTCGATGCTTCCTCCAAGCACACCATGTACATCGACAATTCAATGCGTGGCTATGGCCTGATAGAGGCAATGCGCATACACCGTGTGTTTAGCAACAAGCCGGCCTTCCCGGTCGATGATTACATCAAGGCCGATTAGAACCTCAGAGAACGCTTCCGGCCAATATGCAAGATCCGACCGGGAACGGACCAGCATAGATGGAGAACAGGCAGTTGCGATCTTTCTCGAGAAGAATAAGATCGTTCGCGACATTTTCAGATTTGAGTTAGCCAATGGCCTTGACTACAGGCCGACGTTCCCCGTCTCCGCTATCTCAACTCTGCACTTGACTATCGATAGCCGGCGCCATGGATTGAGTGCCCAAATACAGCAGGACTGTGCCGCCCAGAAAACGCCCGACGAGGTGATTGGCGCGCCACAATGTAAAAATCCAGCCCTCTAGGCTCTTGCTGACAGCGCAGCACCCGCATAACCGGTCAAAAAACTGGCGCTGCGGTTCAGGCTTCGCTTCGGCTTGCCTCTCCGCCTGCCACAGTCAAAGGCGGCGATTGTATGGGATTAGCCCAAGGGATTCGAGTAACGAGACAGACCAGTACGAATCAGAATTTGTGCGCAGGCAAACGTATGCTTGTGAGTCCGGTGCTCGCTCTATAAGTGGAATGGACGATCGTTTCTGTACCACTTAGGAACGATGAAACAAGTATTGATAGGAGCCTTCGATGAAACGAGGCAAAAAGCATACGGCAGAGCACATGTGAACCTGCTTCTGCAGGTCGAGGTTGGTGTGGCGAACCGCTGCTATCGTTAGCGGCGTCGTCCTGATCGTCGCCATTTTTATACCTTTCGAAACCAAGGGCAGAGCCCTATAGAGCTCTTTGAAGAAACTTCCTCACCAGCCGAGAAGGCTGCTGTCTGAGCCTGGAGGCCGGAGCTCCCATTCAGTATCTGCGTGTGTTAGATGTCGAATGAAATAGCCCGATATTCGCTGCTCTATCACAGGCAATTCTGCGTGCCTGGAAAAGGCCTCGCAACGTCACTGGCTTGATCTATTGAACGGTCAAAAGCTTATGTAACACCGGTAAAGATGAATGCAACCGACCTTGGATTGTAGAGGTACGGCTCGTGCAAGCGAACAGCAGATTTGGGAACACTTAGTCCGCACAAAGCTCTGACTGTATCCGGGACGACCGTTAACTTTTGATTATCAGCTCACGCAGGATGCTCTTACTCCAGCAGTTCGCGTCAGCGTAAATATCTCCACGATTCACAAACACTTAATGACTTAATTGAAGTGTCCGGCACTATACCTATCAATAACAGGTTACTCAATGTTACTTCCGGGGGTTCCCCAAGATGCTCTCAAGAGTCCTTTGTCTCCTGATGTGTTTGTTCTCCTCTATTTTTGCCAGCGCACAGGCTGTACCGCATTCTTCGCACGTATGGATCATCAACGAAGAGAACCATGGTTATGAAGAGATCGTCGGTAATTCGCAGATGCCTTACTATAACCAACTTATCAATCAGTATGGTTTAGCCGGGCAGTTCTATGCCGATCAACATAGTTCTCTCCCTGCACTCATGTGGTATGTCGCTGGAGCATCGGTTACTTCGAATAACAATACTGTCTCCTGCGATAACAGCCAAGACAATATAGTCCGAGAGGTACTAAAGAAAGGGTATACATGGAGGTCCTATCAAGAGGATTTACCATATCCTGGTTTTCAGGGACTATATAGCCCGAACGATCTCTATTATCGACGGCATAATCCTCTTATTGATTTCACGGATGCCTGCCCAAGTACAGGCCAAGACGTTAACAGTGTCCCGCTTACGCAGATGGCGGCGGATTTCTCCCAGAGAAGCACGGTTAACTTTGCCTGGATTACGCCGAATGTCAATGATGATGCTCACAATGGCCCCCTCAAGTTCGCGGATGATTGGCTACAATGGCATATTCCGGATATCCTGGCGCGGCCTGAATTTGCTCGCGGAGGCGATGGCATGCTGTTCATCGTCTGGGATGAGGCTGATGATAACGACAATAGTTGTTCGAGCACAGTGAACCAATCGTGCGGGGGTCGCACGCCGACCTTGTTGATAGGTCCGCAGGTAAGGCCAGACTTCGAATCGACGATTACCTATCACAATGAAAACGTACTTGCCACAGTATGTGCAGCGATGGGTTTTGCATCTTGTCCCGGCGCTGAAAAAAACGCATCTCCCATGAGTGATTTCTTCTATCCCAGTGCGGCTGCAGCGGCTGCGCCAAATGACAGCATCCAGATAGCAGCACCTGCAAATGGTGCAACTATCATAGGATCGTTACAGCTACAGGCTATAGCGTCAGAAAGCAAGACGGTAAGTCAGACGCAGGTATGGGACAATGGAGTGAAACTGGGTGCCTACGGAACCCAGATCAATGCGACTTATAATCTTACCCCCGGCAATCACACAACGACGGTGCTGGATCTTGACTCGACGTATAACATCATTCGCCAATCGTCTGTGACATACCGTGTGCTGCCACGTCTCGCTGGTGTACAGATTGTTTCGCCTGCGGTGGATGCATCGGTTAGCGCGCCCCTCGTCCACATTATGGCGCAAGCAAACGAATCAATGCCGGTGGGCCAAATGCAAGTTTGGGATAACGGTGTGAAGCTAGGCTTCTATGAAAGCGCCGATGTGAACTTGTACTACAGTTTTGCTCCCGGGTCCCACACCACGACGATTTTCAGTTATGACAACAGTAACAACATTCTTCATCAATCGTCAGTCAAGTTTAACGTGTCAGCACCAGCTTCTGGGGTGCAGATTGCTTCACCTGCTTCAGGTAATCCTTTGAGCAGTCCGGTAATTCAAGTAATTGCTCAGGCTACAGAGCCTGTAGCTGTGAAGCAGATGCAAGTGTGGGATAACGGCTTGAAGCTGGGGTGGTATCCCGGAGCAGAAATCAAGCAGCAATACACCTTGGCGCCGGGCGCTCACACGATCACGGTCCTTGATCTTGATGATGACAACAGGGTGTTGCATGTCTCCGCGGTAACACTTACGGTGCCAAAGGAGGCATCGTATGCGCATGCCACTTAGATGTATCCGTTGAACGTTCAGAGAGGTTCAATTCAGCAGCTAACTGCTTATACAGGATGTGATTGGCAGCTCGAAAGACATCAGCCATCAACAACCAAGGCACCACGACTTCTGAAACGTTCGTTCATGATTCGAGTTTCCGTTCCAGACAACAACGAATCGGCGATGGGTGCCAGCGGCCGACGGTCTTCGTAACCTCACTGGATATGTTCTTGGTGACATAGTGATTGGCTATGCAGTCACGTAGGGAGTCATTGGTGGTGGACGCACTTTTTCCAGGAAGGGGAAAAACCTGGCAGGTTTGCGAGCTGTGGCTTCGCCATGGACGCGGCCGGTAGCCGTCTCCAGTGCAGCGTACAGCGTCAGTGTTCCGTAGCAAAAGTATTTGAAACCGTCGCGCTCAATCGTCCTGGCGAGAGAGGCGGGATATTCTAAAAGCGCTCTGCCCCAACAATCGACTGACGATTTACGTGATTCGATGGTGTGCCAGATCAACGGCAGCAGCAAGACATGCGAATTGGAGCAGAAGCTTGCAGTAATCGGGCGCGAGCTTAGTCTTTTTTACGCCACGCAAGAACGCTGTTCTTTACGGAGCTGCCACTCATGTTGTTTGTTCCCAAAACAACTTCGAAATGCGGGATGCTTCCGTCGGCGCGCTTTATGCGATTTAGAAAAGGAATGAGTTGGGAGTCATCGGACACAAAGTCGAAGGCCGACTCGGTACCGGCGATTGTTGTGCCCTCAAGGATCAGGACGTTGCCATTGCCACTCAGGTTAGACAGATATGCGACGACACCGAAGACGTGATGCTGCTTATCCACAGAGTTGGAATCCCACTCTTTGGGTTCGTTCCCCTGAAACTTGCGGTTGACCACGATGCTCTTTCCCAAGGTGCGATCGTAGGAGAAGACGAAGTTCATGTCCTGCTCAAAAAGTTGAACCCAGGGATTGGCTTCTGGTGAGCCGCTTAGAACGATGTTGCCTTCTTTCAATTCATTGGGCCGGAGGTCTCGGGCGTAACGCACGTCGAACCTGTTTCCGCGTGCTTCAGAGATCTTGGAGAAGTACTGAATCATCTCGACGTCGATCATCGACGTGTATCGTCCTCGTGCCACAGCCAGGATGTCCTTTTGAAGTAGAGTCGCAACAGCCGGGGTATCGGCTCTGTAATCACCGCTCAAATACTCCGAAAGGCTGATATCTCGCTTCATCAATCCCTGCCAGACTACGAGGTTACTGTCGGCCACGACGATCGTTGTCTGCCCTCTGTACGCAAACATTTCACTCCAGAGATCACGACCGGGAGGAGTGGACGGCGAATTGTTGATCCTATGGTCATCTCTCCACAGCAGTGCAAGAAGCGCAACCGCGAGAACGCACGCGAATACCCACGCCGTAGAGGCGCTGGCTGAACCTGTTCGCTGGATGGGGGAGACTGCTTCTACCGGAACAACAGACTCATCGACCGGCTTGATTGGAACGGGGAGAGGTGGTTCATTTTTCATTGGCCGCGGTTCGAAGAATGGAATATAGGCGCCGCGTGGAATTACAACTTTTATTGGCTCGTTCGCTCCCTCACCGTCAAAGTAAAGATCAAGTCGCTGGCGAAGACGGCTTACCTGCGCTCGAACGATCCCGTCATTCGCAGAGTCATAATCCCGGGAGCGGCCAAACACTGCTTCGCCGATGTTGTGCTCATTAAGCTCGTCTGCTCTGCCGTCAAGAGTGGTATCGCAAACGTACGTCAGCAGGCTTGAAAGCCGTTCAGCTTTCGAAAACGATGCCGAAGTCACGATGCGGTTGATGAGCTTTCGATAAGCATCGGTGGCCGCCTTGTCGTCACGTGAGCCTAATTTGTAGATAGAAGCCATGCCGAGATCTAGTTAAGCAGGCACGTGTAAACCCTGCGTAAACAAGACTGAAACATTCTGTTCACTGTATCGGATACACCAGGCTTGTTGAAAAAGCTGCGCTTTCATACAGTTGCGTCCTGTATCTGATGCATTGCAGTGATTTGCTTTGGTGCGCGCAAGAGACGGTGCTAATCCTAGGCGGAATAGCAGACATGGGCGGCGGCCACTTTGGAGTTTGCCTAGAGAACTGAGCCAATCAACAAAAACAAGCACCTTTGCACTCCCCATCCATCCACACCCAGGAGAGAAGAATTGATTCGCAAAGTTTATTTCCAGACCCTCATGTTGTTGTTCGCGGCATGCCCAGTTGCTCTGTTCGCTCAAGCGAACGCTGTCGACGCTGCCGTCAATGGCTACGTTACGGATCCCTCCAGAAGCGCGATTTCCGGGGCCGTTAACACCTTGACTAACGTGAGCACCGGAATTTCTCAGAATGTGGCCACCGACGACAAAGGCTATTACCGGTTCCCCCTGGTGCCCGTAGGTGTCTATCGCCTGGTGACGACTGCCAACGGCTTTGAGACACGCACGCTTGAAGGTGTTGCCCTGAGTGTGGGCCAAGAGGCTAGGGTGGATATCTCGTTGGCGATCGGAAGTACGTCGCAGACCGTCCAGGTCGAGGCTGGCTCTGGCATTTTAGACACAGGGACTTCGACTGTAGGCGCGGTGCTTGATCGCAAGGAAATCGAGAACCTGCCGATCCTGTCTCGGCAGGCATATAACTTCCTGCTGCTCTCACCTGGCGTTATTGGCATGCCAACCAGCACATTTTCAACAACGCAGTTTACCTTTGGAGGCACAGAACGTTCGCAATGGAATCTTGACGGTCTGGACGACACGCAGCATGGCGGTAACCGTCAAATTCGCCTCATCATTGTGACGCCTGAGGCAATTGCTCAGACGCAGACGCTAGCCAATGGCTACTCCGCCGAGTTTGGGAGAGCAGCGGGAGGCCAGGTCAACGTTCTACTAAAGTCGGGCACGAATGAGTTTCATGGCTCGGCGCTCGGACAATGGCGTCCTACCGACTTGCAGGCGATTCCCACCCTCGCGACTGTTCAGCCCAGCCGCAGTTGGACGGACGAAGCTTTCACCCTCGGGGGCCCGATCATTAAGGACAGGCTTTTCTTTTTCGGGCAGTTCGAAAACAATCCTTATACTCTGCCCAACGCGATCACGATTACTCCGGCAAATGCTGCTGCGCTCGATCTACCCAGCAATGAAACTGGGACCGCGCCCTTCGGCGAAACCTATCGGACCCTCGTAGGCAAGGTTGACTATACGCTTAACTCAAAAAACAGCGGTTATGTTCGCTACGCCCGCTTCACCAACCATCAACCGAATACTGATAGTGGTCTCAGCATCGTCGACCGCGGTTCGCGCTACCTTGATCATCAGAATGGCGGCGGCGTCCAGTTAGCGACCGTACTTTCCGGTAACCTGCTAAACGAGCTGCGTTTTGGCACCATTCAACGTGATACGGCGGATTATCCAGTCGTGAATAGTTCCCCTGCCGGCGATGTTCTGATCAACATTTCAAGCGTTGCCAATATCGGTTTCAGCCCGCTGACCACGACGACAACTACCGAACGCAGTACCAGCGTTCTCGACAACCTGACATGGACGCGCGGAAAACAGACTTTCAAGTTCGGTGCAGAATTTGATCACGAACTTTTTGCAAATCTCTCCGGAACCGCGCCGACGTTTACCTTCAGTGGCCTTGCCGCACAGAACGGGCGCCCTGCGGTCAGCGCGCTCAATCAATATCAGGATACCCTCGCCGGAAAAACAGATCCCGCCACAGGATTGCCGTTCACATACACCAACCTTACGGCCTACAGCGGCAATCCTGCGATCCGTATTGCTTTCAACTTTGTGAATGGATTCGCGCAGGATGAAGTGCGTGTTACCCCTAACCTAAGTCTCAATGTAGGGGCGCGCTATGAAACGATTCTGTTCCCGACCTTTGATCAACTTGCTCCGTATCCTCTTTCGCGCAGCGTTCCAAATGACTACGGCGATATTGCTCCGCGCATCGGGCTAACCTACTCACCATTCGGAAGCAGGAAGACAACGGTACATGCGGCATATGGTATGTACTACGATGTGCCTGGACTCGGGACGTTCTATAACGCAGCACAAGTGAATGGGCATCGGCTGTTGAACTACCTGGTGACTGGCAGCACGCCGGGCTCACCCGTGTTCCCGAATGTTCCGCAGTTCAACGGCGGCGTGTTCGAGGTGCCACCGAGCATCACCGCCTTTGCCCGGAACTTCCACGACACTTACCAGCAGCAGGCAAATCTGCAGGTACAGCAGGAGTTGGGAGATGGCTTTCAACTTACTGCCGGATATCAGTTCGCGGGTCTGCGCCACGGACTTTACTATGCGGACACGAACCTGAGCCAGACAGGCCAGATACTCGCTGATGGACGACCAGTGTTCGCTGGCACGGCACATCGGCCAAATGCCAGTTTCGGAGCCATCAACCTGATCCAGTCCGGAACAACGTCCAGCTTCAATGGCGGGTTTGTCACTTTGCAGAAGAGGCTCTCGGATGGTCTGGAATTCACGGTGAATTACATGTACTCGCACGCACTGGATGACAATATTGGAGAAGGCGGCAGCGTCAGCGATCCCACTGATCTTCATCGCGACTACGGGAATGCTGATAGTGACATCCGTCATAACCTTGTGCTGCAGGGTCTTTATCAACCCACCTTGCATGAGTCCTTATTGCATTGGTTGAATGGTTTTGAGGCGTCTACCATCACGTATCTCAACTCCGGCTATCCGATCAATGTGATTGCAGGTACAGATCTGAACAATGATGGAGTTGTGAATGATCGTCCTCTTTTCGAAGGCCGCAACAGTTTTCGCGGAAGAGGATTCTCACAGACCAGCGCACAGGTGAAGCGGTACTTCAATATTGGGGATCATTTACACCTGGACGCCTTTATTGGTGCAGAGAACCTGTTCAACACCAACAATCTGAACTGCAACACGACGACAGGATGTACAGGCGCAGTCATCAATACTGCGAATTCCAGCGACTTGTTCAGGGAGACGGCAGCAGGCACTGCACGCAACGTGCAGCTTGGAGGAACTATCAAGTTCTAAGTTCTTTGTCGGTGACCACTTCACGCCGCCCTTTATAAATATTCCCTTCCATGTTCCTGGACCATATTTTGGAGAACCCGTCAATCATGCACCTGCTTCTGCTTCAGACTGTCTGTTTCTTCATAGCAGCTCTGACTCCTCAAGGTCTTATAGCGGCTTCTCCCGCAAGAAAGCCTCTGCCGCTGCATGCTGCCATTCAGGACAAGAACTTCTATCTCCTATCGTTTTTTCAACGGGATCTCGATGTCCGCCGTGCGTTGAGTGCCGACCGGACGCTGATGAGAATCAGTTCTGAGCGGCAACAGAAAGTGCGGCAAGCACTCCATTCATGCCGACAGGATCCGGACTGCCTTATCCAACCTCTCATTTGGAAGGACGAGGAGACTCAGGAGGTTTCATCAGCACTGGATAACATCCATAAAAAAGACCTGCGGTTCAGAAAGATCCTTGACGAAGAGTTGCATGAACGAGGCACCTATGTGATGTATGAACAGCGAGGCATGGCAACCGCGCTAGCCAAGGCGTGGGTGTTGTGCGCACACGGAATAAATGAGACCCTCACTGTTTATGGAGAAGGAGCTACACCGAAGTATCCGAAGATAGACTCGGTCAGGTCAGATGTTCGTTCAAATCTTTTTCGGCAGCGTATTTTCGAACTGGTGAAAAGATCAAGCGAGAAGAAGTCGAACTTGTTTTTCGAATCGTCGCTTGATATCTCTCTGCAGTTGCTCGCGTTTAATCATCGTGACGAGGCGGGTCGGTTCGAGCCCCTGGAGAAAAACATCAACAAGGCTGCTGTGCGCTTTGTACCGTCTATCCATTGGGACAGCTATCCCTATTCAGTGATCGTCGTTCCAGGTGCAGGCCCGGAAGATCCGAATACAGCGCTGTCTGATATGGGCCGGCAAAGGACGGAGTTAGCCGCCGGTGCTTATAGAGAGGGCAAGGCGCCTTTCATCCTGGTCTCCGGTGGCTTCGTGCACCCATCACAGACGCGATTCGCAGAAGCTGTAGAGATGAAGAAGTTTCTCATGCAGACCGAGCACGTGCCAGAAAAGAGCATTCTTGTAGATCCGCATGCCCGTCATACAACGACGAACATGCGTAATGCTGCGCGCGAAATCTATCGGTACAACATACCAATGAGTAAGCCTGCTTTGGTCATTAGTGATTCCTCGCAGATTACCTATATACAGGGTCATCCGTTCGCAATTCGGTGTCAGGACGAGCTTGGCTACTTGCCCTACCAGATCGTCACGCGGCCTTCGAAAACCAGCCTGGGATTCTTGCCAAAGATCGAATCATTACAGGAAAACCCACTGGACCCGCTCGATCCCTAGGCGTCGTTGCAATGTCCAACTAAGGTAA
>CAXTNK010000100.1:10396-15826 GCA_964245665.1 uncultured Acidobacteriaceae bacterium
TCTTGACCAAGTAGCGCCACAGCGAAAGGTCAAGGTCCCCTATGCCCATCGATCGTCGTTCCTTTCTTCAGATTCTAAGTGCCAGTGCTCTTTCCGCCGCCTTTCCTGACAGCATTGCCAAGGCTCTCGCGATTCCAGCCAACAACAAAACCGGCACTTTGGCAGACGTTGAGCACATTGTCTTCATGATGCAGGAGAATCGTGCCTTCGATCATTATCTCGGTACCTTGAACGGCGTCCGCGGCTTCAGCGATCCGCGCGCGGTCAAGCTTCAGAACGGCAATTCTGTCTTTTATCAACCTCTTGTAGCGGATGCGCCGACGCCTTATGTACTGCCGTACCATCCCACTGCAGCCAACCTTGGACTTCAATTCATCGAAGACCTCGAGCACGATTGGACAACGACCCACGCCGCCTGGAACGCCGGGAGCTGGGATCGGTGGGTGCCCGCGAAGACGCCACTCACCATGGTGCACCTCACACGCTCTGACATCCCCTACCACTATGCGCTCGCAGATGCCTTCACTGTTTGCGATGCATATCATGCGTCGCTGCTCGGACCAACCGATCCGAACCGCTACCACATGTTCACCGGCTGGGTCGGCAATGACGGAAACGGCGGCGGCCCGGTGATCGATAATGCCGAAGCGGGTTATAGCTGGTTAACGTTCCCGGAAGTCCTGCAGGATGCGGGCATCAGTTGGCGAGTGTTCCAGGACATCGGCACCGGTCTTAACGCAGCCGGCTCCTGGGGAGATACTTCAGACGCCTACATCGGTAACTATGGCGACAACTCGTTGCTTTACTTCGATCAATATCGCAATGCAGAACCATCCAGTCCGCTTTACCAACGCGCGGTTACGGGGACAAACGCAGCAGTAAGCGGGACGATCTTTGACGATTTCCGCGCAGCCTGCAAAGACGGCACACTGCCCCAGGTCTCGTGGATCTGCGCCCCTGAAGCTTACACGGAGCATCCAAACTGGCCGGCAAATTACGGCGCCTACTACGTGTCGCAGATCATAGACGCTCTGACGGAGAACCCTGCTGTTTGGAGTAAGACCGTGCTGTTCGTAATGTATGACGAGAACGACGGCTTCTTTGACCATGCTGTTCCGCCCACTCCTCCGCGGTCAGCAGCCGAGGGACTTTCGACGGTTGCTATTACAAATGAGATTTATCCCGGAGGCGTCGACTCGACGTCGGGAGCGAGTCCTTCCGGCCCCTATGGTTTGGGCGCACGGGTACCCATGTTCGTCATCTCGCCCTGGACGAAAGGTGGTTGGGTCAGTTCAGAGGTTTTCGACCACACGTCTTTGATCCGCTTCGTCGAAGCACGGTTCGGCACCAAGGAAGCTCCGCTTTCTGATCCCAACATCACTCCCTGGCGCAAAGCTATTTGTGGCGATCTTACGTCGGCATTTAACTTCGCCACACCGAATGACGCCACTGTGAAGTTACCGAGCACCTCTGCCTACATTCCGCCAAACAATGAACGTCAGACTGTCAGCTACATCCCTCTGCCACCGGCTATCCAGTCGATGCCTGTGCAGGAATCTGGACCACGTCCCGCTCGGGCAGTTCCCTATAACGTGAACGTAGCCGCAGTGACAAGCATATCGCCAGAGACAGTTACGATGACGTTTGTAAATGCAGGTACTCGGGCAGCATTCTTCCAGGTGCGTTCCGCAAGCCTTCTACAGGCGCCGCGCGGTTATACAGTGGGCCCAAAAGAGAAGCTTACCGACACGTGGGAGTTTGCTGCCGATGGTCTAGCGTCGTACGACCTGTCTGTGTATGGGCCGAACGGTTTCTTTCGCTACTATCGCGGCGGAGCCGTCGAACGCTCAGCAACCAATCTCGAGAGCGCCGCAGTCTATGACGTTCCGCGGAATGGGCTGATGCTGATCATCAAAAATGCCGGAATGACTTCTGCGAGGGTCCAGATCAAGAATGTTTATTCGGAGACGACTGCGATGCATGTGCTGGCCAGCGGCGCTACGTACGACATGTTTGTTTCGCTCAGCCAACACGCAGGCTGGTACGACTTTATTATCACAGTTGAAAGCGATGTCAGTTTCCAGCAAGAGCTTGCCGGACATCTGGAAACAGGTAAAGCCAGCACAACGGATCCAGCTATCAGCTAGTGAGTCATCAGCGAGATCGTTTCGTA
This sequence comes from uncultured Acidobacteriaceae bacterium, assembly GCA_964245665.1. Lineage (GTDB taxonomy): Bacteria > Acidobacteriota > Terriglobia > Terriglobales > Acidobacteriaceae. The sequence continues at coordinate 12,570 of CAXTNK010000100.1, forward strand.
GCCAAGCTCGCCAACAGCAAGTCTGGAGCATAGTTAATTGCGGTAGTCGACCAAGGGTTACTGACTCGAACTATAGGAAAACCAGCATTTCGTTCTAAGGTCTTCTGGTCCAGCCAGTTGTCGCAGCCTGCAGCAAAAATGGTTACCTTGTGGCTGCCTGTGTCATGCTAACGCTCTCGCCGAGGAGCGATAACGAGAGAAACCATCCAGTTGGTCCACCTCCTTTGTGCCGTAGACTTCCGCCTTGCGCATTGGCCCCTGGCCGGCAACTCCCACGTGGAAGGCCACCGGCGAGGCTGGCCATCCAGTCGGCGAGCAGAACCCCTTGCGGTCTTCAATGCTAGATACCATGCCAATATTTCTGAAAGGGAAATACAAGATGCTAGCCTCCCGATCGCAGAATACATTAGAATCCGTGAGCTATCGATAAAGTCGATGTTCGGGAGTTTGTAATGAAACAGAATGTGACGCGCACCCTTGTACTTGCAGCTGTTGCGCTGCAAAGTGCTTTCGCTCAGCACGCTTCAAAACCAACTGGCAGTGAGGATATTCCTAAGGTCAGCGGTGCGCCAGTCGCGTATATCTACGTCTCGAGCAGCAATAATTCCAAAAGTACGATTCACGCTTTTACTGCATCGTCGAGTGGCAATTTGACCGCGATAAGTGGCTCACCGTTCAATGCAAACGTCGCCGACATGGCGGTGAACGGCAAGTACCTTTTTGGCTTTGGTAAGGATCAGAGCAACATTTTCTCATACCTGATTGAATCAAACGGGGCACTCAAACTCACCGCCACAACCGACACAGGAAAATACAATGCCGGTTCTTGCCCTATCTTGTCTTATCCGTTGCTGGACCATACGGGGGCGACGCTCTACAGCGAAACGGATACAGATGGTATGTGCGATAACTATGCCTATCAGTCATTTAAAATTGATAAAGAAAATGGATCGTTAACTTATCTCGGCACCACGAGCTCACAGCTGGTGTTCTACTCGCCCTTAAGCTTTATCAAAAACAATGTGTATGCATATGGAGCCAGTTGTACGAATTATGAGACTGGCCAGATCGGAACCATTTCCGGTTACCGGAGGGCAAGCAACGGAGCTTTAGAGCTGACAAGCGTTGGTTATACACCGGGTGCGCCAAGTGGAGATGCCTATTGCCCATCATTAACTGCTGCGGACACGTCAAATCACGTTGCAATAAGTGTGCAATTGTTTGATTTCAACGACCCCTACAATCCTCTTGCACCGCCGAAGCTTGCTACATACACAGCAGATAGCTCGGGCAACTTGTCTACATCCAGCACAACCGAGAATATGCCAAAGGTGTCGGTTGGAGTAGTGAATGACTTGAAAATGGCGCCCTCGGGAAAATTGTTGGCTGTCGCAGGTTCGTCCGGTATTCAGATCTTTCACTTCAATGGAGAGGATCCAATCAAGCTTGATACTCAACTGAGAACTACTGACAACATAAGCAAACTGTTTTGGGACAACGACGATCATCTCTATGCGCTGAGTAATTCATCAGGGCTTCTTTTCGTATATACGATCACGCCCACGAGCGCGTCTCAGGCGGCCGGCTCGCCGTACAGTTTACCAGGCTCAGAGAGCATCATCGTTCAGCCGAAGTAAAGCTCTCCGATGAGTCGTAATAAAGTAGCAACACCATTCATTACTTGTACATTGGAGTCTTGATTTACATAGTCACAGCCACGATTAGATTTCCGGCCACTGGCCGGATCGGCGGACACCTGCGAGTTTGATCAGGCCTACTCGAATAGCAGTGTGGACGGTACAGCATGTCGTCCACACTTGAAACCCAGATGCCATCCACCGGTCGAAGTAGGTGAACTTTTTCTGCATCGCCTGGGACACGATGACAGCCAATTCTGTATGTGCGGCAACTGGGCGATGTTCAGGTTGGTGATTCAGCGGTCGGATCATGCTTCAAGCTCACGCTTCCAGCAGAGGCTAGGCTGCATTTGCATAGGTTCATAGCATTCGCGTACAGTTCTTGCCGTTGGGCAACGTAGTGGTAATGTTTGAAATTCATGCCCAGCGGGAGTATCCGATAGCAGGGGCGGCGATGTAGTCGATGTATCCGCTCGCAAAATGGAAGTCTGGGTTGACAGAGTGAAGAGGAGTGAATCCTTTCACATTTTCGGCATTTTCGGCTATGCAGACGTGAGCCTTGCCCTCTCCGCCGGCAAGCACACTATAGGCTTCTTCTCCGGCACCTTTGACGGTGACACCACCCGGAAAGACATGACAGGCACAGTGCCGTAACGTCCTATCCATCCCATTCAGTAAAAGGGCCGCCGCTATCGAGGCTGGATTTACCAGGTGACAGATAGTGTGAACACGATGTTGACGCTTGCGCCAGGATTTACGAGGGCGGGAAATGACCTTGGTCAGAAAGCCTGTTCATCTCATTCAACTTCTTCGCTTAGAGATGCATGTGTGTACGCTGTGACGGTTTTGTGCCGTGTGGGAAGTTTACACTGGAGCCATGGCAGAGATGAGTGTCGAGTCTTTATGGGACTAGCCGCATGATGGTGGCCATAGACGTCCTCGTCGTTCCGCTACATCTCGGAAATTCACGCAGCCTGCGGTCCCGCACATCTGCGGAGCCGCAAGTAGCGGCTTCACAAGGCATAAAAAGCCCTGTGTTAAGTGATACGGGGCGTTGCGATGTGGGTGATACGGCCGTTCATACGACTAAGACTTGATGTTGGCCATTAAGAACGCGATTCGACTAAAAGGGTCAGTGCCGGTCTGCGAAACCTCGATGGTAGCCTCAGGTAAACATAAACCCTAGGCGGAAGTCAATCGCAGTTTCTGCGGGTGTTGATAACTCTTCGTTCCTTGCTACATGATGTCATGGAGAACCTGTCGGCTTTCTCTGATAGCGCAGATGGCGAAACGCGCAAAGATGGTTCCACACTTAAATCCTCTGCAGAATGATTCGGCTAAAATGCTGCCACAAATTGATTGAGATTCAAGGGCATGCACTTCGAAGGAGAGCGATGCACCATCCAACGTCTAAGTGCCGAGCCTTCGACTGATCGAAACAGTTTGCTTCATAGCGCAGATATTGATCAGGTGATCACCCCAATATTGCATCATCCGCTGAATAGCGGTATTTACTGATCTTTCCGGGATGCGGCTTGGAAAGTTGGCGGATCAACTGACTTAAGTGGTCGGGGCGGAGGGATTCGAACCCCCGGCCCTCTGCTCCCAAAGCAGATGCGC
>CAXTNK010000101.1:0-15126 GCA_964245665.1 uncultured Acidobacteriaceae bacterium
GCCTAGCATTTGCGCTATGAACTCCTGCGTCAGATTTAGGACATCATCCTCAACGCGGTCCGGGACCATGAGCAGCCAGCGAGCAAGCCTCGGCTCCAGTTCGTGCAATCGATTGCACGCCGCAAGTTGGCTCGTGGTCATGCTTTGTTGCTGTACAAAGTCCAAAACGCGTGTACGGATTTCTTCGGAAGACGAGAAGAGTTTCCGCAAACCGCTCAAGCGCATACGATAGCCGCTACCGGCGATCTGCATGAAGCACTGCGTTGGGGGCATCGCAGATCCTAGAAGTGAGAAACTACCCGCCAGTCCCTCTGGCCCGATGAGGGCCACTTTCGGCTGTTCCACCCTCGGAGGGAAACCACGACACTCGCCACTCCGGACTCAATGAAATAGGCGTGATGAGGTACCTCTTCCTGCACTTGCAGAACAGTAAGGAGCGGCAAGGACAACCACTGCGCCGTACGCAGGATGTCATTGCGACTATGCTCGGACAGCGATCGCAGAAAATGGTTCGTAGAAGGATTTGGCAAGACGGCCACCTTTGTTTGAACGGCAAAGGCACCAGAGGTCTTGAAAAGCTCTCCAGATTACTTCCAGCAAGACGGAAGCTCTGCAGACCTGAGAGTACAGCGGAGAGGGGCTACATTCTGTCTTCTGCCTTACATAACTCAGGAAGTGTGGAAGCCGGCTTGCCTCAACGCATTGTCACCGGCTTGCTGACTCTACAGGATAGATTTCCTGCGCGGCTTGAATCTGACCGTCTTCGCTACATTGGCATCAACATCCTAGGTTGGAAGTTGCATTCCCGCCGCTTAAGTAAGCTACCTAGCAGAACTCGTCTCAACGCATTCGTGACCTGCAAGATGAACACCTCGCCAAGTACAAGCAGGCAACATGAGACCAACAATCCTCATAGTCGGCACGAACGAAACACTTCTGATAACACGTGCCGCCCTTTTACAGAGAGAGCGTGACAGCATCTTGGCGACGTCTCGTGATGTATCACGTCTACTGCTGAGTATCGTTTGACCTGCTACTACTCTGCCAATCCCTGACTCACGAAGAAGCGAGCGCTTTGACCCGGGAGATTGCGCAGGACTGTAGTGGCATTCCAATCGTTCGTTGGCGGTCCGCTTCAACGATCAATCCGACGCATGTAGAAGAGTTCACGGAGCGAGTAACGATTGATTACAATCCTTGTACCTGGATCAGAGTCGTCCAACGACTTTTCGGCACCGTTAATCCACTATCGAATTTGTCTCATCACTTGCACGAAACGCAACAAAAGCCAAATGAATGAGGTCAGTTGCTGTTCTATTTGCAGGGTGTACTGGCGGACTTTTCCCTGATGCTCGGCAGCATGATGTGTCAGAAACGCAAGATTGGCGATGATCTCAAGCGGGACCTAAATCTCATTTAGTAACTGTCTAGCTTGCGCTCCATTATCATCATCCATCCAATTATCCCATCTGCGCAAAAGCGGACGAAGCATAGCTCTGGCGGTCATTACCCAGCATCGATTCCGATCTCTTAGACTACTCGCCGCCCGTGACTTTTTTCTCTACTTCTGCGCGTTCGTCTTGTGCCTTATCAGGGGCGCTCCCATCATTCGACGCCTCTTCGGCTAGTTTGTCCGCCGCATCCGTCAGTGCTTTGTTGCTTTCTTCTGCACGCATATCTCAGTTTTCCTCGTACTGGATAGATGCGCTTCGTGGCACAATTCGCACCTTTCGAACGTTACGTTTCGTATGACAGTAGCGCGAAAGTGGGACGGAAGCGACAGCTCGACCGCTCACGAGAGAAATGAACGATGGCGTACAGTCGTATGTAATCTACGTTGCATACAATCGACCGGTAATGAGACCCGCCGTGGCATCTGGTCGGCTTCCGGTTTCATCTGTTCGAATATATAACTCACTTAGCGGACAGAGTTCAGGCAGACAAGTCGTCTGAGCTTTGCCGTAGGCCCGCTTTAAATGCTTCGATGTCATGCCATCGGTGATGTTTGAACAAGATACCGAGTGTACGCAGATGCCAAGTCCAGTTCCCAGGTTTTTTTTAGGGGTGAAAAGGGATCATTGATGTGTTGTTGCGTCTCCTGCGCATGCCTGGTCGAGTACCGACGGACGTCACACGGATCTTCAGCGTCCCCCCGTCTGGCATGGCATCGGTTGCATTACGTACTAAGTTGGGCCAGCATCTGGGGTATCGCGGCTATTAGCAAATAAGGTGGGTCGCATGAGTGCCTTCGACTTTCAAACCCATGGCCGCCTTAATGAGACGACCCGTGAACAGGATCAGGACAGAGTGGAGCAACTTCGTAATATCTGTCTGCGTAGGCTCTTTTTGTTCTTTTTGAAATCGGAGCACCTGTACTGCGATGTGGATGACACGTAGTGTCTCCTAATCTGCTCGGGCGGCCAAGCATTGTGCATCCTCGAGGGTTTGGGAGTCCTTGACCAGGAAGAGGAGGTTAAGCACCGGGTCCGGCCGGTTCATGATCTCGTGCGCGATCGATTATGCTAGCTGACCGACCAGAGCAAGCGGGTCACTCGCGCGCAAAAGGCTTTCAACCCGCAGGCGCTCGGTTTACATCTTTACAATTCGGAATGCTACTCTTTTTCTGAACCCTACTCTCGTTGTCAATAAGAAGGAAATGCCGTGCAACACCCTCTGCCAGATTTTGGAAGGTGGCCAAGACTCGATTGGCACCAATGGAAAGATACTGCAGGAACGCTCCACATGTGGACTCAGATCGTCGGTAAAACGCGACTGGTCCTCACGCCGACGCAGAACCACTGGTGGAATGTGCCTCTATATGTAACTGCACGCGGGCTATGGACATCGCCGCTTCCAGTATCGCGCGGGCGTTTGCTCGACATGGAGTTTGACTTCATTGCGCATAAGCTGGTTTGTCGCACTTCAGAAGGGGAGGTTGTTTCGATTGGATTGCGCCCCCGATCTGTCGCAGACTTTTATGCAGAGTACCTGGCTTCTCTAACAGCACTGGGTATTCAAATAGAGATCGATCCTACGCCGGTTGAGACTGTGGACCCCATCCGCTTCGATCTTGACACTGTTCATGCCAGTTACGACCCAGACGCAGCCAACAGCTTCTGGCGTGTACTCTCAATCGCCGATACGCTCTTCAAGCGCTTCTCTACCAGTTTCTACGGCAAGATCAGTCCAGTGCACTTCTTCTGGGGTTCCTTCGATCTGGCAGTGACACGATTTAGTGGCAGCAAGGCTCCCGCGCGGGCAGGTATTGATGCGATCAACGCGGAGGCGTACTCCCATGAGGTCATCAGCGCGGGGTTCTGGCCGGGTAGCGGCGGCTACGGTAAAAGCGCCTTCTATGCCTACGCCGCGCCTATGCCTGAGAGCCTGAACAAAACAGTGCTGAAGGGTGCAGGTAGATTCGACCAGGCTATGGGAGAATTCCTGCTCGACTATGAAGAGGTCCGAACCTCACCTGATCCTGCAGGCGTGCTGCTCGTGTTTCTTGAAGAGACTTATTCGGCGGCCGCGGACCTTGCGCATTGGGATCGCGCTGCACTAGACCGGCATAATGAGATCGCGCGCCCTGTCCGGGCCGGCCGCAGCGGCACTTCCACCTGAATCGCTGCGATTCATGGTTATGCGCGAACTCATGCCACAAACTCTTACATTTGATTTAGATCGCCTGACAAAAGAGGAAGCAGTGGCCGCCGCTCGCTACCTGGCAGGCGTTGTCGGAAAAGCTCACGGACGCCAGATGAATCCTAAGACAGCAAAGAGTCGGGCAGCTGAATTAAAAGGCACCACACGAGCAATTTGGAAGCACCCAGCTGGTTATGTTCAAGCGTTGTGTCACTGATCGCTATACACGAGATGGCTTATCTTGAGCACTGTTGTCGCTCCCTTCCAGCAAACGCTTGAACAAAGCGGAATTCGCCCAACGTCCATGAATCAGGATCGCCACGGAAGGATCGCACGAGTTCAACGCAAGACTGTATAAGCAGCCTGCTCTTGCCAGAGTCTTCCGCGATTCTGGCCAGAGCAGGTAGAAGGCCTTGAGCAATCCGACGCTTGGAGCGACGGGTTTCAAGTCTCAAAGCTACGCGACTGGACAGAAGCTGCGTAGTGTCGAACTCTGTCGTCGACAGTATAGGAAGCCGAGAGACCAAGTGACTGCTTGCGTAAAGGCTTGCCATACATCTCTTCAATATGTTTTTCCATCAATCCGTAACACTCGCATGCCCTTGCCTCTAGGCCGGTGGCATCCACAATGCATATACGCCCATATTCATACTGGATCAGGCCAGCTCTCTTCAGTTGATGGGCCGCTATCGACACGGTAGGCCGCTGGACACCGAGCAAGTGGGCCATGAAGTCATGCCTCATAGGAAGGACGTCGCTTGGAGCACGGTTGTGCGTCATTTTGAGCCAGCGGGCTAGCCTTTGTTCTACTTGGTGGATGCGATTGCAGCCAGCAGTGATTGTCGCCAGCGTCAGGAATGCATTCACATAGTCGGCGATCGCGTCACTGAAGATGGAGTGCGGGTTATCGTGAAGTTCCTGCTGGAAGTCTTCTCTACGCATGCGCAGGGCGCTCCCTGGAACCTGGACGATGGTATGGGTGCTGGCAGAGCTCTGCCCAAAAAAGGCCTGGACGCCCACCATTCCATCAAACCCGATGACGACCGTTTCAACTGCAGAGCCGTCCCTCATGCAAGTCACGGCAGATGCTACTAGATCTAGCGGAAAGTAGACGTAGTTGATCGATACATCAGGTTCAATTACTGCTTCCATGAGCGCGATTTGTGTCACTTGTAGGAGAGGCTCGAGGCGTTGCCACTCTTGTTCAGGAAGGGCGGCCAGGATCAGATTCACTTACACACCTATGGGCTTGCTTCGATCTCGAACTTCAGAACACGCGCACGTACTGAAAGCTTGAAAGAGGATTGCAAAGCGAAAGAGAAGAGGACGCGATGTTTTGATCCGTACCTCGTCAGCTGCGACCTCAACACAACCGAGTGTATGCAGAGCATGAAGGCCTCGTCTGTCGGGCAACTTACAGAACATGATGAGCGCGTATGCCTCTCTAAGGGATAAGGATATTGACAAGTTCAGCTCAATGCGCTTAAACGCAGCCGCAAGCGACGTTGAGCAGCTTCCGAGTTATTGCCCCAAGCGCGTCTTCAGGGCGTTTTGAAATCCAGACTCGGATTACATCAAGGCTTGCTTTACAAAAAGCTGACACATTTACAAGCTCTTTTGTGAATCCGTTTCACTTCAATTCGTCCTGCAACGCCTTCTACAGCCCTACCTTGTTTCCATTCCAGAGCGCACTCTCAATTCCCTTTTCCGCAGTCACGAGGTGCAGTTGCACGAATCCGGAGTGGGTCTTTTGCTTCGGCCGGATGCCTATCGTAAGGAACGTGGACTTAGGCTAGAGAATCTGGGATTAGATACCAGATTGTGGAACATTTAAAGAATTTCACAGTTACGGTGGTGGTTTCGAGAGGCATACCATTTGGCCTTTATTAGAGGAAAACCCAGCTGAGTGTTTCTCCTCCCATTAAATCCATGTGAAAATGCTGTAACTAAGGCACGTTGAACAAAGGAGCGGTAGTCGTGGCGCATGGTATTCGACTGCACTGCTGGGGCGACTGGGCGCTGTTTACTCGGCCGGAGATGAAGGTGGAGCGGGTCAGCTACGACGCTATGACTCCGTCGGCGGCACGCGGCGTACTCGAAGCCATTTACTGGAAGCCGGAGATTCGCTGGATTATTGACAGCATCACCGTGCTGCAACCCATTCGTTTCACCTCGGTGCGGCGCAATGAGGTGAAGGATAAAATCAGCGAAAGCAGTGTTGTCAGGGCAATGATGGCCAACACTGGGAACCTGGGCATCGTGGCATCGGACTCTGACACTCGGCAGCAGCGCGCCGCACTTCTACTACGAGAAGTCGGGTACATCATCGATGCCCACTTTGACATCCTCTCTGGCCCAGAAAACGCCGCGAAGCACCTGGACCAGTTCAACCGCCGTGCCCGGCGCGGCGCCTGCTTCACCCGCCCCTATCTTGGCTGCCGCGAATTCGCGGCCCACTTCGCTCTTCTGGAGCCAAACTGCGTCGCGCCTGAGCCGCATGAAACCCTCCGTGGCGAACGCGACCTGGGATGGATGCTGCATGACATCGACTTCGTACACGATAAACAGGCGCGCTTCTTCCGTGCCCACATGCGTGATGGGGTCATCGTCATCCCCACCCTGCACGAGACGATGGCGTGATCTTGCAGCGGTTGGTGGAGCATTACGATAGGCTGGAATCATCGGGTGCGGTCAAGCTCGCACAACCCGGTTTCTCCCAGCAAAAAGTCAGCTTCTGCATCGTGCTCGAAGCAGACGGGCAGTTGAACTCCTTCGAAGACATGCGGCGGCAAGATGGCAGAACGCTGCAACCGCGCACGATGATTGTGCCGGGACAAAGCAAACCTTCTGGACAGGGCTTGAACCCCTGCTTTCTTTGGGACAACGCCGAATACTTGCTGGGCTGGACGGACGACCCCGAACGCTCGGCACGGGCAGCACGGGAGTTTGAGGAATCGCGCTCGATGCACCTGGCGCTCGAACGTGGAATCGCCGCACCTGCGTACGCAGCCGTGTGTGCTTTTCTGCGGGACTGGTCGCTGCAAAAAGCGGAAGTCTTCAGCGAGCGGCTCAAGGAGGTCGCAACCCATTTCGGTGTCTTCCGCATCGCGGGAGAACAGTGCTACGTACACGAGATCGCGGCCCCCCCTGTTAGTGCTGCGCCGGCCGATCCTGAAACTGCGACTGCCATGTGTTTGGTTACCGGCAGAGTCGGTGCAAGCGCGCGCTTGCATGAACCTAAGATCAAAGGTGTCGCCGATGCGCAGACCGCTGGTGCCCTGCTGGTCTCGTTCAACGCCACGGCCTTTGAGTCCTACGGCAAAGATCAGAGCCACAACGCCCCAGTCTCCACGGTGGCAGTCTTCAAGTATGCCAATGCGCTGAACCACCTGCTGTCGCTGCGTGAACGGCGTATCGGGCTCGGGGATGCCACAATCGTCTTCTGGGCAGACCACCCACAGCCCACCCTCGAAGATAGCTTTGCGATGCTTTTTGGCAGTACGCCCGGGTTTGCAGGCGAAGACGCTCCGTCGGAAGAAGATCAGAAACGCGTGGATGAGGCACGGCGCCTGCTGACACAACTCCGTGACGGTACGCGCAATGTGCCGATAACCCCGGATGCTGAACCCACAAAGTTCTACATCCTAGGCCTTTCGCCTAACGCCTCTCGCCTGTCCGTCCGGCTTTGGATCGAGGCAGCGGCGCCCAAACTGGAGCGTCGATTAGGCGAGCACCTGCGCGACCTTGCGCTCAAAAGCAACTTCGACGAGCGCCCGCTTTCCATCCGTATGCTCACCAACGCCACCGGCCGATATCAGCGCAAGGGCACGACGAAGTTCGATACAAAAGCAGTGTCGCCTCAGCTGGTCGGCGAGCTTGCCCGCGCCGTGCTTACCGGCGGCCGCTATCCCCAGTCGTTTCTCGCCACGATGATTCGTCGCATTCGCAGCGACAGTTATGTCGGCCATGAACGGGTCAGCGCCATCAAGGCCTGCCTCGTTCGCAACGCGCGCCTGCGCGGCACAACACAGGACGCATCCAAGGAGGTTCCCGTGGAACTGGATACCCAACGCGACAGCGTTGCTTACCGCTGTGGCCGGCTATTTGCCCTGCTTGAAAAAGCCCAGACCGATAGCGTCAACGGCGAACTAAACAGTACTATTAAGGACAAGTATTTCGCCGCCGCAAGCGCTACGCCGGCGCTGGTCTTTCCGCGACTCTTCCGGATAAACAACCATCATCTCGCGAAGCTGGAAGCGCCAGGAAAAATTTTTTACAGCAAGCTCTTCGCTTCTATGATGGAGGCGCCATTCGGGTTTCCAAAATCGCTGAACCTTGCCGGGCAGGGCGAGTTCATCGTCGGCTACTTTCAGCAACAACAAGACTTATATAAGAAGAAGGCAAGGCCTTCCGAGGAGAATGCATGAGCACGCCTGTTCAGCACCGCTACGACTTTGTTTATCTATTCGATGTAACGGACGGAAACCCCAATGGCGACCCTGACGCAGGCAATCTACCGCGCATCGACCCTGAAACGGGTCAGGGCCTGATCACTGACGTCTGCCTCAAGCGCAAGATTCGTAACTATGTGGCCGACAAGAAAAATGACATGCTTGGTCATCAGATTTATGTTAAGGAAAAAGCCGTTCTGAACCAGCAGCACAACCGTGCCTACCTGGATGCAGGGATCAAACCCGAATCGAAAAAACTTCCGAAGAATGAAGCACAGGCGCACAAGATTACTGATTGGATGTGCGCCAACTTTTACGACATTCGTACCTTTGGCGCAGTCATGACTACGGAGATCAACGCCGGCCAAGTTCGCGGTCCGATACAACTCACCTTTTCGCGCAGCCTCGACCCGGTGGTCACCGCGGAGTTTGCCATCACTCGCTGCGCCGTTACCAACGACAAAGACTTGGAAAAGGAACGCACCATAGGCCGCAAGTTCAATATCCCTTATGGCCTCTATCGCGGCTATGGCTTTCTCAACGCCTCTCTCGCGCAACAGACGGGCTTCACCGAAGATGATCTCGCCCTCTTCAAAGAGGCTCTCAATAATATGTTCGAAACAGACCGCTCCGCGGCTCGTGGTCTCATGTCGCCGGTGCGCTGTATTGCCTTCAAACATGAGAAGAACACCGGTAACGCCCGTGCTGACCAGCTCTTTTCCAAGGTCTGCGTTAAACTGCGGCCCGAGCTTGCCGTAGAAAATCGGCCACCTCGCTCTCGCGGGGACTACCTAATCGAAATCGCCGGCATGCTGCCAGAAGGCATCACGCTCGAGGAGTGGATTTAGCGAACTGCTCTGCAGGAGAATGATTTAATTGCCATGGAAGTCGATGACGCACTACCACCGAGTGGCTTACAGCACCTTGCATTTTGCCCTCGGCAATGGGCGCTCATCCACCTGGAGCAGGCGTGGTCTGAAAACCGGCTGACCGCCGAGGGCCGCCTGCTGCATGAGCGTGTCGACCTGCCCGGCCAGACGCGCCGCCCGAACCTGCGTATCGCGCGCGGCATGCGGTTGCAAAGCCTTCGGCTTCGCTTGGCCGACCGGAGTCATTTCCCATGGAGTGCAAGCGTGGCAAGCGCAAGCCGACGGACTGTGACTCAGTGCAGCTCTGTGCGCAGGCGATTTGTTTGGAAGAAATGTTAGGAGTTTCGGTACCGGTGGGCGCAATCTTTACGGGGAACCGCGGCGCCGCATCGATGTGGACTTTACCGTCGCACTACGTGGTCGTACCGAGCAGCTGGCCGCAACCATGCACCGCCTGTATAACGCGCATGAGACGACGCCGGCGCTGCCGGGAAAACACTGCGATCGCTGCTCGCTGATCGACGTGTGCCTGCCGCAAGGCACAGCCCGTGCACAGGTTGCCGTGCGTTGGCAGGCTGCGCAGCAGCGCCACTTGCTGCTGGATCCAATTGACTGATTCGACATGCGCAGGCTCCTCAATACACTGCACGTCATGACTCAGGGTGCCTACCTTCGCCGCGACTGCGAGACCGTCTCCGTCAAAATTGGTGGCGAGCAAAAGCTTCGCATCCCGGTACATACACTGGAAGGTCTCCTCTGCTGGGGCCAGGTCTCGTGCTCGCCGGCGGTGCTTGCCCTCTGTTGCGAGAAAGGAGTTGGTATTTCGTTTCTTACGGAACAAGGCAGATTCTTGGCACGGGTGCAGGGACCAATCTCCGGTGATGTGCTTTTGCGCCGACGGCAGTACCGTATCGCGGATATAGCCGAACAAGCATTGCCACTGGTGCGCACAATCGTCACGGCAAAGGTGGCGAATAGCCGGGTGGTGCTGCTTCGCAGCGCGCGTGAGATCCACGATTCAGCGCGGGAGGCCAGGCTGCGGACAGCCGCAGATAAGCTTTCGTGGATAGGCATGGATGCCAGCCGAGCCGCAACCGTCGATGAAGCACGCTGCCACGAAGGTGTAGGAGGGCAGGTTTATTTCAGCGTGTTCAAAGACCTGATTGTTGGCGACCGTGAAAGCTTCGTTTTTCAGGGCAGATCCAGACGGCCGCTGCTCGACCGCGTGAATGCACTGCTGTCCTTTCTTTATGCGTCGCTGCGATACGACATCGAGTCTGCACTGGAGAGTGTAGGCCTCGCCCAGCCGTTGGCTTTCTGCATACAGACCGACCTGGTTGTCCCAGTCTGGCGTTCGACATGATGGAGGAGTTACGTGCCGCGCTGGCCGATCGGGTCGCACTCACACTAATTAACCGGCGTCAGATCCAACCGTCGGGATTTTTGAAGCAGATGGCAGTGGCATTGCGCTGCACGACGATACCCGCGAACTGGTCATCGCGACGTGGCAGACAAGGAAACAGGATGAAATTCATTTCTACAGGAACGCATCCCGCTCGGCCTTGTACCGTATGTGCAGTCTCTGCTGCTCGCACGCTTCATTCGCGGCGGTCTCAACGGCTACCCTGCTTTTCTCTGGAGGTAAACTGCCTCTGTATGCTCGTGCTAGTCAGCTACCATGTAAGTACCCGTGACAAGGCAGGCCAGAAACGCCTGCGTAGGGTAGCTCGACTCTGTGAAGACCGCGGGCAACGGGTGCAGAATTCTGTATTTGAATGCCTTGTCGATGCGGCCCAATGGGTAGTGTTTCGCGCCAGCCTGCTCGCCGAAGCAGACGTAGAAACGGATAGCCTACGCTTTTACTTTTTGGGCACAGAATGGAAACGTCGTCTCGAACACATAGGTGCAAAACCGTCGTACGATCCGCAAGAACCACTCATTTTGTAAAAGTATGGCAGCACCCTCGCGCGAACCCCAAGCATACATAAAAAGCATGAGACATTCGCGCTGCGCTTAAGTGCAATTTTTGCGCGGCGTTAGAAGGTGAACCATTAGACTGGCATCTCAAGGAGTGGGTCTCTGCCCTATCCGCGAATTGTATTCGTAAAGCAATGCGCTACAGCACGTTAGACTGGCTGGAGTCGCTCCCCACGCGGAGAGCGTGGATTGAAACGTAACGCGTGCTGCTATCTATGCGATCGCGCTCATGTCGCTCCCTACGCGGGGAGCGTGGATTGAAACCTCAATGCGAGCAGTCTCGGTTTGGTCTTCCGGCGTCGCTCCCCTCGCGGGGAGCGTGGATTGAAACATGCAGGCTGGACCAGATGCGATCCTGGCGTTCGTTTCTCTCCCCCACGCGGGGAGCGACGTGAGCGTGTAGATGGTTGCGGCGAGCGTGGATTGAAACAATACCTCGACCTGGAACAAGAGCTATACAGTCGCCGCTCCCCATGGGGAGTGGTGGATTGTAGAGAAGCCCCTTCGTGCGCTTCCGGATTACTTAACATGCGAGAAGTTGACGCTCGCTAAACAGCCGGTTCTAAACCGCAAAGAGCCAATCTCGCACCTCGCCATAGCCTGCCCTTTTGATTGTTTGCGGCGTAAGAATGGCGGCTGCCAGTGCGATCTCCTTCAAAGCAAAAACAAGATGCAAGCTCGCTTGCCAGCAGCCTTACTGCTGACGTTTGAGCTTAAATTCGTTTAGGAGACCTTTGACTGCGGCGAGAACCTCTACCGGCGACTGCCTTTCCTGCATCAAGATTATGTCCGGATCAGTTTTGCCAGGTGCAGCATAGCCAGCAATGAACACCGTTGGCATGAGAAGTCCCTTTGCTTTTACCGCGCCTACGATGCCAGGCAAGCGACTGAGTATCAGATCGACGCCGCCGCGCTTAAGCATTTCAATTCCCTGTTCATCGTTTTTGGCAGTTTTCACAGCATACCCGCGCATTTCCAGCATGAACTTGCGAACGGAAAGGACCTGGTCATCGGAATTGACACAAAGAATGGTCTTCTTGCGCTTCGCCGTCGGCACTTGCTCATCAGGAATGGCTGGCGCATATTCACAAGAGGCACCACGTTAATCAGCATTGACGCCGGTGGAACAGGCCGCACCTTTGACCGCGACCTGGTACACTAGAAGGCCGCAGCCGCGAACTGATGGATCAGTACCTGCGCTACTGGACACTGCTCAAGGAGGCGCTACCCGCCCGCGAGGCCAAGCAGTTCGCCTGGAAACAGGAGAGTGGCACCATGCAGATTTACCAGCACATGCAAACAGGCCGGCACCTCTATATTGACGAGCAGGCCGGTCAGTTCCACGACCGGAACTGCGAACCGATCACCGCCAAGGAGGAGCCTGATTACGCTTTGCCCGAGGGCCAGGCGCACTCGTATTCCAGGGACCTGCCAGAGCGGAGCATCGAGCAGCATGGGTTTGAATTGGGTATGTAGCTCCCAACAGAAGAGCTAAGTAAGTCACACGGGCTGAATGAAGTTCAGGCTGCAAGATTGAAGTGAACCTTCACAGATGCAGATTCGTATTTGTACTACCACGAGTTCGCAGCCGTTACCCTGGTGGGCAAAGCTACTGAAGTGAGGTGTCTAATGCGAAGAGAACGGCTAGCACAAGCCGCGCTGGTGATCGTGGGCTTGTTTAATCTCGCCCTGATTCGTTTCTTGTACAAGGATCTCTGGCATTCTGCCTGGCTTCTGCAAGGCAAGAATGAGATTGAGCCGATGTTCCTCAGCGTCTTCATCACCGTAGGGCTGTTCCTCCTCTTGGCAGTGAAGAGGCCGTCTCAGCATCGGTCCATGATCGCCTTCATAGGTTGGTGGAATATCGCCCACAGTTCGGTGATGATGGTCGAAACTGTTGAGTCGTGGAAACACCATATCCACCGCAACTTTGACGATGTGATCATATTTTTCGTGATCGGAGTCATTCTGCTCGCCCTGCTACCCCCGACAAGCGCACAGGTACACTAGCAAGAAAACACGGGAGAACTTGCGATGCTTGATGTCCATCCGCCCGAGCATGGAATTCACGGATTTCGTGACTTTTCCTTGCATCTTTTTACCATCACGGTGGGTCTGCTGATTGCAATAGGGTTGGAGCAATCGGTTGAAGCCATCCATCATCGTCATCAACGCCACGAAGCTGAAGCAACCATTCGCCAGGAGTTGCGCGAGAACCGCGACACCTTGATGCGTGCACGAAACGTGATGATGGTTGAACAAACGAACCTAGTGCTCATTCTCGATTTCCTCAAGGCGCGATTGCAAAACCGGGTTGTCGATGCATCCGGGCTGAACTTGCAGTTCAATGAAGGTGCCTTGCAAGACGCGGCCTGGAGAACAGCTAATACGACCGGCGTTACGACGTACATGGATTACAAGCAGGTCCAAGCGTTCTCCGTGGCTTACAAGGAGCAGACGCAGTTCGAGGAAATGGAGCGGAATGCCCTTATCGAGTACCTAAAGCTGGATTCCTTTGTTGTAAAGGGCTTCGACCCAAGGAATGTGACGCCAGATGACATGAAGGCCGCTCTGCCTGTTGTTCGCAACGCACTTGCTGACGTAGGTGGGATGCTTGACATTAGTCGAGGAACGCTCGAAGCCTATGCTGCTGCACTAAAAGATTGATGAAGGACTAGTCTTGGCCTTATCGACACCCAGGTAGATCATGGAAAGCGCGTGGCGGACACGATTGCTAAGGGAGAAATTCGATGATGAGACGGTTGGTACCTGCACTTGTTGGATTGTTCTTGTCAGCCCAAGCTTTTGGGCAGGCTCCGCTTTCAATTCCCGATGGGACAGTGTTGGCGCTCGGAGAGTATTGCTACACGATCACAGCGAACAAGGATGGAAGGCAGCAGCCCATAGGGCTTACCTTCCAAAGTGTTCAACGCCAGCAAGTGAATGGTGTTGATGCCCTCGCTATCGTTGTTCACCAGCAACTCTCAAACGGCAAATTCGACATACGCGACAGCTTCCTGCTACATCGTAAAAACCTTCTCCCGATCAGCTTGGACACCGATCGTGACGGAGTTCCCCATGTTCATCTTGCCTACACCACGAATCGGGTGACCGGATGGAAGATGGTTGATGGTAAGCAGCAACCGATAGAAATCACCTTCCACGGCCCTGTCTGGGACGGAAATCTCTGGGGCGAGATATTTGCTGCACTTCCGTTGCAAACAGGCGGGACCTATCATCTTCCGATCTATCAATACGACTCGGGGCAGGGAAGCTTTTATGTAAACGTCACCGGAAAGCAAAAGCAAAATACGCCGAAGGGGTCCGTTGATGCATGGAGGCTTCAAGCCGGCCTGAAGCCAACGGAATTGGTTGAATATGTTGTGGGGAGCAATCCTCATCTGGAACTCGCTTACAGTGCAGGTCCTTCCTCCCAGCATTTAGGAGGAGACTGTAAGGATCTCCGCTAAGACTCTCTGAGGGCGGCGCCGAATCCGTCGCCCTTTCAAATGATCAAACCGTTGTCGGCATCTTCGCGATCCCAAGTGTTCAAGCAAATTCTGTTTCGTAATGCGTCTGACAGCGTGAAGATCAACATACAGATGGAGGGCATCAATGGAAAAATAAAGGTTTGTGGCTTCGAAAGAGCAGCATGACCAAGGAAACGAATCTGAGTGCTCAGTTCATTATCGACAGCATTGAACGCCAAATTACTCTGTTCGTGAGCCTGCGGATGTTGCTCACGCCACAGAGTGCGTAGCAGTTCGGACCAGTCCTTGCGAAGAACCTGGTTGCGCGTCACCACGGCGTGGTGAGCGAGACAGAGGGTGATCATGAGCGATGGATGATTATCGCCTGGCACTCTGTGATGAACTGCGAGCGTCCGCTTGGCTTTTCCTGCGACGTAGCAGCCTGGAATGCGGCAACGGTAGCCGTCGCGCACCAATACCTTTTCTCTATTACCGGCGTAGTTGGCTTCGTCCTGTCGCCTCAGGGTGTAGCAAGTCGCAAAGGCCCAACGCGACCACTTGATTGCGGCCGCACGGGCAACAAAGTGCGCGCTGCAGAAATTGTCTGCTCACTTGCCGTCCTTCGTTTTCGGTTCGACTTGTTGCTGGGATTTCGTCGTCTCAGCCTGCAGTTGCTTCCGGATCGGCGTGGGACGCACGATGCGATCGATGGTCGACGCC
>CAXTNK010000102.1:0-1140 GCA_964245665.1 uncultured Acidobacteriaceae bacterium
GTCGTTTCGATCTTGATAACGGCAATGTCTGTCGCAGGGTCGACGCCGACGACCTTCGCGGTACGGCCCAGGTCCGTGTTCGACTCCGAATCGGTCGACAGCTTTACGTAGATCTTGTCGGCCTTGTCGACAACGTGGTTGTTGGTAATGATGTAGCCGCGGGGATCGACGATGAAGCCGGAACCGAGTGCTTCCCGCACCTGGCCATCATCGCCCGGACCTTCAGCCTGCGGACCACCGAAGAAATGATTGAAGAAATCCTGGAAGTTCTGGTCGCCGCCGGGACCCTGTGGCGCAGCACCACCGCCACCGCCGCCCTGGTCTTCCTGGTCGCCCTGATCGTCATCCGGTGCGCCCTGCTGGGGCATGACCCCGCGGCCACGTAGTTTGGATTTGGAGGTTTGTTTCGGCAGCGTTTCCGTGCTGATGTTCACGACCGCCGGTCCCACTTCCTTCGCAATCTTTGAAAACTGGTTCGAAAGGTCAACCGGGTTGGGGATCGTCAGGGGCGTGGCATCGGAACTGTTGACCTGCCCCTCGCTTCCGTGAACGCCGTGCGCAGAGACGGAGCCGATGAGGATGCCGGCAGAAAGGGTCGCGAGAATCGCGAAGGTCGGGGCAAGACGGCGCAGATTCAACCGTTCAACAAGCGAATTCATTCTAGGATCTAACCTCATTTTTCTTCATTCCGTTTTCTTCTGGATTACTGTGCAAATCATCATTGCCAGGTCACCATTTTGGATCAAGACCGGGTGGTTGCAGATGCCGTAGGCACTCCGTCCGCCCTGTACTGAAGAGTGCAGTGCTGCGGTTTAGACTTCCAACTTCTCAGTATATCGGTAACAACCCTCAGTTGCCCCGGGGGCTGGCTGCAGAGCCAGCCACATCCTGCAATGACGTCGCCAGATGTGTCGCTCTCCCCTTAGACGCGCGCCGGCGTCTTCTGTCACGCGAAAACATCGCGGTCAGTCAGACACTTTCATGCGAAGTGGCTGCGACCGGCGTTGGAATCAGCTCTGTCAAAGCGATTCCTGCCAGGACCAGTAAGGCGCCCAGTGCGGCTCGCGGGTGCAGCCGTTCGCCCAGCACGAGGAACGACGTTGCCCACGCAAAGACTGGTTCGAGTGTCAGGATGAGTGC
>CAXTNK010000102.1:1150-14759 GCA_964245665.1 uncultured Acidobacteriaceae bacterium
CAATAGCGCAACCACCAGACGCGTCGTGACGTGCAGGTAGAGATGGCCGCCGAGCGGTAGCGTAACCGCCATGAAAAGCACACAGAAGCCGATCTGCAGTGTCGCCAGTTGCGGCAGGTCGATGCGGTACGAAGTATGCGCGAGCGCCATGCAGTGCAGCGCGAAGCCGACAGCGCAGGCGAGGGTCAGCATGTCGCCCACATTGATACCGGAGAGATAACTTTTCCCGGCCTGGGCCGGCGTGGTCAGCAGGACGATCCCTGCAAAGGCGAGAAACGCGCCGGCCCAGGCATTCCAACGAGGCGCGCGCGTGCCGTTGCGGCGCAAGCCGGGAATGGCCGAAAGCAATGGCACCAGCACCACGACCATACCGGTAATGAAGGCAGATTTCGACGGAGTCGTACGTGCCAGGCCTGCGGTCTGAAACTGATATCCAGCCGCCAGGCAGGCGCCAACCAAGGCGCCCGCTGCCAGCGATGCGCGCGTGATGTGGTTCAGATGCCTGCGGTAGAAGACGGCCAGGCATAGGAAGGCGATGACCATCCTGAGCAGGTTGAAGACGAGCGGGGAAGCGTCGTTGAGGGCGTCCTTAATGAGGACGAAGGTCGATCCCCACAAGGCGGCGACTGCCAGCAGGAGCAGGTGTGCTTTCCTGCTCTGAGAAGATAGTGCGGTCATCACGGTACTATTTTTTTCGGAGATGTTGCGGACGGTTTCAGGTATACCGTCCTGCCGCCAACAACTGTGCGAAGAACCTGTGCATTGAGGATTTCCACTGCCGGAATCGCCATCAGGTTGCGATCGATCACGGTCAAATCCGCGACAAAGCCGGGCAGCAGTTTGCCCTTGTAGGTCTCCGCAAACTCTGCATACGCCGAACCCTGGGTATAGGCGTAAATGGCCTGACCGATCGTCAGCCGTTCAGCCGGTACATACGTCCGGAAAGGCTGACCGGCGACCGGCTCACTCTGCCGTGTGACCGCGGCGTAGATACCGCGGAAAGGTGTGATCGGCTCGACAGGGTAATCGGTCCCGAAGGCAAGCGGGACCTCATGGTGCAGGAAGCTGTCCCACGCGTACGAATAGGGCACGCGCTTAGGACCGAGCCGGTCCTGCGCCCAGTTCATGTCAGTCAGCAGATGGTTTGGTTGCATGGACGCGATGACTCCCAGGTCGTGGTAACGCCGGAAATCGCCGGGACCAAGTACCTGCGAATGTTCGATCCGTGGTCGAAGCGCCTTTGCCTCGGGATGCGCGGCTTCGGCGGCAGCAAAGGCATTCAGTGCCATCTCGACGGCGCGATCGCCGATGGCGTGGAAGCCAACCTGGAAACCGGCAGCCATGCGCTCCGTCGTCATCGCGTCCAGGTTCGGCTGCTGGTAGCGTCGCAGGACCGAATTGAACCGGTCGTCCGCCTACGGAGAGTTCAGCGCAGCAGTTCGCGAGCCGAGCGCCCCGTCCATAAACCCCTTCAACATGCCAGTGTGGAGCATGCGATCGTCCGCAGGGTGCGCTGCGCGATGCTGTTTGAGCACGTCGACTGGATCGCTGAAAGCCAGCCATTCACTCACGCGCGCCGTCAGTTTGCCCTCGCGTTCGAGCGTTTCGAAAGCCAGAAAATCTGCCCACTCGGAGTTGTCCTGCAGCGAGGTTAGTCCGTGCGCGGCAGCATCATCCAGCGCCAGGGTCAGCGCCTCTTTGCGAATTTGAGCCGAAGGCGGCGGGATCTGCGCAATGACCATCTTCATCGCCGTGTCGCGGACAATGCCGGTCAGCGGCGCACCGGGTTTGTCACCTTCGTGATCGAACTTACCGCCCTGCGGATCGGGGGTTTCGACAGTGATGCCGGCAGCCCGGAGAGCTGCCGAATTTGCGACCGCGATGTGGCCGTCAGTGCGCTGCAGGAAGGCCGGATGATCGCCGGTAATGGCGTCCAGGTCCTTGGCGTTCGGCAGGGTTTTGTCCGCCCATTTGGTCTGGTCCCATCCGCCGCCAAGCAGCCAAGTAGCGCCAATTTTCTTCTGCTCTGATCGCATCGCGTCCTGATACGTACCGCTGATCTGCGAACGTTGCTCAAACTGCTCGATGCGCATCTTCATGTCCGCCAGTGAGGTTGTTCCATCCAGGTCGATCGCAAGCTTCTGCTGCCCGGCTCCAGCCAGGTGGGTGTGCGCGTCATTCAGGCCCGGCAGGACGAACGCATCGTCGAGATCGACAAGCTGTGTTTTCGGCCCTTTCATCGCCAGGATGGTGGAGTCGCTGCCGATGGCCGTGACGACTCCTTCGCGCATGGCGATCGCGGTGACGTGGCGTGGAACCGGGCCAGTCAGACCCTCGCCGGTCAATATGAAACCATCGTAGAAAATGGTGTCGGGTGTTTGCGCATGTGCGAGCGGCGCGGCAAGCGCAAGCAGCAGGGGGGCAAAAAAGCGATGCATGAATTGAGTCTAGTGCAGAGTCCTTATCTGCGAATGCAGGTTCACCCCGTCGCTCAGGATGACAAATATGAGGATGTATATAGGATGACCAATTAACTGCGAGGTAAGGGCGGCGCATCGGCCAAGTTGGAAAATGGTCGGGCGCACAAATCGAGGGGTAGCTCACGTTCATAATCTGAGGCAATGCTCAGATTTTAAATTGCCGATGTGTCCCTGTTCTAAGAACGAGAACGCTCAGACCTGCGCTTCGACAAGGCTCGCGACATCCTGCGCTGTTACCAGCAGCAACAGCAGCAGGCGTTTCAACGCCAGTTCGCGGTTGGTCGCATCGAACCATTCTGCGCGAGTGTGAATGCCGCCGCCATCCCCGCCAGCCCCGAGGCTGAGGGCGGGGATTCCGAGTGATAACGGAATATTGGCATCGGTCGATGCCAGCCGCAGTTGCGTCTTCAACCCGAGGTGACGATCGACTGCTCGCAGGGTTTCAAGCAGTGGTGCATCCGCAGGAAGACGTCCGGCTGGACGGTTCCCGATCCTCTCGATCGTCGAGGTAAGACTGGCCTTCGTCTTCTGATGAAAGGGTCGGTTGTTCGAGCGATCCACCGCCTTTTCGACAGCGCCTCGCAGTTCTATTTCGAGTCGCAGAAGCTCTCCGCTGTCCGTACTGCGCAGATCGAAGCGGGCTGAAGCCGACTCTGGCACTGCATTGACGGAACTGCCGCCCGCGATGGTGCCGACGTTCAGAGTGGTGCGCGGCGACGTGGGCAGCTGCAACTGTGCCAGGGCGCTGATCGCCTCTGCCAGAACGGTGATCGGATTGGGGGCGTCGGCATCACTCCATGAATGGCCGCCCGGCCCCTGAAGCGTGACCAGGAAGCGCAGGCTACCCAGGGCCTCCGTCACGGCAATTTCATCGCCGGCGCCGTCCAGCACCAGGTGGGTTGCGATGTGGCCGCTCCACAACGATTGCTCGTACAAATACCGAGTGCCGCGCAGGTCGCCCTCACCCTCTTCGCCGACGTTGCCAGCAAAAATGATGGAACAGGCGGGATCGATCTCCGCGGCATTGAGAGCGGCGACCAGTGAAAGCATGCCGATGACGCCAGCAGCATTGTCGCAGGCGCCGGGTGCGGTGAGGCGGCGGTGTTCGACGATCGGAACGATAGGGGTACCGGCGGGAAAGACGGTGTCGAGGTGCGCCGAGACCAGCAGGATGGGCGCGCGCTTGATGATTGGATCGTCAGCCTGAAATTCTTCGATCGGTGCTTCAGCCAGGGACGGCGCGGCATCTGCGCGGGCGGAGGGAAAGATTCCGACGGCATTCCCCTCGCCATCGATGTGCACATCTCGCAGGCCAAGAGCCTCAAAGTGTTCGGCCAGCCAGTTGGCGCGCTCGGCCTCTCCGAAAGGCGGCGCAGGGATGGAAACCATCTCACGCTGCCAGTCCATCAACCTGCCATCGTTGAGATGAAACCAGCGAAAGGCCTGGTGAATCCGCCGGTCTGCGGCGAGCCGGTTGATGCGTGCATACAGCGTTTCCGGAAGGGTAGTCAGCATTTCGTGGAAATCAGCCTAAGGTATTATGTCAGTTTGCCGCTGTATTCCGGCGAGTTCTTCGTTCCCAGGGGACGGTCCGTACTCGACGTGATGAAGAAACAGACCCCTTGCCGGCGCTGTGCGTCCAGCCGCGGAGCGGTTGCGTGCCGCGAGAATTGACGGTATCTCGTAAGCCTGCCGCTCACCCCATCCTGCCTCGAGAAAAGTGCCGACCAGGTTCCTCACCATGTGGTGTAGAAACCCGCTGCCTGTCACCCGGTACACCAGCAGCCCATCTGCATCGAGTGACCAGCCGGACGCGAGGATTGTCCTGATGTTGGTCGGTGCATCTTCATTTGCAGACGCAGCCCGCTGCGAGCGGTCCGGGTCCGTTGCCGCAAATGAGGTAAAGTCATGCTTGCCGACAACGAGTGACGCAGCCTGTTGCAGGGCGTCAAGTTTCAGCGGTCGCTCGACTGCATAAATAAAGCGCGCCTGCCACGGTGTGCAAATGTTCCCGGCAAATGGATCGGCAACCAGCACCCGGTACTCGTACGTCTTGGAAACGGCGCTGTGCCGGGCGTGAAAGTCTGCGTCAACCAACTCGGCCGAAAGAACCCGGATGGCTGCCGGCAGTGTCCGATTCAGCGCGCGCACAAAGTTTGCCGCCGGGATCGGTGCATACAGTGCGACCGATGCGACCTGGCCGAGGGCGTGCACGCCGGCATCTGTGCGCCCCGAACCCTGCGCCAGGACAGTCTCGCCGGTCACGCGAAGGATGGCTTGCGCCAGTTCGCCCTGGATGGTCTTCGCTTGTGGTTGCACCTGCCAGCCGTGGAAATCGGTGCCGTCGTAGGCGAGGACCAGCTTCCAGTTCACTGAGCCAGGCTTGCCGTTGTCCGCCGGAAGTGGAACCGTGGCTGGAAGATTTCTCACTAGGGAAGTGTAAGACACGTCGATGGATAGCAGTCGCTGCGGTATACTCGCTCGAAACCGCAGGGACCGAATCTGCTGAAGTTGGGAACGAAGCCAGGCTTCCTTCCGTACCTAAGCTTGCACGCATGATTGCTCGTGCGGATCTCTGCTACGGGGCTTGAAACCACGCATGAAGTTACAATCTGCCACCGCTATCGCCTGCCTGCTGTTGTCGCAGGTGCTTCCCAATGCGTTACCGTTTGATGTTCTGCCGTTTGCAGAAGCGCAGGAACCGGCGCAGGCACTTTCGAACGCCTCGCCGACCATGGCAAACCCGACCGCAGGATTTCCGCCGGAGCCGACGCCGGTTCCTACGAATCTGGGCAGAGAATTTCCAGGGAACAGGGATTACTCCAAGCCCAATCCTCCGTTCCCCAAGGTCTGGGATCCGTATATCTCCGTCAACGTACCGCCGCCGCGGGTCACCAATTCCCCCAAACTGGGCGATCTGATCAAGGACGGCAAACTGTATCTTTCGCTCAGTGACGCCATTCTGCTGGCGCTCGAAAACAACTACGATATTGCCATCGCACGCTACAACCTGGACATCGCCGACACCGATATTCTCAGGGCCAAATCGGGTACGCCTTCAATTCTTGGCGTGCAGTCCGGTCTGGTGACAGGGACGATCGGCGGCAGTAGTTCGACCCTCAGTTCAGGTGGCGGCCCGGGCGGTACTTCCGCCGGCGCCAGTGGTGCAGCAGGCGGTACTGCAGGCCTGACGACCGCGTCGCTCGGCACGACCACCGAGCCTCTCGATCCAGTCATCACCGGCACGGTACAGCTCGAACGAACACTGCAGCCGCAGAGCACGACATTTCTTACCGGCCAGTCCACGCTGAACTCAAACACTGATCAATACAATTTCGGTTACCAGCAGGGTTTCCTTACCGGAACCGGGCTGAATGTAACCTTTGACAACACGCGGCAGACCAGCAACAGTATCGTCAACAGCTTCAGCCCGACACTGACGTCCTCCTTCAAAGCGCAGCTCACGCAACACCTGTTGCAGGGCCTTGGGCCGGGCGTGAATGGACGCTTTATCGCTCAAGCTAAAAACGACCGTCGCATCACCGACTCCGCCTTCCGCCTGCAGCTGCTCTACACCATCAACCAGGTTGAGAACATCTACTGGGCGCTCGTCAGTTCATATGAAGACGTGCAGTCGAAACAGCGTGCCGTTGACCAATCAACCCAGGTGGCGGCCGACGATCGCAAGCAACTGCAAATTGGCACACTCGCACCGCTGGATGTTCTGAACGCAGACAATTCTGTCGCGACCGACAAGCAGGCGCTGATCACCTCGCAGACAAACCTGCAATATCAGCAGCTGGTGATGAAGCAGGCGATTGCGCGCAACCTGAACGATCCCGCCGTGATTGCCGCGCCCGTAATTCCGACCGACCGTGTTTCGCTGATCGAGACACCGGAAGAACAGAAGTCCGCCGACGACCTTGTTGCAGAGGCCTATGCGAACCGTCCAGAGATCGAGCAGTCGATTCTGAACCTGAAGAATGCTCAGCTTACGATCAAAGGCGTCAAGAACGGGTTGCTTCCGACGGTCGACCTGTATGCCTATTACAGCGGAAACGCGATCGGCGGCGCGGTCAGTCCCTTCTGCAGCCCGACCTATTTCGGGGCTGAAGCTTGCAATGTCAAACCGATCAACTATTCGACGGTTTTTCAGAACCTGTTCAACAGCAGCGGACCGGACAAAGCCGTTGGGGTGAACTTAAATATTCCTCTGCGCAACCGTGAGGCGCAGGCAGCCGAATCTCGGTCGCTGATTGAGTATCGTCAGGACCAGATGAAGCTCGAGCAGCAGTATGTGCAGATCCGTATACAGGTGATCAACAAGCAGTATGCACTGACCAATGACCGTGCTGCCGTGCAGGCTGCACTTGCGACGCGGGATTACAACCGGCAGGCACTGAGTGCGGAACAGAAGAAATATCACCTGGGAGCGTCGACCAGCGCCAATGTTCTGCAGCAGCAGCGTTCGCTGGCCGCTGCCGAGAACACGGTCATCTCTGACCTCGCGACCTATGCCATCGATCGCGCCAGTCTCGAGCAGATACTTGCAAACACGCTGGAGAAGTACGGCATCAGCAGCGCGGATGCCGTCGGTGGCAAGATGAACACAGCCCCGATCATTCCGGGACTTGAGCCTGCTCCAAAGACACCGGAAGCGGCAGTTCCGGAACAGCAGCAACAACTGGAGAAGACGCGCGAAGCGCCTGCAGTTCCGCCGTCGCCCATGCAGACTCCGCCACCGCCGCAGAACTAGAACAACGCCACACTCTTTTCGAGTGTGGCGTTATTTGTTATGCAGAACTGCAGGGTGCGCTCGTATTTCGAGAAGCTATCGAACTGCCACTCGCTCCAGTAGTTCGAAGAACTCCGGAAACGAGATGGCCGCGGCTTCGGCGCCGTGGATCTGTGTGTCGCCTTCCGCCTTCAGAGCTGCCACCGAAAACGCCATGGCGATGCGATGATCGCCGCCGCTCTCGATGACGGCTCCATGCAGATGCTGGCCCCCGGGAACGTCGAGGCCATCTTCGAACTCCTCCACCTGCGCGCCCATCGCCCTTAGATTCTGCACGACCAGAGCTATGCGGTCCGACTCCTTTACACGCAGCTCCTTCGCATCGCGGATGCGGATGCCGCCGCGCGTATAGGG
Organism: uncultured Acidobacteriaceae bacterium; assembly: GCA_964245665.1. GTDB lineage: Bacteria > Acidobacteriota > Terriglobia > Terriglobales > Acidobacteriaceae. The sequence continues at coordinate 8,780 of CAXTNK010000102.1, forward strand.
CGCAATTGCCGCCAGCACTGGTAGTTCGTCGATCAGTTGCGCGGCGAGGGCACCGCTGATGACGGTCGAGCCGAGTCCTTCCTTTGGAGCCTGCAGTTGAACGGTGCCGATCAACTCGCCATTCTGTTCTTCCAGGTCGAGTACGCTGGTGCGCGCGCCGAGCGCACCCAGTACATCCAGCAGGGAAGCGCGGGTCGGATTGAGCCCGAGGGCATCGAAGACCAGGCTTGAATCGGGAAAGAGCGCCGAGGCGCACAGGAAGAAGGCTGCCGATGAGATGTCACCGGGAATGACGGCGTCGATGGCCTTGAGCTTCTGGCCGCCGTCGATGGAGACGAATCCCGTGCCGCGATGCAGCTGTGCGCCGAAAGCCTGCAATGCCAGTTCGCCGTGATCGCGCGTGCGCACGGTCTCATGCAGCGTGGTCTCGCCATCGGCCTGCAGACCGGCGAATAACACGGCAGTCTTGACCTGCGCGCTTGGAATCGGCGTCGCGTAATCGATGCCGCGCAGTTTACCGCCGCGAATCACGACCGGTGCATGCCCGTCCGTCAGCTCGATGGTTGCGCCCATCTCGGCCAGAGGCTTCCGCACGCGTTCCATCGGACGACGCGAAAGCGACGCGTCGCCGATGAGCGTGTACGTCTCTTTCTGCGCCGCGAGCAGACCGCTGAGCATGCGCATGGTGGACCCGGAGTTGCCGCAGTCGAGCGGGTGCGCGGCTGCTTTGAAATGACCGCCGCAGCCGGTGATCGTCACGCTGCTCTCTTTGCGCTCGACCTTTGCGCCGAGCGCTTCGGCACAACCGAGACTGCTGGCACAATCGGCGCCAGTCGAAAAATTCGTAAAGTGCGAGGTGCCCTCAGCGAGCGCGCCCAGTAATGCGTAGCGGTGCGAAATGCTCTTGTCGCCAGGCAGGCGCAGGCTGCCCATCAGGCTGTGCGCAGGGCGGATGATCTGGGTCGTTTGCAGTGCAGGGTCTTCCACGTGTGACAAGTGCGGGCTCCAAATAGAAAAAGTGTCTTCATGGTAAATGCAGGAGGGTCAATGCAGGGTCGTAAACGCACGCCGATGAGCGTCTGATTACTGCGCGGCGCGGACCTTCAGCACCACGACCGTCTCATCATCGAATCGCTCGATGCCATTCTGGAACTGGCCGATCTCATGCAGGATCGCATCGGCAATTTCACCGGCCGACTCATGCAGGTGCAGCTTCACCAGGTCGATGAGCCGCTGCGCGCCGAACATCTCTGCCACCGCGTTCTGTGCATCGACGATGCCATCGCTAAAGAAAATAATCGCGTCGCCCGGTCGCGTCGAGAGCGTGAACTCTTCATAGCTCACGCCCGGAAAAAGTCCCAGGGGAAAGCCCTCTGCCTCGATCGTCTCGACTTCGCCCGCACGGCAGAAGAGCGGCTGCACGGCGCCGGCATTGGCGATCTGCAGCGTCTGATTTTCATCATTCCAGACAGCGTAGACCATGGTTACGTATTGCGCGTCGACGCGACGCTCCTGCAGCGAATCATTGAGCATGGTCAGCATCTCTGCCGGTGACGGGCACTGCGGCGCTCCTGCCCGCATGATGCCGCTCACCAGCGCGGAGTACAGTGCCGCAGGCGTGGCCTTGCCGCTCGCATCGCCCAGGGCAATGCCGGTGCGTTCGCGATCGTATTTCAGGAAGTCGTACATGTCGCCGCCGATGGTCCGTGCAGGCAGAAAACGTGTCGCAAACTCGGCGTGTGGATGCTGTGGTTTTTTCTGCGGCAGCAGGCGCAGTTGCACCTCGCGGGCCATCGCAAGGTCGTGTTCGAGGCGCTGCTCCTGCTGTGCGAGCCGCTGGTAGAGGCGGGCATTCTCGATACTGATAGCGACCGTCGCCGCCATGGTCATCATCACGCGCTCGTGTTCTTCGTTGAAGAAATTCGGCCTGGTGTGCTCCAGGTCCAATACGCCGACGACGCGGTTCTTGTAGATGAGGGGCACCACCATCTCGGAACGCGTCTCGGTATTCACCAGGTAGTAGCGTTCATCTTTACGCACATCCGGCACGTTCACCAGCATGCGTTCGCGTACTGCGCGGCCACCCAGTCCCTGCGAGAGTGGCACGCGCGTAGACGACTCGAACTTCTCTCCAAATCGGACGGAAAAGCGCAGGTCGAGCATCTGCTCGGCTTCATCGAGCAGCAGGATCGAGAACATCTGGTAGTCGATCAGCCGGCGCAGCAGCTGGCTGAGCCGTTCGAAGAGCAGGTCAAGATCGAGGATGGAAGTAAGGTCGCGACTGATCTCGTTGAGGACTTCGAGCATCTGCGCCTGGCGTGAAATCCTTGTGTAGAGCCGGGCGTTTTCGATCGCCACCGCGACACGCGAGGCCGTCAGTTCGAGCAGGTGCATGTGCTCGGTCTGAAAAAATCCGACCTGCTCGCTCTCGATGTCGATCACGCCGATCAGCTTGCTCTTGAAGACCAGCGGGACGGCCAGTTCAGAGCGCACGTCCGGATTGGCCGGTACATAATTCGGGTCGTTGCGAACATCGTTCACCAGCACGGACTGCTTCATCTGCGCGGCTCGGCCTACGACGCCCTCGCCCAGCCGGATCCGTTTGCGCTGCGTGTCTTCGTTGTGGCCGATCTGGAAACGCATCCGCAGATCGTTCGTGCGTTCGTTGAGCAACAGGATGCCGAAGATCTTGTAATCAATGACCACGCGGACCAGTTCAGCCGTCCGATGCATCAGTGCCTGCAGATCGAGCGTACTGTTGAGCGCGTTTGCCAGCCGCATCAGGAACTCGAGCTGGATGGGGTCGGAATGGACGCGAACTGACGGCACAGGCGTGCTGGATGCTGGCCGATAGTCTCCCTCGAACCCGCTGGCGTCCTCAGCGACAGTCAGAGAGGCACGACCCGGTTCGGGGGCCACGCCTGCGCTCTGTTCGCCGTCCTCGACAGGTTTCTTCATGCAGCAATCGAGCAATCATAGATCAGTTTGGGTAGGACTGTGGCAAATCGAGGACACATGGCTTGCTTCAGACCAGGGAAGCACCGAAGCTGCATACATGCAGTACGAGTATCGCGCCGAGAATGGAAGGGTTGTGAGGTGCCCTCAGGCGCGAGGCTTATCCAGTTCCGAGATGATCCTGACGCCGGCGCTGGCGCCAATCCGGTTCGCCCCGGCTTCGAGCATGGCACGGGCGTCCGCCAGACTGCGGATACCGCCAGAAGCTTTGACGCCGCAATGGCCGCCGGCGACACCGCGCAGCAGGGCCACGTCTTCGGCCGTAGCGCCATGCGTGGAGAAGCCGGTGCTGGTTTTGAGGAAGTCGGCCCCCGCCGCTGTCGCTATGACAGATGCGCGAAGTTTTTCTTCCATCGTCAGCAGGCAGGTTTCGAGAATGACCTTCAGGATGCCTCCCGCACCATGTACCACTTCGGCCACCGAGCGAATGTCCTGGTCGACCTGCGCATACAGTGCTGAGCGAAGCATGCCGACGTTCAGCACCATGTCCAGTTCATGCGCGCCCAGTTTCGCCATCTCCAGTGCTTCGGCCCTTTTGCTGGCAGTCGTCGAAGCACCCAGCGGGAAGCCAATGACGACACCAACCGGAACGCCGCTGCCTGACAGCACCGAGTAGGCCAGAGGTACCCAGCACGGGTTCACCATGGCGCATGCAAATCTGTGCGTGGCAGCCTCCTCACACAGCCGGATGATGTCTTTATCTGTCGCCTCGGGCTTCAGGAGAGTGTGATCGATGACGGCGGCCAGGTTCTGTTCACTGCTAAGTGCGTGCGCTGCAAAAGAGGCGCTGTGAAAAGTCTCCCGCGCTGCATATGTATCAGTGGCGATTGCTGACATGCTTGAGGCTCCTTGGTTGCATCTCTACCCTTTGTTAGACGTGTTCTTCCCGGGACGGATGCTAGCTACTTGTGAGGTCCGGCGTCAATCTTTGCTACAGCTGATTCGGGCAGGATGCGGATGTCCGGCAGATTACGAAAGTGCTCGGCGTAATCCATGCCATAGCCGACCACGAAGTGATTCTCGATAGGGAAACCGACGTAGTCGGCCTCGACACGTTCTTTACGACCAGCCGGCTTGTCGAGCAGGGCCGCCACCTTGATCGAACGCGGCTTGTGTCCCCGAAAGTGCCGCTGCAGAAACCTGAGCGTCAGGCCACTGTCCAGAATATCTTCGACGAGAATGATGTTGCGGTCTTCCACCGAATGGTCGAGATCCTTGATCAGTTGCACTGCGCCGCTCGACTTCTGTGAGCCGTGATAGCTCGAGACAGCTACAAAATCGAAGGTGCAGGTGACGTCGATCTGCCTCGCGAGGTCGGCCAGAAAAATCGCCGCGCCCTTCAGTACGCCGACAAGGACGATATTCTGTCCAGCATAATCCTTTGTGATGGCGGCGCCGATTTCAGCAACCTTCCCGGCAATCTGCTCCCGGCTGAACAGCAGTGGGTAGGACTGGACTTCCTTCATCATTGCCGGCAGCTATTATCTCCAATTCGCCCGGCAGCTTCTGGCTGCCTGTCAAGACGATATACTCAAACCTGATTACAGCCCATGCATCCTTACCTCCATTTCGGACGCTTCACGATCGGCACTTTCGGACTCCTGCTCTGGCTGGCTGCTGTTGCTGCCGGCTATGTGCTCTATCAGAATTTTCGCCGTTTCCGGGTCGATGCAGATGCTGTTTCGATCGTCGCCTCGCTACGGTCTATGGAGTGATTGGCGCCAAGCTCTGGCATGTACTGGAAGAACCGCATTTGCTGATGAGCGACCCTGCGGGCATGCTTTTCGATCGAGCCGGGTTTGCCTGGTATGGCGGCCTGATTGCCGGGATCCTGGTCCTGCTCTGGCAGGGAAGAGCAGCTGGCACTGGCCCGCTCGGGATGCTTGACCTGGCCTCACCGTCAGCGGCTGTCGGGTATGGCGTGGGTCGTATCGGCTGCCTGGTCTCAGGAGATGGCGACTACGGCAAACCGACAAGTCTTCCCTGGGGCATGAGCTTTCCACACGGCCTGGTGCCTACGTTTGAACGTGTTCATCCCACGCCAATCTACGAGTTTCTCGCGGCCATGGTGATTGCGGCTATCCTGTGGAATTTTGCCGGCAAACGCAGCGGACGGCGTGTCGGCGAAGTGACCGGACTTTACCTGGTGCTCTCCGGACTGGCGCGCTTCCTGGTTGAATTTATCCGCATCAATCCGCCCATTTATCACGGACTGACGAATGCGCAGGTGGCCAGTATCGGTACCGTGATTGTGGGAGGTGCGCTGTTTGCCTGGGCCCGCAGCAGGTCGACTGTCACCAGTGTTCCGGGCGGCGGTATCCCACTGGGCGCTCCTGGTTCCTGACGGCAACCATTACCAGGCTTGGCGCCTCCCTCTCATTTTGTCCTGTTCTATTGAATGATTTTTGGATAGATTCCTGGCGAGGTGTCACCTTTGAAGATTGCCGTCCTAATCGCCCGTATTCTCCTCGGGCTTGTCTTTGTGGTCTTCGGTCTGAATGGCTTTCTGCAGTTCCTGCACATGCCCATGCCCGCCGGCCTTCCTGCGCAGTTCATGGGTGCGATTTTTGCCTCCCACTACTATGTCGTGATTTTCGCTGCACAGATCATCGGCGGCGTACTTCTGCTGAGTGGTTACTACGTTCCACTGGGACTGACCATCCTTGGGCCGCTGCTCGTGAACATTCTTACCTTCCACGCGACGATGGCTCCTGCGGGCTTGCCCCTGGCGATCCTGTGGACGATCCTTTGGGTCATTGTGTTTGTCGGATACCGCCCAGCATTCGCCGGCATTCTTGCGCAGAAATATCCAGTCGCCTGAAGTCTGGGTATCTGAGACTAGCCTGGCATGCTGACCCCGATCTGCGTTTTGAAGTGATGAGAGTTCGCATCCTGTTGTGAAGGGGCGGGACTTCAGTTCCGCCGCATACCGTCGACCTGTTTTGTGAAAGGGTGCGATTTCAGG
>CAXTNK010000102.1:14769-15108 GCA_964245665.1 uncultured Acidobacteriaceae bacterium
CACAGGCAACGCGTATTCAGCCGCTGAGGCGCGGACGTATTTCACCAGGCCCTCCCTAGAGCCGCTTCAGATATTCCCTGGCCTGTTCGATCTCGGGGAATAACTGCTCCTCCAGCTGGAAGGCGCGCGGATGGACGCATCTGCGGCCGCCCTTTACTTTCACCGGATGCTTGAGATGGAGCATCTCGTGATAGACCAGGTATTCGACGGCGAAGCGAGGCGTGTTCTTGCGGTCAAAGACGCGGCTGACGACGATCGTGTTGTGCGCCGGATCGTAATGGCCCAGGCTACCTAAAGCCACTGTCCCGCTCCAGGTGAGCTCCGGCCGTCCCAGTAGTC
>CAXTNK010000103.1:0-14699 GCA_964245665.1 uncultured Acidobacteriaceae bacterium
ACCTACGACCTTTGGGTTATGAGCCCAACGAGCTACCGGGCTGCTCCACCCCGCAACTTGATAGTAACAAAGGCGGCTGGTGGGGTCAAGGTGCGCCGATCGGTTAGACTTTGTGGAGACGAGCCGTTAAATCGTGCATTTTGTTGTATTAAGCGTTGGCAGCTGTGCCTATTTCAGCACACTCAACGCTTCTTCTGGCTCGGGCCGCACTCGGAAATCCGCGAACCCGCTCGACCATTGCACAATGCCGTTCTGACCGATGACAAAAGTCGCCGGCAATGGCAGACGCCATGAGTCTTCATCGTTGATGAACGGGATATTTACCAGGATCGATCGATAGTAGTCACGATAGGAGACAGGCACCGTATACCCAGCCCCGAACGCTGCTGCAACTGACGCCTTTTCATCGCGCAGGACGGGAAACGGCAGTTCATGCTGGGTTACGGTGAAGTCATTCTGCCGGATGCTCTGCGGCGAAATGGCTACGAAGAGCGAACCGCGTTCGCGCAGAATGCTGTAGGCATCCCGCCAGGCTTCGAGTTCTGTTATGCAATAAGGACACCAGCGGCCACGAAAGAAGCTGATGACGAGTGGCGCAATCGCAAGCAGGTCATTCGAGTGCACCAATTTGCCGTGTGCATCGGGTAGCGCAAACTCCGGCATGGAGTCGCCGGCTCTGAGGAGTCTGTCCTCGATACCGGTGGCGAACAGCTCCGCGATCACGCGTTCATTGCGCTCCAGCCGCTCCGGCTGCACCAGCTTGCGCGTCTGTGAGGTGATGTCATCCAGCTGGGCTTGTAGAGGGTCCATCCGCGTTTCGCTTTTCATCCCCTTCAGACTAATCCTTCCCAACCGGCACATCCCAACTTCGTATAGGCGCGATTAAATTACCGCCCGAAACCGCCCATGCCGCCTGCGCCCTTGATCCCGCCCATCTGGGACATCAGCCGGCGCTGCAGGCCGCCGCCCTTGCCAGCGGATTTGAACATCTTGCGCATCTGCGCATACTGCCGCAGCAACTGGTTGATCTCCTGCACGCTCGTGCCCGAGCCGGCTGCGATCCGCTTGCGCCGCGAGCCGGAGATGATCTCGTGGTTCACACGCTCCTGCTTGGTCATCGAGTCGATAATTGCCTCGACGCGGCTGAACTGCTTTTCATCTACCTGGTCGGCAAGCTGCTGAATGCCGGCGAATGGGCCTACAGATGGCAGCATCTTCATGATGCTCTGGAACGATCCCAGTTTGCGCACCTGGCGAAGCTGGTTGCGAAAATCTTCCAGCGTGAATCCGTCGCCCGACAAGGCTTTCTTTGCGAAGTCTTCTGATGACTTGCGGTCCAGCTTTTCTTCTGCCCGCTCGATCAGTGTCATCATGTCGCCCATGCCCATGATGCGGCTGACGATACGGTCAGGATGGAATGCCTCGAACGCATCCGGCTTTTCGCCCGTGCCGATAAACTTTACTGGCTGCCCGGTGATCTGTCGGATCGACAGCGCAGCGCCGCCGCGCGCATCGCCGTCCATTTTCGTAAGAATGGTTCCGGTCAGGGCAAGCTGCTTATGAAATTCATCAGCTGAGCGAACTGCATCCTGGCCAGTCATTGCATCGGCGACGAATAATATTTCCTGCGGCGCCAGCAAAGTTTTTAGCTGCCGCATCTCGTCCATCAAATCGCTGTCGACATGCAGACGGCCGGCAGTATCGACAATCAGCGTGTCGCAGCCGGCAATCACTGCTTCACGGCGCGCTTCCTTCGCCAGACGAACGACGAGTTCAGGGCCGGCCACTTCGCCATTCTGATCGCCTTCATACAGGCTCGCCTTGATGCTTTTTGCGACAACTTTCAACTGTTCGCGCGCGGCAGGACGATAGACGTCGACTGACACCAGCATCGGGCGATGGCCGCCTTTTTGCAGCCAGGCCGCAAGTTTGCCTGAAGTTGTGGTCTTACCGGAACCCTGCAGGCCAGCCATCAAAATGACCGTCGGTGGCTTTGAGGCAAAGTTGAAACGCGCAGTGTTTTCACCCAGCAATGCGACCAGTTCGTCGCGCACAATCTTGATGACCTGCTCAGTTGGTGACAGCGCTGTCATCACGGTCGAGCCCAGCGCCTTGACGCGGATGTGCTCGATCAATTCCTTCACGACGCTCAGGTTGACGTCGGCTTCGAGCAGGGCAATGCGGATTTCGCGCAGGGCCTCGCCGATATTCTCTTCGGTAATGGACCCCTGACCGCGAAGGTTCTTGAAGGCGCGTTGCAGCTTATCGGATAGATTCTCAAACATGGCGTATCTCCAGTTTAACAGCCGGGTTTCGCCGCCGGGGTGCCATCCGAGCAATGTTATCTTCAACGAATGAGAAGTCTGCTGCCTGCCGGGATTCTGTGCTTTTTTCTGTGGCCTTTCAGTTTGTTACGGGCTCAACAGCCGGCATCGCCATCCGCAACCTCCCATCCACAACTTGATGCCTACCGGCAGAGAGGCGCAGCCGCCTTGATGAATGACTTCGGCCAGCTTGGGCGCTACCGGGCCGCGAATGCCGCGCTTCATCCTGTGCGCGCAGGCGAGCAGCGCGTCGTTTTCTTTGGAGATTCGATCACTGACGCCTGGAACCTCGACCACTATTTTCCCGCCAAAGGCTATATCAATCGCGGCATCGGCGGTCAGACGACGTCGCAGATGCTGGTGCGTATTCGCCAGGATGTCATCGACCTGCAACCGCACGTCGTGATCATTCTCGCCGGCACGAATGACATTGCCGGCAATACCGGTCCGATTTCTGTCGAGGACGTCGAAAAAAACTACGCGACCATGGCAGAGCTTGCACGCGTCCACCACATTGTTATCGTTTTCACCTCACTAACGCCGGTCAATGGTGATGTGCCGGGCAAGCGTGAGCTCTTCGACACCAGGCCGTCCTCTGAGATCCTTGCATTGAATGCCTGGCTGAAGAACTACTGCGCTTCCAGTGGCGACTTATACGTTGACTACTTCGGAGCCATGGTCGATCCGCGCGGCCAGATGCAGCGATCGCTTTCAGAAGACGGACTGCACCCCAATGACGCCGGCTACAAGGTGATGGCGCCGCTCGCCGAAGCCGCAATCGAAAAAGCTCTGCAGATGTAGTGGCGGTGCATCAACCTGCGAAGACTTCCGTGGCCGCGAGCACCGTATTCGTATGCAGCGTCACCGTGTCCTCAAGCTGCCGCGCGTATCCACCCGCGAAGACACTGAACACTGGCACACCACGCTCTTTCGCCGTCTGATAGACATGCAGATCGCGCCGCCGCATGCCATCGATCGTTAGCGCGAGGCCACCGAGCTTGTCATCAAAATAAGGATCGCTTCCGGCAACGTAAGCGATGACGTCCGGCGTGAAGCGCTCGAGCGCGAGAGCGACTGCACGTTCGAGTGCGGCCAGATACGCTTCATCTTCCACACCATCGTTCAAATGCACATCAATCGAAGAAGGCGGCTTGTATGCCGGATAGATTTTCTTCTGATGAAGCGACAAGGTAAAGACGCCATCGCTGCTCGGCAGGCTCGGGCCAACGAGCACACCGCTGTCCAGATTTTCATTTAAAACAGTAACGATTTCGTTTACGTTCGGCGGAAAAATAGCCGCAGTGCCGTTGCCGTGGTGTACGTCGAGATCAATCACCAGGGCGCTTCGGATTGCTCCATCGCGCAGCAATCTTCGCAGTGCGATACCCACATCATGCAGCATGCAGAAGCCTTCGCCGTGATCAGGATGCGCATGATGAAAACCGCCGCCAATGGACAGGGCTACGCCGTGCTCAAGGCTTTGCCGGGCCGCCAGCAATGTGCCGCCACAGCCAAGTAGCGTGGCCTCGACGAGCGCCTTCGAATACGGCAGCTCCATGCGTCGGATTTCCTGCGGACTGAGCGTCCCATGCGTCAGGCGATCCACGAACCCCGCTTCGTGTACCTGCAGTACATCGTCAAGATCAATCCTCTGCGCGGCGACAAAATCGTCTTCCCGCGCAGCGCCGGTGGTGAGCAGCCGTTCGCGCACCAGCTTGTATTTTGCGCCGGGAAACACATGCGCTTTGCCGAAGGGCAGGTAGAAGCCTTCACGATAGATAAGGGGAAATTTGATCATGCGAAAAACAGGATACGTTGTCGAAGCTTTCGATTCGCAGTCTCAGGATCGCCTGAGATGCGTCCCATGGAATTCCTCATGGAAGCTCGTTCTTCCCATGCTAACGAGCAACAAACGTCCGCCATGCCTATAAACTGGAAGAGTGTCGTCCACTGATCCGCAAGAGGTAGTCGAAGTCATAACGGAGGAGGGAGTTCCTTCCGCCGAGACTATAGACCAGGTAAATGCCGACCCTGTCCCGACGCCTTCTCAGGCGCGGCCAGCAAGCAGCGAGACTGGCATTGCCCACGGCTGGCGTGCGCTGCGACACCGCAATTTCCGTCTGTTCTTCGGCGGCCAGAGCATCTCGCTCATCGGCACCTGGATGACGCGCATCGCCATGAGCTGGCTCGTCTACCGGCTTACAGGTTCGGCCCTGATCCTCGGTGTCGTGGGATTCTTCGGGCAGATCCCGACGTTCCTGTTCGCACCTTTCGCCGGTGTCTGGGTCGATCGCCTGGACCGCCGCAAAGTGCTGGTGTGGACGCAGGTGCTTGCGGGCGTGCAGTCGCTCATCCTTGCAGTACTTACTCTGTCGAAGATCATCACCATCCATGAGATCCTCGCCCTCAGCATCTTTCAGGGACTCATCAACGCGTTTGACATGCCGGGACGCCAGGCATTCCTGATCGAGATGGTCGAAGACCGTAAGGACCTCGGCAATGCTATCGCCATCAATTCGTCGATGGTCAACGTCGCGCGGCTGCTAGGACCATCGCTTGCCGGCATCATCATTGCAGGGGTCGGCGAGGGCTACTGTTTCCTGATCGACGCCATCAGCTACCTGGCTGTCATTGCTTCGCTGCTGATGATGCGTATCGTGCCTGCTGCAGTTGCGAATGCGCGCGGACCTCGTCCATCCATGCTGGTGCAGCTACGCGAAGGCTGGGATTTCGTGGCAGCATTTGTTCCCATCCGGTCCATACTTGTGCTGTTTGCCATCTGCAGTCTCATGGGCATGCCCTTCACTGTGCTGATGCCGGTGTTCGCGTCGAAGGTCCTGCACGGCGGCCCGCATACACTTGGCTTTCTGATGGGCGCGGCCGGCAGCGGAGCCTTGGTCGCCGCGCTTTCACTCGCCTTCCGTCGCAGTGTTGTCGGCCTGACGAAAGTCATTCCGGCCGCTGCTGCTATCTTCGGCGCAGGCCTGATCCTGTTCGGCCTATCGCACGTGCTCTGGCTATCGATGATCATGATGCTGTTCGTCGGCTACGGCATGATGGAGGGCATGGCAGCGAGCAACACGATCATCCAGACGCTGGTGAAAGAGAATATGCGTGGACGCGTGATGAGTTACTACACCATGGCTTTCGTCGGTATGGCGCCATTTGGCAGCCTGCTTGCCGGCGGAGTGGCCCACCTTTTCGGCGCGCCGCGGGCGGTCTTATTCACAGGCAGTTGCTGCATCGCGGGCGCGGTATGGTTTACAACGCAGCTTCCGGCTATCCGCTCTGTCATGCGACCTATCTATGTCGAAATGGGGCTGCTGCAGGACCGCGTCGGCCAGTAACCGTCACATTACCCCGTGCGTCGACTTATGCAGAACGCAACAAATATTGAGTCAAGGGTTCATAATAGGCAGCGGAGCATCTGGGAATGCGAGTAACTCGACCAGTAAGTGGACGTAGCCATACGAGAAGGGATAAGGCGAAGGCTCGTCTCCTCAGTTCAGCGCTCATCTGGTCGCTCGTTTGTGCCACGAATCCGCCCATCTTTGCGCACGCGCGGCATACCAGCCAGTCCATTACCGGCTCGAAATTACAGCCTCACGAACGCGCTTTACAGGCACTGAATCGTCTCACATTCGGCCCCCGTCCGGGCGATGTCGAGCGCGTCGAAGCAATGGGTGTCGATCGCTGGATTGAAGAGCAGCTCAACCCTGAAACCATCGACGACCTGATGCTCGAAGCGCGGCTGGACAGCTATCCGGCCATGCGTCTGAGCGAGCAGGCTCTGCTCACAAATTATCCGCCGGAACCATTAGTCCGCGCCGTGGCCGATAACAAAGTACCTATGCCGGATAATCCGGAAACGCGTGCCATCTACAACAGTCGCATCGCCATGTACGAGCAGAAACTCGCAGAAAAGCAATCTGCCCTCGCGACGCCGCCGGTCAATGGAACCACTCCGCCGAACAGCACCATACCTTCATCGGCAACAGGTCGTGGGGCGCTGCATGCAGAGACCGCTGTGAATCCCGCAATGCCTGGCAACGCTTTTCTTGGCAATGCGTCAGCTGTTCCTGATACGAAGGCAACGGAATCGGCCATAGATGACGCATCGCACTCGCCTTCGATCAAAGTACGCGAGCAACACTTGTATGCTGAACTGGCGGCGGCCAGCATCCTGAACCTGCCGCCGGCTGCACGCATGGCGAAGATTATTGCCATGCCGGCCGCCGACTTCATCGCCTTTCAAAAGAACCTGACTCCCAACGAAAAGCGCACACTGCTCATCGATCTGACGCCCCAGCAGAAGGAAGTGCTGTTGGCCATGCGAAACCCGGACCAGTTGGTCGCGGGAGAACTGCTCGCTGACCGCTTTCTGCGCGATGTTTATAGCAATCGGCAACTCGAAGCAGTGATGACAGATTTCTGGCTGAACCACTTCAACGTCTACCTGCATAAGCAGCCGTATACGCCGTGGTACCTGGTCGAATACGAGCGCGGCGCTATTCGTCCCCACGCACTCGGCAGGTTTGAAGACCTGCTGGTCGCCACTGCGGAAAGTCCGGCCATGCTGACCTATCTCGACAATCAGCAATCAGTCGGGCCTCATTCAGAGGCCGGTCTTCGTTCGCAGGAGCATCAGAACCAGGTCAATCAAAGTCAGCCGGCTGTAGCTTCCGCGGTACAGCCGCCAAAGCCGAAAGCCGATCTGGGCCTGAATGAAAACTATGCCCGTGAACTGATGGAACTGCACACCCTCGGCGTAGATGGCGGCTATACCCAGCAGGACGTCACACAGGTCGCCGAGGTGTTTACCGGGTGGGGCGTAAATCAGCCAAATGCACCGCAGAAAAACGGGCCAAATGGCTTCAACTTCAACCCGAAGCGCCACGAACCGGGCCCTAAGACCGTTCTGGGTAAAACGATCAATGGGTCGGGCCAGGATGAAGGTCTGCAGGTGCTGCATCTACTCGCAAGCAGCCCCGTGACTGCACGACACATCTCGCAGCAACTGGCTGTCCGCTTTGTAAGTGACAAGCCATCGCCGGCGCTGGTCAACAGCATGGCCGCAACCTGGATGAAGACCGATGGGGATATCCGCGAGGTACTCCGGACCATGTTCGCGTCACCCGAGTTCTGGTCGAAAGATGCCTACCGCGCCAAGATCAAGACACCGGAAGAATTCGTCCTGTCCGCCGTCCGCGCCACGGGTGGAGAAGTAGTCCGTCCTGCGCAGGAGTTGCAGGCACTGGAGCAGCTTGGCATGCCCTTCTTTGGCTGCCAGACGCCCAACGGGTACTCCTGGGCAAGCAGCGCATGGGTGAATACCGGCGACCTACTGGACCGGATCAATATTGCGATCAATATCGCGAATAACAAACTGGGTGTGGCGACAGATATGGACAGCCTCATCGCCAACCTGTCGCGGCAATCTTCTACGGTTGCGCAGCAGACCAACCCCCAGCAGAAAGAGAACTGGCTGGCTGATATTTTGTTGAACGGGCCAGCCACTTTGCAGACGCAAGCAGCTATTTTGAAACAGATCAATGAAAGTGGCGGAACCTCGGCTCCCCTCCAGGCAGCAGCGATCAAGCCGCCCGCGCCCGGCGACCTTCCGCGGCGCTATCGCTCAGAACTACCAGACAGCAATCTGCCGATCCCGGCACCGACTGATCCCGAAGCCTCGACCATCGCCGGCCTGCTCCTCGGCTCGCCTGACTTCCAGCGAAGATAACCAGACTTTCATCCTGACCGATCTGGACGGCAATTATTTGTCATCCCGACCGAACCGAAGTGGAGGCATCTGCATCTTTTGCAGCCTCGCACTAGGAGTCCCAACCAGCTCCACCCGGCGCAATGCGCGATCGCCGTGTGCGCAATACTAGTTAGGACTGGATGTGGACCCGCTATTGGTTGTGGGTGTGCTCGGTGTGCTACCGAACCCGCTTCCGGTCCCTCCGGAGCTTGGGCCGCCGCTGCTCGTGCCACCAAATGGTGTACTTGATCCAGCACCAGTCGTACCCGATGTGCCACTGCTGCCAGTTACCGGAGTAGCCCCGGGAATGCCGCTACTTCCCACATACATTTGTTCTTCAACGGGATCATAAGTGAACTCCCATTTGTTGTACTTGTCCTGCTTGTGATAAATCACGAGCGATGGCTTGTCGATGGCTATCCCGAACCCTACGATCGGACCCGTAGTACCTCCGCTGCCGATACTGCTCGACTGGCTGGCGATACTTGTGCCGAATCCGCCCGTGCCGCCGGTAGTGCTGGCTGTGCCACTTCCATCGGTTGATCCTGGCGTGGCACCCGTGCCTGCCCCTGCGCTCATCCCGGGTAAGACGCCTACCGGTGCTGTTGGCGTGCTGCCATCGCCCGTTGATGGACTGGACGAACTGCCAGACCCGGATGACGATCCAAAGCCGTTTGAACTACTTCCGAACGAAGAATTCCCAAAAGTGGGGCCAGTTCCACTCGTTGTTGCACCACTTCCCACGCCGCCCGTCCCATTGCCCATCAACCCGGTAGTGGTACTCGAGATCCCGGCCTGCAGTGGCTGTCCAAAGAATCCCATTACTGGTACCTTGGCCTCGCCCACGTGGATAATCCGCCAGTCGTCCTTGCCCGTAATCGGATCGAGATACCGTTTGCGCAGGAAGCGCATGTTGTCCGTTGATTCCAGTTGCGCCACTGTCGTCGGATACGCATTGAACTTCTTGTAGTACATCCGGATGGCGCGCTTGTACTGCTTGCCCCGTTGCACAGCCTCTTCGTCCTTGTCGCGCCGGATGTCCTTCGCGACCATGGGGGCTGCGATCGACAGCGCCAGCGTGAAGAGGAAGAGCAGGATCAGTACGCCGAATAACAGGTATCCGTCTTCGTCACCAAAGCCGGAAGAACTTTTTTGGGGTGTGGCATGCTTCGTCGCACTGCCGACAGACGCCCGTCCGGTGTTTGAGAATGCGCTAAGAATATTCAAGACAGCGACCGCCTAGAGACTCACTACTCCATTTTACGCGACACGTTGAACGTACAAGCCAACCTGCTACCCCTTTGGTTGAATGTAAGTAATGGAGACGCTCCATCAAATTCCAGTATGAAGGGGCGGGAGTTTACTTCCGCCGTAAGCCCGTCCTCTGCAAACCGGCTTGAGCCGCTGCGTTGGTGATGACAATTGATCAAATGATAATCAGTTCTGAGTCAGCGGCAGTGTCTGCGTGTGGTTGTAGCCCAGGTCTTCGACGTCCACCGAGAACGGGTTAATCTTCACCACCCTGTAGCGCCGATCCACGACATCGCCTTCGGCTGCGTCAAACAAACTCTCACCATGCATCAGGCAGACGCGGCGCTGTCCCGCGCGCACGTAATATCCATAAAACTTCAGGTCGATGTTCGGAGGAGGGGGCGGACCCTGCGGCACCACGACTACCGGCCGGATCGGCCCGTGCGGTTTCTCTATCTTGACTGCTGCCACTTCCGGCACTGAATTGATGGAGAAGATATTGCGGCCATTGCCGGTGTATGTAGTCGATTCCGCCTGCGCCATCCACTCCGGATGCAGGGTCGGGTCAAGCGACGAAGCAGATGGCAGGGCAATTGCCTGGTGCGCAAAGGGCGCGAGCGGCGTAGCACTTTCATTGACAGATACGCTACGGCTGCTGGCAGATGATTCTGTCGCAGCGTTGGGTACAGTCCTGGCAGGCCGGGCAACAGCCGCCGGGGGAGGAACTGCCGCAGGCGGCCCGCTGATGAAGTTGTCGTAGACGAACTTGACCGCCAGGATCAGCGCGATAATCATCCCGCCGATGGCCATGTACGTCTTTGCTTTATTCTCGGTGCCAAGCTTGAGAGCCATACCTAGCGCCTCCCCGAGCTTGCGTCTGCGGTCGAGGCAGGTGCGGCGGCAGACGCAGCCGGTTTGGCTTCATCCGGCGTACCCTCTTCGGCAGGCGGCGTCTGGTTCTCTGCATTTGCAGCGTGAATATACGTCGTCATCTTCAGGCGCACATTCACATTGCCGCCCTGCTGTCCGGCAAAAGTAAGTCCGTTGATAACGAAGAACAGCTTGCTGCGTTCGATCCCGTTGATATAGCGCATGATTGGCGCATACTCGCCTGACAGGCTGGCATCGAGCGCCACCTGCACCAGGCCGGGAAGCGCAGGCGTCGGCGTGTAGGTCAGGTGCGCCTGGCGGATATGGTTCTCATCCGCCAACTGCACCAGTTCAGCCGAAATCGAAGAGTAGTTCGACGGTATCCGCCTTTCGTAAAAGGCAGCTGCATCCTTCTGAGAAGTCTCGACTTTGACTGGCAGTCCACGCAATGGTGCTGTCTGCAATTCGAGGGTCTTCAGATTCGCCTGGTATTGCTGGATCTGTTCCGTACTGTCGGTCCGGAGTGTGTTCCAGGCCAGCGCCAGCCGCGTGAACAGGACGATGTTGACAACTGCCAGGATTACTACGACCAGCAGGTGGGCATTGAGAAAGGTCAGGAGGTTTTCGCGCGTCAGCTTCATTGCGGACCTCCAGGCTGCATGTTTCGCGGCGCAGGCTGCTGCTGCATCCCCGGTTGCCGGCCGTGAAGAAAGCCCGGCGAAGGTGGCGCGGCGTTCGCGGATGGCTTCCTGCGTGTGCGGGGCTTCGACACCGCTCCGCTTGCATCGGAGGCTGTGTGTCTGGCCGTCTTTGAAGACTTCGCAGCTGTTGCGACTTCGGCTTTCAACGGCAGAGGATTGTAGTCGGCAACAATCTCGAACTGGACCCCATTGGGGACACCGCTTGTCGCCGCGTTCTGGTTCGATGAACTGCTCGTCTCCGCAGATTCACCGGTGAGCCGCGGCGTCAGGAAGCGTCGTGACTTTTCAAGATTACGCAGCAGGTCGACGCCTCGCTCATGCTGACCGAGCACGCGCAACCGCACGGTCACATGGCCATCCTTCGCCACCTGGGGATCGATATTCGACACCTGCACGCCAGCCGGCAGAACACGTTCGAGGTCGATCATGACCGCGGTCCACGAAAAGGCCTTGGCCAGAAACACATTGTTCAGGAACTTTGCCTGTCGCAGTACGGCGGCCTGGCGGGGCTGCTGCATCTCGTCCTGGTCGCGCTGTTGTTCCGATTCCATGCGGGCCACCGAAGCATGGATAGCATCGACCTTCGCCTGCGCTGCCTGGGCACGTACGAATTCCGTTCGCAGTACATACCAGAAGCCGAAGGCGAGCAGGGCCAGCACGGCGATCAGGAGACGCAGCCGCTTGTAAAGCGGACGCAGTTCCACATATGGCCGTGAAGCCAGGTTGAGACTTACACGCATGCCGGCCGCTTCCTCAACCGCCGGCCTTTTGAAGCGTGTGCCCGGAGATCTTTGATCCTCGTATTGACCCGTATCGAACTGACCTGCATCGTCTCTTTCTGGTAGTCCCGTTGGTAGTCACGACTCATGTAGCGACTATACGTTCTATATGCTGCTAGCTCGCAAGCGCACCCACAACTCCGGCCAGCATACCAGTCGTTTCGGATTGCCCGGCACCGGGCGGCGATGGCACCAGTTCGCGCACGCTTAATGTTTCATCAGCCAGCAGTCGCTTTAACTCCGTCGCACCCCCGGGGCCGACAGAATAGATCTGCGTCACCGGCGTCTGCAGCATGTCCTCGTAATAAGCGACCGATACCGACACAGCCTGCTGCAGTTCTTCTGTTACCAGGTCTTCGCCGATATGCTGGTCGATGCCTTCATCAAGAATCGCATCCGGTGTCGGTTCCGGAAAATCAAGCGTCCGGAAAAGGAGCAGATCATTCGCTTTTGAGATTGCCGTTGTCACCGAGTTCGCATTACGATTCACCAGCAGTACCGCGCCTTCATTCGGCAGGGCCGCCAGCGCAGCGAGCGAACTCGACAGCACTGATCCCGGCTCATACCCGGCCTCCCGCACCGCATCTTCATACTCCTCGCGGATAGCGTTTGGCATCACGGCGACGGCCACGCGCACCAGGTTTTCGCTGCCTGGCTGGCGTTGGGCGTCCAGCACCTGGTAGCTGATCGCAGCATCATCCACTTCAAACGGCACAAGTTTGCGCAGCCTGAAGCGCAGGATGGGGAGCACGTCCGCTGCCTTCGCCGGCAGCGTATCAAAATCGAGCAGCAGGACTCGCACCGCTGCATCGGGCACAATGACTGTCACTTTCTTCGAGCGGCCGCCTGTTCTGCTGCCGCGTACCCCACTGTTTGTCATTTGCCCCGTTACCTGGTTGAGTGCCTGCTGAATCGCCGCACTCACTGCCGCCCGGTCTTTGAGGTTCGCTGACTTCAGCCCCGGTGAAACTGTGCCCAGCCGCAGCGGAGCGACGGCCGTCACGACGTCCTGTGATTCGCCGGCAACCGCCACATCGCCGGGACGCGCTGCGAGTACATGGAAGGGAAGAATCTCGACAGCCAGCCGGGGCCGAACCGCGTCTGCATCAGAAGGGAAAATGCGCCGGACGATACTCATTGAATTCGATCCTGAAGGCGACCAGATAATGCTGTACCCATTAACGACCGGCCTCGATAAATGTCACCTTGTTGATTTCCTTCAACGTCGTTAACCCTCTCCGTACACGGTCGAGCGCAGAGTCGCGCAGAAACAGCATCCCCTCGGCCTGAGCCAGTTTACGCACTTCGGACGCCGGCTTCTTCTCGAGAATCATCTCGCGGATCGGATCCGTCAGATCGAGCAACTCGTGGATCGCTGTCCGGCCTTTGAAGCCAGTGCCGCCGCACTCGATGCAGCCGGCGCCCTCGTGGAATTGAAAGTTGCGCCACTCTTCTGTATCGATGCCGCTCAGAATCAGCGTTTCACGGTCAACGTCAATCGGCCGCGAACAATGTTCGCAGATCATACGCACCAGCCTCTGCGCGAGGATGCAGTTCAGCGCTGAGACGAAGTTATAAGCCTCGACGCCCATGTTCAGGAAGCGACCCAGTACGTCGACCACGTTATTCGCGTGGACAGTCGTGAATACGAGATGGCCTGTGAGCGCCGAGTTGATGGCAATCTGCGCCGTCTCCTGGTCACGGATTTCGCCGACCAGGATCTTGTCCGGATCGTGACGCAGAATCGAACGCAGTCCGCGCGCAAACGTCAGGCCCTTCTTTTCGTTTACCGGAATCTGCGTGATACCGCGAATCTGGTACTCGACAGGATCTTCAATCGTGATGATCTTGTCTTCATCACTCTTGATCTCATTCAGCGCAGCATACAGCGTCGTCGTCTTACCCGAACCCGTCGGTCCTGTGACCAGCACCATGCCGTAGGGCTCGCGAATATACCGCCGGAACCGTCGCAGATCTTCTTCGCCAAAGCCGACGACATCCAGCGTGAGCTTCTGAAACTTCTCACTCATCGATTCTTTATCGAGTACGCGCAGCACAGCATTCTCGCCATGCACCGTCGGCATGATCGATACACGAAAATCGATCAGCCGGGTCTTGTAGCGTACGCGGAAACGGCCATCCTGCGGCACCCGGCGCTCGGCAATGTCCAGCTCGCTCATGACCTTAATACGCGACAGGATGGTCGAATGATGTTCGCGCGCAATCGGCGCCATCGCTGCCTGCAGTACGCCGTCAATGCGGTACTTCACGATCAGCGAATCGTCATACGTTTCGAAGTGAATATCCGAAGCACGCCGTTCAAGCGCGGTAAAAATCGTCGTCTCGACCCGCCGGATGATCGGGCTGATGTCTTCTTCCGACGTCACCTTTTCGATCGAGATATTTTCGTCGGCATTCTCTTCGAGCGAGACGACAAACGTCAGCCCTTCCGACGCTTCGTCGAGTACGCGCTGCGATTGCTCTGTCTTCTTCAGCAGGTCAGTGATCTGCGAGAGCGTCGCGACACGTGTCACCAGCCGCTGGCCGAGCAGGCCCGCAATCTCGTCCATCACCATCAGCTTGCTTGGGTCGGAGACGGCGATGATCAGCCGGTCCTCCAGCTGCTCGAGCGGGACAAAGTTGTAGCGGAACATCATGTCCACCGGCACGGAGCGGAACAGTTCATGCTGGATACGGAAATTCTTCAGGTCAGTAAAGTCGCAGCGGTAGCGGCGGGCAAGGGCCTGCGCGGCTACTACTTCGTCAACCAGGACCGGTGTCGGCAAGCCAGGGGTGGGCAAAGGACTGGGAACTACTGGTGCTTGTGCCATCGAAAACTCCTCAATCTGCGACTGCCACCGAAAGTATCACGATTGCCTTGCCACTTCAGCGTGGACGCCCTGCTATGCGGGAATCGCCTTCTACGCCGCAAACACTTTCAACTCACTACATATTCATCTCGACCGAAGTGGAGATCTGCGGCTCTATCCTGTTCAACCGATCACTGCGAACT
>CAXTNK010000104.1:0-1065 GCA_964245665.1 uncultured Acidobacteriaceae bacterium
GTACTTCGGCGCGCTGCGGTGGGTGGCTTCGAACACGGCGCCTTGCGGGCCGATGTTGGCGCGGGGCGCGACGCCGAGGCCGCCGACGATGCCGGCCGCGAGATCGCTGACGATGTCGCCGTAGAGATTCGGCAGCACCAGAATGTCGTACTGATATGGATTCGTGACCAGCTGCATGCAGGTGTTGTCGATGATGTGTTCGCCGTAGACGATCTCGGGATACTGCTCGGAAATTTTCTTGGTGCAGCGGATGAAGAGGCCATCCGAAAGCTTCATGATGTTGGCCTTGTGGATGGCGTGGACGCTTTTGCGATGGTGCTTCCGCGCATAGGCGAACGCATATTCCGCGATCCGCGTCGAACCTTTTTTGGTGATGATCTTGATGGCTTCGACGACTCCCGGAACCACTTCATGCTCGAGACCGACGTACAAGTCTTCAGTGTTTTCACGCACAATCACCAGGTCAATGCCGGGATAGTGGGTCTTGATCCCGGGCAGGTTCTTGATCGGGCGCACATTCGCGTAGAGGTCGAACTTCTTGCGCAATGTCACGTTAATCGACTTGAAGCCACCGCCGATTGGTGTTGTTACCGGGCCCTTGAGCGCCAGTTTATTGCGCTCAATCGATTCGTAAAGAGCCGCCGGAATGTACTCACCCGTCTTGGCGAAGGAGTCGGCGCCTGCCTCGAAGGGCTCCCAG
Organism: uncultured Acidobacteriaceae bacterium; assembly: GCA_964245665.1. Classification (GTDB taxonomy): domain Bacteria; phylum Acidobacteriota; class Terriglobia; order Terriglobales; family Acidobacteriaceae. Next base: position 701 of record CAXTNK010000104.1, read on the forward strand.
TCAAACTTCGCGCCCGAGGCTTTCAGGATGCGTACGACGGCGTCGGTGACTTCGGGTCCGATGCCGTCACCGGGAATGAGGGTAGCTTTATGTGTCTTCGAAGTAGTCGTTGATGGGGCTGGGCTGGCTGCACTTTGTGACATTAGGTCGATAGGCTCCGATTTTCTGGGTTAAGTAGCTCAGTGGGTAAGGCCGCGGCATATTTTGCCGATGTCGTCAGGATTTGCGCAGAGGACGTTGAGGCGCCTGTTCGCTTGGCCGGCGGCGACCGTTCTGGTCTTTCTGGTGCAGTAACTGCTCCAGTTCTTCCTTGAATTCGCGGACGTCGGGGAAGTCGCGGTAGACGCTGGCGAATCGAATATAGG
>CAXTNK010000104.1:1075-14173 GCA_964245665.1 uncultured Acidobacteriaceae bacterium
CCGCTGAGCACTTTCTGTCGCGCGAATTTTTCCCGCCGGCCGCCTTTTTTCACGACCATGTAGGGAATTTCGTCGATGCGTTCATAGGTGGTGAAGCGCTTCTCGCAGCGCTCGCATTCGCGGCGGCGGCGGATCGAATCGGCTTCTTTACTCTCGCGCGAATCGACGACACGATCCTGCGCAAACCCGCAATATGGACATTTCATCTGGACTGCTTTGATTTTAATGCACTGGAGAGTGAGAGATCTGATTCGTGGCTTCTGCTCACTTAGGCCTCATAGGCGAGACCCGGGGCACCCGCATTTGTGGCAGATAGAAGACGCAGATCCTTCGACTTCGCTCAGAATGCCACATTCCTATGCAGCATCAGGATGAGCGAGGCACCCGGGTTCGCGGTCAGGCATTGTGGTCAGGCTTCGCTGCGGACTATCAACTCTTCGTCTTCGAGCTGCTCGGACGCTTTCGCGACATTCTTGAGCGATACGTGCTCGAAGCGTGACCAGATTAGGCCGACAGGGATGATGCCCATCGAGATGATGAGCAGGATCATGGCTGAGCAGCCAAGCGCCGGTTCTGCAGCCACGTGAAAGAGGTTCTGCATGGCGGCGGCGACGACGCCAATGGTTGTAAACCAGCCGATGACCGGCAACTGGACGATCGAGGCGGCGAGACTGGTTGCCTGCAGCACCACAACCCGAGCCGCGGTCATACCGGACAGTTCCGGTGAGGCGACAAAGGAGTGCATCACTTCGAGGTAGGAAAGCGTGACGAGTCCCCACATGAAGAGTGAAAGCACCGCAGCGATCAGCAGGTCGGGCACGCTGCGCAGGGAATTGAGGCCCTCGCGAAACTCGCGGATCTTGGTGGCAACGCCGGCGCCTAGTTTTGGCGAGAGAACACTCAGAGATTTTTCGGTGAAGTCGGCAACCCAGAGACCTGACCAGTGCACGACAACCGCGAAGACAGCCAGAAAAACAGTGAGGCCGACGAAGGCAATGGCCGAGTGCTGCAGCGCTTCGTGATGAGGCAGGGTGGCGCGGTCCGGTGCGAGCAGCAGGACCAGTCCAAAAATAAGCGCCATCGATCCGAGGTCGAACATGCGTTCGACGGTGTAAATGGCAACCTGACTGCTGACCGTCAGTTCAGTTCGCTTCGAAATCAGGTAGGGGCGGACGAGGTCTGCCAGGCGTCCGAAGATGGCGACGGCAGTAAAGCCGATGACCTGGCTGCCGACGAGCTTGAACATGTGTACTTTTTTGGTCGAGCGCAGGAAGTAAGCCCAGCGTATGCCGCGCACTACGTAATTCAGATAGATGGCAATCACGGCGAACACAATATGTTTCCAGCTCACCTGCTTGATCTGGTCTGCGAAGACACTCCACTCGAAATGGACATGCTTACGCGCGAAGATCATCAGCGCGACCAGTGCTCCGATCACAACGACGTACAAAAGCAGTTGTCTCGCCTTCAAAGCCTGTTACCTTTCGTGCGCGTAGAGCGTGAGTTGGGATTATTCGGAAGCAAAGGTATGGGCGGATAGTGTGTGGGGAGCCCTTAAGCCTGCGTGATCAACCTGGCGAGACCGGGCTTCTTCGGCAAGCTTCCGCTGGTTGAATTCGTGGATAATCCTTGCTACGTAAGCGCGGGTTTCGCGGTACGGGGGCACGCCGTGGTAATGATCGACGGCCTTCGGTCCGGCATTGTAGGCGGCGAGTGCGAGCGCGAGATCGTCGTGATAACGAACCAGTAACGCGTTCAGATACGCAGTGCCGCCGTTGATGTTCTGGCCTGGCTGGAAGCTGTCCGTAACGCCGAGTTCCGAGGCAGTGTGCGGCATCAGTTGCATCAGTCCCTGCGCGCCGGTACGGCTCACGGCGCGGGTATGGCCGCTGCTTTCAGCGTGCACAACGCAGGCGAGCAGGTCGACATCGAGATTGCGGGCGGTACCGGCAACTGCCAAAAGTTCGTGGAGGTCAGCAGGCGTCAGCTTCTCTTTTGTCAACGGGATCGAGGCTGTTGCAGGTGTGGTCGCCGGATTCGCGGGGGCTGGCGGCAGGGTGACGGCTTCGACCGAGACAATGTCAGCCGTCGCGACTTCTACGAAGCTGCTGTCGGAGGCGCTGGTCAGGTAGAGGCGCGTTTTTTCGCCGTCGGCTGTACGGTGATCGCAGACCAGGTCAAAGCCGTTGCTCAAAGAAATATGCTGCGCCGTGTGTTCGGCCACATGGTCGGACAAGGTCTCGGCGGCGCGCGCGGTGGCCACACTGCACACGAGGCCGGTGCATGCGACCAATGTCAACGCGATGCGATGCCGAGAAGTCATCCGCACTACCTTACCATCCTCCCGGTGAGGTCGCTGCCAGTACCGATTCGGCTGGTTCTGGCTCCAACGCCGACTCGATGGCGAGGGCGACACCATGATCGTCGTTGCTGGCGTCGGTCAATATCCAGCCGTGTTCGGCGGCCATGCCCAGCATCTCCGGGCTGGCATTGGTCATCAGCCGGGGGTGTCCGGCGTAGTCCAGCATGTCGAGGTCATTCAGGTTGTCGCCGATGGCCATCACTTCTTCGGGAAGGATGCCATGCGCGATGGCGATCCGCGACAGGGCTGTGCCCTTGGAGCATCCAGGCGGCAGAAGGTCGAGAATGCCGAGATCGCGCAGCGGATATTCCGTCCGGTGGAAGGCGACGTCGCCCCGTAGATCGCTTTGCTCAAGGGCGATTTCTGCCTGGCGGACCAGTTCAACCGTCCCGCAGATCATGCCCTGGATCGGTTTTTCGCCGGTATCGAAAGCTCGCTCCAGGGGATTGACTTCAAGCAGATACGGCCGGTTTGATTCGACCCATTTGGCGATCTGCTGGTGCAGAGCATCCAGGTTTTCGACCACCAATCCCGCTTCGCCTTCGCGGTCAAAGGTAAAGACCATGGTCTGGCCGAAAGGCCGCAGGGCTCCGCAGAGCCGACGCGCGGTTTCGGCTGCGAGCAGAGTCCGTTCGATCAGGCGGCCGGAAAACTCCCGCACCACGGTTCCGTTGGACGAAAGCATGATGTTCTTCGGACCCAGCCCGACCGGGTCGATGACCGGCTGGGCGTAGGTCTGGCGCCGGCCCGTGGCAATCACGACCAATACCCCGGCGGCTTCGGCGGCACGCAGCTCAGCACGATTCCGCTCGCTGATGGTGGCGCTGGTGCTGGGGAGAAGGGTGCCATCGATGTCGATGGCGATCATGCGTATGCGCGGCTTCATCCCTTCCAGTCTACCGGATGCGGCCGGGTATCAAGAGAAAGCCGGGCGCTACTATCGTTGTATGAACCCAAAACGGGAAACCACGAAACACCGCGCGCCGGAGCCGGGAAGTAACGGCAAATCCTCAGCAAAGCCTGAAAAAGGCGTAGCCGCGTCAAAGGCAGTACCCGTCTATGACCGCCGCGGCGTCAGGCTACCGGGGAAGGCCCTGGTCGGCGGCATCATCACTCCGCAATAAGGGCCGCATCGACGGCCAATGGGGCCTGCCGGACGGTTTCCCGTGAAGGGGATCCGTCATTCCAGGCCGCGACCTGGTCGACAGCACCTTTGAGTGTCGCGACGACCGCGCTTGGTCTGGCAGCACCGAAGCGAGTCTTCTGCTGATCCAGGTCCTGGGTCGTGCGCCATAATCCGACCAGGATGCGATTGTGAGGCATTTGCTCCCGCACGCGCGCACAGGCTGTTTTCGCAACTGAAAAGGCGAAAGGCGGCAGCGCCGAGATGCAGACGACGGTATTCCTGTCCTTCGACAGACGAGCCAGTATTTCCGGCGTGACCGCAGCCATCGGCAGCAGGATCGTGTTGAAGCCTGCCTGCTCCAGCAGCTGCGCCAGCATGGTCGCAGAAATCTCGTCCGAGCTGTCATTGGCGGCAATACAGACGACAGGGAAGCGGCGCGCCGGAAGATCCATATGAGCGGCGACGGGTGGAAGCGTCGGCGCTCCTGGCGCAACAGGGCTACGGTATTCCGAATACTCCGCCAGCAGTTCTGCCACGCTCAGATGCAGGACCGAGTCCCGGTTCTCATCCAGGCTGCCCTTTTGACGATCCTGTTTAGCCATACTGAGCGATGGCAGCAGGACGCCGTCATACAAATCGACTAGGCTCTTGCCTTCGACAAAGCGATCAGCAATGGCGCGAACCTCGGTCTGGTCCATCGCCAGCAGCCGCTCGTAGAAGCGGGCCTCCGGCGCAAGTTCGGCATCATCGCCGAGCAGCACATGCAGGAAGCTCATCTGCGGAACGTATCGGCCCATCACGATCAGGCAGACGGTAAGCGGCGTCGCGAGCACCAGGCCCGGCCAGCCCCAGAGGGTACTCCAGAAAATGGCGGATGCCAGCAGGGCGAGCGAGCCGACTCCTGTCTTCGAGCCGTACAGCCATGGTTCGACGACGTAAGCGGTGATGACTTCAATCAGCATGAAAACGCCAAAGACCAGCAACGGCTGTTTCCACGAGGGCGAGATGGCAAACGAGAAGATGAGCGGCAGCGCACCGCTGACAAGTACGCCGGCATACGGCACAATGCGCAGCAAGGCCGCAATCGCGCCCCACAGCGTCGCATCCGGCACGCCCATGGCAAACAGGCCGATACCGAACAGCAGCCCAAAGCAGCCGTTCACCAGGAACTGCATCACCAGGTAGCGGCTGATGCGCTGGGCTGCGTCGTTGAGCGCCTGCGTCATAAGGTTCAGGTGGCCAATACCGGCCAGCAGCAGCAGGCGGTTCCGCAGGTCTTCCCGATGGATGAGGATGTAAATGGTGAAGACCAGTATGATTGCTGCCATGCCGAACGGGCGGAGGATCGGCAGCATCATGTCCTTCAGGTAGGCGCCTGCAGTCACCGGCGGCTGAACGACCTCTACCTGCGTCGGCCTGGCAGGTGTTGCCGGTTCTTCAGGAAGTGGCGCTCGTCTGACGGTGTGCCTGCGGCTGGAGAGCGTACGCTGTGCCAGGTTTTCCTGTGCCGCGGCAGTCACCGGGTTCGAGCCGCTGGAGAATTCCACGCCCATCTCCTCGAGACTCGAAAAAGCGCGGCCGGCTGCTCCGCCAGCAGGCGCGCTGAGACGGTTGAGTTTGTCCTCGATATTTCCGCGGTAGTCGGGCAGCGTTTCGACAACATGGACGACCTGCCGCGCGACAATCCAGCCTACCGTCGCGACACTCGAAAAGAAGACCAGGATGACCAGCAGAATGGCGAAGCCGCGCTTGAGCCGCCAGCCTTCCAGCAGGCCAACCGCCGGGGCCAGCAGAAAGTTGAAGACGATCGCGAAGGCCAGCGGTATGAGCAGGGTGCGGGCGAAGTAGAGGGCCAGGATGATGACGCCGATCAGCAGCAGCGGTTCGCTGGCCAGCCATCCACCACGCGCCCGGGCTATCGGCGCTGCTTTCACTTTTTCTCGTCGATCCTTCGTTTGCAAGTCAGCAGGCCGATCTTAACTGGATTATCAGGCGTTGATTGAAGCGGGACAGAATGCGGGTGCGTACGGCCATGCGAGCCGGGAATGCGTATCGGATTTCACCTGCGGCGCAATCTGCGGCCGGGCATGCATCAGCAGGTAGAAGATCCCCAGTACGCAAAGGGCGATCAAGGCGACATACATAAGATATTGGGCGACATTCCTGGTGCAAAAGCTCTGTTCCTGTTCCATGGCGAAAGCCCTCGACGTGCTAGGATGCCGGCTTTAGCAGAAGGAAATCTCACAGTGCATTGTTATCGCGACCGCGGCCAGCGAGGCAATGCACTTTTATGGTGAGTCCCGACTGCGCGTCCAGAACCTGTTTCATGAACACGTTGAAACCGAGGTGCCACATCTGCGACCAGCTATCCAAGCGGGTTGCATGTCTAAGAGGAACAGGTAAAGCAAACTATGAAACAGGCTCTAGTAGCCGTGCTGGAGGAGATAACCCACGGTGAGCGCAGAAGTTTCCAGTTCTTTGTTTTTTCTGGCCTGCTGCGCGGCAAACTTCATCATCACGTCTGCCTCGAGGTTGACCGGATCGCCTGCCTGGAGAGTGTGCAGATTGGTCCGCGCGTAGGTGTGCGGGATGATGGCGATCGTGACCGTGTCGCCCTCCCACTTCGCCACCGTGAGGCTCATCCCCTCGATCGCGATGGAACCTTTTTCAACCATGAAGCGGCCGACGGCTTCCGGCACCTTGACCTTCAGCAGCCAGTCTGTTTCGGCTATTGGTGCGCCAGGTGAAACGGCGGTAAGCGATACAATTTCCCCGGTCGCATCGACATGGCCCTGGACGACGTGGCCGCCGAGCGGGGTGCCGGCGGGGGTCGGCAGTTCCAGGTTGACGAGAGAGCCAGGCCTGAGCCGGATGAGCGAGGTGCGATCGACGGTCTCCTGCGCCAGGTCGGCGTGGAAGACGTCCGGCGTTATCTCGAGCGCGGTCAGGCAGACACCGCTGACGGCGATGCTGTCGCCTTCGCGCAGGCGCGCTGCAAGGCCGGGAGCAGCGACGGTGATGCGGCGCGCGCCATGGCCAGTCTCAAGGGCAACGATGCTGCCCGTCTGCTCGATCAATCCAGTAAACATGATTTCAGAATATAGCTTTTATCTTCCGCAGGTGTTCCACACGGCAGTGTCATCCTGAGCGAAGCGCAGCGTAGTCGGAGGACTTTCCTTGTTCTCACCCGGCGCAGGACTCTAGTCCTTCCAATAGGTGCGCAAAGTGCTGGTGAGGCATAGATCATCGCCGAAACGGCTTACCTCGGGCGAGGGCAGACGGGTGATGTCTTGCGACGAGTGGATCAGCGGCAGACCCTCTGGGCCCAGCAGGACCGGCGCATAAAAAAGGACCAGCCGGTCAACGAGTCCGCGTTCCAGCATTGTTGTATTCAGACGCGTACCCGCCTCGATCATGACGCTGGTCACCCCCATTTCCCCAAGGCTGCTGAGCACCTTTTCCAGTGGCAGACCACTCGGCGTGGCCGCGATCTGCTCTACAAGTATCCCTTGCGTCAATAACTCGGCCGCCTTCACCGGCTCGGCCTGACTGCTGAAAATCAGCAGATCGCCATCACGCGATCCTTCGACCAGTTTCGAGGCGATGGGGATGCGCATGTACGTATCCAGCACCACGCGCAGCAGCGGCTGGCGGCGCGGCAGACCACTGCGATCGGTCATCATCGGATCATCGGCCAGCACTGTGCCGACGCCGGTCAGAAGGGCATCGTTAGCATGGCGCATGCGTTGAACTTCAAGCCGCGCCGGTTCCCCGGTCAGCCAGACGGGCGCGCGCGCATCGCGTTCGTGGGATGCCGGCGCGATGCGGCCATCGAGCGAGAGCGCCGCCTTGAGCGTGACGAATGGCTGGCGGGTCCGGATGTACTTCGCGAAGGCGTCGTTCAATCGCCGCGCCTGCTGCTCTTCGACGCCGACCACGACCGGGATACCGGCTGCTTGGAGGCGCGCAACACCATTGCCGCGAACGACCGGGTTTGCATCAAGCGTAGCGACGACTACGCGCGCGATACCCGCGGCGATCAGCGCATCGGCGCATGGACCGGTGCGGCCATGGTGACTGCAGGGTTCGAGCGTGACGTAAGCGGTCGAGTGGCGGGCGCGCTCGCCGCCTGCGCGGAGGGCGACGACTTCCGCGTGGTCCCGCTCTGCGTACTGGTGAAAGCCTTCGCCGACGATGGTGTTTTCTTGATCAACCAGCACGCAGCCGACAGTGGGATTGGGAGAAGCGAGGCCGATTCCTTTTTCAGCCTGGGCCAGGGCGAGGCGCATCCAGTGCAGATCGTTCTCGGTCGCAGCGGAAGTCATGCGAATTTTGTATGCTGCAGCGAGAAGCGGAGTGGAATGACCTGCATCTGCTTTCCTTTACGGTTTACGCACCAAGCAGCGAATCTACAAACGCCGAGCTGTCAAAGGGTAACAGGTCATCGAGTTTTTCCCCGACTCCGACAAAGCGCACCGGCAGCTTTAATTCACGCGCGATCGCAACAGCGATGCCGCCCTTCGCCGTGCCGTCGAGCTTGGTCAGCACAATGCCGGTGACACCAGCCGACTCCGTGAAGAGTCGCGCCTGCTGCAGGCCATTCTGGCCGGTCGTTGCATCCATCACCAGCAGTACCTGGTGCGGGGCGAAGGGCGAGAAGCGCTGGGCTATGCGGCGCATCTTGTCGAGCTCGATCATCAGGTTGTTCTTGGTGTGCAGACGTCCGGCTGTATCGACCAGGAGGATCTCGGTGTTGCGGGCGCGCGCCGCCTGCATGGCGTCGAACAGCACGGCGGAAGGATCGCCGCCCTGTTTTGTCTTGATCATGTCGACGCCTGTACGCTGCGACCACACTTCGAGCTGCTCGATTGCGGCCGCGCGGAATGTATCGGCCGCGCATAGCAGGACCGTGCGATTGTGCTTGCGATGCCAGGCCGCGAGTTTGCCGCTGGTAGTGGTTTTGCCGGTACCGTTGACGCCGACCATGAAGATGATCTCGGGCATCCACTTCTTGTCGGATTCAACAGGCTGATGTTCGTCGAGTATGTGCTTGAGCTCGGCCTTGAGCAGGGTCTTCAACTCGGTGCCATTGTGGATGGGCTGTCGCTTGGCGACTTCGCGCAGCGACTCGACGATCTCGCTTGATGCTGTCACGCCGATGTCGGAAGAGATGAGGCTCATCTCGAGCTCTTCTAGGGAGGACTCGTCGACCTCGCGAGTCAGTGCGACGATCGTCTGAATATTGTCGTTCAGGGTCTCGCGCGTCCGCGAAACCGCCTGCTTCATCCGGTCGAATATGCCCTTGCGTTCGGGCTCATTAAGACTGCCAAAAAGTGTCTGAATCATGATTGTGTGCCGGGTCTAGTGTAGCGGGTTTGACTTGGCGCCTCATTCCTCCGCATCACTCGTCTCGGCCGGGGCGCGACATCAGGTCGCGCATCGCGTCGCGGGGAGACTTACCCCGGCGCAGGATCAGCTCCATCTGCTCGGTGATGGGCATTTCGATGTTGTGCTTTTGAGCCAGCCCCAATGCAGCCGGAGTAGTGCGGACGCCTTCGGCTACCTTGCCGCCTAATCCCTGAAGAATGTCTTCGAGCGTGCGCCCCTGGCCCAGTGCAATGCCGACCGTGCGATTGCGCGAGAGAGAGCCAGTGCATGTCAGCACCAGGTCGCCGATACCGGAGAGGCCGGCCAGTGTTTCACCACGGCCTCCGCAGGCGATAGCCAGGCGCGTTACTTCGGCGATACCGCGGGTGATGAGCGCGGCCATGGCATTGTGTCCCAGCTCAAGACCGGCGGCGATGCCGGTTGCGATGGCGATGACATTCTTGAGGGCGCCCCCGAGTTCGACGCCGACAATGTCTTCGTTGGTGTAGACACGCATGCGCTGGGAACTGAATGCCTGCTGAACACGAAGCGCAGAGCTCGCATCCGTAGAAGCAGCTGTGAGTGCAGTGGGAAGGCCCGCAGCCACTTCAAAGGCGAAGGTCGGCCCGCTCAGTACGGCGATAGGTAACTCAAGCAGTTGCGAGTGGACGGTATCGGCAATCACTTCGCTGATGCGGAGATGTGTGCCATCTTCAATACCCTTGGTGGCGCTCACCAGCAGTTGGTCTGCTACCAAAAGCGGCGCTAGGCTTGTGTAGACCGCACGTACATGTTCGGAAGGCATCGCGGTGACGACCATCTCTGCGCGATCGATCGCAGCCTGCAGATTCGCCGTGCTTGTAATGTTCGATGGCAGCGCGAAGCCAGGCAGATAAACAGTGTTCTCGCCATTCTCGCGGATCAACGAAGAGACATGCGCGCCATGCGACCAGAGCGCAACGCTGTGGCCGTTGCGGGCGAGACTTAGAGCGAGCGCTGTGCCCCACGCACCGCTGCCAAGCACCGCGATCCGCCCGGTGCTGCGTCCGGCGTCTGGCGTCTGCGAATTATTCACGAAACAGCGGGCTTCGTTTTGCCGAAGCGGTATTCCGTCCCCTGCATCAGCCGCCCGATGTTTTTGTGGTGCTTGACGATTACGATCAATGGCAATGCAAAGATGACAGCCTGTGCAAGCAGCGTCCTGTGAGTGCCGAAGACGAAGATGGCAAAGAACGGGAAGACAATGACGGCGAGGATCGACGCCAGCGAAACATACTTGCTGAGCAGGAGCGTCACGATGAAGACTGCGAGGGCGACGAGTGCGGCCAGTGGCGAAAGTGCAAGGGTAACGCCCAGTGCTGTCGCGACACCCTTACCGCCTTTGAAGCCGAGCCACACAGGGAAGACGTGGCCGAGGACGGCGAAGATTGCAGCCAGGGCAGCCGCGTTCTGTAAGGCAGGAATGCCATGGGCCGAGCCATGCATGATCGTATCGGCCAGCAGCACGGCGACGTATCCCTTGAGCGCGTCAAGCAAGAATGTTGAGGCGCCGATGCCTTTTGCGCCGGAGCGAATGACGTTGGTCGCGCCGATATTGCCACTGCCAATGTTACGAATATCTTCTTTGCGAATGATCCGGAAAAGAATGAGCCCGAAGGGAATGGAGCCGAGGAAGTACGCGAGGATCGAAATGAGGGAATAGAGGGTCATGCGCGCGGGCCGTTCGGGTCTGAGTTTACAGGAAGTCGCAGCGCTTTTGTTTGTATAGAGGCGTGTTCGTACCTGAGCGGAGCAGGCCTCGCTCTTACACGATGTGCTTGCAAATTGCCTGATCTCTGCGAAATGTTATCGGCTGATGAAAAAACTGCAGGTTCTTCGACTTCACTCAGGATGACACATCATCTTCAGAGTAATGCCGAGGGAAAATGCAGATCCCTCCACTTCGCTCCGACCCCAGCGCACAAAGATCGTGCGTTGGGAACTCCGGCTACTCTTCGGACTGGGTGGCAAATCTTGCTAAGTTCTGAAAGAAAGTGCCACCGCGATCGATTGCCAGCAAGGGGAGCATATGCGACGCCGGAGCGTCCGCCTGCATGGCAAATGCCCTACATTAGTTTGCGGCGGACTAAGTCTAACGCCTGCTGGCTGGCCCAGTGGCGGATGCGGTCGCGATCGCCGGGCAGGCTTTTCTCGACGACTTCCGTTTCCTTTTCATCCGCGACGGCTACGTAGACCAGGCCCACCGGTTTTTCTTCAGTGCCCCCGGTCGGTCCTGCGATGCCCGTCACACTGACGCCGTAGGTTGAGCCGACGCGCCGACGAATCCCTTCAGCCATGGACTTCGCGACCTCCGGACTGACGGCGCCATGCTGGATGATGAGGTTGGTCGGCACACCGGCAAGCGAAGTCTTCAGGTCATTTGAATAGGTGACGACGCCGCCGAGGAAGGAGCGCGAACTTCCCGGAACGCTGGTAAGCCGCTCAGCGACCATGCCGCCGGTGCAGCTTTCGGCGGTCGCCAGAGTGTGGCCGCGCATGCCGAGGTAGTAGAGAACGATCTGCTCCAGTGTTTCGCCTTGTGATGAATAGACAAATTCATCGAGCTCTTCTTCGATCCTGCTCGCCAGCTCATCCACACGCTGCTGCGCCTGGCCCGGCGCGCGCTTCTCGCAGATCAGGTTCAATTGAATGTCGCCGCTATGCGCGAGGATGGTAGTTTCGACATCGTTATAGCGTTTGTAGATAGGCGAAATGCGAGCGTCGCAGGCGGATTCGCCGATCATCGCAGCCTTGAGCGTGCGTTTGGCAATGAAGCGTTCCGGCAATGCTTCCTTCAGCATCGGCCCGATTTCGGCTTCGTACATGGCCTTCATCTCGTGCGGCGGACCCGGCATAAGGATGACCAGTTTGCGGTGCTCACCATAGACCGTGTCGAGCCACTGGCCGGGTGCTGTGCCCTTTTCGTTCGGGATGATAACGGCGCCTTCCAGTACATCAGCCTGTTGGCTATTGTTGGTCGACATGGTGACACGGCGCGCTGCAAAGCGCTTGTAGAGCGCAGCAACCAAATCCGCATCGCGCTTGAGCGTGATGTTCAGTGCTTCGGCCACGGCGGGGCGGGTGAGGTCGTCTTCAGTCGGGCCCAGGCCGCCCATCAGCAGGACGATATCTGCGCGGCGCAATGCAGTTTTGATGGCGCCGACCAGGTGGTCTTTGCGGTCCCCAACAATCGTTTTGAAGGACACGGCAACGCCGATTTCATTCAGGCGCTCGGTCAGGTAAAGGGAGTTCGTGTCCTGCCGGTAAGGGGTGAGTAGTTCCGAGCCGATGGCAATAATTTCGCTGATCATAAGTTCTGATGGACCAATCTTAGTGGCTTTCGTTCATGACAGAAGATGCAGATCCCTCCACTCCGCTATGCTTCGCTCGGGATGACAAATCTATCAGTACCGCGATGGCAAAAACCTGCTAGTACAACCGCAGACCTTCGACGCCTAACGCTACATCATAAACGGCATTCTGAGTAGCGACAGCGACGCTGCCATTCGGGATAAACGCAAGCCCTACCATACCGCTGCCGGAGATGACGAGTTCGGCTTCTTTATCCGGCGTGATGCGGACGATGCCCCGCTGACCGCGAAATGAGGCCGCGACGTAGAGGTTGCCGGCTATATCGAGCGCCAGGCCCTGCGGACGGCCCAGGCCGCGATAGTAGGTCTCGATGGTGCCCTTGCTGTCGATAGCGTGCACGACGTCATAGCTCGACGTTGTCGGTCCGGTCACGAAGAGTGTGCCGTCCGGACCAAAGGCAAGATGGTACGCGGCGACACTGGGTTCAAGCGTGGCGTAGACGAAGATCTGGCGGTCGCGAGCGATGCGGAAGATGGTCCCGCTGCGATCGCCGCAATAGAGGTTGCCTTCAGCGTCGAAGGCCAGTCCCGTCGCAACGCCCATGCCCTCGGCATAGATGGAGGCAGCGCCATGCGGCGTGACGCGATGGATGGTGCCTTCGTGACGCGATGACACGTAGAGTACGCCGTCCGCATCGATGGCGAGCCCGGTGGCATTCACCAGGCCGGTCATGAACGAATCAACGTCTCCCTCGGGCGAGATGCGGTAGACGGAAACGGGCACGGGTTCACCGCGGGCGCCGGAGACTGTGGCGTAGATGTTGCCCTGGTGGTCGACCGCCGGGCTTGATACCGGGTGAACGTTGTCCGACAGCATGCGACCGACCTTGATC
>CAXTNK010000105.1:0-14086 GCA_964245665.1 uncultured Acidobacteriaceae bacterium
GCTGGGAGGGGTTGAAATTGCGAAAGTTGAAACCGCCGCGTCCTCCTCCGCCACCACCACGTCCGCCACCGCCTCCTCCGAAGCCTCCGCCAGGACCGCCGCCGAAACCGCCTCCACCGAAGCCACCTCCACCACCCTGCGAGCCGCCGGGAATCTGGCCGAGCTGCTGCGATTGCTGCATGTCTTCAAAGTTGTTCCGGAGCTGGTTCACGTCGACACCCGCAAACGGGTTGCTGCTGCCTGCCTGTCCAGCGACCGCGACGGAATCGCCGGAGAAGTCGGTGTTGCCGGCGATTGTCGGGAGGGATGCGCCGGTTGTTCCGCCAAAGCCGCTGGTCGCGCCGGAAGCAAGAGCATCCGCCGCGGCACTCAGCAGGCCGAGGTTCTGTGCGCCACCGCCGGTGAACTGGCGGTAGCTTCCTCGATTGCCGTTTCCGGCGCTTTCACGCGCGTCGGCTGCCTGCTGTCGCGAGGAGAGGACCAGGGTAAAGTCCTGGATTCCCGGGCTGGATGAAGTGGGTCCCACCCTGGCTTCGCCGGGACGGGCCACCCCTGTTTGTGGCTGGGCGGAAGTTGTTGTCGAAGATGGGGGCGCTGGGTATGCGGAAGCCAGACCGGAGGCCGGGATGACGATCTCTTTGGTCATCGGTGCGAAAGCGAAGAAGTCCGCGCGCAGTACGTAGCGGCCATGGCCGGTGATGGCAATGCTGTAGTTACCATTGACGTCGGTGGCGCTGGCGAATTTCTGGCCAGTGAGGGTGTTGGTCGCCGTGACCATAACGCCGGGCAACGGGGTAGCGCCGGACTTGATGGTTCCGTGGATCTCAGTTTTTGCAATCACCGGAGCGGCCTCAACGTCGCTGGCGGTGCTGGCAGGTGCAGTCGTCAACGGTGGCGCTGCCTGGGATGCCGAGGGTTGCGGAGCCGCAGAGTCTGATGGGACGTTAGTCTGCGCGGGCTGGGGCGCTGTCGGTGCATCGGCCTGCTGGGCGAGCACTCCATGGGCGAGGGCCGCGGTTGCAAGCGACAGGAGTAGCGGGCGCTTCCGGATTGGGAGGAAGGCTCGGCGCGGGGGCGCGGAAGGGCTCATGGTTGGCGGTCTCCGTGGCTACGTCCTGGTTCGGGCGAAGAAGGATCGCTGTCGCTGCGCTCGCCGGCTCTGAACAGATAGACGTTGGTGGCAAGGAATGTCTTACCGCTGAGGTGTCCATCTGCGCGCAGACTTTCGCCGGCCTTGATGTCGGCAAGAGTGATGCTCTCGTGATGATGTTTGAAAGAAGTGTTCTCGTCGACGGAGAAGGTCTGTTTTACGCCATCCAGTCGATCGAGAGTGATGCGCGGCTCATCGCCCAGGTCAACGGAAGTAATTTTGCCGGCCGTCCAGGTCTTGCCGAGACCAGCGCGAGCCTTCCTTACCTCTTCGGCATCGATACCGATGAGCACTGCGGCTCCGACTGTCTTCGCGCCGTTGTCCACATTGCCGGTGGCAATCAGCATGTCGCCAGTGTGAATGTCAGTTGGTTTTGCCGGCCCTCGATTCGCAATCACGCGGGAATTCACGCTGTACAACACCTTATAGGTAACGCCATCGTCCGTGCGGACGGTAAAGGTGTTCGGACCAGAGGCCGTGACCGTCCCCCGAATGGTGTTGCTGTCGTTAAAACCGGGCCAACTGCCGGTTTCGTCCTGTGCGACTGCAGGCTGGACGAGCATCAGCATCGAGGAAAGTATGGCGAGGATCGCCGAGCGGCCGGGATGGTGGGCAAGTCCAGACATAGCTGTTGTGAGAAGTAGACGCGGCTCAGACGATGGTAGTCGCTTGAACGACGCATGTATTTGTGAAGAAGCAGGATAGTTGGTGATCGGGCAGGATTTCCGAGCCCGGACGCTTACCCGCAGGTCCCTGCACTCCGGGAGCCTGGCAAAGACGACGCATGCGGCGCGGGTATACTCGGGGCACACATGTCAGCCATGCAAGGGCACTCTCATCACCATCACCACGAGCACCATTTTCAGTCGACCGAGATGGTGCGGGATGTCGTCATCGGCATGTCAGATGGTCTGACGGTGCCTTTTGCCCTGGCTGCAGGCTTGTCCGGCGCCGTCTCCGGGGCATTGCATGCAACGCACCTGATTGTGCTCGCCGGGCTCGCGGAAATCGCTGCCGGCTCCATCGCGATGGGGCTCGGTGGCTACCTTGCTGCGAAGGGCGACGCTGAGCATTATGCCAGTGAACGCAAGCGCGAAGAGCGTGAGGTTGTGGAGCGGGTTCACGATGAGGAAGAGGAGATTTACGAGATCTTTGACGCGTACGGGGTGCAGCGCACAGAAGCACTCCCTGTGCTGGAGGCGTTAAAGCGCAATCCGCCCGCCTGGGTGGACTTCATGATGCGGTTTGAACTTGGCCTGGAAGAGCCGATTAAGGGCCGTGCGCATCGCAGTGCTTTGACCATCGCCGTGTCGTACGTAGTTGGCGGGATCATCCCACTGCTACCTTATATGCTGTTGCAGAGTGGCTTTGAGGCGCTGAAAGTATCCGTCGCGACAACACTCCTGGCGTTGGTGGTATTTGGTGGGGTTAAAGGACGCCTGACGGGGACCGGCGCTCTGAGCAGCAGCCTGCAGACAGTATCGATCGGCGGCATCGCTGCGGCAGCAGCATTCGGATTGGCGCGGCTTTTCAGTGCCTCCTGATTCTGCTGGAGCCTGTGATCGCGAAGTTTGTACCCCCAGTGCATACCGCGACATCCAATGCGAGTGTCTGCGGTAACCCGAAAGATTGTGCGGGAATCTTTGCCGTTACTTTAGAGTGTTAACGGGCCGGGCAACGCCATGGTCCACATGGCTCTCCTAGAGAGGGAACCTACCTTTATGAATCCATCTGCTGTTTCCGCTGTTAATCCGATACTCCGCACACAATCTGAAACTGCCGCTCTGCAGGAATCGTTTTTCCAAGATTCGCTTCTCCAAAATGAGCGTGCACTTCATGCATTCTTCTGTACCGTGCGGCAGCAGAGCCTGGCGCTATGTGGGCCACTTACTTCTGAAGACATGATGGTGCAGTCGTGCGCAGAAGCGAGCCCAGCGAAATGGCACCTGGCGCATACGACCTGGTTTTTCGAGACGTTCATCCTGGTAGAGTTTCTGCCTGCTTACAAGCCCTACCATCCGGACTTCCACTGGCTGTTCAACAGCTACTACAACTCGCTTTCGGTACAACCTGAGAAGAAGCTTCGAGCCTCTTTTTCGCGTCCAGGAGCAGACGAAATCCTGGCGTACAGAAAATATGTGGAAGAAGCAATTGCTACGCTCATCAAGCCCGGCATGCCGGAAGAAGCGAAGCGTCGGATGATTCTGGGGCTGCATCACGAACAGCAGCATCAGGAGCTGCTCTGCTATGACATCAAGAATGCATTCTGGAGTAATCCTCTCCACCCTGCATACCTGGATGGTGTAGAGCGATTGACAACTCCAGCAGTCAAGCAGCCACTGGCTTACCTGCCGTTTGAAGGTGGATTGTTTGATATTGGGCATCACGGCAACGGATTTGCGTTTGACAATGAGAGTCCGCGCCATGCCGAATATTTACGCGACTTTCAACTGGGATCGCGTCTCATTACTGTGGGAGAGTATCTTGCCTTCATGCAGGATGGCGGCTATGAACGTGCAGACCTGTGGCTGTCGGATGGATGGGATACGGTCAAGCGTGAGGGTTGGACATCGCCGTTGTACTGGCATCGCGAGGGAGACGCGGACTGGAAAATCTTCACCCTGCGCGGCAATGCGACGGCAGCGGCACTCTCCGAAACACCAGTCAGCCACGTGAGTTATTACGAAGCGGATGCCTTTGCACACTGGGCTGGCAAGCGCCTGCCGACGGAAGCAGAATGGGAAGTCGCCGCGGAGAAGGATGCAGGCTCACCATTCGCTCTTGGCTGCAACTTCTTAGAAGGTCATGATGGGAAAGAGGGCGCGCTGCATCCCCTCGCTGCTTCCGGACATGCGGGCGGATCAGCACCGCAACAACTATTCGGCGATGTGTGGGAGTGGACGCGCAGCCCGTATATCGGCTACCCGGGATACAAACCAGTACCGGGGGCGCTAGGTGAGTACAACGGTAAATTCATGAGCAGCCAGATGGTGCTGCGCGGCGGGTCGGCTGTCACTTCGGCAAGCCATATCCGCACCACATATCGCAATTTCTTTTCCCCGGCGACCCGCTGGCAATTTTCGGGAATACGCCTCGCGGAAGACAAAAACTAGCTATCTGCTGCAACGGAGATGAAGGAACGATGAACACAGCAACACTGCCCCAACTACCCGCTGCGGCTTGTACGGCTATGGGCTCCGAAGTATATCGAGGATTGTCGGCTCGGCCTAAAACACTTTCTCCATGGCTCTTCTATGATGCCGAGGGCTCGCGCCTGTTCGAAGAGATCACAGAGTTGGAAGAGTACTACGTTACGCGGACCGAGCGAGACATTTTTCATGCGCATGCGCATGAGATTTTGCAAGCCGCCGGGGCCGGCTTGCAATCGTCACAGAAGCTGTCCATTATAGAGCTTGGGGCCGGCACAGCAACCAAGACCGGAATACTGCTTGCGGCGGCGGTCCAGCAGCAGAAGGCTGTGACTTACTACGCGATTGATGTATCAGGCACTGCGCTGGAAGAAGCAAAGCAGAATATTGAACAGACTATCCCAGGTGTCTCGGTCGAAACGCGCGTCGCAGACTACACCGATGGTTTAGGTGCGATCGACGCGGATGAAACACGCAAACTTGTCCTCTATATAGGGTCGAGCATAGGCAACTTCGAGCCTTCCGCCGCGATGGAAGTACTGCGTGGTGTGCGCGCGCAGCTAAGGCCAGGCGACCGTTTATTGCTGGGTGCGGACATGGCGAAGGATCTGCCCACTCTGCTTGCTGCTTATGATGATGCCAGGGGAGTGACTGCGGCGTTCAACCGTAATGTGCTGCTCCGTATCAACCGTGAACTCGGCGCGAATTTCCACCCGCAATGTTTCCGTCACAAGGTGCGCTGGAATGGTGAGGATTCGCGGATAGAGATGCACCTGGAAAGCCTTATCCGCCAGACAGTAGAAATCCCAGCCCTGGATCTGGAAATATCTTTTAAGCGGGGCGAGACCATCCACACCGAAAATAGCTACAAGTTTATCCCCGAGGTTCTGCAGCAATTTATGGTGCGCAGCGGGTTCAGGGTGCAGAACCGCTGGATGGATAGCAAAAAGTGGTTCAGCGTGGTGCTGGCAGAAGCCGTCTAGAATGCCGTACATCTCAGCTTGATATCTGCAGCTACGTAGTCGCATAGTTGCAGATATCGTTTAAAATTGCTTTCCCACGCCTACTCGTAAGTGACTTTAGATAAGAGTTTTCTATAGTTTCTGGAGCAAGACCTCTCAATTCCTCTTTGGCAATCGCCGATACAAACGACAGTGCAGCTGCTCGAACTTCTTCATAAAAAGCTATGGCCCGGCTGCTTCATTCATCAGGCCGGTCGATGTGGAATCGGGCAGAACAACTTCGCACCCACTGAAGTACTACGCCATAGCAGGATTGTTCCATGGATGCCGACAGCTTAAACCTTTCTTGAATGATTAATAAGATAACTCCTTAATTGCCTTCAGGTAAGATGCAGAGTTAGCCTGGCGATCGATGATGCTGGAAAGGTGAATCTGAGTGTCGAGCCGCTGACTGCTACCGGTGCTGAATCAGTCCACACGTCATTTGCGTCGAGAGAATGAGTTGCCGCGACAGCTCCGTAAACGTTTCCGAGGCGGCCCGGCATTAGTCACCGCAAGCTTACCTCAATGCATGCATAGCCTTAGTTTAGGAGCCTGTATACAACTGGAATGCTCCCCAGTATAGCGGTTTGCGATAGACGCCGGTCGAGTGAATCAATTGCAGTTTCGCATTACGCAGCGCAGTATCGGGCGTCGAGTGATGGACGCGCAAATCGTCATAAAGCCGATCCATGATGAGCGGAGTGGCCGCGTCGTCCACCTGCCAAAGTGCGCCGATCACGTTGTGTGCGCCCGCGCGCAGGAAAGCCCAGGACAGGCCGACCAGTCCTTCGCCGGCATAAGCGCGCATGCCAGCTCCATTGCATGCAGAGATGGTAACTAGCTGCGCATGAATAGGGTGGTGGATGATGTCGCGGGCATACAGCTTGAACACCTCCGGATGCTGCTGCGTGGGCGATAAGATGACGGCCGAGTCAAGCGGACTGAGCACGCTGGCTGTACCGTGAGCGACAAAGTGAATATATCCGAATTGTTCCGGGCGGCTGGCGCTATAAGACGACGGGACTGCGGCAGACTGAGCAATGACGGTGCGGGCATTCTGCGGAAACCGTTTTTCGATCGATAGCATTTCCGAACTGGCATGCGGCAGCGGTTCGAAGCCGGTACTGCTCGTTACCGGGTTCCCGATAAGCAGAAGGTTTTCACCGACAACTGAGTTGCTGCCGGATGCGCCCCGAGTCAGCATACGAATGGAACTTGCGTTGGTGACGGTGACATCCTCAATCCAATAGTGCGGAGAGTTCATGCCGGGCACGATCAGTGTTTCGAAGTTGAGCTGGTTCAGTGCGCCATCCGGGATGATGATCACACGCTGATGCGGAGGGATCATTGCCGTTGCAGGGCCAACGACGCTGTTATAAAGAAAGGTCGCATTGCGGTCTGACTCCCGAAGTGGGTCGCTCGATTTAAGCAGGGATTTGCTATAGCTCTGAATAGCTGATTGAAGCTCGGAAGCTTTGGGAAGAATAAAGAGCTTCGTCTGCTTTGAATTAATCGCCCAGAGATAGGATTTATCCGGGCCGAGCGCATAAAAAAGGATAGTGGCGTTGAGTTTCTTAGCTGTTTGTTGCGGCCGAAGCGGAGTGATCACCTGGCCGCGCGACCGCTTGGGTAACTGCCCAAGACCTTCAGAGAGTGTCCGAGCGCGTCCCTGGTCGAACAGGTCTAAAGCTTTACCTGGTTGATGAGTGTCGATGAGGAAGTTGGCGTAATCACGGTAGATTGCTTCGCCATTGGTAAAGAAGGGAAGTCTGAGTTCTTCGGCTTTGACTGTGTCTCGCGAGGCATCAAATGTAAGGATCGCCTTTCGATACCACACGTCCGCTTTCTTAGGTTGGCTGGCACGATTGTAGAAAATTCCCAGAGCGGCTTCAATGGCAGAACGGACATCAGAATTGCTTGCAGACTTAGCCTGTACGTCAAGCAGTTGTGTTTCGGCTGCATCTGGGTCAGTCAGATGGGCGGTGGTCAGAGCCTGCAGAAAGAGCGGCTTGATTGCAGAATCGCGATTATGCGAGGATTCAGCCGCAGTCAGAGCATTTTTGCTGAGCGAGAGCGCCAGAGGATACTGACCCTTTTCGTATAGTAGGAAGCCCAGTTCCGTATTTAAGCCGGCCAGTGCGTCATAGTCATCAATGCTACGGGCAAGTTCAAGAGAGCGCCGGTAGCAGATTTCAGCTTCAGCCGGATTGTTCAACCTGTAATACGAGATACCTTCGTCCCAGAGCCATGCGACCTGGTCATTCACTACACCTGATTCGATTGCTTCCTTCTCAGCCTGCTTGAAGTTTGAGAGTGCGCGGAACGAGTCGCCCAGGTCAAGATAGGCCATGCCGCTGTTTCCCAGACCCGCCTGGGAGATCTGGAGAGCATGAATCTTCTCTGCAAGAGTTGAAGATTGCGCGAAGAAATCCAAAGCTTCATCGAAGTGTTCCCTGTCGAGGGCGACCATTCCAAGATTAAGAAGATCACCGGCCTCAAGGAAAACGTCATTTGACATGCGCGCCGTCTCCAAGCTTCTGTTGTAAAGCTTGATCGAGGCTTCCTGATCGTTTTTGTATTCATCGGCGATGAGAGCCTCCGTACGGAGCAATTCCCCCAACAATGGAGAATGCGTCGAGATGCAGAGTTCTCGGGCTTCATCAATTTGGCGGTCCGACACGGGAAGCTTCCCGATGAGTGCCTGTTCCTGAGCGCACAGGATGTCTCGCTTGATGATGAGGTCGGTCGCTGCAGGGAACGCCACGGCATCGCAAGCGAGAAGCTTGACTACCGGAGGCGCGAGACCTTGATACAAGAAAACTTCAGCCTGCAACAATCTGAACTTCATCCTCCACGAAGGATCAGAGGAGAATTCAGCTTGGGCGGTGTCTACCTTTGTTGAAGCAAGTTTAAGGTCTCCATGTATCAGGTCTTCATGAATCTCCTGATATACGGCGAGGGGGTCTTGTTGGGGGACTGTCTTACAACCAGTAAGCAGACCGTAGGACATGAATAGAAGAACCGAAGTTAGGGCGGCGGAATATGTGTGCCGCTGCCAGTGGCTCTTCCTGCGCTGACACTGCCACTGGTCGCGCAGCCTAATTCCGCACGGATCATCGTTAATTCCACGCTCTTTCCATGTGCAAGGATCTCGCCGAGATAGAGGCGGCCGAAGTCGGGGATGTCGATGACGTGGCCAAAATTGTTTCCCGGGATTTTCGTGGTTTCGCCTATGCCATCGACCAGCGAACATAGAACCGTGTCACCCTCATTGATCTTGCCGTCTGCCATCCACTGCAATCGTTCCGCGAGCCAGGAAAAAGAGCGATCCGACTTGTCGGCTTTGATGCCACCTACCAGTTTGCCAGCTTGGTGGCGTCCTGTCTCAAAAA
The DNA here is from genome assembly GCA_964245665.1 of uncultured Acidobacteriaceae bacterium. Classification (GTDB taxonomy): domain Bacteria; phylum Acidobacteriota; class Terriglobia; order Terriglobales; family Acidobacteriaceae. The sequence continues at coordinate 8,696 of CAXTNK010000105.1, forward strand.
AATGTTTCCATTCGAGCGCCGTACGCGTGGCGCTGCCTTCTTCGCGAAGGCCAAACAAATCGCGGTTATGTTCCAGATGAGGGTCGAAGCCAGCGATGCGCAAATTATGAAAGTGCGAGCCGGCGAAGGACACCCTGGGAAATTTCGAGTCGAGACGATGCTCAATCGAAAGCTGCGCGACGACGCGCTCGGCAGTGACGACCTCAAGAAGATTAAACCCCTCAACGACGGAGGTGATAAGGGTTTTCCACGGCCCTTCTTCACTGTGCGAGGTGCCCGACACGTGGGTGTAAGCAGAGCGGCAGGAGAGGATGTCGTCATGATGGAAGGTCTCTGTCCTGTGCTGCGCGTGACCGCCGACAGAGGGCAAGGCTACCGAGGCCTGCGTCGGAATCAGTTTCTTGACGGGCGTAAGGATTGTGCCGCCGAGCGAACTGGCGCTGGCGTTGTAGTAGAAGATTTTCTTGGCATGGGAGCGCATAAGTACCTATTGCTAGTTCAAATGGATTGAATTACCTAATTCAGGGGCCCATGCTGTCGACCGGCCAGCAGTTCATACATTAGAGTCGCACTATATGCCGATTCGCGGGTCGTTTTCTAAGGTTGAGCGGACAGATCAAACGCGTAGCGTGCCAATTCTATGCTGCTTTTATTGGAATTCCCAGTGGAATTTACGTTGGAGTTCCCCTGGACAACGAGAAGATAGCGGCCGTTGTTCTTGTTTATCGCAGGTGCGTGAATTGTGACCAGGTCCTTTGCTGCTTCACTGGTGACGGGAACACGCCAGAGTATCTCCCCGGAGGGCGAATGTAAGTCGCAGGTATAACTTGCAAATCTATCTTCGGTCGGAATATCCACCGAAAGCAAAAAAGGATGCGCGGCCTTTACAGCGATGCTGGGTACGGAACCGCCGCGGTTGTTCGTTCCCGCGAGCGACAGGGTTGGCAGAAGTTCGGGCGAATGAAGCTCTGCAACCTGGCTTTCCAGATGCGGGTAGACGAGCACGTTCTGATACACGATGACGAGCAGGGACGCGGCCAGAGCTATGCCGATAAAGGCCGGCTTATGCAGAATTACATGAATAAGACCCTGCTTTTTGTGAAGAGGCCGTGGAAGGGGATGGCTGATGATCACTGGAATATCCCTGGACGTGGACGCAGCAGGCTGTTGCGCGGGATGGGAACTGAGTTCCTTCCGAGCGGCGTCCATGAAGGCAGTCGTCGCCTGCAGATCCGTCATGCATGCCTTGCAGTCGAAGTAGTGCTCCTCGAACGCATCGCGCATTTCGGGCGAGAGTTCGTCGAGGAGATATTTCTCGACGACGGATTGTTGGACTGCTTCAAGATGATTCATTTCGTTTCTACCTTTGTCGAGTATCGATGTGGCTTAACTGTTCATGTTCGCCATCGGTTGGTCTCAGTACATCCTTGTTTCGCCAAGGCGACTAATATAAAACACCTTGAAAGATTGCTTGGCACGATGCAGCAGCACACGCAGATATTCGCGTGTAATGCCGAATTCTGTACAGACGTCATCCTTATTTCGTTCTTCCAGTAGTACGGACTGCAACAGTAGCCGATCGCGTTCGGGTAGTTGATCGAGTATCTGGCGAACTACGCGTGCCGTGTCTTTTGTTTCCAGGATGTTTAAAGCACTGGGGCCGCGGTTGACGAAAGTCTCCTGTGCCTCGTTATCGATAACCGCATCTGTTTTGCTATTGGAGCGATAGTGTTCGAGCAGCACATGGTTGCAGACTGAATTGACAAACGCACCGAAACGGTCCGGCTGTTTGAGGCCTTTTTCCGTCCGCAGGATCATGAGGACGCGGACGAAAGTCTCCTGCCGCACATCTTCAATCGCTTCTTTTGAACTTAGCCGCGAGCGTAATTTGAGCCGGATGAGTTCACTGAAGTAGTCGACAAAGTGCTTCTCTATTTGCGCATCGCCAGATTTGAGCTTCTCGACATATGGCGCGTCAAATTCATAGAATTGCAAGCCACGTCCCTCCGGCACTATACAGAGCGAGCCCAAGTTTACACTGCGGCATTTGGTGGCCTGAGGCGTTGCCTTCAATCGAGGTTTAAGGTGAGACGCTTCAACGGCAGGTTGCAGGCTGGGTTGTGCCTCGCGCGTGCGGATTCGGTCGACGGAGAAGAGGGCGCTCATGGTGGCGGTCGTTCCTTGCGTTCAGGAAAAGGTGCGTACCAGGGAATAGTGGCAACGTGACGCAAATCGTTTCAAGAAAATTTGAATGCTTTCCGGCCGGGATGTCTCGCCTGAATTTATGATGGGGGCGGTTGCTGGCATTGCCGGGGCGAGGAGTGAGTTTGCCTGATTTCTGTTCAACCGCAGGCAGTCGCATATATTTCGCGCTCGGAACTGTGGCCTTGACCCTTGCCGTGGCCACTGTCGTTGGCGCCGGACAGTTCACTGGCGGTGCACAGGTTGCAGACCATGGATGGACGGTCTACAACGGCGGGGTCGAAGGCGGCCACTATTCGCCGCTGAACCAGATCAACCGCGACAACGTGCACCAGCTGCGACCCGCCTGGACGTATGACACGGGCGAAAAAGGCGGCATCCAGACGAACCCGCTCGTGATCGGCAAGGTGCTGTATGGCATTTCGCCGACGCTGAAGATCTTTGCGCTGGATGCTGCGACAGGCAAGCAGCTCTGGCAGTTTGATCCGGGCGTGCAGAGCGGCCAGCCCAGCCGTGGTTTGGCGTACTGGACCGACGGCAAGGAGAGCCGCCTGCTGGCAGGTGCGATGAATTATTTGTACGCCCTCAATCCAGGCACGGGAAAGGTGATTGAAGATTTCGGTGATCGCGGCCGGGTTGATCTGAGGCTGAATCTCGACGACGATGCGCATTACAAGCAGTTGATGGTAGCGATGACTTCGCCCGGGGTAATTTACAAGGACATGATCATCGTTGGCTTTCGCACCTCCGAGTCGGCACCGGCGCCGCATGGGGATATCCGCGCATTCGATGTTCACACTGGCAAGCTGCGCTGGAGCTTCCATACGATTCCTCATCCTGGCGAAGAGGATTACAGAACCTGGCCGAAGGACGCATGGAAAACGGTCGGCTCTGCCAACAACTGGCCAGGCATGGTGCTCGATGCGAAACGCGGCGTCGTGTATGCGCCGACAGGATCGCCCGTATCTGATTTTTACGGCGCGGACCGGATCGGCAATGCGCTGTATGGTGATACGCTGCTGGCCCTCGATGCGAATACCGGCAAGCGGCTCTGGTATTTTCAGGGAGTGCATCATGACATATGGGACCGTGATTTCCCTTCGCCGCCGGTGCTGCTCACGCTGCACAAGGATGGCAGGGAAGTGGAAGCCTTGGCGCAAACCACCAAGCAGGGCTACCTGTATGTGTTCGATCGCATCACCGGCACGACATTGTTTCCGATCGAAGAGCGTCCCTACCCAGCCAGCGATGTGCCAGGAGAGCAGACTTCACCCACGCAGCCTTACCCGACCGCGCCTGAACCGTTCGCGCGGCAGCAACTGACCGCTGACATGATCACAGAGCGAACACCTGCTGCGCATGCAGAGGCTTTAGAGCAGTTCAAGAAGTTGCGCAGCGAAGGGCAGTTTGTCCCCTTGTCGGTCGATAAGCAGACGGTCGTTTTCCCCGGTTTTGACGGAGGTGGGGAGTGGGGTGGACCAGCGGTTGATCCGAAGACCTGCGTGCTTTACGTCAATGCGAACGATGTTCCGTGGACAGGTGGCCTGACCGAAAACAAGGTGGCAGCGACGCCGGGTGCGGAGATTTATCAATCGTCGTGTGCATCCTGCCATGGCGACGAACGTCGAGGATCGCCGCCGGCATTTCCTTCTTTGGTTGGCATCAGTTCGCGGCTGAGTGACGCGCAGATCACGACAACGATTCAGAACGGCAAGGGTCGCATGCCGTCATTCCCGGGCATCTTGGACGACAAGCTTGACCTGCTGCTGGCATACCTGAAAACTGGATCGCCGGAGGTTCCTCATACAGGCGAAAGTGTGGTGAGCAATCGCACCGCTTCGACTAACAAGCATGAGCTTGAAAATCAGGACTCCGATGGTACGCGGGCCAGGTATCGCTTTACCGGCTACCGAAAATTCCAGGACATCGATGGCTATCCCGCTGTAGTTCCACCGTGGGGAACGCTGAATGCGATTGATCTCAACACGGGAAAGTATCTGTGGAAGGTTCCGCTGGGCGATTATCCCGAACTCGCGGCCCGTGGCGTTAAAACTACCGGGACGGAGAATTATGGCGGGCCCGTAGTGACGGCAGGCGGCGTCCTGTTCATAGGCGCGACCATGTTCGACGACAAGATCCGCGCGTTCGACACCAGCACAGGCGCATTGCTGTGGGAATACAGACTGCCGTTCGCCGGTGTCGCGACGCCAGCCGTGTACATGGTGGACGGAAGGGAGTACGTGGTGATTGCTGCGTCTGGCGGGCGCAATCCTAAGGAACCAGCCGGCGGTGACTACATCGCCTTCGCGCTGCCCTAGAGCAAGCTTCTGTAATTGGCCCTCCCAACGGCATCCGTCTACAATTGGCGTCATCTGCGAAACGCCATTTTCGATGCCTTCATTTCAGGAGTATGCATGCTGTCTGGGTCTGGTCGTTGGAAGTCTTTGGGTCAATCGTTAGCCCTCGTGATGTGTGTCAGTGCGATGATTCCCGCCATCGCCAACAAGATTCCTGCTCATAAGTCGGCGATTGTGTTATTCGATGGGAAAAATCTTGATCAATTCGACATATTTCTGAAGTCCAAGGGACTCAATGCGGATCCGGACCATGTTTTCGCCGTAGAGAATGGCGTATTGCACGTCTCAGGAAAAGAGATGGGCTACGTCATAACGAAGCAGTCCTTCCATGATTTTTATCTGCGTGCTGAATTCAAATGGGGCGAGGGCACCTATGCGGAACGCGCAGGGCAGGCGCGAGACAGCGGAATTCTGTACAACATTCAGGGCGCTCAGAAAGTGTGGCCGCGATCGATTGAATTTCAGATTGTAGAAGGTGGTACAGGCGATTTCTGGATGACTGACGGCGCCGCGCTCACCGGCGCGAATGGTGTGCGCGTAGAGGGACCGCCCGGGTCAGCGTTGAAGATCGACCGAATCGGCAAGGGGCCCTGGAAGAATGTAGTTGGCTATCGTGACCCGGTGGGCGAATTGGAGAAGCCGCACGGCGAATGGAATGTGCTCGAACTGGTCACGCAGGGTAACCAGGTCAGGCAATATGTGAATGGCAAGCTGGCTAACGTGGGGACCAATCCCTTTCCTGATGAAGGCAAGATTCTCTTCCAGTCAGAGGGTGCCGAAGTATATTTCCGCGACATGAAGGTGTATCCGCTGAAGTGATTGCCTGAAATAA
>CAXTNK010000106.1:0-2368 GCA_964245665.1 uncultured Acidobacteriaceae bacterium
GTCACGAACATCGGGAGATTGCGATAGCGGATGGATTGCAGGTCTAACTCATCAAGTTGGACAACACCGTCCACTTCTATCCCATACGGTCGGTCGACCTCAATCGTTGCTGCCGGGTGCAGACCCAGTCTCAAGGCGAACTGCTCATCCCACATGGATCGATCTGCGCCCGTATCAACTACAAAGTTGGCTTTGACGCCGTTAATAAGAGCCACCACAACGATCTGGCTCGTACTATGCGAATTCCGTGCTGCGGCAATAGCACTTCCATACGCGAAGGTACAAAGGCAGAGCAAGATCCGAAGAAGTCGGCAGGTTCGAACCCCGCTCCGATTGAGAGCATTGCTGCGTGCATCGAAATGAAGAAGGAACTGGGGCATCTGGTCTGATTCCGCTCACTGATTAGGACTGGCTTTACTCAAGGCCCCAGCTGACTAGAAGTGCACCGTAACGTCTCCAGCAGCGACGAATTGCGTTTGCTTTGTTCCCTTGTCATACGCAGCAAGGTCGTAGGAGTGCTCCAGCCGCAGCTCCGGCCGGAATAGAATCGTTGAACCGATCCAATGGCCATAGCTGATCAGGTGTTCAGAATATTTGGTCTTATAACCGGTTCTCTGGCCCTTCATGTCGTCAACGAACTCGTTCCGAATAGACAGATAATTGTGTGTGTTGATCTCATCTTCAAGGTAGTTGGTGATTGCGGCTTCTGGAGCAAAACAGCTCCGCTCGCCTGCCGAACAGAACGCCCCATTTGCGCCGATCTCCGGTGTCACTGGATTCGCGACGTTCCCGGCGATGTTCGGCACCTCTCGCTCATACATGTACCAGGTCTCCGTGTCCGTGTGCCACTTGGCATTGATCTTGTGATACCAGGTCTCGTAATAGCTTTGGAGATTGTTGTACTTATACTTGCCGCTGTTGAACGAGTTCGCGCAGGTATAGAGCGCATCGCCACCTTTCTTCCAGGTGTAGTCCACGCAAGCAGTTCCGGTCGGCTTTGCATCCGGCGTCCAGAGTGCCACATCATTGCCATCGGAGATGCCGGTCTGTAGAAGCCAATGATCGCTGAGTTTAAAGCTCGCGACGATACCGGTCTGCGTATATGGGTCGATGGTGTATAGCAGCGAATGAGAATAGGTATAGTTATTGGGAGCCAGCTGAGCCTCGATGTCTGGCAACGAGATGTACCGGCCAATGCGAATGTTCGTACCTTTCGCAAGATGGGGAAGGTAGATGTCCAGGTAATACATGACAGGGTCATACCCATACTCGTGATTATCGCGGAGCAGTTGCTGCGAGAAAATGCCCTTCGACGTCGTGTAGCGATAATCCTGGCCCCAGAGCTGTGCGAGCCGGAAGCCCCAATCGAGGTGATCTGTCTGTACCGTATCCGGCAGGCGCTCGATGTACAGCACTTCCTGATCAGGGATGACACGATTGGGATTGTAGTAATAGGCGGCTGGAGCATTCGCGCCATCCCCTTTGTTCGACGTACTCACGTCGAAGCCTCCATTCAACCAGCCATACACCTTGGTACGGCCCTTGTTCCCATTCACCGCCTGCATCAGCATGTAGGACTGCGTATCTGGAGCCCCAATGATCGGAGTACCTCCCACCGAGTAATCGGTGCTTGGAAAGGGCGTCGAATCAAGCGGTCCTGCATACCCGCGGCGGTTTGGTGAGGGAGCAGCGGTTTGCGTCGGATGCCAGTCCTCTCGATAGGCTGCAGCAAACCTATAAAAGAAGCCACCCGTTGGCGCGGCAGCCTCAGGTGGTGTGCTGCTGTGCTCTTGCTGCTGTGGCATCTCAGCTGAATTTGGCGCTGGAGCATCAGGCAGAGAAGCTACTGTTTGGGCTAAAGCGAGAGATGTAGTGAAAGATACGGCGAGAACTGCGAAAACACGCAACATTGAACAATGCCTCAAGTCACGAGTATCTTTGCCGCCGCATATAAAAGCCGTAAGTAAGTCATCAGAACTTCATTAAAGAGCGGGCTCCTTCGCATTGTCACAACAGACTCGAGCTGCCGAGAACACACCGCCTTGGCATTCCTAAGGGATCCGGAGAGGGCTAGTCCTAGTCCCTTCCGGCTACTGCTTCGACATTTTTGCAACGTTCTAAAACCGGATTGAGCCAACAATCGTGGCTGAAAGGAAGATCGCTGGCAAGGGATAATGGAAGAGATGGCCCCTTTCTGCAGCAGCCTTGACGTGAATAATCTCGAACACAGCACACGAGCTCATTCGTGAGCGCGAGTGCACTTGGTGTTCAGTCAATCGAAGCCGTCGTTCTCCTGCTTCTCGTTTTCGTCGCCATCTTTGCAGCCTTGGCACGAAAGTTGAACATCCCCTATCCGATCCTATTGGTC
>CAXTNK010000106.1:2378-5677 GCA_964245665.1 uncultured Acidobacteriaceae bacterium
GGGCATGCCGCGTATCAATTTGAATCCAGAAATCGTGTTTCTCGTTTTTCTTCCGCCTCTGCTTCACGCAGCAGCGTGGACTCTCTCGTGGCGCGAATTCCAGCGCAACTTTGCGAGCATCGCGAAACTCGCAGTCGGTCTGGTCTTCTCTACGATCCTGGGGCTGGCACTCACAGCAGGAAAACTGTTGCCGGGATTCGACTGGCGATCCGCCGTTCTACTCGGTGCTGTAGTTGCCGCGACTGATGCAATTGCCGCGACTTCGATAGCTAGGCGGTTCGGACTGCCGCCGCGCATCGTCGAGATCCTTGAAGCAGAAAGCCTGGTAAACGATGGGACTGCCCTCGTCGCCCTGCAGTATGGTCTGCTGCTGTTCCTGACTGGAAAAACGCCTTCGCCAATAGAGACTGTCGGGCGTTTAGTATTCCTGATCGGCGGGGGCGTCGCCGTCGGACTCGCGGTCGGAGCGTTTGTGGCGTGGTTCGAGAAGTGGCTGGACGACGGTGGAATTGAAATCGTGATCAGCATCCTGGTTCCCTACGCAACGTATCTGCTTGGTGTACAGATGAAGGTGTCCGGTGTAATCGCTGTGATCGCTTGCAGCATGTACATGAGCAGGAAAAGCATTACATACATGACTCCGGGAGTCCGGCTGCAGGCTGCGGCCGTGTGGGATGCATTGACTTTCATCTTGAATGGACTTGTTTTCGTTCTTATCGGTCTGCAATTGCCGTTTGTCCTGGCACAGATTCATGGCATGAGCCACTCCGTTCTCCTCCGATACGGCGTCGGTTTTAGTGTCGCCATGATTGCTATCCGCGTGCTTTGGGTCTTTGGCGAAACATACCTTGCTTACGGTTTAAGGAACCGATCAGAAGAAAACTTCACTCCTCCTCCGAATCCCGGTGAAGTCTTCATCATCGGCTGGGGAGGGATGCGAGGAGTGCTTTCACTGGCGGCGGCCGTGTCGCTGCCTTATACGCTTCCGCAAAGAAGCATGATCATCTATCTGGCATTCTGTCTCATCTTCGCCACGCTCGTGCTTCAAGGATTAACCATGCCTTACCTAATCCGAATTCTCGGACTATCGAGCCCACCATCCTCGCACGGAGAGGAGCAGGAAGCCCAACGCGTGCTCCTTCGGGAAGCCATTGCCCATCTGAGTCGACGACGCGCAAAGCGAAAAGAAAAGTCGGCCATGTTCAGTGAACTGATCGCGATGTATCAAAGGAGACTTGATTCCCTGCCTGCCGAGATGGAAATCGCGCCGCTCGGAAATATTGATTATTCCGACCGCAAAGCAGCCATGCTTGAAGTACTCCAGGTTGAACGAGACTCCCTCATCCGTATGCGGGACGACGGGCAAATCAATGAAGAAATTCTTAAGTCTCTTCAATATGAACTGGATCTGACGGAAAGCCGCATCCACACCGCAGCGATCTTAGAACGTTAGAACGTCTGATCGCCGAACGAGAAGTTTCGGATATAGGTAAAATAAACGTTGTGGTCGTAGTCTTTGCGGACGTGGTCGGCGAGGACTGCGTTCGTACAGGCGACCGTCATTAGAACACTGGAAGCAATACGTGCAAGCTTTTTCATGAATGCTCTCCGACACTCTCTAATAATTATTTCGCCACTGTATACGGAAGAGAGCACAATACCCTTCCGAGAGCCTCTCCTACTTCTCATCAAAAGCTTCGTTTGTTTCGGTTAGTACTGGACAGGGAGCATCTGCTATCAAGCGAAAAGCCCCGGAGTTGTGGTCGGAAAAGCCGATGGCAGACTTCTGCTCGATACCAAGGATCAGCAGATCGCAGTTGTCTGTCGTGATGCGACGGAGAATCTCATCATGGGCATGCTGGCTGCGTGTCACCGAGCGCGGCTGCATGAAGTGCGTGCATTGATCATCGATGGTCTTTGACAATTGTTCCGTCGTGCGAAAGTCGAGTTCCGCGAGGATCTGAGACACCGACACTTCGCTTTCATCAATGACGCTGATGACTTCCAGTTGACTCGAGAAGCTGCGAGCAAACGCGCATGCAAGAGGCGCGGCCTCCGATGCAACAGCTGACGAGTCTGTCGCATAAAGCATCTTCTGAAAGAGTTGCGGAACCAGGTTAGTCGAGAGCTTCTCGCTCACAGTCAATGTCGGAACGCACGATTGGCGCAGGACATTCTCCGCTACGGAGCCGATCAATCTTCTTTCAATCAGGTTGCCGCCGTGTGTCCCAAGCACCAGAAGGCAACGATCAATTTGGTTGACCACCCTGGGAACCATCTTCGAAGGATCCCCGTCAACGAGCAACGACTTTGCTTCGCCGCTTGAAGGTTTTAGAGCGGCGGCGGTCAGATCGAGGCGTTGCTGGCGAGACTTTCGGTCGTCGCTTGGTAAGCCGCTCTGGGCCTCTGCATCCTGTGCACTCTGACTCGGGACGAAGACATGGATCAACAAAAGAGCGCAACGGAAGTGTTCCGCCAGCGCAGTCGCGTAGAGAGAAGCAGCGTAGGATGCGGGCGAAAAGTCTGTTGCGAAGACAACGGTATCGATCGACATCTTTCGGTCAGCGAGCCAATGACTACGCATCGAAAGCCTCCCTACCCTTGAAGACGATTCGGTTATCAGTTCCCACTTCTCTTCTCATGGTTGAGATCCTGTCTGGTAGTTCAAGGCAGCAAGCGAAAGCCGGTACTGATATTCCGCGTTGGTGCGACTGATGTCTGCTTCAGTTTGCTGGAGTTGGGCCTGGCTGAGTTCAACGATCGAGGCCAGCCCCAGCTGGTAGCGCGTTTGCGCGAGAGACAGACTTTGATTGGATTGATTGAGAAGCTGGTCTGTGACGCCAATGCGCAGGAAAGCATTGTTGGCGTCGAGCCAGGCGGTGCGCACATCGCGAACAATTCGATTCCGCAGTTGTCGTGTCTGTTCACTTGCGGCGTTGGCACGGAGGCCGGCTTCCTTCGCCTGCGACGAAAATAAGAAGCCGTTGAAGATCGGGACGTTGACGTTGGCCGCGATCCCCCCGTCCCAGGAGGAGGTAAAGTATTGGCCCGGGCGCACAGGTGTCCCGCCGACGGTGCCCAACGCAGTGATCGTCGGCAGTTTCTGGTCCTCCTGCGCGCGGCTGAGCTTTTGCTCAGCCTGACGGCTGTAGTCGAGTGAAGCCAGATCCGGTCGCTGCTTGAGCGCGAGCTGCGTCAGGACATCGACGTCTGGCGGTGGAGGCGGAGCAGCGGTCGTATTGTCTGTCAGGACATACTGCACTTCGTGATCCAGGCCCAGGACTTCATCAAGCGCAGCC
>CAXTNK010000106.1:5687-13679 GCA_964245665.1 uncultured Acidobacteriaceae bacterium
GGAGTTGAGCCTGCGAGACATTCACATTTGCGAACGTGAGGTCGAGTGGCGAACGCAAGTTATTTTGTGTGAGTTGATTGATCTGACCTTGCGTGGACTGCCGTGTCGAGACAGTCTGCTTGGCGACTTGAAGCAACGCCTGTGCCTGCAAGGCGTTGTAAAAGGCCTGATCGGTTGCAAGGACGATGTCCTCCTTCGTCGCTACCTCGTTCGCATTCTGAGCCCGTTCCTGCAGCTTTGAAGAGGCAACCAGGTTGGTGGTATGGCCGAAGTCCGTGATTAACTGGCTGAACGCCACACCTGCTCCAGCGTGTTGGAAGAGTCGCGAATCCGCAAGGGCTCCCGACGCTACACGACTCGCATCATTCGCGGCTTCCGCGGTGACGCTGCCATTGAGTTGTGGCAGTAGAGCAGACCGGGACTCGCGAACGACCTGCTGTTGGGCAAGCGCCAGCAGGTGGCTGACACTAATGCGCGGATTATTGCGCAGCGCCATTTGTTCGGCCTGGTCACGCGTCAGCTTTTCTTGATTGGAAGGTGTCGAGCTAGCGTCATTACCGACTGAACCACCTGACAAATTTGGAGATGCCGGCGTAGGAACTTGCGCCTCCTGCGCTGAAGATGAAAAAGGCATGCCCGCGACGAGGATGGCGAGGCTGAGTAAAAGTCTTGTTGTCATGACTACACCTCTCCCGTCGCGGTGGCTGGGCCGGACGCCGTGATCGAGCCTTCGCGCCGGCCGTGGATCAGCAGGTAAACCGCCGGGACAAGAAACACAGTCACGACGACTGATACCCCAAGCCCGCCAATGATTGCTCGAGCCAGAGGGGCATACTGCTCGCTTCCCGCTTCCGTGCCAAGTGCCATTGGAATCATGCCGAGAAGCGTGGCGAGCGAAGTCATCAAGATGGGGCGAAGCCGAATCTTGCATGACTGCACGACCGCATCGATCAGCGACTTACCTTGCGCGTGAAGCAGGCCGGCAAACTCAACAATCAGGATGCTGTTCGAAACGACGATACCGGTCATCATGATGACGCCCATCAGGGACATGATGTTCAACGTCGCGCCCGTGAAGAGGAGGATCATCACGACACCAGCTAATCCCGGAGGAATAGCCATCAGAATGATCAGCGGATCGAGGAACGACGCAAACTGCGCCATGAGCACCAGATAAACCAGAACGATCGAGAGCAGAAGCCCGATCCCGAATCGCTGAAAGGCTTCATTCATACTCTGGACAGCACCGTGCACAGTGATGCGCATGCCCTTGATCGTCCTGGTCCCGCTGATGATCGAGTTGACCTGCTTGTTGATCTTGTTCAGCGACTCGGTTTTCGGTTGAACGTAGATATCGATCACTCGACGCAATTGATAGTGATCAACTTCTGTCGGAGTATTGATCTGTTTGGTAAAGACCACGGATCGAAGCGGTGTGTACGCATCCTTTCCGACGCCATGCAGAGGAATATTTTCGAAGTCTTCCATATTCATGTGCTCGATCTGCTTGTTCGAGTACTGGACGGTCAGCATGTAGTTATTACCGGTATTTGGATCAATCCAGTAGCTGGGCGCGATGACACCATTCGAGGTCATCGCCGTGATCACGTTATCGACGACATCTTTCGGTGAAAGACCGATCAGACTGGCCCGCTCCCGATCGATGTTCAGCTGAATGCCTGGATACTTGAGATCCTGCGGAATGTAGACATCGGTGACAGTCGAAAGTGCCCGAAGCTTTGCCGCCATCTCCTGCGCCGTACTGAAAGCCGCGTCCTGATCATTGGAAGAGATTTGAATGTCGATCGGCGCGGGCAGGCCTTGATTCACGACAGAATCGACAAGGCCACCAGCCTGAAAATAGGTCCCGAGTTCCGGAAGCTCCGAGCCGAGCTTACCTCTCACCTTATTGATGTAGGTATAGCTTGACGTCTTGTGATTGTCGTTCAGACTTGTCTGCACAAAAGCTGTGTCCATGGAGGCATTGGGCGTGTAAATCGCCGAAAGATCGGGCGTAATGCCAATGTTTGAAACAATCATTCCGAGATCTTTTGGAGCCACAACGCCCCGGATGACAGCTTCCACCCTGGCGATGTACTTGTCGCTCACCTCGATGCGCGTGCCGCTGGGCATTTTGACATTGATCACGAACTGGCCCGGATCAGTGCGCGGGAAATAGGCGCGGCCTAGGAATGGAAACAGCACGGCGAGAATGAGCACGATCGATCCGAGCAGAACCGCCGCAGTGAAGCCAGGGCGACGTAGGACACAGTACGCAAGATTCTCATACCGCTCCAGCATTTGTTGGAACCGTATATTGAAGGTGGTGACGAATCGCTCAAAGAAAGATTTCTGCTTACCGATTCGCTTCTGCTCATCGCGATGCAGATCGATGAACTTTGCGCAGAATAATGGCACTACTGTCATCGCGAACAGGTAAGACGCGAAGATCGAGATCACCACCCCGAGTGCCAGATCAGTGAAGATGTATTTGCTGACACCAGCGAGCAGGAAAACCGGGAAGAAAACGATCGACGTCGTTGATGTCGCGGCAAGTACGGCGAGTGAGACTTCCATGCCGCCTTCGGCAGCTGCCTCTGCCGGCGACTTGCCTTCTTCCATGAAGCGGAAGATGTTCTCGAGCACGACGACGGAGTCATCGATGAGCCTCGAGAAGGCCAGCGCCAACCCGCCAAGCAACATGGTGTTGATCGTGCCACCGGTCGCATTCATTACGAGGAGACACGTCAATGCCGAGAGTGGAATCGACAGCAATACGGCCAGAGTGGCTCGAGGATTACCCAGAAAGATGAGGATCATGATGCCGGTGAGCACCAGGCCGATCGACGCTTCCTTCAGCAGGTTCTTGATCGCCCCCTTCACAAAGACAGACTGATCGAAGACGACAGCTGTTCTCAAAGAGTCAGGAATATCGACGAGATGTTTGATAGCTGCGCGCATCCCGTTCACGATTTGGATGGTGTTACTCTTGCCGCCCTGCTTCAGGATCGGCACATAGACAGAGTGCTGGCCATCAATGCGCACAATGTTGGTTTGAAGCGCACCCGAGTCCTCCGCATGTCCGACGTCAGCAACCAACACAGACGCATTGCCATTCGATTTGAGCGGCATCGAGTTGATCTGTTCGGGCGTCGGCACCTGGCTGTTCGCATAAATGTTGAAGTCTTTGGTGCCGATGCGGACATCGCCTGCGGGGAGAATCAAATTGGATTGATTCACCGCTGTCACAACATCCATCAGGCTCATATTGTGTGCTTCGAGCTTGAGTGGATCGACGTAGACCTGGATCTGTCGGTAGCGACCACCGAACGGTTGAGGGACAGATGCGCCCTGCACATTTGCAATCTGGTTTCGTACCTGGAATTGTGCGAGATCCTTCAACCGTGTTTCATTCAAGCTTTGGCCCTTGAGAGTCACAAGGCAGACGGGTTGGCTCGATGCCGTCATGCCAAGCACGACAGGAGGCAAAGTGCCGGGAGGCAGTCGGCGCAAATCCGCCATCGCAAGATTTGCGATATTGCTCAACGCTGCATTCTCATCGGTGCCAGGTTTGAAATAGATCTTCACAAGGCTGACGCCGGTGAGCGAGCGCGATTCTATATGGTCGATATTTGCGCCGAGCGTAAAGAAGCGTTCAAAGGTGTCCGTGATGTCCGCTTCAATCTGTTGCGGCGGCATGCCGGAATAGAAGGTTGCAACCACGACCACCGGGATATCGATTTTCGGGAACAAGTCGACGGGCATCGTCGTCACATTGACGACACCAACGACCAGGACCATCAGGCAAAGCATGATGATGAAAAAGGGATACCGGAGTGCGAATTTAGGCATTACTGGGCACCCGCATCTTCTGTTTGTGGGTCTGTCATGCCGCCCTCTTCACGCATGATGTCATTGGCCGGCTCTGGTTGGGGCCGCGGCGCTACCACTTCATCCGCGTGATATTTCCCTTGGTCGCCGAGGACGACTTTGTCGCCTTCCTCAAGACCGCTTTTGACCTCAACCAGGATCGATCCCTGGACACCCAGTTCGACATTGCGCGGCTGCACATGATTCTGGGCGTCGACGACTAACACCGTGGCTTTGCCATTCTGACGTTGAACGGCGAGCAGCGAAATGGTCAGCACATTCTCTTTGTGCGCAAGCTGCAGATAGGTGTTCGCATACATGCCGGGTGTAATGCTGAGATCCTTGTTTGGAACATCGACCTCTGTCTCCATCGTTCGTGTATCGAGACTCACATTGCGCGTGAACCGTACGATCTTTCCTGTGATCGAGCGATTGAGCGCGTCGGCTCGAATCTGGATCGGGTCGCCCTCGTGAACATAACCAACAGCATCCTCGGGCACAGGCAAACGTAAGCGGAGAAGATCACTCTGCGACAACTTGATCAGGGGAAGACTCTGCACATCGGACGAGGTGCCGGCTTGAATCAGCGCGCCAGTATCGGCATAGCGCCAGATCACGACGCCACTTAGCGGTGCTGTGATTTTCGTGTACGACTCAAGAGCACCGACGCGCTGCATGTCAGCGGTCGCTGTTTCTGAACCTTGGCGGGACGCAGAAAGAGCAGACTCAGCCGCGTCGATCTGCGCAGCAGACGCTTCTGCTTTCGACTGGGCATCGTCCAGTTCCTGCTGGGCAATTAGTCCTGGTTGGGCTTTGGCAGCCTTCTGCAAACGGTCATAGTTTGCCTGCAAAGCCATGTGCATGGACTTAGCCCGGGCCACTTCATTCTGGGCACGGGTAATCTCGTCTTTGCTCCGCGCCTGTTCCGACTGGGTGGAGCGATATTGCGCGCTGAGCTCAGGAACCTCAAGAACACCGAGCGTCTCGCCTACACGCACTTTGTCACCGATATCGACGTAAATGTGTCGCAGGTAGCCCGATACTTTCGCATGCACATCAACGACCTGGTAAGGCTGAAACTGACCTGCGAGGCTGAGTACGTGTGAGATGTTGCCACGCTGTACTGTACTGACGGCAGCGGATGGAGGGGCACTGGAATGGGCGTTCTCCTGACTATCCTTGCAACCTGCGACAGCCAAACCAAGGCTGACGGCCGGTAAAAGAATAGTCACGAGCCGCAGACGAGATTGCTTCTGCATGCGTGATCCTTCTTTCCCAAATCATGAATTTGGGGAAACAAACACACTCCAGTTGCAGACAATGGTCTGCAACTATGTGCTCAATTAATCTTTTGGGATTGTTCTAGGAAAGGGAGAACGCGGCCGGGGGTGGGCGCATGAAGATACTATTCTCAAACAGGGCACTAAATGCTTTGCGCCTTTGCGACGAAATTCGTAAACCTGAAAAACAGGTCAGTTTTGGAAGCAGGCCCATCGCGATTGAGATGAGGATGGCAGCTTCAAGCGGTGGCTTTGATAACTCGGTCGCCGCCGGCTTCGCTTTTGCAGATCCGCGTTCTCGCTCGGACAGCAACTTGGCGGCTGGTTCGCTTGCCCGCACCTGGGTACCCTGCTGATAAAGGGTCAGCTTATAGTGCAATCCCCAACCGAACACAGCAAACGCCAGGAGCAGCATCGCCAGTGGCAGTTGCTTCCATCGCCGGTCGACATTGGAAAAATTAACCATAGATGTACTGTATGCTTCCGATGCGTACTTTCCAATTAGAGGCTACTTACGCCTGAAATAATTGAAACTGACTAAATTGGTTTCTGGCGGGTAAGCGGCAGTTGAATCTGTTCACAGAAACCGCCCCTTCGCTCAGGAGCACGGTCTTGGTTAGAGATCTTTGCAGGGTGAAACTTAGCTCCTCCGCCTCTACCGCAATCGCTTTTGAGATGGGGTTAAGTCTCGTCGCCTATTTGTTGGACAACTCGAATTTCGAGTTCATCCGCGATCTTCGACATAGTTCTCCATGCCAAGCCCCTCGCCAAAGCGTTCGACGCTTGTCGCCCCCTTCAGCTACGAATGGAATAAATCGAGTGAACTTCAAGTTGCCTCGCCATTAGGGTGGCACCAGCAACTGCGATAAGCAACGGTACGATCAGGGCGTCGGTATGGTTGGTCAATTCGAGCATGAACACGACCGAAGAGATTGGACCCTGCGATGCCGAGGCGAGCATTGCTCCCGCTCCAACAATGGCATAGCTGTCCTTTGAAGTTGCCGGAGCCAGATGGCTCCATCCCTCACCAAGCAGGCCGCCGAGCAATGCGCCGAAGGTCATCGTCGGCGTAAACAAGACACCGGGTGCGACTGACTTGAGACACAGTGCCGTTGCGAGAGGCCTGAGGACAAGCAGCCAGCATAACAACCCTGAACCTAGTTGACTGCCGAAAGCCTCCTGGACAACGTTCTTCCCATCTCCCAGTATTTCCGGGAAGCGCACGACACCATACCCAAGCCAACGAAAACCATGATCGGAGCTAGGATCACCATGTAGGCCTTGGGTTTTCCTGTTTCCGACAAGCCAATAAACCTCACATACGCTGCCGACGCCACGCCCATGACTGGGCCTGCAATGACTGCCCACAGATTATGTGGAATCTGTTTGTTCGTCAGTTTTGGTCGACTCTTCAAATTGCAGCTCATCGTCGTCTGAGATGGTGAACTGCAGTTTGATCACCGAGCAGGGAGCCATAGGCATGCGATGTGCAACCACATCTGAGAGGGTTGCTTTGTTTCGCCACAACCCGTGATGAAGGTCAGCCATCACATCAAAGCAATTAAATTATCCACTTGAGGTCACTAAAATGACGGTACAACTCTGGCTCTGGATTGGGACGATCGGGATGTCCATCGGAATGCTTCTCCTCTTTTTCCCGATGCAGAAGAACAAGTCCTTATCTGAGCAGGGTGACTCTATTGCTCATTTTCTAGTGCCGATGGTGGCTCTGACCCTGTATCTCCTGATGGCTCTGGGCCACGGCTCGGTGGTACTTGCGTCTGGCCGCGTGTTTTACTTTGCCCGGTATATTGACTGGGTCATCACCACGCCGCTCCTTCTTCTCAGCCTAGTTTCAGGCGCTGTTCAGGGACATCTCAAAAAGCGTGGTGCGCTCATCGCTGGGCTGGTGCTGTCGGATGTCTACATGATTGTGACCGGCCTGGTCGCCGGATGGACGGACGATCCAACACTGAAGTGGTGGTTTTATGTCCTGAGCTGCATCTCGTTTGTGGCCATCTACGCTTTGCTCTGGGGCCCATTCAAGGAGCTTTCCTTGAGCAGCCCCCACGGTGCACTTTATCGGAAAAAGGCTTTGGCGCTTTCGATTGTCTGGTTCGCTTACCCGGTGGTGTTTCTGGTTGGGCAGGAAGGCTTCCGCCTCTGGAGCCCAGTCGTGGATGCCATCCTGTTTACCGTCCTTGACCTGACGGCCAAAGTAGTCTACGGCCTTTGGGCGGTGAGCTTGGTCCAGCATACGGGTTCCGTGGAAGAGGAGTTGCCGGAAAGCGGTGATCGCCTGGTAAGCGGAAGGTAAAGTGGATCAAGCGATTGTTATCGGAGCAGGCTTCGGAGGGCTTGCCGCCGCGTTGCGTTTGCGCGCGGCCGGCCTTGCCGTTGAGGTCTTCGATAACCAGAGTGCGGCTGGTGGACGGGCAGGGGTGTATCGCCGGCAAGGTTATACGTTCGACGCCGGGCCCACCGTGATCACGGCTCCTTTTCTGTTTGACGAACTCTTTGAACTATTTGGCAAAGACCGCCGGCACTATGTGCAGTTTCTCCCCTTGATGCCGTGGTATCGCATACGCTTCGCCGATGGTCGCAGCTTCGACTATGGCGGTACACGCGAGGAACTGATCGAGGCCGTGCGGTGCTTCTCGCCTTCCGATGTCAATGGGTACACCCGGCTCTTGGAGAAAGTGGAGCAAATCTATCGCGTAGGCTTTGAAGAACTTGGCGATCAACCCTTCGACAGCCCTGGTAGGTGCACTGGTGAAGCTGGCTGAGGAACAGGGGGTCGTTTTTCACTTCGGACAGCGAGTCACCGAGATCGAAATCGAAG
>CAXTNK010000107.1:0-357 GCA_964245665.1 uncultured Acidobacteriaceae bacterium
TGCGTTCAGCGCATATTTCGGCCGCAACTTCCGGAGCAGCCTGTTCAATCTTCTGGCTCGGGGTCAGCAGGCGGAAGCACTTGTGCGCTCGGGATCATCTCGCGGAGCAATTCGTCGGAGTAAAGGACGGTTATTCCATTCTCGAACGTGACGGCGACACTCTCATCGAGATGATCTACACTGATGACTGTCATAGCGACAGGATGAGCCACCTGAAGTGCTTTGTCCGTCCCCTGCCCTACCGAATTTGATCCAATGGATGCAACCTGACCATGCAGAGTTCCTGCTCGATCCGGCTTTCAAGCACCTTGATCAGCTGAGAGTGTCCGCACTTCCCTGCTCCGGATGGTCCTCGGC
>CAXTNK010000107.1:401-12944 GCA_964245665.1 uncultured Acidobacteriaceae bacterium
AGCTTGCCTGGCGACGACACCTTCGCGATGCAGATCGGCAAGCCTGACCTTCCATTTTTCGACCAACTTCAAGGCTTGCCGGCTGCGCCGCTCGGCACGAGCTAGCATTTGTTCCGCGTGCGCTCGCTGTCGGGTTTAGAGGTCGGAAATGGAAGCCATAGGGATGGGGATTGTTATGTTCTACATTCCCGGAATCATCGTGGTTTCGATCCCTTTACCATTCCGCGCGGCTTTCATCATGAGCCACTTGATAAAGCTGCGGCCGAGTTCCTCGACGGTGCTTTTGAAGCCCTCATTATTCTGCGGTCAGTAAGAGCACGTGTTTGCTGTGCTGGGAGCCGGCAAGATGGCTGATGGCTTTGTCCATGGTGACCAGGACCATACGGCTTTGCACCGCGAGCCCGAGGAGGTAGGCATCGGTGACTTGCTTGGTGCCGTAGAGCCGCGTGAAGAATGGGCTGCACAGGGTTTGCCAGTCAGCAGTGATGGGCAGGTAGTGGTATCCCGGCTCCTGGGTCATTCTGGCGAGGATTGCTGTCGCCTCACTCATGGTGATCTGGCCTGCACGCGGCGCGGTCGCATTACGAAGAAAGCCGGCCTCGATAAACGGGCAAATGGCCCACTGGAGACCCGGGGTGTTGAACCACTTCGTCACGAGTTGATGGTGCATGTGATTTTCGGATACAAGGGCTAGGAAGACATTCACATCGAGCAGGTAGCGAGGACCTTTAGACAAGCTCATCCTCGGACGCTTCCCTGACCATCTCCGGCGTGAGCACATCGCCTGTTCCGGCGATCACAAGATACCCATGAGGGCTCATCTTGAGCCGGGGCGAATCATTTGCTTGTTCCGGCGCTTGCTCTGCGCGGCGGACAAGCTCCCCTAGCGCAGCTGAAAGGGTGATCCCCTTGGCTCCGGCATAGGCGGAGGTGAAACTGTAGACGTCCGGATCGAGATTGACAGTGAGTCGCATTCGTATAGTATGCACCACTTCGTTATAATGGTGCAATATCATCTTTTGGTGAATAATCAGTTCCAATATTCTCCGTCGTCAGTCGATCGAAGCCGGCGTTGCAGTCGGCAATGGATCGTGGCTGCTTGAAGAAACGTACAAAGTGCTCCTCGGTGTCGCTTCAGAATTATTTGTCGTAAGGTTCTTGCATGCGAGAGCTGAGCGGAATGTCCGAAGCAGCTCGAAGCGCCGCTATGGCTCGGTACCGGATGATCAGCCATACCTGGAACGAAAGCGATCTTTGGCGCTGGTCGCCGGCGAAGCGGACATCAGTTTTCGGACCTCTCAAAAAGGGGAACGCAGTACCGAAAGCTCGGACTGACAGCTCTTGCCTGCAAACCTAAAGACGATCAAGGCGCACGGCGGGTGCGCCCGCGCTCCGGCCAGGAATCTGGCGCAAAGGGCATCCTCATTGGCACATCTGTGGCATCCCGGAGGTGCTCTACGCAGATAACGGATCAGATTTCACATCAAAGCATCTCGAACAGGTTGCCGTTGATTTGAAGATTCGCCTCGTGTTCTCAACGCCAGGCAAGCCATCTCCTGCTCCGAACCTAAATAACGCTCCGTCGTCTGAATTGACGAATGCCCGAGCAGGAACTTGATCTGCTCAAGATCCCCACCGGCTTTACGACAAAGCTTTGCACACGTCCGACGGAGATCATGCGCCCCGAAGTGCTCGATCCCAATCTCTTTCGCGGACTGCTCGACGATCGACCAGACGGCCCAGTCGCTCAAGGATTCACCGTGAATCTTGTCCGCTTTGTTGACCTTCCGCAGCAGCGGACCCTCGTTAATTTCGGCTGCCAGCTTCCACTCTTCAATTCCCTTCTTGATCCAGACCGGGACGGCGACGGTCCGCAGCCGTTTCCCCTTGCCGACCATGTCGACGATCACCCAGCGGTTCTCCCGCTCTTGGATGTCTTCGATTTTTAGCGAAGCGAGCTCCTGCCGGCGGAGGGCGCAGCCGACCAGCAGTCCCAGCACGACGTAATCCCGTTTGCCCTTGTTGGTCTTCCGGTTTGGCACCCGCAAGATCTCTTTCGCCTGCTCCCGGGTCAGCCAGTTCCCCATCCGGCTTCCCTTCTGGACGATATTCGGGACGTCGGTTAGGTTCGCGGCATCTTCGTGAGTCAGCAGTCCCATCTTCCGAGCTTCTGAGATCAACTTCCGCACTGCCGACAGCCGGACGTTAATGGTCGAGGGCGAGAGTCCTTCCATCGAAGCTTTCCAGGCGAGCAGGGTCTCCCGATAGAGAGGTTGGCTGGCACAGAAGCGAAAGAGCGAGTCGAGTGCCTTACCGTAGTTCCGCTTCGAGTTCTGGGACTTCACCGAGTCCAGCACGACCTGGCGCAGCCGGATCTGGGCATCGGTGAGCGCGAAAGGGTCACTTTCCTGCCCTGCGGTCGAAAGTGGGGTTAAAACTAGCGAATTAATCATAAATTATCGACGTGAGGATCAGCCATTCGCGGAGTTCACCGCAATGGCCGTAGCGAGATCAGTACAGCCGATTGACACAGCGCTTCTCTTGGTAAAGACCGTCATCAATAGGCAAAGATGAAAGTCTTTATCGAAGGAACATGTCAACAACTTAGCCCGGAGAAAGCTTTGTATGCTCAAGCCTTGATCGAAGGAGACGACTTTTCTGTTTGGCACTCCCAATTCCGCAACGATGCGGACTTCGAGGGGCTAATTGGTCTGCTCCGTCCTGATAGGGAGAGCTGATCGAGGTGGCTCTAAGATTAACGATGACTCGGAGGTGCGTGTCTCCGAAGTCATTACTATCATGAGCCGATTCTGTAACTGCCAGGCGCTTTGCAAAGCTTTGCAGCTAAAGAGGTAGATACCAGCCAGTCTGGACAGCCGGCAGCGTGATCTCTCGACTCGCTGTCAAACCAGGAATGCGAAGTAGCGATAACATCCGTTTCATGGTTCACGCAGCAATGACAGCAAGGTGCTGGAACGCGAACGACGCCCTGACGGCTCTAGAGCGCACTTAGGCAAGAGTGATATCTTACTTAGCGTCTTAGTCATCTCCATCATCGCCCTTGTACTTCATCGCGGCGTTAACGAACATTTCTGGCGCAAGAACACGATCCTCTCCTGGGTAGGGTCGATTCCAACCTGTGGTGACATACCAGGTCACGTGATTGAGAAAGTTGGGGTCTACTGCATCTGCCTTGTCATATTTGCCCTTCATGACCTTTTCGGTCGCTTTCAGCCAGGCCTTCTCCATAGAATTGTTCACGGCGACAGTACCGTCCGGCAGGTCCGGACCTCTGTCGAGAGGGATCACAGCGGACAGGTGATCATAGGGTGTCAGATCGGGCGTGTTTTGAAATGCGTCGAACATCGGCGAGGCGACGAGATCGAATTGTGTAAGCGGTTGCGTTCCCAGAATATTCTCGATGGTTCGATTAATATTTTCTGCTGTATAGGTCGTATGAATCGCTTTACCCTGGCCAGGAGCCTGCGGAGCGGTAGTGTACGGGCTGATAATGAAGACTGGTTGACGATGTCCATCGACATGATCAGTTCCCGCCTGTGAATCGTCTTCCTCTACGAAAATCGCCGACTGTGCCCAGATGCTGCTATGACTAATGACGTCCACAATCCGTCCAAGCGCGAGATCATTGTCCGCCTGATAATTGATTGGATAAGGATGACCTTTCGAGGTGCCGGCAGTGTGATCGTTTGGAAGCCAGAGGATTGTCAGATTCGGAACCGTACCGCCCGCGTCCAAGCGTTGAAACTCCTTCGTCCAGTAATCGACGCGGTATTGATCGGGAATGTCGAGATTGAACGGCGCGAAATGCGGATCCATTATCTTCGCAGCTGAGGGGATGGCCGACGTTACATGCATCGCGTCATCAGGGACGATGCAGGCAGAGTCTGGCGCTTTGCCTTCCTTGCAGAGCGAAGTTCTATAGAAATCCCTCCAGGTGTAGGTTGAACCGTCCATTTTTCGGGCAACTTTGGTATCGCTGCTCCACTCGCCATATAGCCTTGCAGTAAGTCCCTTTGCTTCAACCGCCGTCCACAGGAAGCCTTGAGGTGTATACGTCAGAGCATCGTCGGCGTCGCCACCTGGATAGGAACGAATCCAGTCTGGAGAGAGAATGTCATTAGAGTAGAACGATCCGGACATTCCGATCCATGGATGACCGTCGGCAGACTGGCGACTTGGCGCGTACACGTTATCAAGCAGAGGAAAGCGCTTTACGAATGCATGCTGGTTCGGCACAGCGGATGCGAAAACAGCAAGCTCTTTTGCCCCATTGCCCCATGTCACATCTCCCAGCATCTGGTCATACGTTCGGTTCTCTTTAATGATGAGAAATACATACTTGATCAGTGAGGGTTCGCCAATGTGTCGAGGAACCGCTACCGGTTTGGCTGTGGGATCGATGTACTCTTGTCCCACTTCGATGTTTGTCGTCAGGCTCCAATGATTGTTGTTGAACACCTGCTTACTAAGCCTTCCCAGCTCCCTGGCATCAGGCTCCGGAATCATATTCACGACTCCCATGTCGGCGTGCGTGTTATACCCGGCGACACCGTCCTTGACAGTGGAGTTTCCGCGAGAGCCAAGACCTTTGTCGTCCGCTATTACCAGCTGCTTGCGGGCCTTATCGTATGCAATTGATGTGGGGAAATAGCCGGTTGGAATATAGCCAATGACTGGATTTGCATCACGACCCTGAAGGTTGATAACAGCAACAGCATTGGCCTGGCCCAGCGTCACGTAGGCTTTCCCATCCTCTGTTACAGCCACGTCATCAGGTCCGGAGCCGAAGACGCCACCAGCTATCGGAACGCTCAGATGGATGGTGCGAACAACCTTGTCCAAACCGAGGTCAATCACGGAGAGGCTGTCACTGTATGCGTTCGCCACATAGAGAGTAGCGCCACGAATCGTCATGCCCGCGGGGTGCAGGCCGACCGGTATACTTCTGACCTGTTTGCCTGCAGCTAGATCTACTACAGATACTGTGCCGGTGAGGGTGTACGCATCTCTGCGGTCAACGACAATTGGCGTGCCGTCGGAGAAGTTTGTAAAG
Source organism: uncultured Acidobacteriaceae bacterium (assembly GCA_964245665.1). Classification (GTDB taxonomy): domain Bacteria; phylum Acidobacteriota; class Terriglobia; order Terriglobales; family Acidobacteriaceae. The sequence continues at coordinate 5,476 of CAXTNK010000107.1, forward strand.
TCGCCGCTAACAGCCGGTCTTCCTCCCTCATTACTGACATAGGCGTAGTTGCCGTGAACAATGACACTGTTAGGAACATTGTCGACAGGGATCTGGCCTATGAGCCGGGCTGGAGACGTTGCAAGATCGATCACCCGAGTGTGTTCGCCGCATTGAGCGCTACATAAACGCGTTTGCTGTCGCTGGAGAATGCAATGCCCCCTGGATTGATGGACTTCGCATTGTGATAGGGTCGGCCGTCGGCGGGGGGCTCAGGCAGATGGACTCTTTGCTCATTTCCGAGAAGGCCTGTTTTCTGGTTCACATTCGCTATGACAACGTAGTTGTCGTCCTGGCTGAAGAGCAGCTTCAAACCATCAGCCGAGTATGTGATGCCATTGAAGGATCCGGCACTCCTGTCCTTCTCAGAGATGGCCGTCACGTCGCCTGGAATAAAGCGCTGGAGGACCCTTCCCGTTGCAGTGTTGAATATGATGAGCGGCTGGGGTGAACCCATCAAAAGCACTGCCGCGCTCGAAGTCTTTTGATTTGGATTCACTGCAATGGCTTTGGCTCGAACTGGCGCGCCCAGTTCTACAATCGTCCCAGCCGGCGTAAGCGTCTGATTGGTCGACGCGACGATCGAACCGTCTTGTTGTGGTCCTACTGTTCGACTGGGGCTGCCGACCTGAGACGTCGCAGCTTTCTGGACAGCCACATCCTTCCCCATCACTTCATCTTTCAGGGGAGCCACGGTGGTATCCGATTGAGCGCGCGCTGCCAGGCTGAACGCCAAAGAACAAACGATGAGCAAACCAAGGAAAACCGGACGGATGGCACGTAGGACCAACAAGCTGAGCAGACGCATAACCACCTCTTCTTGGTCCAAGTCTATCCAGCTATGCGTCTGCCCGAGCTATGAAGCAGCTCTCTTCGAAGAAAATTATTTACGAGCTGCTCATCAGCGAAGTGAGACACTCATCGGTCTACAGCGTTGGGCGTCAAAACATAACGAAATACCACAACTTTGCTTACCAGCTCGCTGTCGGTTGCCGGAACAAACCGCAGCTTGTGGCACGCTCTTTATTTGATCCTCTGAAAAACTACTTATTGAATCAGCTTTATCAATCCTGTGTTAACAAACCTATGCGGAAACTGTAACAAATGCACAGTAGAAGCGTGAGTAGATGACATCGTTGTAATGCTGATCCGTTTGAACGCGAAGGCTGCTGCATCTCTGAAGCTTCTTTACCAAGTTCGAGCTCGATCCGCTGTTCATCACTCCAGGCGTTCCCCTATCGAGGCCAAATGCGTAAGATTCGCTCTTTCTTCTCTCAGTCTGCAGTTTCTGCTTCCACAAGCCTGATTCTCTTCTTATGTCCGAACCTAGGTACTGCACAGGTAGATCGCAGCAGTTTGAACGGCACTGTCACTGATCCTGCCGGGAAGTTGCTGCCCGACGCCAAGGTAACAGCGGTGATGGCCGCCACTGGCCTCAAACGCGTAACCCTTACGTCAGCAAACGGCACTTATTCCATCCCCGATCTACCCATAGGGCAATATGTCGTGACCTTCGAGCACCAGGGGTTTGCCTCGACCCAGTTCGACAACGTCGTTCAGACAGTCGATAACACGCAGACTCTGAACGCGTACCTACGCGTGTCGGGCGGAGTGGAGCACGTGCAGGTCTCGGCTGATGCGGAGATCGTCAACCGGAGCAATGCCGAGGTGACGGGATTGATCGAGAGAAAGCAGGCCGATGAACTACCGCTGAATGGCCGAAACTGGTCATCGCTAACGGCCTTCATTCCCGGAGCCATTGACACGGGCGGCAGCAATCAGCGTTCCGTGCGGTTTGCAGGAAGGGGTCTGGACGACAGTAACTTCACTTACGACGGTGTAGACGAGACCAGCATTATCAATCAGACGCAGCGAACCTGGGTACGGCTGTCCATTCCACTCGAGGCGATTGCGGAATTCCGCGTCGATACGCTACTGGCAACTGCAGGAGAGGGCGCGACCGGCGGCGCTCAGTTAGCGGTCGTGTCGCCTGCGGGCACAAACCAATTTCATGGGCGCGCCTTTGAATTTCTGCGCAACAGCGAATTTGATGCGCCAGAGCCATCCTGGGCCTCCGGCGGTGAAGCGCAGCAGCCGCTCCATCTGAATCAGTTCGGCGGCTCACTCGGCGGCCCCATTATCCGTGACAAGACTTTTTTCTTTCTCTCGTCTGAAGCGTACCGCCAGGTGTGGGGCTATCCGGTGAGTGGTGACGTGCCAAGCGCGGCCTTCCGAGCGAGCGTTCTGCCCACCAATCCGACCTATGGGATCGTGAATGCCTACCCGACTGCTGGTCCAAAGGCGATCGTCTCGCCAACGAGCGATCCGGACATCGACGTACTCACCTGCGCGTGCACACAGGTCGCGAATGAAAGCTCGGCAATGCTGCGGCTCGACCAACACTTTACCGGCAACACTACCGCCTTCATGCGCTTTAACTATGACCGGTCGGTCGATACACAGCCGGCCTCTACCTCCGCGACGAACCTGGAGCAGAGGGTAAGCACGCCGGTCAATGGCGCCGTCGAATTGCTGCACGTCTTCAGTCCAACTTTGACCAATCAGTCCGAGTTTGGATTTAATCGCTCCACTGACAATACGTATTACTCGAGTGGCACCGGCTTGCCCTATCAGATTGCTATCTCTTCCGCAGACGCCGGGCCCGGCTTTGGCGACCTGAACTACGACTACGACACTATTTACGTCGGCAATACCTTCGCCGGAATCGACAACCTGACCTGGCTTCATGGCCGGAACACCTTCAAATTTGGAGGGGAAGTTCGTTACGTTGAACTAAACCAGCACTATGGCGAGCATGGAACAATTACTTTTGCTTCGCTGGCGAAGCTGGCGCTTGACCAGGTGGCGAAAGCCAATCTGACGGGCGCGCTGCCGGCCAACGACCTGCGCAAAACAGATTTCGTCGAGTACGCCGAGGACGAGTACAAAGTCAATCCCAACCTGACGCTGAACATGGGCCTGCGTTACACCATCTTCCAACTCTTCCATGAAGCGCACGGCAAGGCCAATCCATTTGACTTTGCTACCTGTGGAGCGTCAGGCTTTTGTGGTGTGGGCACCAGCTTCGGCTCGCAAAACTATGGCGACTTAGACCCGCGGCTGGGTTTGGCCTGGTCTCCTGATGCAAGTGGAAAGACGATCGTTCGAGCGGGCTTTGGCATGTACCACGAAGATGGTCAGCTGGACGATCAGAACTTGCCTGCAAAGAATGAAATTCCTTCCTACTCGGTGACCAAAACCACGTATCCGGTCACCTTCGGTGGAACCGGAACTCTTTCACCGAACGCCGAGCAACGGGACCGCAAAGATTCTTACACCGAGCAGTGGAACCTATCCGTGCAGAGAGAGTTGCCGGGCAACTTCGTAGGCACGTTCTCCTACATTGCAAGCCATGGCGTCCATCTGCTCGAGACCAGCTACGTAAACCTTTATCTCGGTCCGACCTATACCACTCTGCAGTACCCGGCCTTTGCTCCTGCGATCGCCTGGCGTGGTTCCGTTGGTGCCAGTTCGTACAACGGGTTCTCCGCGTCCGTACGGCGCCCATTTACGAACGGGCTCCTGGTTTCGGCCAATTACGCGTATACACACGAACTGGATAATGGTTCGAATGGTAGCGGCGACGGCGACGAGATTTCGCCGCAAAATCCGGAGTGCCAATCCTGCGAGTGGGCAAGCGGAGCCTGGGATGCTCGTCACGTAGTCAATGGCAACGCGGTCTATGAGCTTCCCTTTGGACGGGGTAAGGCGATGCTCAACCAGAATGGTGTAGCGAACACCGTGGCAGGAAATTGGCAATTAACCACGACGGCGCTCGCTCGCACCGGCTTTCCGGTCAACGTATTGTTACCGGGCAGCGTCATCTCACCCGCGGGAAACTCCGGCACACTGCGTCCCAACCTGGTTCCGGGAGTTCCGCTCACGCCCCCGGGGGGAAGAACCATCGCGCAATGGATCAATCCTGCTGCCTTCTCACTGCCCGCGTCTGGAACCTTCGGTGACGCGCCTCGCAACCTCTTCGCCGGTCCGGGCACCTGGCAGGTCGATACTGGTGTCGCCAAAACATTCCCGTTGGCAGAACGTACACGCGTGGAGTTCCGAGCCGAGGCTTTTAACGTCTTCAATCACCCGCAGTTGGGGCCTCCGAATGTTACCTGTACTGTCACATCTTCTACTCCTACGGGCTGCGCGAGCGGTTTCGGCAGCATCACCACTGCGCTCAACCTGAACACTGCCATCGTCAATCCGATTACACCTGTAGGATCAGGAACGCCGCGCGAGATCCAGTTCGCACTGCGCTTCGAGTTCTAGAAACATGAACGGCAGTTCAAACAAAAGGCCCTCTTCGCGCTATCGGAAGAGGGCCTCATTGCAGCTACAAGTTAATTATTCGCCGTCATCATCTTCGCCCTTGGCCAGCGCGACTTTTTTAATGAAGTCACTGGCGGGGCGGACCTTCTTCTCTCCCGGATACGGAAGCTTGAAGCCGGTCGCTTCATACCAGTCAAAGTGGCTGACGGTATCCGGATCCAGCGAGTCGGGAACGTGATACCTGGTAGCGAACACCTGCGCCTTCATCTTCATCCAACCAACGCGCAGAGCCTTCACCGCGGGGGTTTCCTGCACTGCTGCCGTTCCGGAAGAGCAGGTGTTGAACCCGGAAGGGATGTTTGTGGGAGGCGTGTAGCCGGTGACGCCGTAGCAGAGCGGGACTTCATTCGCTACGTGCGCCCACGGAAGGAAATTGTTGAGAGGTGGATCGTTGACGAAGAGGTTTGTCATCGGCGAAGCCACAAGATCGTTCTGGTTCATGGGCTTTAGACCAAGGATCTGCTCAATCGTGCGCGTCAGGTTCACCTGTGTATAGAAGGTGCTTTCCTGCTGCACCCCGCCGCCGGTGCCGTCCGGGTTTACCTTCTGCTTGACGTAAGGACTGATGACATAGCCTGGGCTGCGATGACCGTCTACATGGTCAACGCCGTCCTGCGCGTCATCTTCTTCGATGAAGACGGCTGAGTCGGGCCACACGCTGCTGTGGCTGATGCTGTCGACAATGCGCCCGATGGCGAGGTCATTGTCGGCCTGTTCAGCAGTTGCATTCGGAGGACCGGTGGTATGGTCCTGCATGATCCAGATGAAGCTTAGCTGGGGCACCGTACCGGCGGCCACGTCCCTGTTGAAGTCCTGCTGCCAGACATCAACACGGTACTGGTCTGGAATGCTCAGATCGAATTGCGGAAAGTTCTGCACTGCGTACTTCATCACGTTCGGGAGCGGGGAGTACGACTTGATCGTGTTGAAGTACTTCAGCTGCGGCTCTTTGCCATTCTCGAATTCCAGGGTGTCATTGTAAAACTGCTCCCAGGTCGGCTCGCAGCTGTCTGAAACCGTAAAAGGCAAGGTGGTCGGTGGAACAGTGCCGTTGTAAGAATCATCCTGGGTCTTATCAGAGGGCTTGCAACCCGGCACGGTGAAGGTGTTGTATTCGACATATTCGCCATAGATCTTCATCCTGAGCCTGGCTGCGGCCGCCACGTCGAACAGTTTGCCCCTCTTCTGGTAGGCAAGCGCATCGCCGCCGTTGGAGGGATAATCACGAAGCCAGTCGGGGGACTGGATGTCGTCCGAGTAGGGCGCCATCGCCTGGACGATCCAGTTATGACCGTCAGCCGATTGACGGCTTGGATCGTAGAAGTTATCCAGGAGTGGAAAACGCTGCACAAGCGTATGCGCGTTCGGCGTCACGACGGGGTATTCGGCATAGGTCGAATCGTCTCCGAATACAGCCAGGCTGGGGTCGCCATTGCCCTCCTTCACATCGCCCAGCATCTGGTCATAGGTGCGGTTCTCACGAATGATCAGGAAGACGTGCTTGATCTTGGAAGGATCGCCAATCCTCTTCGGGATTGCCACCGGCGCGGTATGCGAGTTGCCGCCCCCGGCACTCCAGATGTTCTGTGCCATATCCCAGTGATTGTTCTGGAAGACCCTCGTCGTATAGTTGCCGAGCGTTCCGCTGTTCGGAATGGGTACGATGCTGACCGTACCCAGGTCCTCGTGCGTGTTGAGAGCGGTCACGCCGAAGATAGTCGCATACGCATTTTCATGCGTATTGGTCGGCGGGGGCTCAACTCCGAAGCCAGTGGTGCCAATACCCTTGTCATTCGCCACAAGCAATGCATCGTCCTTTTTATCCAATACCACGGAGCTCGGCGCATAACCGACCGGGATCAAGCCGCTGACTGGATCCCAGCCGTTCGCGTCGAGGTCGACAACCGCGATCGAGTTGGCGTTGTACAGCGCGACGTAAGCGATGTTTTTCTCGGCATCGACAGCGATCGAGTTCGGACCCGCTCCGTAGGCCGCTTCGGAATCGCCGGGTACTCTGATGGGAAGTCCTGGGTTGATCGTTCGCACCACTCTCTTACTGGCGGTGTCGATTACAGAGAGGCTGTCGTCATAGGTATTAGCGACCAGCAGGTTCCTGCCCCAGAAGGCCATTCCCGTTGGATGATGACCTACCGTTATGCTGTCTGTAACTTTGAACGTGGCCAGGTCGACCACGGAAATGGTGCCTGGAACAATAGTGCCGTTGGGGTACTCCGCTGCCACCGGCGTGCCGTTGGAGTAAAGCTGAAAGTCAGTCTCGGTGGGTATTGGGCCGGCCTCGTTAGAGACGTAGGCAGTCTTGCCATCAGGCGAGATTACTACGCTGTTCGGAACGTTGCCGACGCGCACCTGCTCACCCTCTACTGGCGTTTTCGCGGTCAGGTCGATCCTGGCCAAAGTATCATTCGTGTTCAGAACAGCGTAGGCCGTCTTGCCGTCCTCCGCGACTGCAATGCCCGTGGGATAGGACGTGAATGTGTCATCAGTGAAGATGGAATAGGGAAAGCCGCAGGGAATTTCAAAGCTGCCTGTGGTACCGCCGGGACTACCCGAGGCAGGCCTTGACGGACCGTTGTACTTGTAAGGATCGCAAGTAACTGTGGTCAGTTTACCTTCCACATTGACCCCGATCGGAACCTTGACCTGAGCGTAATTTGAGACCAGGCCCGTCCTCGGATTGACGCTTGCGATAGCGATGTAGCTGGATGGGCCATAACTGCCGTCCTGGCTGAACAGCAGGTACTTGCCATCCGGTGAATAGGTAATGCCGGACTGGCCGCCGTCTGTATCGGTACTGATTGCGCCACTCGAAGTTTTGTAGGGCACGCTGTAGGTCTGCAGTACAGCACCAGTCTTGGTGTCGAAGATCGTAACAGCCTGGGGCGCGCCCATCTGCAGGACTGCTGCTGTGTGGTTGCCAGTAGGGTTCAGCGCAATGGCCTTGGCGCGAGTCGTGGTGCCGAGATAGACCTGAGTGCCGGCAGGGGTGATGATGGTGCCGTCGCTGACCACCCATGGCT
>CAXTNK010000108.1:0-12852 GCA_964245665.1 uncultured Acidobacteriaceae bacterium
CAGCAGGCCAGAGCGGCCTGCTGGTGACGCGCACCGTCGATACAGGCCCTGGCGGCGAAAATGATCCTAACCGGATGCTGGCAAAGATCGTTCCCTCAGCTACTGCATCCGAACCTCGCTCTACACTTTCCTCTATTCAGCAACCGCTGGCTTCGCCAACCGAGGCATGGCTTGGCGATGTGGCGCCGGTGCGTGTCCGCCACCTGTACTTTTCGGAAAAGTTGACTGATGCGAATGACCCGACGAGCGCAATCGAGTTCTACCTGACCGTCGATGGGCAGGAGGCGAAGATGTTCGATATGAGCGCGACTACGCCGAATATCGTTGCTGAGCAGGGAACAGTTGAAGACTGGGTGATTGAAAACCGCTCGCGCGAACTGCACGCCTTTCACATTCACCAGATGCATTTTCTACTGCTCGACTACTCGGGCAAAGAGGTCGACGAAGGCTTTCTCCGCGATACCGTGAACGTGCCGTACTACGATGGACATTCACTCGCGTACCCAAGCGTCCGCCTGCGCATGGATTTTCGTGACCCGAACACCGTGGGCACTTTCGTCTATCACTGTCACCTGCTGGAGCACGAGGACAAGGGCATGATGGGTTCCATCCAGGTGGTACCGGCAGGGCATCCGACCCAGGACAATGCACGCGGAGGATGCGCGGCGGGAGATGCTTCGCCGGGCTGCAAGTTGGGTACGCCTGCCTTCCGGAACTCCAGATAACCCGAAGGTTTGGATGACTACGACGTTCGAGGCATTGCGCTTTTCCAGATCGTAAAGTTTTATTCATCGTTTGTTCAATGGATAGCGACGACCTGTTAATTTTGCAGGGCTTTCATAAAGGAGTGAGGTCCGCCTCACACTTTATGGAGGAAGCATGTACGCAAAGCAACTCGCATCGACAGCCATGAGAGTTCTACGAACCGGCCTGGTTTCGGCCGCGGTCGTCCAACTCACCATCGGCAGCGCCCTTGGCGCGGACCTGGCACAAAGCCAGCCTTCCCGTGACAACGACACCGCTACGCCCATCAAACATGTCATCGTCATTGTCGGAGAGAACCGCAGCTTCGATCACGTCTTTGCCACCTACGTTCCGAAAAAGGGCGAGTCGGTCTGGAACCTGCTTTCAGAAGGCATCATTAAGGCCGATGGATCTCCTGGACCAAACTTCGCCAAGGCAGAACAGAAAGCCGCCACGGACAAGCAGCCGGATGACTTTATATTGAGCCCGGACAAGAGTTCGTTTGCCAAGTCTGTTCTGCCCGCGCCCCTTGTTGGCGGCCCGCAGGACAGCTACGTCAAGAACGACAATCTGAATCTGGCAGTGCAGTCTGAGAACGGATTGCCAGCCGACTATTACGGCTACCTGGTATCCGGTGGTACGGGTCAGACGAGCAAGACACCTGATGCCCGCATCAAGAATGTCAGCGCACTTCCCGCTGGTCCATTCCAGCTGACGAATGGCGACACGTTCACTTACAACTCTTACGCCGCCAGCCCGGTGCACCGCTTCTACCAGATGTGGCAGCAGCTGGATTGCAGCACGGCCCACGCGACCAAGACAAATCCGTCCGGTTGCGATGCGCACCTGTTTCCCTGGGTTGAAACAACGGTCGGTGCCGGCGGCAACGGCATCAAGCCGCCAGCAAACTTCAGCACAGAGTACTCACCCAAAGATGTCACCACGGGAGAGGGTTCAACCGCAATGGGCTTCTATAACGTCCAGAACGGCGATGCGCCTTACCTGAAGTACCTGGCTGATCACTATGCCATGAGCGACAACTTTCACCAGTCTGTGAATGGTGGTACCGGCGCGAACCATATCATGCTCGGTCACGCGGATGCGATCTATTTCAGCGATGGCAAGGGTCATGCGGCAGTTCCTCCGCACAACCAGGAAGTTGCCAAAGGCACCAAGAATGCCGGCATTGTGGATGAAATTGAGAATCCTAATCCTGCTCCCGACACCAACAACTGGTACACCGAAGACGGCTACGGCGGCGGTGGTTATGGATCAGCTTCGTATGGCGGCGGCTCCTATTCGGCCTGCGCCGATGAGACGCAGCCCGGTGTGGCTCCGATCACGAGCTATCTGAAGTCCCTGCCCACGCCGATCAGCCCACGCTGCGAGAGAGGCCACTACTATCTGCTGAATAATTACAATCCAGGATACTTCGGCAACGGCAACAATGCGTACAACGATCACAATCCAAACAACACTGTCTTTACCATTCCGCCGTCATCGGTGCCGAGCATCGGCGATGACCTGATCAAGAACAACGTGTCCTGGAAATACTACGGCGACCAGTGGAACAACTATGTTCCCGATCCTTACCAGCTGAACTACGGCGCGATTGGCAGCAAGACTGATGAATATTGCAACATCTGCAATCCTTTCCAGTACGACACTTCGATCATGGCGAATCCGAAAGTCCGTGCCGCTCACATCCAGGACACTGCGAATCTGTATCAGGACATCAAGGACGGTAAACTGCCGGCTGTCTCCATCGTCAAACCGAGTGGTCTGGTTGATGGTCATCCGTCTTCATCCAAGCTTGATCTTTTCGAAGGCTTTACCAAGAAGATCGTCGACGCAGTTCATGCCAACCCGGAACTTTACAAGGATACTGCCATCTTCATCACGGAAGATGAAGGCGGCGGCTACTACGACTCTGGTTACGTACAGCCGCTCGATTACTTCGGCGACGGCACACGTATCCCGCTGATCGTTGTATCTCCTTACACGAAGGCTGGTCATATTTCGCATGACTATGCTGACCACGTCTCGATCCTGAAGTTCATTGAAGCCAACTGGGGCACGGAAACCATCACGACGCGCAGCCGTGATAACTTCCCCAACCCGATTGCGACTGAAGAGAATCCTTATGTTCCGGTCAACAGCCCGGCCATTGATGATCTGTTCAGCCTCTTCGACTTCGGCAGCTACAATAACTAAGTCTGATCATCTATAGATCTAGAGGGAGCTGCTTCATGCAGCTCCCTTTTGATTTGCGGATTTAGTTTCCTCTCCAACGTTATCCCGACCGATTCGCAGCGGAGTGGAGGAAGGTGCATGTATTTGCAGTTCCATGTGGATCAATGAGTCTGCGCATGGGCAAACATGCATTCATCAGCCAAGAGATACCTGGTTCCGGCCGGCCAGCTTCGCTGCGTAAAGGGCTTCATCGGCCTGCCGCATCATGTCGATGGCCTGCTCGTTGTTCAACGGTACACGGACAGCAACCCCGAGGCTGACTGTCTGCACGCCGCACGAACTGAACGGATGCACAAGGCCCAGTCCTTCGACCGCCAGTCGGATCTGCTCGGCAACTTCAAGCGCTCGCGCCGTTGTGCATTCGTGAAGAATGACTGCAAACTCTTCTCCTCCGATACGTGCTGCGAATCCTCCGGCTGCTTCCATGATCGCGGCAGTTGCCTGGCCGATCGATCGCAGGCAGGCATCGCCGCCGATGTGGCCGACGCTGTCGTTGTATTCCTTGAAGCGGTCGGCATCGATGATGATGAGCGCCAGCGAATGGCCGTTGGTAATTGCACTTTCCCAGGCTGTCTCAAGTTGAAGATTGAAAGCGCGTCGATTCGGGAGGCCGGTGAGTTCGTCGGCATGGGCCAGTTTGCGGTACCTTGCTTCGCTTATCGCAAGCGAGTTTTTGAGCGCCTCTTTTTCCCCGAGCAATGCCGCTACAGGGAACATGGTGAAGATGACGACGGCGGCAAAAAGCTGGGCAATGACGATCCGGTGCAGCAGCATGTGAGTGCCGGCGATGAGCATCAATGGCCCATGGCCTCTTACAGTGAGACCAATGGCAAGGAGTGTGACCAGAAATATATTCACGACGGTTCCAGACATGCCGAGGCGAAAAACGACCAGCAGGAATGCAGGGAAGATGAAGAAGATCAGCGGGTCAGTATTGTGCGTGAAGACGAGCGCCGTCACGGTCATCGAGACAGCCAGTACCAGCAGCGTATGCGGCAGGTGTTTGCGCTCGAACATCGAAAAGAAGGCCGGCTTCTGTACTGTCATTACCAGCGGCACCAGCAGCGCCATGCCCAGCATGTCGCCGAGGTACCAGGTGCGAAACATCTGCCACCAGGACGGTCCACCTATCAACAGGATGGTCCACCAGGCGCCGATCGCGCTGGTAAGTGCAGTCGCTCCGATCACGGATATGAGCAAAAAGCCGATGAGCATCCTGCGTCTGGACAGATCGAGCGGCGACCCGAACCAGCGTGTGAGCAGCAGGGTGGATGTGACGACCTCAAGCGAGTTGGCGAGCGAAACGCCCAGCGCAATGCGGAACGGGTCACCGTAGAAAATATCGGCAATCGTATCCGCGGTGAGACCGGCCAAAAAGTAAGCCAGCCATAGTCGCCTTGGCTGGGTGATGAGTAGTCCGAAGACCAGGCCATTGGAAAGCCAGATAGTCGCAACGCCCTCCGACTGGTGAGAGAGGTCGATGCCGAGCCAGGAGCAGATGGTGACAAGCGCGAATACCCAGCAGAGCCGGATGATGTGAGCGTTCGTCCAGGAGTCGCGCTGCCAGCACCCGATCCAGACCTCCTGAACCAGCGGCAGCATTCCGTCCGACTCCCGTCGTGTGACGGCAGGATGACGAGCGGGCGAGACAGTACTGTCCAGAGCGGGTGTTGCCGAAGCAGCAGAAAGTGTCACCACGGGCTGGATCCTTGATATCGTTTTGAGTGAGTCAGGCGTTCCTCAGTCACAAGGTTCGGACATCGATTCAAAGTGTACATTCCGCCCTGCCACCTGCAAAACAGATTGATCCTGGCGTAGTACGCTCGAGACAGAACGTAGCGCAATTGAGGTACGATTTGGATCGCGATCCTCAGAGCGTTTTGCAGCGCGGTTCATTCGCCTGCACCGGTGCCACGAGGATGGAAGGAGCAGGATGGCAGTCAGCGAAAGACGTAGGATGTGGAACCAGTGTGTAGTTCGACAAGCCGCAGCGGTGCTTTCCTTTGCTGTCCTCGCAGGCACGTTGTCTGCACAGACACTCACGGGTACGTGGACCACTCTCGGCAAGACACTCGACAATGGTGAGCAGTCAAACTCCGTTGTCGAGATGAAGCAGGCTGGCAAGGACTTGACCGGCATGCTGAAACATTTCGGCACCGCCGTTCAACTCAAAGGCACCGCAAGTGGCAACCACTTCGTCGTCTATTCGTCGTGGGATCCGTCGAAACCCTTTCTCATGGTGAACCTTATCAATGGGGAACTGCACGGCACCGATCGCGGTGGCCGGCCGTTTCTAGCGAAGCCCGGCGTGATCGGCGAAGATATGCCGCTGGTCGCTTATATCGAGCCGCCGGCGCTGCATCCTGTTCCTGAGAATGGACTCGCAAAGACGCCGCCGATGGGATGGAACAGCTGGAACCTTTTTCAGGGGAAAGTGGATGACCAGACCGTGCGCACGATGGCCGACGCGATGGTCACAAGTGGTATGCGCGATGCCGGCTATATCTATGTGAACATCGATGACACGTGGGAAGGCGTTCGTGACGCAGCAGGAAATCTGCAGCCAAATCACAAGTTCCCGGACATGAAAGCGCTGGCCGATTACGTCCATTCCAAAGGACTCAAGTTAGGTATTTATTCCTCGCCCGGACCGCGCACATGCGCCAACTATCCCGGCAGTTACGGTCATGAAGAACAGGATGCAAAACAATACGCGGCCTGGGGCGTGGATTATCTTAAATATGACTGGTGCAGTGCGCGCAACATTTACAAGAACGATGATCTGCAGCCGGTGTATCAGAAGATGGGCGCGGCTTTGCAGGCAACTGGCCGGCCGATTCTTTATAGCCTTTGCGAGTACGGATGGGGCAGCGTAGAGAAGTGGGGACCGCAGGTTGGCGGCAATGCCTGGCGAACCACGGGCGACATACGGGATGAGTGGTCGAGCATGATCGGCAATATCGAAAAGCAGGTGCCAACCGCTCCCTTCGCCGGTCCCGGACATTGGAACGATCCCGATATGCTGGAAGTCGGAAACGGACACATGAGCGACAACGAGTACCGCACGCATATGAGCCTGTGGGCGCTCACAGCCGCGCCGTTGCTGGCCGGTAACGATGTACGGAATATGTCTGCGGCGACGAAAGCGATCCTACTAAATAAAGAAGTGATTGCCATCGACCAGGATGCGCTCGGCAAGCAGGCATCGCCATCGAAGAGTGGCGAGTTGGAGACATGGATCAAGCCGCTTGCGAATGGAGATGTGGCAGTGGGTGTAGTGAACCTTGGCGCTGCGACCGCGCAAGCTGATATTCGTTCTGCTGACTTACATCTAGGTGGCGCTGTGAAGACCGCTAAGGACGTGTGGGCACATAAGCAGGTATCGTTTACGAATGGCGGCTACACGGCGGCGGTTCCTTCGCACGGAGTACTGTTGATTGTAGTCAGCGCCAAAGAATAGAGCTTCTATTGCATGCGCGTTTCGCAACTCAAACTGGATTCTGTGTTGAAGCATCTGCAGAGATCATGGCGTTCCCGCCAGCCCGGATCCAACAGGAGGGGGAAGGTCGCTTTTCAGGCAGCAGGCCTGACGGTTCTGTTTTCAGCTCAGAGCTTCGCCCAGACTTCATCGTCAGCGCACGCCGGGATGGGCATCCAGGGCAGTGTTGTCGACGAAGCCGGGAAAGCAGTAGCAGACGCAACTATCGATGTGGATCTGGAAGGCTCCCCAACTCATCTCGCAACAAGAACAGATAGCTCCGGGATGTTTCAACTTATACGCGTTCCCGCTGGACGCTACACGCTCACTGTCGCAGAGTCAGCACAGCGCGGCGTTGCTCATGCCGTTGTCACCGTGGTCGACGGAGAACAGCAGCACCTGGTGCTGACTCTCAAGGCGCTTGCTCGTCTACCTGGCGGTGAACCACCTGCCGGAACGTCGGCTATGGACTTTTCTGATAATCCTAACTTCACAGTTGCAGGTGTGACGGACTGGACTGCTGTTGGCGGCCACGGCTCTGATTCGACTCTGCGGACAAGCGAAGATCTGGCCCGCGAAACCGCTGCACTCAAGGCACAGGGCGACGATGGAGTTAAGAAAAATAGTGCCGGAGATCTTCACCGGGCGGCTGGCGACCTTGCCGAGAAACAGGGCAATCCACTGGCGGCCGTGCGCGACTATCAGCAGGCAGTTCAGGCTGATCCGAGTGAAGCGAACTACTTCGCCTGGGGATCCGAGCTACTACTTCATCGTGCCGTCTGGCAGGCCGCGGAAGTATTCCGTAATGGCGCCAGGATTTATTCAGCGTCATCAAGAATGTTGACCGCTCTTGGTGCTGCATTGTTTGCAAGCGACCTCTACGATGAAGCCGCTGCTCATCTTTGCGCTGCGTCTGACCTTGCGCCTACCGACATAGAGCCATATCTGTTTATGGGAAAGATTGAAATAGCTTCCCCATCTCCATTACCGTGTGTAGCGCCGAAGCTGGCGAGGTTTGTGCAACAGCAGCCAGAAAATGCGAATGCCAATTACCTGTATGCGATGGCTCTTTTGAAAGAGCAGAAGGCGGGCGACCCTTCCAACGCCGAGAAAGCGAAAGAGTTTTTTACAAAGGCGGTGACGATCGATCCAAAATGCTCTGAAGCGTATGTGCAACTGGGTATTCTCTCGGCAGCCGCCCACAATTACGCGCAGGCCGCGGCTTTCTATGGCAATGCGATCAAAGCAGACCCAGGTTCAGGAGAAGCGCACTATCGGCTTGGGGTTGCGGAAGACCGCCTCGGTAAACCAGAGCAGGCGAAACTCGAGTTTGCTGCTCACGAAGAAATCGAGAAACGCAAGGCGGCCGAAGTAGAGGAACAGCGGCGGGAGATCAAGCAATTTCAGGTCGAGCTACACGACCCGCAGGCTCATACGACTAACTAGAACGTCCTACTTATTTCGATGGCTTGCGTGCTGATGGCTCCGGCTTGAAGGTCGCGATGATTCCATCTCCTTCGCGGATAGTAAGTATCTGGTTGGCCTTGATATGAGAGAAGCTCTCCAGCTTCTGCGTCGTTGGCCATTTCACTTCGATCAGGTCGACTTCCTCTTTACTGCCGAGACCGAAATGCAGCCGCAGGTCGCTCTGTGACATGACACTGGTTCCGCTATTCACTTCATCCATCTGGGTGTGCTTGCCGGTAATCACACGAACGCGCGCGCCAATAGCAGTACGATTGCACTTTGTGCCGATTAGTTTCAGCTTGATCCAGTTCTGTTGGTTGCCGCCATCATTGCGCAGGAGCGATGGAGGATCATTCATATTAAGGATCAGAGCATCGATGTCACCATCGTTGTCATAGTCGCCGAACGCAGCACCGCGGCTGGAGAATCGCTCACTTATCCCTGGTCCCATTGCAGCTGATACATCCTTGAAGCTGCCATCACCCATATTCCTATAAATTAAGCGGGGATTCTTATAGCTCTGACCGAAGTGATAACTATCTATTTCGGGATAGACATGGCCATTGATCTGCATGATGTCCTGCCAGCCATCATTGTCGTAATCCAAGAATCCGCACCCCCAGGCGACATAGCTGCTGTTCACTCCCACGCCTGCAGAGATCGCTACATCTGTAAAACTGCCGTCGCCATTGTTGTGATACAGGTTGCAGGTGTCGTCTGCAAAATTCGTCTTAAAAATATCGAACCATCCATCGCAGTCGTAATCAGCCACAGCTACACCCATGCCAGCCTGTTCTTGGCCGCCATCGCTATATGCACAGCCGGATGCGACAGCGACATCAGTGAAAGTGCCGTCGTGATTGTTTTTGAAAAGAATGCTTGGCTCGGAATCAACAGCAACATAGATATCGGGCCAGCCGTCATTATCAAAATCGTAAGAGACGGCCGTGATGGAATAACGCGGACCGGGCTTCAAGATACCGGATTTCTGCGACACATCGCTGAATGTTCCGTCACCATTGTTGTGATACAGGATGTTCATCCCGCCCGGCAGACCGCGGGGTCCGCATAGAACAGGCACGCCCTTCCACTGGCAGAAATGGGCGTCCGTAATGGGAGCTATATTCGTCGGATCCAGGTCGACATAGTTGCAGACGAAAAGGTCGAGATGACCATCGCGGTCATAGTCAAGAAAGCTGCAGCCTGCGCCCCACCGTATCTTTTCCTGGTACAGCCCTGCTTTGTGCGTGACGTCGGTAAATGTGCCGTCGCCGTTGTTGTGGATAAGGATGTTATGTCCCCAGAAGCAGCAGAATAAATCGTCCCATCCATCGTTGTTGTAGTCGCCGACACACACACCTGTCTGCCAGCCGGTCACGCCGAGCCCGGATTTTTCCGTGACGTCGGTAAAAGTCCCATCGCGGTTGTTCTTATAAAGGTGCGAGGTTGGGGCCTTGCCGGCCGACCACTTGGTGTCGAGCCTGTTGCCGTTGGTTAGATAAATATCAAGCCAGCCGTCGTGGTCGTAGTCAAAGAATGCAAGGCCACTACCCTTGGCTTCAATGATCGAACGCTTGTGATCCACGCCTCCCCAGACATTGGCCGTGTTCAAGCCAGCCCGCTGAGCGACATCGACAAACTGCACAGGACGATTTGTTGGTTTTGATATCGCCATATCTACGAGTAATGGATCGTTCCACTTCCAAAGCGGCGTCGCCAGTGCTTCGGTCAGTTCGCTGCCGAGCAGGAAGAGGGATGAGCCGAGAAAGCGTCGCCGTGGAAAACTCATAGATTGCGATTATAGAATCGACCGCCATAATAGTAACGATCAGTTAGTGGCTGAACTAAATAGCTGCAGCGCCTTCTTCGCGTTCTGATTATCTGGCTGAAGGCGGAGAAGTTCCTGGACCACATCAACGGCCTTCTTCATGTCCTGCTGAAGCGCGTAAAGACGAGCGAGGTTGAGATAAGACTGGTCGAATTCTGGAGCAACCGCCATGCACTTTTTGAACTGAGCTTCGGCTTGTGCAAAATCATGTTCGCGCACGAAAATGATGCCCAGATTATTCAAAGCTTCGGGATACGTAGGCCTTTGATCGATGGCTTTCTGTAGATATTGTATAGCCGATTGCAATTGAGACTGTTGGGCATATAGCATGCCCAGACTGTAATTAGCCTCGGCATCATCCGGTTGCAGTGTCAGTGCCTGGGTTAGATAATCGAGTGCTTTATCAAAAGACCCCATTCGCCTGTAGACATTTCCCAGATTGAGCAGCGCGATTGCGTAACCGGGTCGTTGCGATAACGCCTTCTGAAAATTCAGGATCGCTTCGTTAGTGTGGCCTTGCTGGGCAGCTATCATCCCAAGGTTATTCCATGCCTCGGGATAGTCCGGACGGAGCTTGACAGTCTGCTCGAGGTATCGCTCAGCCTGCGGCAGATCATTTCTCCTGAGGTTGAGCGTTCCCAGGTTGTAATAGCCCTCAGGATCGTCAGGCTTCGAGACGATGACTTGTTGGAAAGCTTCTGCTGCCTGCTCCAGGTAGCCATGCTGGAACATAGCAACGCCATAGGTGAAATCGTTGCGCTGCGATCCGCCGTGGTAAAAAGTTCCCGGAAATGGTAATGCTTTCTGCAGGCGTGTCGCTGTAGTCGAAGGAATAGATCGGACATCTTCGACAACCTTCGTTGGCTCGAAGCTACCCTGGTAGAGTTTGCGGATCATGCCGTCTTGATCGAGTAGGAACGAACTGGGGAGAGTAAGGTCCCTACGCCGGTCAAACAAATATCTATAGATAATGTTGTATATACCGGCAACTTCTTCTGTCGCGAAGAGCAGAGGAAAGGAGGCTCCTGCCTGTTTTGCAAAAGCGCGAGCCTTCGGCAGGTCTTCAAGCTGATCAACATTGATGCCGATCAGCTTTATACGTGCCTCATCGAATTTAGACGCGTGATGTTGAAGGCGGGTTAGTTGATCGTTGCTCACGGTCGCTCTTTTTGTCCAGAAAACAAGTAGAGCGTAACTACCCCGAAACTCCTTGAGTTGATGCAACGCTCCAGCGAGATCTAGCAAAGAAAATTCCGGAGCCTTCAATGGTTCTATCAGCCAGGTCTCTACGTTTGACGGAATGAGTTCCGGCAATGCTGGAACTGGTCGAGAAGCATCAGGGATTGCTGCGAATGGAACAGCATGAAAAGTGATCGAATCTTCGTCTATCTCGATGCGATGATTTGTTGGAAGACCTTCGAAAGTCTGTGTGTGCCCGCTGGGCCATCGAACGGAAGCACGGACGGAGCCAGTCCAATCACCTACGCCGAAGAACACTTCTTTCGCATGCTGAGAAAGAAAACCGCTGCCTGCCTGTAGATATTTTGTCTGCCTGAGCTTCCCCGTCTCGAGTGTTACTGCTGTGCCGATGCCATCGCGATTGGTTTTACGTCCTCGAAATCGAAACCCGATAGACGGACTAATTTCCTTCAGATTGTTGTGCAGAATGCGCAACTGCGGTGCATTGCGATTCTTGACAATAAGTTCAAGCCTGCCATCATGGTCGAGGTCCGCAAGTACAAACGCTCGGCTATCTTCGACATAATCGAGCCCTATGATGCCTGAGACCTCTGTGAATGTTCCATCTCGATTGTTCGCGAAGGCGACATTCCGCTCATGGCCGCTCCACGAGCTATCCGATCGGATGAGTTCGTTGAGAGCCTGCCAGCCATGTTCGTAGGCGAGCGTCGGGGTTGCGTCATCTGGAGATTTCCCAACCACCTGTCGCCAGAAGAAACTTCCAAGATCATTAGTCTTCAGATTCGCGAGCGAGTCAGGCGCAGAGACGTAGCCATTCGTTACATAAAGATCGGAGTACCCGTCATGATCAAAATCCCAAAAGTCCGACGACCAAGCCCAGCGGCCCTTTTCGACGCCGGCCTGCTGGCTTGCGTTCTTGAATTGCTCTTCTCCAAGATTTCGATAGAGCGTGTTGCCATGGGCATGTCGCTGGTAGAAGGCCCGCAGCTCCGGTGCAGAATGCTCATGAAACTGTTGCTGCATGGAGACTCTCTGTCCTGCAGCCGACCACATATTCGCGACATAGATGTCCTGCCTGCCATCGTTGTCAGCATCGCACCAGGCGGCGCTCATACCTGCCGCCACATCTTCAACGTGTGCCTGGCTTGAGACAGCAGTAAAAGTGCCGTTGCCGTTATTTCGATACAAATTGTTACGACCGAAGTCGTTCGCTACGTAAAGATCAGGATATTCGCCGGTTGCCGATGCACCCCAGGCACAGGCGAAGCTGTAGCGATTGTTGTCTGCATTTAGACCGGCAGTCTCTGTTCTATCTACAAAGGTTCCGTCGCCCTCATTGTGGAGAAGGTAATTCGGCGGTCCATTGCGCGCGTCGAAGTAGGGAACCGGATAGTGGTATTGGTCAAGTCCAAGATAATAGCTATAGAGGCAGAAATAGATATCCAGTCGGCCATCGCGGTCGTAGTCAGCTAACGCGGCATGGGTGAATGTACCTTGCGGGGCCTGCGCGAATTTAAAGGCATCACGTTTAATGGCGAAGGTCCCGTCGCCCTTATTGACGAAAAGCAATGGGCCGCTCCCGCAGACGACCAGCAGGTCCTGCAGACCGCGATTTTGGAAGTCAGCGAAAAGGGCGCACGCAGTATTGTCGAGTACCCCGACTCCGGCCTTTTCTGTGAAATCTTCAAACGTGCCGTCGCCCTTATTCCGATACAGGCGATTCGGTAGCCCGGCTGGCTGACAGATATACAGATCATCGAAGCCGTCGTTGTCGAAGTCACCTGATGCCAGGCCGTTATTGCCGTAAACGTCAATACCGCATGCACCGTCGAGCACGGTACGCCAGTAGTCAGAACCACGAAGCAACTGCTGCTTGTAGGAT
>CAXTNK010000109.1:0-8663 GCA_964245665.1 uncultured Acidobacteriaceae bacterium
AAAGAAATGAGATCTTTCGAGAAGTAATACCCTCTAAAATCGCCTAACGCGCAGCGGCGAAACTGGTAGATTGCTGATACTGATGCGTGTTTACGGTGTTTTCGTGAGTAGATCGCCCACAGAATAAGGTCGAATATAACCTAGATTACTCATTCTGATCCTCGAAACAATGTACTGTAAATGACAGCGCCATTGGACGATCAGGCGCTTGAAAAAGGCCTCCTGGCCTTCTCTCTTGCTTCCGCCACTCAGGTATCTCGCCTTGAATATATGCTGCAGAGGGACGACGGCCTAATCCAAAAGCAAATCCGAGTGGGTGAGTGGACCCGTGCGCTGGCATTTGGAAGAGGGGCGCGATTGGCGACAGGGTTTCGTTCGCTCGGGCCAGCCTCGATCGCGTGTTGCCCTGAGCGAAAATCTTAGCGCCGGGTAGGAGGCAAGCCGAAGACGGCCGCACCCGGCCAGGAAGTCTTGGTTAAATTCTCTCAGAAGATCGCGATCAGGGCGCCCAGCTGTCTCAATCTGGGTTAATTTTACCATATGTCATGTCTTAATCAATAGATCAGAACACCCTTTCTGGTACATCTCTTTATGCTGATTGGCTATGGCCGCGTCGAGACGGATGAGCAGATCAATACTCTGCAGTTTGCGGAACTGCGGCGGGCCGGCTGCAAGAAGATCTACAAAGAAACTGCAACAGGGCGGGACGCCGGTCGGCCGGAGCTTGAGCAGTGCCTTGGTCGCCTGAAAGACTGTGACACCCTGATAGTGTGGCGAGGGCCGGTTTGTCTCGTTGACCGATCGGCTGGACACACACGGACTGCTGCAGGCCGCCTCATCTTTCCTTTCTTCGCTTCGTTCACACATTTTGAACGTGAGCTTCTCCGCGAGCGCACGGGCTATGGACTGGCGGCAGCTCGTGCGCGGGGCCGTTTGGGTGGTCGGAAGCCAACATTGAGCGATGCGCAGGCAGTTGAGGTCCGTTCGCTGTGGGCGGCCAACAAGCTTACCAAGATTCAGATTGCCGCCCTGTCTGAGGTGTCGAGTTCGACCATCGATCGCATTGTGCGTCGGACACCGATTCGGAGGTAGCTCCAAGCGGAAACAGCGAGATCGCATCGACAGGTCGCAAGAAAGCGAAGAAAGGGAAGTGAGCAGACAATCTCTGCAACGCGCTCTGTGCTGTCCCTGCGGTAATGAGAACGTGCTCGCCCTGGGCCTTTGCTCTGCGTGTTACAGCCTCAAGCGGCAGGATCAGTCACATTACGCTGGCAACGACAAAGAGTGCTGGCGCGTGGTGGTACAGGTGTCGCATTCCAGGCTGTCCTGACGTCAGGAATGCGAAGCGGACGCTCGTCGTCCATTATAGAGTCGCGGGCAACAGTCATCCAGCGTTGATGATCACGCTTTGTCTCGCGCACCACGCGATTGTTACCCGAACTCAGATTCTTCGTAAAAACTGGCCAGAGCTGCACGCGTTTTGTGGCGTGAGCTGCATCCTGAAGCGCCTGAGCAAGGTGTCTTCGGATTCGATCCAGTCGCGGATCAGGCAGCCAGTCATGCGCATCGCGGGTTGCCAGGGCATTCGAGGCCCGGCATGTTCGATTGAGACGCAGCAGGGAAGAA
This sequence comes from uncultured Acidobacteriaceae bacterium, assembly GCA_964245665.1. Classification (GTDB taxonomy): domain Bacteria; phylum Acidobacteriota; class Terriglobia; order Terriglobales; family Acidobacteriaceae. Next base: position 1,627 of record CAXTNK010000109.1, read on the forward strand.
AATAGGCATACTGGGCTATCACGCTTTGAGGGACATACGATAGCCGCGTACAAGCAGAATTCCTATCTTGATGCGTCGATCAGCCAGCAGTCGCTTTTCCTGCGCAGAGACCGCAACCGCTACCGGTGTTTCGCGTTTCAATATCTAGCTGAGTGACGCTCAACTCTTCGCGCAGAACCAATTCCTTAGTTAAAACCAGCCTTTTCTCTACGAGAGGATAGATAGTTGTCTCACCTTCGTGGCGTATGGGAGGCGGAGATTCGATGACCTGGTTGAACGAGACACGCTCCACGTCGAATGTTGGCTTTTGGCTTCGCGACCTTGACGCAAAGAGGCCCTGCGGGCCTCTTTCGCGACTGATTCGAGATCGGTGTTTCAATAACGAACGCAATATTATTCGGGTTTATCCTCCTCTGGACGTTGATGTGGCTTGGGTTGCGGCTTTGCCGCGGAATGAGAAGCTTCAGTGTTTAGTTCCGGATGGGCCTGTTGTGTAGGATGTTGCAGTTCGGTCGGCTTCGCATGCTGTTCATTCGGGCGAGCAGCAGGCTGATTTGGTTGTACTGCTGCCGGTTCTTTCGGGCGAGTTGCAGGCTCCGCCGCCTGACTCGTCTGAGCGGCTGGTTCCGATTTCCGAGCAGCTGATTCATTTGGTCGAGCCGCCGGTGCAACGCGGTTGAGTTCGGGATGACCGGCCGCGTTCCTTGCTGTTACCTCTCGAACTCCAGGATTTGCCAATCCCGGCGCAGCCGCGACTTGTTGCAACTTCAATGGCTGAGTAGCGGCTAAAACAGCCGGACGGCCGCCATTTGCTTTGGCAAACTGAGCCGGGTTCTGAGCTGCTTGCGTGCGATGTTCGATCTGTTGAGGTAGGGGATTGACGTGCGGCTCACGGGCAACAACCAATCGTGCGGGTGTCGGACGGGCTTGGATGCCTCCCGACCCACCGTTGTAGCTCACGTTGCGACAGATGTTGTTCGTATAGGTATTGATCACCGTATGGTTGTAGATCGAGGTGTTGCTGATCGTCGTGGGGTTGATGTTCGTACCGACCGGTTATACATGAAATTGTTGTTGTTCCAATAACCACCATAGAAACCGCTCCCGTTGTATCCATGGCCGTATGGGATCCCCCCGTAATAGCCTACGTGCGCTCCCCACTAGCCCTGATGGAAGGCGAACACCGCACCACCTACCAGACCCCAATACCCGGGCGTCCATAAAGAGCCCTGATAAGGCGGGGCAACCCACACACCGGGAAACCAATAATAACCACCCGACTGCGCGTAGCTCCAGTACCCAGGAGTCCACTGGTAGCCAGGCTGCGGGCATTCAGGCTGCTGGTATTCGGGCAGCGGAGGCGGCGGCCGAGAAGCCTCCATGCCTTGCTCGTAGCCGTCTTCGTAGCTACTGCTACTCCCGTACGAGCGGCCGCTGGAAGGAGCCATCGCCTGCCCAGGGACGGCCTATAGTGGTTCGGTAGAATCAATTGGAGCATTATTGATCTCAGCCGGGTCGGTGGCGGCATCGACCGTTCAATAGTCAGTGCCAGCGCCGGTGCCATAGATTTGTATCCCGCTAAGCCAAGAGATAATGTGGCGGCGATGCAGAACATGCCAATTGAATATTGCTTAAAGCGCATTTGTGCTCCAGGGGAAACTAGTCTCGCGGGCGAGCGGCTTGCAAATCGACAAGCACGTCCGTGTCCAGTGATGATCAACCATCAACGTTACTTATGATGCGCATAGTGGGAGATTGCTATAGCAATGGAACGATGGACTTGGGGAAGTGACTGGATCTTCCATCGTGCGCAATTTAGACCATAAAACTTGGCTGCCGATTGCGGCGAACAAGAGGTCGCTCATGGGGCATTGTTGCATTAACCTTGGAGGCGCAGTTTAGCTTGAGTCTCATCTCACAAGCGGCGATGTGGAAGATGTCGAAAAGTTTCTAGACGAAGCGCACCTCGTCCTTGACGCGGTATACAACTGAGGCAATGACCTCGGCAGATCATTCGCATGACTTCAAAGCCCTTGATAGTGGCAGCCGCTGTCCGCATCGTCTGAAAGCCGCGGGTAGGCCGGATAAGTCTTTTCAGTGCCCCATGGTCGGCTTCGATGATCAGTCCTCCTTTGTTTGTGACATCTGTTTGCAGGAGATCATGCCCTTGCTCAGCGACTGGTACGCTGAGCTTGCAGCCTCGACTACTTGTAGATTGCCTTAGGAAGTCTCGGGCTTCGACGGTGCCAGCCTAGCGACACATACTGACCTATTAACTTTCTAACAGCAATTGCAGGGTGGACCTGGCTGCGCAGGATGGCGACAGCAATGCGCATTCTGGACGAGAAAGCGGAGTGGTCCATTTTGTTGCTGAGAGCTCACAAAATGCAACTTTTGATTGAGAAAGCGAACTTTCATACGTGAATTGCCGATAAGCGATCATGACGTTGGTCGACAGCAGGTCCGTTTGTCGTTGAGAAGATCCATGTCCTCGTCCCGTAGTAAGGCCCTTACCTTGTTGGCATTGGTGCTGCAGATCCTTCATGGGGTTGTCCTTTTCTTTCCGAGTCACAGGTTGCTGGCGTCTAACGTCCTCCAATTTTTAGTATCCAGCAATACTTGCGCAATTTGCTTAGCAAATGCTCTTGAGTCGAGGGACAATTCGCGTCGGCGCCAATGGATGCAACTCTCATCTGCGTTCTTCATCTGGACGGTAGCACAGATCATCTTTACGCTTCCCATGCTCTTCAATCTAGAGATTAGCCCGAACATCAGCACGGTGATCTGGCTGCTCTTTCCGTTTCCCTTGCTACTCGTTGCATCCCGCTTCGCACAACAATCTGATCGAGACACCACGAACTGGTTCGATATTGCGCAGGCCACGGTGTTCTTCAGTATGCTGTTCTTGCTTGTCTTCCTTAGGCCGCAGACGATGACAAGTAGCCACTCGTTCGAATTGCAGAGTGTGGCACTTGCTCTCGCGTTTATAGTGCGATATTCCATGACCTCAGATGATCGCGAACGTCGCTTTCATCGTGATCTCACCCTCTTCGCCTGCACTTACGCATTGTTCTCCATCATCGGATATCTCGGCGCCGACTTGGGCGTGCTTCCTGGTTCATTGAGTGACATCTGCTGGACTCTTCCATTTACGTTCTACTCTGTTCTCGCATTTCGTAGCCGCACTTTAGCGCAGCCGCAGGGCGGCACCGCGACGGGTGCCAAGCATTTGCACGGCATCAGCGCACTCGGTCTCGCGATTATGTCGCTGACTGCCTCTGGGATGTTAACCGTGCATCACGCTTGGGTCGGCTATACCGTGGCGGGAGTGGCTTTTCTGCTTTTCGCAGTGCGAACCAGCATGCGCGAATGGCAGATGCATCAGTACCAGTCCAAGCTTTACTATGCCGCAAACTACGATTTCCTTACCGGCGCCGCCAACCGAAGCATGCTCAACCGCGAGCTAGGTGAGCGCTTAGAGTTGATCCGGAAGAAGGTTTCTAGAAATCTCGCCGTTATCTCGATCGATATCGATGGCTTCAAGATGATTAACGACAGCATGGGACACAGCACGGGGGATGCTATTCTCAGGCAGATTGTTCACCGATTACAAAACATTGTACGTACTGGAGATCTGATCGCGCGCCATGGCGGTGACGAATTCCTGGTAGTGCTGGATGAGATAGATCAGTCGGCAGCGGTGGTCATCGGTGAGCAGATCCTGGCGCATCTCCGACAGCCTTTGGTGGCAGGCCAGGTAGTTTATCATGTCAGCGCGAGTCTGGGAATCGCAATGAGCAACGACTTCGCACACTGCGAAGCTCTTCTCCAAGATGCCGATTGTGCTCTGTACTATGCCAAAAGAATGGGAAAGAATCGCGTTCAGGTTTTTACTCCAGATATGCTCGTCAGCCTGCATGCTCGCCTCGCGTTGCTTGAAGATCTTAAGAAGGCCCTGGCAGACAAAGAAATCAAGCCGGCCTATCAACCGATCTACGACGTTCGAACGGGAAGGCTCCACGGCTTTGAAGCACTGGCGCGCTGGTATCATCCGAAGCGCGGATTGATCTCTCCAGCAGAATTTATACCAGTTGCCGAAGAAAACAGCCTCATCGGGGAACTCGGCAGCCAGATGCTCTTCCAGGCCTGCAGACAATGCCGCATGTGGAATCATCGTTTCGGAACGCGGCTAACAATTTCCGTCAACTTATCACCCTTTCAACTCTGCGACCCCGGGATGTTGCAGGGAATAATCCATGTTCTTGAAAGTACAGCCATCGATCCGGGCCTCCTCAAGCTCGAAATTACAGAGTCAGCACTTCTTACCGACTTTGACGGGGTAGCGAGCTTTCTTAAAGAAGTGAAGGCGCTTGGCGTGCAGCTTGCTTTGGATGACTTCGGCACCGGCTACTCCTCTCTAAGTACGCTTCTAAAATATCCATTTGATGTCTTGAAGATTGATCGGAGCTTCGTTACCGGTCTTAATGAGGATCCAAGAAAGGCAGAGACAGTACAAGCGATCATCCACCTAGCGGCACAACTCAAGATGCAGGTCGTGGCGGAAGGAGTCGAGACAGCAGCAGAAGTTGATCACCTCTCGAAACTTGCTTGCGACTACTTGCAAGGCTTTTATCTTGCTCGCCCGCTATCGCCTGAAAAGATCGAAGAGCGACTTGGAGGTGGTATGGAAGCTGACGTGCGGCCCACGCCGGTTGCTACCAAGAGTCTTGTTGTTGTTCGCTGTCCCGGCAGCACCTCGGCTGCCGATGTGTTGTCTGATTGGTCGATGAACTACGTTCAGTCCGGCCGCCCGAGCGCAGCTGAGTGGCGGCCGCAAAGTCATTGAGACACGAGGGATTCTATGGGGCTGCGATGGATGCTCGCATCTACGACGCCGTGCTTTAGCATGGCGGGCGAGAACGACTTCACGATCGCCGTTTCCTTGCTTCGCAATCATGCTTCGGGTCCGTGACTGCGCGGGTGAAGCGAGGTCGCGTGGCGATAGTGACTGGGAATTGTCTCAAAAGTTTCAGCAATCTCTGCTCCACTTCAGTCGACATGGTTTACGTCGGCTGCGCTATTGGGGTCGAGTGGGATCGCTGGTAAGCATACTAAGGATAGATTCGCTATCAAGCTTGCGAGTCGCAAACGGGGCGAACCCCATCAGCGAAAGAGCTCACTGAATGTTGCAGCGCCGCATAGAGAAGAACAGTTGCCTACTCTCCAGTTTGTCAAAGCTGCTGCTCTTTTTACTCCTATCGGCATCGTTGGCGTGGTCCCAACAGTTTACTCTTTCGGACTATGGTGCAGCTTCCGGCTTATCGAACCTGAATACCATGGCTCTGCTTCAAGACCACACTGGCCTGCTATGGGCGGGTACCCAAAGTGGGATATTCACAGCCGATGGCGTTAGTTTCCAGAAACAGAAAGCATTTACAGATGGCGGCCTTGAGTCTATCCGTGCCTTACGTGAGGATAAGGCCGGCCGTATCTGGGCAGTGGACGGACGCCATCTGGTGTACCTGGAAGCGGGAGAAGTGCATCAGATTGGTGATTTGCCCCTGAACGTGCTCAGTCACGAGACGCTCGACCTGGCTCTCTCGTCTGACGAATCGGACAGTATCTACCTTCTGCGATCGGGTGAGCTGTTGCTGATCAGCAGTCACGATCATGGAATCCATTGGACAGTGGCCTCCGCATTCGGACAGAAACTGTTGGCTCGCAACCCAGAGTTGCGCGAGATCACGAGCGTTGCTCCCGGTACGGATGGCGGCCTGTGGATGGGTTGCGGTGTAGCAATATGCGAATTTAGTCCTTTGCGGCAGTCCGTTCGACGATTCGGCGAAGAACAGGGCGTCCATGCGGATACCTGGACAGCGCTGAGCATGACTCGCGCAGGCAGTTTGTGGGCCCGCGGAAAACATTCAATCGTCTTTCGATCCGGGAGTAGTGTTGAGTTCAACGTCTCGACGCTTCCGGATAACTACTCGCAGGATGTGCGATGGCCTTTGCTGGTGCAAGATCCTCAGGGAAAATTGGTTGTCAACCTGTCAACTGGCATTGCCATAGGAGGGAAAGACGGGTGGCGGGTACTGACCGCGCAGAATGGCTTACCTGAAGATGAAATTGAAGCGCTGCTCTTCGATAGTTCTGGCGCCTTATGGCTGACCTCGGCCGGCCACGGCATCCTGCGCTGGCATGGATATGGCGTTTGGGAAGGCTGGAGCAAGAAGGAAGGCCTCAGCAGCAACATCGTCTGGTCTGTGGCTCGAGATTCCATGGGACAGCATTGGATCAGCACCGACAAAGGCCTCAATGAATTAGCGGCAGGCGCAAACCAGGTATCTCCCGTTCCGTCGCTTGATGGGAGAATCTTTCCGTTAGTCGTGGACCGCAGGAACCACATTTGGACGTCCGATCGAACAGGCACGATCTTCGAATTCGATCCCGCAACCAAACGAACACGTGTGGCGGCTACAGACCTGGACCGTGTCTTCACGCTTCATATCGACAGGCAGCAGAGAATCTGGGTTTGCTCACGAAAGGGGCTACTCTCATTTTCACGAGAGGACGGCTGGCGCAAGCCCCACCCATTAGAGCAACAGGGCCTGGCAGGCACTTATGCCTGGTCTATGGCTGAAGGTCCAGACGGTACGCTTTGGCTGGCAACCGAGAAAGGTCTTTTTCGCCTTGAAGGCCTGACTTGGACCGCCATCACCATGCCCTCTTTACCGGAGACCACGCACCGCAACTTTATGCTTGCCGTTGCTCAGGACGGCACACTTTGGATGCAAAGTAAGCAGCCCTTCCCACTCGTCCGCTTGCGGGTAGACGGACATAGCGCCTCAATCATTGATCGTGTGAGGAGCAGCACGATCACCTCAGACAACATTACCTTCGTGGAGACAGATCAAAGAGGCTGGATCTGGGTGGGAACGGATGCCGGTGTCAATGTCTTTAATGGAAAACGATGGATTACATGCTCATCCGAAGATGGTTTGCTATGGGACGACACAGACTTCCATGCATTCCTCGCC
>CAXTNK010000109.1:8673-12718 GCA_964245665.1 uncultured Acidobacteriaceae bacterium
CGACGGTTCTGTGTGGATTGGGACCAGTGCCGGCGTCTCTCATCTCCTTCATCCAGAATCACTTTTCGCTATTTCTGCTCCTACGGTACGAATCGTAGAAGTCTTGCTTTCGGGGCAGCCAGTACTTCAGAATCATCAATCCTTCGATCTTCGAAAACCCGCCCTTAGTTTTCAGTTCCTCAACACCAACTACAGTCGAGGATCAGCTATTCATGAAAAGTACAAGCTTAGCGGGGTTGAGAATGACTGGCAGGAAGCAGTTGGTAACCTCATTCGCATTCCTTCGCTAGCGGCTGGCACTTACCGTTTGGAAGTAATCTCCTACGATGAACGACTTCAAAGCAGTTCCAGAATAGATGTTGTTTCCTTTGTCGTACTCGAGCCTTGGTGGAGGCGATCCTGGTTCAAGATACTTGAAGGATTAATCTGCATCTTCATTTTACTAGCCATCTGGAGGTTCAGTGTTCATTTACTCGTACTTCGTCAGCTGGAGCTAGAACGACTCGTAGCTTCACGGACAGAGGAACTCGAATCCGAAAAAAAGGAACTACTCAGTGCTCGCGCGTCGCTCCTTGAAGTGGTGCGTCGCGATGCATTAACGGGCCTGTTCAACCGGGGCGCCATCTTCGAACTATTAGGTGAGTTATGTGAATCTTCACAAACGAGCGGCATCACTTTGGCCATTGTGATGGCGGATCTTGACTCTTTCAAACGCATCAACGACACTTATGGTCACTTGGTGGGCGACGCCGTGTTGAGAGAGTGCTCCGCCCGCATCAGGAGCGTCACTCGTCCGATAGATCACGTCGGAAGATATGGGGGCGAGGAGCTGCTCATTTTGATGCCGGGTCTTCAGATCGACCATCTCCATCAGAAAATGGAACAACTAAGGATCTCGATTGCAGGAGAACCAGTCCTTCACAAAGGCTTAGCCTTAAACATCAGCTGCAGCTTCGGTGTTGCCTGGCTGGCAGAGGATTTCCGAACAGTAGAGACATTGATCAGCTTGGCTGATGATGCACTGTATGTGGCAAAGCAAAAGGGGCGAAATCGCGTTGAATACGCTAAACCGGTTCACGCCTATCTGAAAGATGACGGTAGTCTGTCGCGACCAACCAAAGTTAATAGAACTCCTTCACCAAACTCCGCAAACGTACACTAAACATGTTGCCATGATTGGCCTTCAGCGTCACGAGATATTCGGAGCCACGCTCCAGGATCTTGTTAGCGACCAATGCGCATTCCTGGAGTTGCTCAACATAGAAACGGTCGCGGTAGGGACGATCATTACTGATCGCTCCCCGCACAGATCCGCACGGGCGCTCATTAGCGCATGCGGCTCTTATCTCGGATGAGTGGCGGCGAAGCGGTCGAGGGGCCAAGGATGCATCACGCGAGGTGCAGGAAGCCATTGTGCAGCCAGCTTGAGGCGACGGACCCAGGCGTATCGGTGTCTTTGACTACGGCGCTTCAGCGCTTGCCCCAGTAGCGGAGCACGCGTTCCCGGAACAGCCCGAGGCTATCGAGATTTCCGGGCACAGCGTAGTAGTTGAAGTACCCCTGTACAACTGACCTGAGCCACGCGCCGGTCTGAGGCACGGGATCATGCATGCGCATCCTGAGTTGCTGCTTGATCTCCTGCAGCTTCTTTCGCATGCGCTTGCGGATCGTCATGCGCCGCACGGCATAAGACCCGTTCCCGTTCTTCCCGCTGATATGCGTGAAGCCAAGGAAGTCGAAGGTCTCAGGCTTGCTTTCCCCTCTTCGTTTCCGGTTCTGTTCGGCATACCTCCCGAACTCGATCCGGCGCGTCTTTTCCGGGTGCAGTTCCAGCCCGAACTTCCCCAGCCGTTCTCCCAAGTTCTTGCGAAAACGGTCTGCGTCCGTACCCCACTGGAAGCCGAGGACGATGTCGTCCGCATAACGGAGGACGATCACCTCGTCTCGCGCATACTTCTTGCGCCAGACGTCCACCCAGAGATCGAACACATAGTGGAGATAGATGTTGGCAAGGAGCGGTGAGATCACCGACCCCTGCGGAGTCCCTGTCTCCGTGTCCGACCATTTCCCGTCCTCCATCACCCCGGCCTTGAGCCATATCTGGATCAGGCGCAGGATGCGGCGGTCGGCGACGCGATGCTCGACGAACTTGATCATCCACGCTTTGTCGAGGTTATCGAAGAAGCCCTGGATGTCAGCATCAAGTACGTAGTTCACCTTCCTTTTCACGAGCGCGTAAGACAACGCATCCAGCGCCTTATGCTGGCTGCGCCCCGGACGAAAACCATACGAGAAGCCGAGGAAGTCCTCCTCATAGATGTTGTTGAGGATGGTGACCACTGCGTGCTGGACGATCTTGTCCTCCAGTGCGGCGATCCCGAGCGGACGCTTCCGTCCGTCGCCCTTCTCGATGTAGACCCTTCTCGATGGGAGCGCCCGATACGCCCCGCGATGCACCCGGCTGTGCAGATCGGCCAGCCGACCCTCCAGCCCGGCTTCATACTCCTGCCATGTCATCCCATCTACGCCGGATGCAGCCTTGCGTTTCAGAGAACCGAAGCTGCTCCTCAGCAGATCGAGCGTGACATGGTGAAGCAGAGAGGTGAACTTCATCTCCTTGTGTTCCCTTGCTGCTTTCCGCACACCCGCCAGCCCCTGTGACACGCGAACCCCGCTCTGTGTCGGGCACGTGCTGGACTGATGGATGTTCTCCTTGATCAGCGGCCTTCCCTCCTCACTCTCCGCCATCGACTGCTCGATTTTGTTCGAATGACTCATAGGTACTATGCCGCTGTCCGACTCCTCGGCGACGTTCATGCGGGCCTTGCGGCCTCAGCCTTCACCCGCCGTCCTGCTGTCACTACCAGCAGGAGTCTCCGAGGTCTCCCGGTTCTCGTGCATGAAGCTTCCAGGCGTGTCTGGGGTCTACGACTACGCAGGACCGGAAAGGAACTCGCGATAGCGCTCCCGCCCGTGTTGCCTTCCGCCAATGCAAAAGCGTCAGCGTCCTGATTGCATCTTTTCGGAGCTCAATACCCAGCCCACCTGTACCCCTGTTTACGCTTCGCCGAACACCTCGCGGTGCGCAACGCAAAACTCGGGGCCGAGCGGTTCGCTACTCCTTTGTCGTAGGACTCTTCCATTCCCTGCTTCATGCCGGTTTATCCCGGCGCACTGCATTGGCGATTATGCACTTACCGAGATCACAGCTGACGAGAAGCGCGCTTATACTACCGTCTATCGGTACCTAGGCGACAATGTTTTATATTCTGTTCGCCTAGGGTTCGCTGATGTAGCGGAGGCTGTTTAGCCAGAGTTCGTGCGCTTTATGCATGAGATGACTACCAGAAGTAGGATCCTTGCGATCTCCCGGTCCGATGCCTGTCTCTTCAGTAATGACGAGGCAATTTCCCGCTTGAGGGACGAAGCGCCAGGCGTGGTAATGACCATGACGTGCCTCTGTTTCATCCGCACCGAACGGAATCCAGCTAATACGCTGATCTGCCTCGAACTCTACGATGCGGGACTGAATTGGGCTGTCGAAGATCTTAAGACGGTAGAGAGCGCCCTTGTCCGTAGTCTGCGGCGTCTCGTTGGTAACATCTTTGACGATGACGAGCCAGCTTGGCCACGCAGTGGCATTGGAGAGCCGAGCAAAAGTACGGTGGCAATCTGCATGGATCAGCAGTTCATTATGGGAGAACACAGGGGCGATTGAGGGATCGTAAGCGGCAGGCCAATGAATTTCCATATCGCGACGTGCACGATCTGCTTGCATCTCGCTTGTCTGGGCGTTCAACTTTCTCACGGTTGGTTGGCTTATGAGCAGCATGAATGCAAGCAATTTGACTGCACTCTTCATCGAACCTCCATGACACATGGAAGCATAGGCTCTGCAGGCGAGTCCAGCGATACAGAATTGACTCCTAATAGCGAAGGTCTGCCACCAGGCCCGATTCCGAGCTGGCCGTCTTGCTGAATGTCGCGAAGCGCGTTTGAACTAAGCCGCTGGCGCGGCGGATGCTGCATTAGTGGCGGGATAGGC
>CAXTNK010000110.1:0-11685 GCA_964245665.1 uncultured Acidobacteriaceae bacterium
TGTGTAGATCACCGGAAAACCACCCTGCGCGTCGAAGGCCGTCGAAAGCGATTCGCCAGTCTTTACCCGCTGCACAACGTTTTCGAGTTGCGCCGCGAAGAGTGGATTTTTCTGGCCCTTGGTCAGCATCTCGAGCGACGGCAGGATGGGCACGCCGGCTTTTACCAGGGTAAGAAACTGCTGGTTGAAGATGAGGAAGGCTTCGAGCTTGACCTTCTTGCGGCCACCGCCGATGTTGCCGGAGGTGAGCCCGCGCGACTTGATGGAGTAGACATAGTAGCCGGCGGCCAGGAAGCGGCTGCGCAGTTCTTCGGCAGTCGTCGCGACCTGCACCTGCTCCTGCACCCGTCCCCGCTCATCGGCCAGCTTGATGACGAACTCTGCCATGCTTATCCCTAAGACTGTTCCTTGAACCTGTTCGCTAGAACGAAAGCCGGAACGACACTTGAAGCTCTCTCTCGACAGTAACCTGTCCTGATGGCAACCGGTACGGCTATCTGTTCTCTGGGCTTGCTTTCGGTAATGATACTAGTTTCCCGATCCGCCCGTTTGGTCCCACAAACCACGGCAGACTGATGGCATTCCAGCCGTTCTTGACATCCGACACATCGAGCGGCTGCCACGTCTTGCCATCATCGAGTGAATAGTCGCTGCCATTCGGACCAGCGGTGACCCATGCTTTTTTCGCTTCATCCCACGCGACCGCCGAGCGGTAGCCATGGGGCGGTTTCGCCGAGGGGGTCCAAGTCCGACCAAAGTCGCCGCTCCATGCAGCAGTGTGGCTGCGATTGTCCGGCTTTAGATAGTCACCCCCAACCGCGATCGCATGCGATTTAAATGTGTTTCGAGAACCTGCCTGCGTTCTGAAGCTGAGCGAGAAGACGCCACTCGCGTCATTGCCGCCAGCTAAGGGAATCTCTCTTCGATCAAAATTCAGATGTACCGTTAGGCAACCGCCGACCGCTTCGCTTATGTCGGGGCCGTGCAGGTCGTCGTAGCAATGGGACCCACTTCGAAAGAGGAGCGGACCAGTAGCGTTGCGGGCGGATTCTCGTTTCGCACTTCCTGCGAACCAGATCATGTCTCCTGCGCCACCAAAGAACCAGGGTATATTCCCGGGTTTGCCGGGTGGAGAGCCAATCAGCTTGAACGGCAGAACTGCGAGCATGGATGTGTTACTTGCAGCAAAAAAGCCCAGTTTACTGTCGCCGACGGAAAGGTCAGGTGAGTCAATCCGTTTCCAGTGTGCGCCGCCGTCCTCGGTATTCATCAGGACGATCTCGCCGCCGACCGGGTCTCCCAGCAGATAGCCGTTCTTCTCATCCGAGAACTGAATCGCATCCCAGAAGCCGTCCTTGTCCGTATTTGTCGCAAGCAGCTTCCAGTTCACGCACCCGTCGGTCGTCTTGTACAGCCGCGAAGCATCGCCTGGCCCGGACGACATCACGATCGCCGTCATCGCATCCCACGCCCAGACACCCCGGAAGTCCAGCTTCTCCGCACCCGGGGGCATCGCACAACTCTGCCACACAAAGCCCGCGTCTTCAGTCCGCAACACGGTTCCATCAGTCCCGCTTGCCCAGGCGACTCCTCCGCCCACCGCATGAATGCCGCGCAGCGAAGCCTTCGACGTACTCTGCTCCATCTGGAATGGGGACGGCGCGGCAGCCTTCTGCGCATCCATGGCAGGCACGATGAAAATGAAAATGGCAAGGAGGCGGGCGGCGACAATCCAGCGCATGTACTGGATTTTAGGCCTGCGGGACTTCCGGTGCAGCACTGTGCCGGTCACTAAACTGGTGGCAGGCCCTTCATCACCGGGATGCCCGTCGGCACCGTGAACTGAAAATCGTACGGAGTCGCCGGGACATTCGGCTCCTCATGCGAGAAAGCAAAACTGGTCGAGGCGCCCCCCGTCTCTTCGATTGTCATAGAGCGAATCGCGCCATCGCCCGTAACGGAAAGACCGATTGAGGCTACGCGCTTCTCCATCCCGCGAGGGACACCGCGCAGCAGGTAGCCGCCATCTTTCGGGGTCATGGTCAGACCGGAAAGCTCCTTCTCAAGCTGCGTATGACCAAGCAGAAAGCGGAGCGGCGACCGCAGATCGTCCAACTGGCTTGCCGGCAGCTGCTGCACCTGCGCATCGCCTGGCGCGAAGAACCACGCATACTTGCCATCGAGCACAAACATTTTGCCGGCAGGACTGGTGTAGCTCCAGCGCATCTTGCCAGGCTTTTTCAAGAGCATGACGCCGCTCTCTGTCCGGTTGAGGCCCATGCCTTCGTAGGATTCAGAGAACTGCACCCGCAGGGAACGCAGGCTGTTGTAATGGTGGTCGACTTTCGCCGCCATCTGCTCAGGAGTCGGAGATAAAGCTGTTTGCGGTGAGGCCGTCAGCGATACAGCGTTCAGCGATAAAACTGTCAGCACTGCAGACGGCAAAAGCCAGCGCATGCGCCGGCCTTTGTCATGAACAAGAGTGCCTACTGCATGGGAACAGTGCAGTTGGTGCCTCCCGCTGGATCTTTCTTGACCTGCCCGGAAATATCCATGCAGAAGCCGTTATGGCCAGTTTTACCCACCGCCTGCGGCACTGCTGTTACTTCGTAGGACGTGATCATGTCCACATTATTGACGCTGACCTTGGTGGGGTTGGTGATCGTGAAAATGTAGCCGGACTTGACGCCGGTAGCGAGATCAGACTGCAGCATCTGAGCAGCCTGCGGACTCGGCGGCCCGGCTGCCGCATCGCCACCAAGCGCCGCTAGCGTAGACGCGAAGCCATTTGCAGGGAACTCGGTCTGGTACTGGATCTGTGCCTTGTAGATTGCCTGCAGTGATCCAAGCGCAGAGGTTTCGTTGGCCTGGCTGCGGACGTTCATCAAGCTCGGAATGGCGATGAGACTGATGATCAGGATGACCGACATGACGATCAGCAGTTCCATGAGCGTAAAGCCGCTCTGGCGCTGGGCTTCGCTACAAGAAACGCTGCCGGACCGGCGGCGAGGACGAACAGGGGTATTCCAGCTCTGCATGTTCACTACGGGATCACTCCAACCAGAGATTACCAAAATTTGCGGCCATGCCGCCATGCCCGGTGCTTAGCAGACGTTCCCGTCAGCAGACCAACTGGCTGCGGTTGACTTTGAGGCCGTCCAAGCGACCGAGCAACGTCACGGCCACTTTCTCGCCGTCGAACAACTCATTCGCCATCTCCATCACTTCAGGAGCGGTCACATCTTCGACCTTTTGCATGATCTCGTCGACACCGAAGAAGTGCTCGAAATACATCTCCTGCCGAGCCAGGTTGGACATGCGCGACATCGAGCTTTCGAGCCCCAGGATGATATTGCCCTTCAACTGGTCCTTTGCCCGCCGCAGTTCCTCTTCGGGCAACGCTTCTGTTTTCAGACGCGTGAACTCCTTCATTACCAGGCCGATGACATCGACAGCCTTCGATGAAGAAGTACCTGCATAGACGCAGAGCGAACCAGTGTCGCTGTACGGGCTCAGGTCGCTGAAGATGGAGTAGGCCAGGCCCCGCTCTTCGCGCACCGTCTGGAAGAGCCGCGAACTCATGCCGCCCCCGAGCACCGTGTTGAGAAGCAGCGTCGTATAGCGGCGTTCATGGCCTATAGGCTGCGAAGGTACGCCGAGACAAAGCTGCACTTGTTCCAGAGCCTTTTTGTTGCGCAGGTTGATGCGTGCGCTGGTTTTCGGCGCTGGCTGCAGTTCCTTGTCCGAGCCTCCGGGCAGGGCTGAGAAGCGGTCTGAGACCATCTGCACAAACTCATCGTGATGCAGGTTTCCCGCAGCGGAGAAGACCATGTTGCCGCCCACGAAACGCTTGCCGTAGTACTCGAACAGTGTGTCCTGCTCGAAGGTGCGGACTGTCGACTGCGTGCCCAGGATCGGCTTGCCGAGGGGGTGGTCCTTCCAGAAATTCTGCGTGAAGATTTCATGCACAAGATAGTCAGGATTATCCTCATCCATTTTGATCTCTTCGAGAATCACACCGCGCTCGCGAATAATATCTTCATTCGCAAAGACGGGATTCAGGACAAGGTCGCTCAGGACATCGAGCGCAGTCGGTACATGCTGGTCCAGAACCTTCACGTTGAAGCAGACTGTCTCTTTGCCGGTAAACGCATCAAGATTGCCACCGATTGCGTCGACTTCGCGCGCGATCTTCTGGGCCGAACGCGACTTTGTTCCCTTGAAAACCATGTGCTCCACAAAATGCGAAATGCCATTCACTTCGGCTACTTCATGGCGGCTTCCGGCGCGTATCCACACACCCATCGCCACGGAGCGGATGTGTTCCATACGTTCCGTCAAAATCACCAACCCATTCGGCAGGGTCGTTTTCCTTATGCTTCTTTCATTCACCATTTCAGTGTATCGACTTCCTCTGCGTACCGTTCAGGTACGCGATTTTCTAGAAAACAGCGCTGTTATTCTGGTTAAGCGAATGGCCGGCGAAGAAAATCTCGTACAAGTATTAGACGCGGTGGGGGCCTCATCGGCTCAGACGACAACCCGCCCTCTTTTTGGCCTTACGCTGCAACAACTTACAGACCTGGCTGCCGAGAGCGGGCACAAACCCTACCGTGCCCGGCAGCTCGCGCAGGCCCTCTATAAAGACTGGATCGAGAGCCTGGACGAGCTGACGACCTGGCCGAGAGCGCTGAAAAAAGAAATCTCGGATGCAGGTTTTGGGGTCAGTTTACCGCGCATTGCGCAGGTTTTCACATCGGTTGACGGCACGGAGCGCTACCTGATTTCGGTCAGCAGCGGCCAGACAGTGGAGACGGTCTGGATGCCGGATGGGGATGGCGGCGGACCTCCCGAAGACGATGAAGACAGTGTTTCGGGAGTGAAACCATCAGGCCGACCGCCGCAGATCTATCGACGCGCGACCATCTGCGTTTCGAGCCAGATCGGCTGTGCGGTGAACTGCCAGTTCTGCCTGACGGCCAAGCTGGGTATTGAGCGCAATCTGACCGCGGGGGAGATTGCCGGCCAGGTGGTCGCAGTACTGAAGCGGCAGGGAATCAAGGTAGGCCGCGACCGCATCAACCTGGTCTTCATGGGCATGGGCGAGCCATTTCTGAACTATGACGCTTTCATGGACGCAGTGCGGCTGCTGGTGAAGGAAGTGCACATCCCGGAGTCGCGGATGACCGTGTCGACATCGGGAATTCTGCCCGGCATCGAGCGCTTTGGAAGGGAAGAGATTCGCCCAAAGCTGGCGCTTTCACTCAATGCTTCGAATAACGCCGTGCGGGAGTCGATTATGCCTATTACGCGCAAGTGGCCAATTGAGCAGCTGATGGCAGCGCTCAAGGCGATGCCGCGTCGTCCGCGCGACAGGGTGACGTTTGAATACGTATTGCTCGGCGGAGTGAACGATCGCGTCGAACATGCGGATGAAGTGATCCAGTTATTGCGGCGAGCGGGACTACCTGGCTACGTGAACCTGATCGTCTGGAACCCCGGACCGGGTATCGCGTATGAACAGCCGAATGCTGACGCTGTCGATCGTTTTCAGAAGCGGCTGATTGCCGGAGGCGTGCCGACCTTCATCCGCCGGCCGCGCGGACGTGATATCTATGCCGCCTGCGGCCAGCTGAAAAAAACGCGGGACGCTGTACTTAGCTAGTTACTGCCCCTTCTTTTTGGCTTTCGTATCCATCTGACTAATCATTTATTGAAAATGCTGACTTAAATCGATTAGTCGTGCGCTTCAGCGCACTCATAACTGCTAAGCTTTTTTCGCAGTGGGTGCACGCCTTCGTGACTTCAACTTATTGCCGAATACAACTTTGGTGTTAGATGCCAAATTATTGTCGTATCGAGTGGTATAGACATGGCGCTATTTGAAACTGACAAAGATATGTATATGTAATCGCGTCGCAGCGCTGGGCTGGAATAAGTCGAAATGTTTTTTTTACCGAATGCCCTACGAGACAAATGTAAAAGCTACCATGTACTTATCACCCTGTCGGGGGTGTAATTGGCGCGAATCTTTGATTGAATCAGAACCTTTTTTCCTTATTGGAGAGCAGTTGCCTCTATTCGAAAATTATTTTAGATTTTGTTTGTTGATTTAAATATCTCTGGGTTAGTTTCTAACAAACAACCACAATCCCCCAAAGGACAAAAGGTAATAGCTGTGATCCGTAAACGTACTATCCGTTCGCTCGTACCTGTAACTGCTGTCGCATTTAACTTGGCTGCAACAATGTACGGTGCCACCATACCTTCGCTGAGTGTGAATGCAACTGCAGAGCGGCATGCCATCAGTCCCTACATCTATGGCATTGCGAATGGTCTGGATGCTACGTTCGCAGATGAGATCAAGCTGCCGAACACGCGCTGGGGTGGCGATGCTGCCTCGCGCTACAACTGGGAGCAGGATTCCAGTAACTCGGGCGGCGACTGGTACTTCACGGGCGGCAGTGGGACGAGCAATCCGAAGGCGGGCGCCTCCGTCGACGATATGATCAATACCTACAAACCCGCGGGCACAAGGTCCCTGGTAACCATTCCGATCATTCCTTATGTCAATAAGACCTCAGAATACAACTGCAGTTACCCGACAAACAGGTATGGAGCACAAAGCGGAACCAACCCCTACATCCATCCGAATGGCGAAGACTGCGGGACCGGTTACACGACGAAAAATGTAGCGATTAAAGATACGGATATCTCGGCCAACAATATCGCCAACACCACCAGTCTGCAGAAAAGCTGGGTCGAGCACCTGGTCGCAGAGCACGGTACCACGGCGAAGGGCGGCGTAGGTTTCTACCAGTTGGATAACGAGCCCGGTGGATGGGATAACACACACCGTGACATCGTTCCGACCGCTGCGACTTATAACACGATCATCTCTCTGGGCGAGCAGTATGCGACAGCGATCAAGCAGGCAGATCCTTCAGCGCTGGTGATGGGACCATCTGACTTCACCCTCGGAGGATGGGTCGGAACCACAAGTCAGCAGGGCGGATTGCTGGCCGGCGAGTATTACCTGCAGAAGCTGGCTGCCTACGATAAAGCACAGGGCAAGCGCCATCTCGATTACTTTGACGAGCATTACTACCCCGTATTCACAAATCCAACGAACCAGTTAGCTTCAACACGGACATTGTGGGATCCTACCTATAATGGCGGCACTTGGGTTGAGCAGTATGTGTTCGGGGACGGGATGCAACTTATTCCGCGTTTTCAATCGTGGATCGCTAAATACTACCCAGGCACAAAGCTCTCGTTTTCAGAGTACTCGATCGACAGCGGTAACAAGCTAGTTACCGATGCGCTGGCCGAAGCTGATGTCCTCGGTATCTTCGGACGGCAGTCGGTTGATTTTGCCGATATGTGGGTGACGCCAGCTCCGACCGATCCGATTGCGTATGCCTTCCGTCTGTATCGCAACTATGACGGGAATGGCAACCAGTTTGGCCAGACCAGCGTCGAATCAAACAGCAGCAACCAGGCGGAGCTTTCGATCTATGGAGCGCAACGGAGTTCGGATGGAGCACTCACCATGGTTGTGATCAACAAGACCACAGCGGCCATCGATACAAAGCTGACGCTCTCAAACTTCAAGGGTGCTACTTCAGCTGCCCTCTATAACTACAGCAAATCGAATCTTAAAGAAATTAAGAACCTTGGTCAGGTCTCGATCAAGTCCAACGTGCTGAGCTATACCTATCCCGCTTATTCTGCAACGGTGATCGTTGTGGCCGAAGCTAAATAAGCACCACTTACAAGACTGGAAAAGGAGGAGCAGCTGCTCCTCCTTTTTTGCATCTGCAGCAACCTTGTCAGGGATTTGCAGGAACAGGAGCTGCTGTCTGAACGGGTGCTTTGATGAGGAGCGCGGTTCTCGGGAAACTGAAGGTACCGCCGGCATCGTCGACTACATTGATCTGGCAGATGTAAGGGCCGGGCTTCAGGTCGGTGAGAGGAAGGTCAAACTGAAACGCGAGATCCCCAGTGGCAGGATTGGTGAGCTCTGTAGCTTGCACGTGTTGTGATTCGAAGACCTTGGTAGAGCCGGAGAGAAATTCGATCGACGTAAGGACGTGAATGCTGCCCTGCGGAGTCGCGGGCGCAGGCTGATTAGGAGCATGTCCCTCCGCTCCGCTTCGCTGTGGTCGGGATGACAAACCTACGGGCTCGGACCTCGGCGCGTTTGTGCCAGCCACTTTTGCTGGATCGTAGACGTCGTAGAGCAGATAGAGATGCTGGTCAGGACGAAAGACGTGGGCGATGTTGGGCACCCATTGCTGACCGTTCAGAATTAACGGGTCGGCAGGATCATTCTTTTTCTGGTTGGGCGCCGCGATGCGCTGGCTCGCGAGGACGATCGAGCTTAACTGCACCGGGTACTTTTTCAGGTCCGGAATGTTGATCTCGGTGAAGAACGAACCCATTTTACCCGTTTCATTTTCGCGCACAACAAACTTGAGCTCGTAACGGCCTGGGGGCAGAACAAAAGAAGTGGAGTATTGAATATTCTTCTGCTGCACCTGCTGTGACGAATCGATGGCAAGCTTGATTGTTTGCCGGACGTCTCCTTCGTCGCGCGAGGGACCGCCTGGACCGCGGCCGCCCGGATTATCTCCCGGATGGTCGGCGTTATTGTTGGCAGGACCGACAGCGCGAATCTGACCGAGGATATCGAGCGTGGCTTTGTCGCGGTCGCCGCCTTTAACAAACGGAATTTGCGAGCCTGGAATGAGCAGCGAGATAGGCACGGTATAGCGATCGGTACTGCCGGCACCCGTGCCGGCACCGGTTCGGAAGTAGAGAGCGTTCAGATAGACGGCGACATCCGTGGCTGGTAAGTCGCTTGCCAGCTGATCCTGCAGTTGTTGTTCGCGTCCTTGATGGTTCGCGTGTTTGTAGTCTGCCGGCGCGTAGTAGCCGGGACGGTATTCAAGCTTGACGTCTGGACGGTTGACCTTGATGCTCAGTTTGCGGAAACGTCCATCCTGCGTCGGGTCGGTTGAATGAAAGCCGATGACGTAATAGGCGGACGTGTCCTGCTGCATACGCTGGAAAGCAGGCGCGAAGTCATTCGAATCTGAGTAGAACTTACCACCGGTGTCGGATGCGAGCGTCGACAGTAGTTCCTGCGAGTTGTAATTGCTGTCGAAGTTATTTTGTGTAGCCGCGCCCGTATAAGCGGCAGTGCCTCGCAGACTACCGGTGGATGCGTCGCCGACTGGAGAGATGGCTTCGAGCCCGCGTGAATCGACGCTGTAGACAGAGAGATTGGCGCGCACAGCAGCATTGACGGCCGCATGTAGCGATGCCTGGTTCTCAATGCCGTCGCGCTGCAATCCGCCTGAGAAGTAGAGCATGGACTTCTTCTGATTCAGGTAGGCAAGGGATTTCGCGACAGCCTGGATGGCGAAGAGTTCGCGGTCAGTATTGACGTCATTGTATTCGCTTTCGTCGGCCGCAAATGACGTGGCGTCTTCGACCTGGTTCGTGGTTGAGGTAGCGCCAGCCTGGTAGCCTTCACCGGAACCTGCGGAATAGCTATCGACTGCTTTAAGGAGGAGCTGCTTGTTCTGCGTGAAGTCCTGATCGAGAGAGAGAGAGTTGCCGAGCGAGACGGCTGCAACGATGTCGGCCGGTTGCATCTGGTGGTTAATGTAGTTTTTTGCAGCATCGATGGAACGCTCGATATCTTCGGGCTGCATGGACGTCGTGTCAAAGAAAAGAACGACGAGGCGATGGTCGCGTAGCTGTTCTTCTGTCGCGACGCCGGGGATGCCTTTGCCCAGCACCATGCGACCGGCAGAGCCAGAGACGGTGGCTTCGTTGAGTGCGGCAGCCTGGTCGACGGACTGGTAATCGAAGCTAAGGATCTGCTGATTCTTGCCATTCTCCGTGATGGTGAAGTCTTTACGGGTGAGGCCCTTGATGATATCGCCGGTCTTCTTATCGCGGACAACCACATTCGTGAGCACGATGTTGGAATCGACCTTCAGGGTGAAGTCGGAAGAGGCGTCCTGTGCGTGAAGTGAAAGTGTCAATGCAAGGCTGCATATTATTGCTACGCAGTGAAGGCGAGTCGCTCGATGAATGGCTAGTCTGGTCATGTCAGTAGCGGAACCTCGCCAGGAAGGTAAATTGGCGCATGGCTGCTGCCGAGGTGACTTCGCCATAAGCGTTCGAGCCAAGAGTGGTGTTGACCCCGGCGTATTGAACAGTGTTAAAAATATTATCCGCAGTAGCGCGTAGCTCTAATGTGCGCGTCTCTGTAACGTGAACAGTTTTGGACAATGAACCATTGATCTGTACTGTGCCAGGGCCAGGGATGCTATTGCGTGATGCGGAGCCGTAGACCTGATCGCCAGTCAGCGATGAAAAGGCGCTGGTGTTGAACCATTTCGTCGATGTGCCGGCGCCCGCGGTGAGGGACGAGCCCGGGACGCGGTTGGGGCGCAGCGATCCAGTGCTGCCACGCGAGACGTCTGCAATATCTGCTTCGTAGTTCGGCGTGAGCGGTGTGCCGGTCGCAAAGGTGTAGTTGCCGGAGACGGACATATTCGAGAAAGTATGGCCTAGCCAGTTGTTGCTGGTCAGGAATTTGGCATCGGGGCCAAAAGGGAATTCATAGAGGAAGGTGCCGGTAACGCGATGGCGTATGTCGAAGGACGAGTTACCTTCTTCGGCCAGCAGGTTCTGCCAGTTTTGCGCGACGACGGTCGCGCTGCCACCGTTGCCACCAATGGAACTCGCGTTATCAATCGAGTGGGCGTAGGTGTAAGTTCCGGTAAGTGCAATGCCATTACTCAGTCGCTTGTTGGCGCGGACGGTCAGGGCGTTGTAGTTCGAGAAGGCGACGGAGTCTTCGTAGTCGTAGAGTACGCCGCTGAGGGAAGTTGTGGCATTACGACCGGGAGCTGTTACGACATCGAGCTTGGTGCCCTTGGCGCCATTGTAACCAACATTGAGAACTATGCCTTTGCCAAGGGTGCGCTGCACATCGAAATTCCAGACCTGTACGTAGGGCAGCCGGAAGTTTTTGTTGACTGCGTAATTGGCATTCGTCTGCGGCACGGGAAAGCCGTTGGCCAGAGTGTAAGTGCCTGGGGTGGCTGCCTCGTTGGTCTGGACGTCGGCGAAGGGCGGCTGAAAGGCGAGATCCTGGACAAACTTTACATACTGGCCGTTTGCAAAGTTGATGCCGAAACCACCGCGGACGACGGTATCGCGATGCGCGCGCCAGGCGAAACCGATGCGTGGCGAGAGGTTGTTGCGATCGGGATAGATGAGGGTGCTGGGATATTTTCCAGTGTAGGGGCCGACGCCATTGGGCTGGATGGGCGTAACGCTGGTGAAATTGTTGCCGGTGTCGAGGCCTGCCAGCCGGTCGGACTTCTCGCTGTATGGGGAGAAATATTCGTAGCGAAGTCCGGCCAGCAATGTAAGTGAGGGAAGCACACGCCAATCGTCCTGTGCGTAAAGATCCCAGACATTTTCGCGCAGGTAGCTCTCCTGGTAAGGGGCCTGCAGGCTGGTCTGCTGCGGCAGTCCGAGTAGCAGATCAGCAAGCGATGAACCTGTCGTCGATTCGCCGGACGTCGTGCTGCTGGTGGCAGTCGCGCTGGTGCCGGGTGTCTGCGTGGCGAAGCCGGTGAAGATAAATGTTCCGGT
>CAXTNK010000110.1:11695-12179 GCA_964245665.1 uncultured Acidobacteriaceae bacterium
TTATGATTCCACGAACTGGCTTCTGACAGAGAGATCGTCTGGTTGGTGAGGAAGCTTGGCTGCTGCTCGCTCAGGCCCGTGAACTGGTTCAGCGTGAGGTTGGGCAGCCCGTAGCTCTGGGGCGTTTCCGATTTGCCATTGAGGATACTGATGCCTGCTTGCGAGGCCACATCATTCACATTGGTAAAGAAGTTGGTGTTCTGCGAATTTGTGCGGTTCCATCCCGCGGTAAGGGTGTTGCTGAGGCGGCCTTTGCTGAGGGTGTAGCCGGCCTGCACAGAATATTGATGGGACTGGGTTTTGCCGCCCAGTTCGGCAAAAACATTGGGGCTGTCCGCGGCAGAGTGACTGTAGTTGAAGTTCACATTGATGCTCTGCCGGATGCCCTGCGTCGGTGAGCCGGCGAACTGGCGGATCATTCCGCGAATGGGATCGCCGCTCCCGGCACCGAAATGGCCACTAGCGGGATCAGCGCAAGACCGGC
>CAXTNK010000110.1:12189-12578 GCA_964245665.1 uncultured Acidobacteriaceae bacterium
AGGAGGGCAACGGCACTTTGCTCGACAACTCGATGGTGATGTTCGGCAGCGGCACATATTGCAGCAGCGAGAGGCCCTGCGGCGAGAGTCTGGTTGCAGGGATGGTGTTGTCCGCGAATGGTTTGCCGGTCGTTGGATCGTAGATGGCGATAGGAAAACCGCCGGGAGTGGTGAGGCTGCTGAAAATGCCCGAACGTTCGGCTTCCGTAGGCACGGTAGCGTACTGGTCAAACGGGGACGAAGAACGCTGACCGGCGAGGGTCAGGAAGATGAAGTCCTTCGTGTCCTTGAAGAGGTGCGGGATCGAAGGATTGCCAATGAAAGTCGCACCATATTGATTCGAGCCATAGGCAGGCTGTTCGATTGGCTGACCCTGCAGTGCGTAATCT
>CAXTNK010000111.1:0-9019 GCA_964245665.1 uncultured Acidobacteriaceae bacterium
GAGCGACGGACTCATAACCCGTAGGTCGACAGTTCGATTCTGTCCACCGCCACCATGTTTGGGTTGGTCGTCATTTGAGATTGCCCGACCGGCGCTCCAACTGTGCAAAGCTGTGTCGCAGGAAGTGCGGAGATTCTACTTTACGCGTCCTACCGTATGGTGCCGGTGCTGTTAGTTCCAGGTCTGGTCTCGAGTGATAAGTTGCCTAATTATCCGGCCTGGCAGATGAGGCGGAGGGTGGCAAGGAACCGGTCGCCCATAAGGTGGGAGATGCGCTCATCTTCAGGACGAGCCGACCTCCTCGCATAATGTCCTCATGACGGAACCAGGCTCTCGTGTAAGGCCGTCCATTCCATTCTGCCGATGCGATGAAGCGATTTGTGGCGGAGACATTGCGCGCTTCGATTGTGAACGTCCTACCATTTGCGAGGGCAATAGTAAGTTCAGGAAAAGCCGGGCTACCGATGATGTAGACATCCTGGCCTGCGTTGGGATAAAAGCCCATTTTTCCAAACGCGTACCAGGAGGACATCGCCCCCGAATCATCGTTGCCGGGAAGGCCATCTTCTCCCGCATGGTAGCTGCTCGCAAGAATGCGCGTGATCTGATCTGCTGTGCGATCCTGACGGCCTGCCCATACGTATAGGTAGGGGCTGAGAAATCCTGGCTCGTTGCCGACAGCATAACGGCCCGGAACTGCAAAAAATGCATCGAGCCGTGTCACGAACTCGTCCGTGCCACCGCAACGCGCAATAAGTCTGGCTATGTCCTGAGGCACGAAGGTTGAGTAAGTCCATGCATTGCCTTCGTAGTAGCTATCTCCGCCCCAACTACCTTCCAGCAGTGCATTGAAATTAGATTTCCAACTACCGTCACGATGCTTTGGCCAGATGAACCCTTTGAAGCCAGCATCTTCAGCCTCATCATCCCAAAGGTTCTCCCAGTAACCTGAGCGCTGTACATATTTGTTATAAGCGTCCTCGTGATGAAGGGCCTTCGCCATGAGAGCAATCTCAAAGTCGTTCGCCGCGTACTCCATCTGCTTGGAAGCGGGTCGATCGACACCTTCTACGCTCAAGTAGTGCAGACTTTTCCAGTCTTCGAGACCACCGCGACCTTCTTTCACCTGATCCGCGGGTTCATCCTCGGCATCGTGCATCATTCCCTTGTAGGCTTCGTTCCAATCTATTCCCGGAAGGTGTTTGAGGTACGCGTCGGTCAGTACAAACTCGGCGTCGCTGCCGCCTTGTGTTCGTCCATTGAAGTTCCCACTGCGGCCATCGGGCAACCATCCTTCGTGCCGGTAGATATCGACTAATGAACGCACTATGTCGGCCTGACGCTTAGGTGCGACCAATGTCAGCAATGGACTGGAGCTTCGGAAGGTATCCCAAATGGTGTAAAAGTCGTCGTAGTACGGCTCACTTGATTTCCAGAGAGGATTCTCGCCCGTTCGATCTACTGGCATCAACATGGTGTGGTAGACGGCCGTGTAGAAGATCTGCCGATTTGTCTCGTTGACTCCTTTCAATTCGATGGTCGACAAGGCTCTGTTCCAGGCATTTACCGCTTCAAGACGTGTCTCGGCGAAATCGAAGCCGTGAATCTCGCTCAAGGCATTCTGTCTGGCTTGTGACTCGCTGACAAATGAAATACCGATCTTGACTTTTACTTCTGCTTGGCCGGAGGTCTTTGAAAAGGTCAGCCATGCTCCGGTTGCTTCCGAGGGTCCACCCGTTTGTAGCCGTGTGCCGGCGTGCATTGCGCTACCGAGCCATGTGCCCCATGCCATAGCAGGCTCGCTGGTGACTGCATAGAAGTAGACAGAGTAGCTGGTGGTCTGCTTGTTCCATCCGCCAGTCACCGTGCTTGAACCTGTTACTTCAGTCGGCGAGAGTACATGGATTGAGGAGTTAAGGACTGTTTGTCCTTCTCCATTTTGCGCATAGGCGCTCAGTACATGACTTACATCGAAGAGCACATTTCTTTGCGCCGCAGTCGGATAGCGGAAGCGATAGAGAGCAGTGCGACGTGCGCTTGTGATTGCAACATCAATCGGGTAGCGTGTGAGGGTTACATGGTAATAACCAGCGCTTGCCTGCTCGTTGCTTCCTGGTGAAGCATTCCCATTCGACGCTGGTTCGCCAATTGTTGGCTGAATTAATATGTTGCCGTATTTATCTCCGCCGCCAGCGCCGCTTACATGGGTCTGGCTAAAGCCGTTGATGTCTCCCTGAGGCAGCCATCCCGCGTTGCCTGTGTTGTCGCCCATGTCCGGTCCCGGCTTGATCATTCCGAATGGCAGGGAAGGACCCGGGAAGGTATTACCGCCGCTAGCCACACCTAACAGCGGATCAATACTTTTCGCGTTTTGAGCAGAGATAGAAATCGTCAATAACAGAGTAAGTAGGCTGGATAGCTTGTAGAGCATGCATCCTCGTTTACTGATAGATCAAAGGCCAAACTTTGCATCGGTAAGTCAGCAGGATCATGGCATGGAAACAGACAAGCGGCAGCAATACTTAGGCAGAACTAAGCTTCACTACGAGCGAGGATATAATCCAGGCCACAAACGCGGTACCATCGGTAGCCATAGGGTTCAAGCAGAATGCAGTGGCGGCCATCCTGCTCGGTATGGCTATGGTCATTTGATAAAACGTTCACCAATGTACATCCACTCTCGTCTGGTCCGGGCACGGCTAATCTGATTTCATTCGGTTCAGAAATAAGGTTATGCACGCAGAGGACGGCATTGTTTCTCCACGTATATTGCATAGCCACAACGGTGGCGGTCCGGGTATTCAAAAAAGTGAAGTCGCCCCAGCCAAGTTCCGGCACCTCTTTACGCATGCGGATCATGCGTTCCATCCAGTTTAATAAAGAGTTAGGGTCGCGGCGTTGCTGGGCGACGTTCACATATTGAAATCCGTATGCGCCTTCGCTGATAACCGGCAAAACGGGCTTATCGCTTTTCGTGAAACCACCTTGAGGCTCGGTTGACCACTGCATAGGTGTTCGTGCGCAATTTCGCTCTGGAAGCTTTAAATTTTCACCCATTGCGATCTCATCGCCATAACGGATGACTGGAGTGCCGGGTAGCGTCAGCATCAGGCTGTAGGCGAGCTCCAGACGTCTACGATCTCCTTGAAGCATGGGAGCGAGCCTTCGACGAATGCCTCGGCCGTACAGCTGCATATTCTTCTCTGGAGCAAAAGCTTTGAAGACTTCCTGCTTCTGTGTATCTTCAAGCCGACCAAGGTCCAGTTCGTCATGATTACGAAGAAAATTTCCCCACTGTGCTGTCGCTGGCCGCTTGCGGGTTGCTTTGACTGCTTTCACCATGGGTCGTGCATCGCCGCTTGCAAGCGCATAAAAAAGATTCTGATTGACATCGAAGTTGAACATCATCTGAAGGCGCTCGCCTTGCGTGCCGAAATATTCAAGGTCCGTATCCGGTAGAACATTTGCTTCCGCCAGGATGATGGCCTCACCTTGTCGCCACGTGAGGAACTGACTGAAAGTTCGCAGCATATCGTATTGCTCCGCCGGCTTCCGCACGTCAACCCCTTTCTGCGCGATGACAAAAGGAACAGCATCCATGCGGAAACCCGAGACACCAAGCTGCAGCCAGAAACCCATGATCTTCAGGATCTCGGCCTGCACTTCGGGATTAGCTGTATTCAGGTCTGGCTGGAATTCATAAAACCGATGGAAGTAATATTCTTTCGCGACTTCGTCATAATCCCAGGTCGACTTCTGCACCCCGGGAAAAACTACGCCGGAGGCTGCGTTTTCCGGTTTCTTTTTTGACCATACATACCAGTCGCGATATTTCGATTTAGGATCTTTCCTTGCCTCCTGAAACCATGCATGTTCACTCGAAGTATGATTCACCACGAGATCGATTAACACGCGCAGGCCGCGCTGCTTGCAGCCCTGGGTGAATTCCACGAAGTCACCCAGCGTGCCATAGCGCGGATCGACCCCGTAGTAGTCTGCGACGTCATAGCCGTCATCCTTGCAGGGTGAGGGTTGAAAAGGCATTAACCAGATAGCAGTTACGCCAATTCCTTGCAGGTAGTCCAGTCTGCCCATCAAACCCTGGAAGTCTCCGATACCATCACCATTGGCATCCATATATGTAGCGACAGACAGGCAGTAGATGACAGCGTTCTTGTACCAAAGATCATTGATCATGGGAGCATCCAATCCGGAGAATAGCCAAGGGAGCAATGTTGGGATGCAGGATACGAGTTGGTGGCAACATGCAATTATCTACGAAGTGTACCCCCGCTCTTTTCAGGATTCGAATGGCGACGGCGTTGGAGATCTAAATGGAATCCTGGAGCGACTTGATTATCTTGTCACGTTAGGTGTGGATGCGGTATGGATCTCGCCGATCTATCCTTCGCCCATGGCGGACTTTGGTTATGATGTCGCGGATTATTGTGACATCGATCCTCTTTTTGGAACGCTTACGGACTTCGACAGGCTGCTCGGCGAAGTGCACCGACGCGGTCTCAAGATGATCCTCGATTTTGTGCCGAACCATACTTCTTATCAGCATCCCTGGTTCCTGGAGAGCCGATCCTCCCGTGATAGCCCGAAGAGGGACTGGTATCTGTGGCGAGACGAGCCGAACAACTGGCTCAGCAATTTCGGCGGCTCTGCGTGGGAGTATGACAGGACCACATCACAGTATTATCTTCACTCGTTTCTGAAAGAGCAGCCAGATCTCAACTGGCGGAATCCGGAAGTCCGATCTGCCATGTTTGATGCTCTGCGTTTCTGGCTTGAACGAGGGGTTGATGGTTTCCGTGTCGATGTGATGTGGCTGATGATCAAGGATGATCTTTTCCGTGATAATCCACCAAATCCCGATTACAAACCAGGAGGTCTGGAAAGCCACAAGCTTCTGCCACTGTACACTTCGAACCGGCCAGAAGTGATCCCAATTGTGGAGGAGATGCGCAGCGTGCTCGACTCGTTTGGAGAGCGCGTTCTCATTGGCGAAATCTATCTGCCGGTGCAACAGCTGGTCACCTACTACGGAAAAAATCTTACTGGAGCGCAACTTCCTTTTAATTTCCAGTTACTGCAGTGCCCATGGAACGCAGCTTCGCTGGTGAAGACGATATCTGAGTACGAGGCAGCCTTACCGCCGGGCGCATGGCCTAACTGGGTACTTGGAAATCATGATAATTCCCGCATTGCCTCGCGGGTTGGAGTTGCGCAGGCTCCACTTGCGGCGATGCTTCTGCTTACGCTTCCCGGCACCCTTACCCTTTACTACGGCGAAGAACTTGGCATGGAAGATGTATCTATACCGGCAGACCGGGTGCAGGACCCAGCCGAAAAGAATGAACCAGGTATTGGTGCCGGCCGCGATCCTGAAAGGACGCCGATGCCCTGGGACAACTCATTCGCCGCGGGATTTACTACCGGCAGACCATGGCTTCCTTTGAATCGAGATTACAGGGAGCGCAACGTTGCTTCGCTTGGTGCAGAGGCTTCCTCGATTCTCAACCTTTATCGCATGTTTATCGAACTGCGTCGAAAATACGCAGTGCTTGTGAGCGGAGATTTGCGGAATATATTTGCCGAGGAAGCTTTGCTTGGCTACGAACGAGTGAACGACTCCACACGATTACTTGTGTTGTTGAATCTGGGCAGCCACCCGGTGCAGAGAGCTGTAACTCCCTCGATAGTTATCGCGTCATCTATTTACGGACGGCCGGTCAAGGGGGTCTCCTCGTTGATACATTTGGAAGCGAATGAGGGAGTTGTACTCGAATACACATCTTAAAGAGCAGCGAGTTGTAGCCGCAGCAGAGAATGAATGCTTCAATTACGGGAGTTTGTTCTTCCCGTGCAGCGTACACCTTTCGGATTCGATGCATCCCGCATTCAGGTTGCTGTTCTCAATGAAGCTTTCTTCTGATCTAGTGACCTGCGTAATTACTATCGGGGGATCGGACCAGGGCCAAAGTGCTATTGGATATCCTTGCCGTAGACGGCTAGGCTTCATGCAGGTAAAGCATAAGATGGACGGGATTCCGCAGGGCGGATGGGAGACAGTTCGCCGATCGAACAGTTCGAATCGGTCGATAGACCATAATACAGTTGCCCTCTTCGGGTTGCCGATTACAAATGTCAACATGGAGCAGGCGATCAAGAGGATTGATGGTTACATCCTCTCCGGAAAGGTTCATCAGATTGCTACCGCCAACCTGGATTTCGCGAGAAACGCTCTAGTCGACCCCTATCTGCAAAATACCATCTGTGAATGCAGTATGGTATTGCCGGACGGCGCGCCGATGCTGTGGGCCTCGAAGATGTTTGGTGTCCCGCTTCAGGAGCGTGTTACCGGTGTAGACCTTGTTCCCGCGCTCGCTCGGCTCGCAGCTGATCGCGGCTACAGCCTCTACTTCCTGGGCTCATCCGAGGAGAGTTCCAGCACGGCTGTGAACTCGCTGCTCGAGCGTTTCCCCAAACTCAACATTGTAGGCCGCTCTTGTCCACCGGTTGCCACTCTGGCTGAGATGGACAACGAAAAGATGCTTACTGAAATTCAAGTAGCAAAACCTAATATTATCTTCATCGGCTTCGGAAATCCGAAACAAGAGATATGGATTCACCGCCATAAAGATCGCCTGCCTCCCTCCGTAGTCATTGGTATCGGCGGCGCGCTGGATATGATTGCGGGCAAACTTCATCGAGCTCCTCGTTGGATACAGTCTCTGCAGATGGAGTGGATGTTCAGAATGGCACAGGAGCCCGGACGCCTGATGCCGCGCTATCTGCGTGATGCAAAGGCGCTGTTAAGGCATCTGCCCAGAGGCCTCATGGCAAATCGAATGCAACCATTCGAACGACGTCAACGTGGCTCAGTCGTTGAGATTATTATGGGCGCGCGTGTGGTGGCTACACCGGGCAAGATCGGCGATCTAGCCAGCGCACTCATATTGGCAGAGGCAAAGATAGCGGCCGCCGGCGGCCAAACTCTAGTTGTTGACATGTCAGCCACTCTGCGGATCGAAGCAGAAGGTATTGGTGGCTTGCTGGACGCGCGGCGCGTTATGAATGACGCCGGCTTGTCTATGTGGCTCTCGGCCATATCAACACCTGTGATAAGAGTGCTGCAATTCTCTGCGGTTGGAGATCTGTTTGGCATTGCACCTACTCCCATGGCTGCTATCGAATCGAGCCAGAGCGACCGGCCTGGCCGCATCGAAAGCCGTCCTGGGGTTGCCTCTGAGCACTTTGTTGCAAGTACATCCTCCTGAACCTGCTTCATTGGCTATCCTCTCGCTTTGGTTCATCCTGGCTAAAGAAAGCCCGACTAGAATTGAATGCGAAAGCTCAAACGAGCAAATGGCGGCTTCAGCGGCTCGGCTTGAGTCGCGGGCCGCTCTTTTTTTTTGGCCAACACTCTCAGAATTTCTCTAGTTGATCTGTCTTCGTAACCTTGCGTTAATCCTCAACAAGTAAGTTAAGACCAGATCAACGTGGCTTCGATTGCCAGGCGATCGTGGCGCCGCGTTCAGAGAACGAAGCGACCGAAACGTCGATACCGATACTTGAGATGTGCACAGAAAAGCCGCACTTAAACGTGGGCGGAATTACTGTGCAGAAAAGGGAAGACATACAATTGATACGGGCCGGAAGTACTTTCTTTTCTCCTGCGAAGCGCGGAACCAGCAGACTGCTAAGCACGATAGCTCTGATGTGTTTTTCCGCAACACTCCCGATGCACGCGCAGTTTGAGACTGCCTCTGTTCTAGGTTATGTTCGCGATGCTGCCGGTGCGCCGATCGCAAACAGTAAAGTTGAATTGATCAACACGGCCACGAGCACGGCGGTCACCGTAAACACCGACGGGCAGGGCAGGTATGAATTTACCGATGTGCACGCCGGCGAGTACAAGATTGACGCGGCGGCGCCCGGGTTCAGCGAGTCTGACACATCTCCATTCACGGTGACAGTCAACGCGCGTCAACGCGTAGACGTGAGCCTGTCGCCGGGCAGCGTTTCGCAGACTGTAACGGTGACCGGAGCGGGGTCGCCTTTGCAGACGGAGACGAGTGATTCGGCGACCATCATCAGCCATACAGAAGTGGAGAACCTGCCGCTAAATGGCCGTGCCTACGGCGACCTGGCGACGCTGGTACCGGGTGTGCGCACCAATGTGCTTGAGAACCAGTCGGTGACCAGCCGTGACGCTTCATTCAATGTGAATGGCCAGCGCTCGGAGTTCAATAACTTCCTGCTCGACGGGTTGGACAATAATGCCTATGGCACGTCGAACCAGGGTTTTTCGAACCAGGCTATTCCACCCTCGCCGGACGCGATCAGCGAGTTCCAGGTGGCGACGAATAATTACACGGCGGAGTTTGGACGTGCCTCAGGCGCGGTGATCAATGTTTCCATCAACAGTGGAACAAATCATCTACATGGCCGAGTGTGGGAGTACAATCGGAATACCGACCTGAATGCACAAGGGCCCTTTGCGGCACCGACGAATAAGGTCACTGGCCAAAAACAGATTCCGACACTGGTGCGTAATCAATTCGGTGGCGCGCTGGGCGGACCGATTCTGAAGGACAAACTGTTTTTCTTCATTGACTACGAAGGCGATCGCCAGTCGCAGGGCTCTTACGTGACCTCGACCATGCCGACGGCATTGCAGCGCCAGGGTATTTTCACGGATACGTCGGGAAATCCGATTCCACTGCGTAATCCCATCACGGGAACGCTCTACCCGAATGGAGTGGTGCCGACTTCGGACTGGACGCCGCTGGCGAAGCTGGTGCTGGCAGCCCTGCCTGAGCCAAATGTGCCAAGCACTTCGCCTTCTGCTTCGAATAACTATGCCGCCGATCCGGTAGCTACTCTTATCGACAATAAAGGCGATGGGCGGGTTGATTATTACATGAGCCCGAAGACGAATATCTTCGGCCGCTTCAGTAATCATCATGGTGATATTGTCGATGCTTCACCTATTCCGGGCGCTGCCGGC
>CAXTNK010000111.1:9029-10334 GCA_964245665.1 uncultured Acidobacteriaceae bacterium
AGGAAATGGCAGTATCCATGCTTATAACAAGCAGGTGGCCGCCGGGGTAACGCACTCGTTCTCGCAGGATTCAATCCTGGACGCGCGTATCGGGTTTACCTGGACGCAGGGTGGCAAGCAGCCGTACCTGGCTGGGCAGGAGAGCCTGAACACGCAGGCAGGTATTCCCGGTCTGCCAACTGATCCCGAGGTAGTCCGCGCACTTAGTTCGGAGTCTGTGCAGGGCTTCACTGCGTGGGGTGCGCAGACCTCGAACCCGCAATTTCAAAATCCATTCGTAATCGATCCGAAAGTGAACTACACCTTACTGAAGGGACGCCATTCGCTGAAGTTCGGCTGGGAATATCTCTCTCTGAATACGGAGATTGACGACTTCAACCCAGTGTATGGGGACGAGGTCTTCAACGGTGATTTCAGTCAGAACGGCGGTGGAACGAGCGCACCCGCGGATGCCCAGGCTGCTTATCTTACTGACTTCCTGACAGGGGCCCGCGCACAATATGAACTGAATAACTTTGTCGTTATCAACCAGCATCAGCGGATGAACTTCTTCTATGCTCAGGACGACTTCAAGTTGTTTCCGAAGCTGACCATCAATACAGGTCTCCGCTACGAGCTGGCGACACCAGCTTTTGTAAGTGGTAATCACCTGGCTAACCTTGATCCTACAAATAATACTTTGATCCAGGCTTCGTACGGTTCGCTTTACAACCGCGCACTGGTCAACATGCCGAAGCTCGACTTCGCGCCGAACTTCGGCTTCGCCTACCAGGCTGCACCGACTACCGTTATCCGCGCGGCCTACGGCATCAGCTTTGATCAATTCAACCGCGAAGGCGGCGAAAATCTGCTGGCCTATAACGGTCCATACATCGTCAATTCAGAGATCACGCAGGTTGCGCCGAATGCCGATCTCAGCACTGGCACACCGGAGCCACTTTGCACTGGACAAAATTATAGTGGCTGCTTCCGGACGGTAGCTCAGGGATATCCCACCAACTTCGTGAGTTCGTCGAACTTCAGCACTTTGCTGGCTGAGACGCGCTATATACCGAAGAATATTCCGACCGGCTATGTGCAAAGCTGGCACGCCGACTTACAACAGCAGATCGGCAAAGATACGACTTTCACTCTCTCGTATGTCGGTTCGCATGGTGTGCATCTGTGGGTATTGGCTGACTATAACCAGGCGGCTCTCAATGCTCCCGGCGGAAAAGCGAGCCTGCTCTCGCGCCGCCCGATCCAGGGTTTTACTGGCATTGAGGTTTCACTGGCGGATGGCTTCCTGTTGTTTGATTCTCTGCA
>CAXTNK010000111.1:10344-12450 GCA_964245665.1 uncultured Acidobacteriaceae bacterium
AGCTTGAACACCGGTTTTCGAATGGTTTTTACCTGCTGAATTCCTTCACGTGGGGACATGCGATTGATAACTCGGCTGGTCACCTCGATACACCGAACGGCGATAACTCGCGGATCGTACTGGGAAATCCTAAGTACAACGTAGGTCAGTCGGCCTATAATCAGCCGATCAATAACACGACTACGCTGGTCTTCGATCTGCCTTATGGCCAGGGACGGCAGTGGGGCGGCGGCGCTCCTATGTGGGCGCAGATGGTTCTTGGCAACTGGCAGCTCACGGCTACGAATATGGCCACCAGTGGCTCACCAGTTAATCTGACTTACTCCGAGAACGCGGCTGAAGATATCAGCGACCTGCTCGTCTACCGGCCGAACGTCTCTGGTAATCCGACTAATCCCAAGAGTGCCTGGGTCAAGACATCGACAGCATTGAACGGTTACCTGAATCCGAACACTGTTAGTCTCCCGACGAGTGCGGCGGATGCGCTGGGCAATGCCGGGCGCAATTTGCTCCGCGACATGACGTACAACTCGTTCAACCTCGGTCTGCATAAAAGCTTCCGGCTCTGGAATGAAAGTTCGCACTTTGAATTACGCGGCGAAGCCTTCAACGCGCTGAACCACGTAAACTACGGGGCTCCGGATTACAATCGCAGCGACAGCACTTTTGGCGACATCACGACGGCCTTTCCGGCACGTCAGTTGCAGGTTGCCGGCAAACTCATCTTCTAACCCGTTGTCTTCCATATGGCTCCGCACAGGCATAGCGTCATGTGCGGAGCCATATTGTCTCTGAAGCCGAAAGGATGCATAAGTGTTGAAGACAGGATTGACGCAAAAGACTCGCGCACTGTTGTTTGCGCTGACGGGCTCGATAGGAGCAGCGGCTCAGACGGACGCAAATGTGCGTATGAACGAGATACAGATAATCGGGACGCACAACAGCTATCACGCAGGCTTTGCCCCGAGTGCGGCAAAGCTTTGGCAGCAGAGAAATCCAAAAATCTTCGAGGAGCTGAATTACAGCCATCCATCGCTTACAACGCAACTCGATGGAGGTGTGCGTCAACTGGAGATCGATATTTTTGCTGATACAAAGGGTGGACTGTATGCGCATCCTTACGGCCAGAAAGCGATTGCGGATGCGGGACTGCCAGCCGATCCGCCGTATGATCCGGATCACGCCATGGAGAAGCCCGGGTTCAAGGTCCTGCATGTTCAGGATGTTGACTATCGCAGCCGGTGCGAGCCTTTCACTGCATGCCTGGCTGAAGTGCGCGCATGGTCGAAGGCGCATCCGCAGCACCTGCCGGTGTTCCTGCTGATCGAAACAAAGGGAGGAAAGCTGAAAGTTAATTTCTCGACCGTAACGCCGGAAGAGTGGACGCCGCAGGTTTTTAATTCGTTGGATGAGGAGATACGCTCGGTGTTTCCGGAGAGCGAGATCATCACGCCGGAAGATGTTCGCGGTAAGTACGCAACACTCAACGAGGCTATCCGCGCGGGGAACTGGCCGACGCTCGACAAGGCTCGAGGCAAGGTAATTTTCTTGATGGACCAGAAGAACGCGGGGCCGGCTTATCTCGAAGGCCATCCTTCTTTGAAAGGGCGCATCCTGTTCACGAATGCAACTCCAGGTAATCCGGATGCGGCGTTCATTGAGGAGAATGACGGTACACCTGATGCAATCGATGCTCTGGTGAAGCAGGGTTACCTGGTCCGCACACGCTCAGATGAACCTGCCAAGCAGGCGCCCGTGAACGATACTTCGCGGCGTGATGTAGTACTGAACACCGGAGCGCAGATCATCAGCACGGACTATCCGGCAGCCGAGAAGGCGACTTCAGGCTACGTAGTGGAGTTGCCTGGAGACACAGTCGCGCGGTGTAATCCAGTACTGAAGCCGAAAGGTTGCATAGACAGCCAACTTGCGGCGAATCAGTAGGTCTCGCGCCATCGTTCGCCCGAGGATAGATCATCTTCATGTCCGAAGGCGATCCTCAGTGCTCGAGACTTGAGGATCGGGTGGGTACCTTATCGGTATTAATCCTTGTAAGTCACCTGCGTTATTTAAAGAGTCAACAGGTATCAGGGCATGTAATGAGCT
>CAXTNK010000112.1:0-12418 GCA_964245665.1 uncultured Acidobacteriaceae bacterium
GGCTTCAGGGTGTTTCTCGCGGGGCACCTCGACTGCGGTGAAGTGCTGCTTTACGCCCGACTGTTCCAGTTTTTGCAGCTGCTCTTCGGCGTTTCCCTTGGTCACCAGGATCACTGTGTGCCGGCCTGCCAGGATGGGTAGCGTTTCAGCCACTCCCGGAAGCAATTCAATCTCCTGGTCGGCGATCGAGCGGGCGAAACTTCGAATCTGGCCCGCATGCGCGTCCGAGGCAGGATTGCCGCTGACTTCCTCGAAACATCGAAGCAGTGACCTTTCGAAGCTCGCCAGGCCGTAACCCGATTTGCTGATCGTCTCGTGCTCACAGGCATTCAGAACATTTCTAATCTGCTCTGCGGAATGCTCGTGGTGGTCAAGCAGCGAGATGAACGAAGCAATGGCGCGCTCGAAGTAGATATTGTTTTCCCATAATGTATCGTCTGCGTCCATCAGGAGGGTCTGCATCCGGCCGGTATGCGGAGCCGGTAGATCGGGGAAAGTGGGCATACAAGATCAGGATACAGAAGGGTAATCAGCAAAGACGTTGTTCAATGTCATTGCCGTCCCAAATTGGGACGCGGGGTGCCGTAGGACCCAATCTGGTTACTACAACCGCTGTACAGATTAGAATCGCGTGTCCTTTACCATGGATTTTTGCGAAAATAGGGTTACTTAGAGTTACCTGAAGAATGACGCCACGGAAAACCTTGTGAACAGTTCACCGGTCAGTTTTGGACCTGCAGGAAGGACCGACGACCAGGCTCGCGCGGTTCTGGAATCGATCCTGCTTTGCTGGTGGAGTGAGCTGCTGGCTGATCAGTCGGTTGGTGTGCATAGTGATTTCTTCCAGCTTGGAGGGCGTCCGGAGCACGCTACCAGGCTGGTCGATCGGATCACGGCGGAATGGGACGTCGCCATTCGCTCCTCTGAACTGTACGAAGCACGTACGATTTCGAAGCTGGCCGAACTGATCCAGATCAGGCAGACCTCGCGTGAACAGCTGTGCATCGTACCGATCCGGGCTGAAGGCGATCGAAAGCCACTTTTCCTGGTACACGGCGTCGGCGGGAATATCCTCGGCTTCGCCGGCCTTGCCCGGAGTCTTCATCACGAGCAGCCGGTCTATGGAATCCAGGCGCAGGCACTCAACAGCGAAGTGCCCACGCTGATCCGCCTGGAGGCCATGGCGGCCTTTTATGTGCAGGAACTGCGCCGCGTGCAGCCAGTTGGTCCCTACGCTTTCCTGGGGTTCTCATTCGGCGGCCTGGTAGCCTATGAGATGGCGCAGCAGTTGACCGCGGCTGGTGAACAGGTTCGCTTTCTGGGGATGCTCGACACCTGGCAACCGGGTCACCTCAGACAGGTCGAGCTTGCCTCGCATTCAAGCCTCAAGAGAGGCTGGAAGAGGCTTCACCTGGTGCGGCTGAACACGAAGAAGCTGTCGCCTTTTCAGCTGATAGGTTATCTCGGCGGACGTCTGAAGGGCAGGTTTCTCCGTGTCGCCTTCGGACACCTTGCTCGCGGAGGGGCGGTCAGTCTTCCTGAATCCATGCGACAGGTGAGAGACATCAACCTGACGGCGGCTGCTCGTTACGTGGTGCGCCCCTACCCTGGTAACATCACGCTTTTCCGGGCCGAAGACCACACAGATCTAACACTGCCAGAGGACTTGAACTGGCGCGCCTATGCAGGCGATGGCGTCGAGATCATCCGACTGCCGGGCGATCATGGGCAGATCCTTGCCGAGCCGAACCTGAGCTTCATGACCCGGTGGATCGATGAACTTCTTGCCCCGTCGAAGACGCCGAGCAGGGAAGTCGAGGAGTTCGAACTTGATGATGATCGATTGGTTAATCTGAAAGTTGAGACAGTTTCTG
The DNA here is from genome assembly GCA_964245665.1 of uncultured Acidobacteriaceae bacterium. Taxonomy (GTDB): domain Bacteria; phylum Acidobacteriota; class Terriglobia; order Terriglobales; family Acidobacteriaceae. The sequence continues at coordinate 1,875 of CAXTNK010000112.1, forward strand.
TCTCCCACGCGCATACACTTCAGCTGCTTCCTGCGTGGATCCGCGAGACCGCTTCGATTCCCATGACACCAAGCGCGGGTTTGAGCGCGACACCTCGGAAAGTGACGGAATGATTCCACAGGGAGGCGCCGAAACACCTGGCTGTTTTTTGCGGTTTGGCAGAGCGGGTGCCCGGGCACAAGCTCGTCTTTACTGCTTTGCACATGCCGGTGGCACGGCGGCAGTGTATGCCCCCTGGGCCAGGCTCCTTGCTCCTGAGATTGAACTTTGCGCTGTGGAGCAGCCAGGCCATGGCACCAGGATGGGCGAAGGGCCACTTGAAAACGTCTCGGCGATGGTGCAGCAGCTTCTCCCACAATTTCGCGCTTTGCAGGCGGATCGTCGGCCATTTGCGTTTTATGGGCATAGCCTGGGAGCGGTCGTTGCCTATGAAACAGCTCTCGCGTTGCAGAACCTCGAACATCTCAAAGGCGATATATCTGTTTCGTCTTCTTCCGGAGCCGGTCCGCTCCTGACTTTGCAGCAGTTGTTTGTTGGAGCCGCCCGCGCACCGCATCTGCCGCCCGTCTTGCCCGCCTTGTCTCACCTCGGCCAGGAAGCGTTTCTTGCTGGCGTGCAGCAGCGCTACGGCGGTATTTCAGATGCAGTGCTGGCTGAACCCGAATTGCTGGAGATGATCCTCCCGCCCATGCGCGCCGACTTCGCTGCATACGAGAGATATCAGCACGGCATCCGAGACCGTCTCACCTGTCCTGTCACGGCATTTGCCGGGACCCTTGATCCGGTGGTATCGGAGACGGCGGTCGCCGCGTGGGCTGATCACACAAGTGGGCCATTTCGCTTCCATGGCATCCCGGGCGATCATTTCTTCCTGGCAGAGCATCGCGAACAGATTCTTGGCATAATCTCTCGTTCTCTGCGCTCGGACGCATTTGAATCTTCATCATTAAATCGCGCCAGCGTTGTGGCGAGTGACTGAACTGATGATCCTGTTCCAAGTCCGCCAGAAGCAGGCAGACTGGAAAACGTATTACCTGACCTCCTGCACGACTGGCGACATTTTCCCCGGCGATTCTGGAAATAGTGACTGAAGAAGGACGAATGCATTCTAGACAGGAAACGGATCGGGGCATTGCAATCATCGGGATGGCCGGTCGCTTTCCCGGCGCCAATTCAGTAGAAGCCCTTTGGGGGAAAATCTGCGAAGGTGCAGACTGTCTGCACTATTCCTCGGATGAAGAGTTGAAAGCAGCTGGCATCTCCGCATGGCAGATCAAGAACCCGGAGTTTGTCCGGATCAGTGGCTATCTCGAGGATGCTGCTCAATTCGACGCCCAGTTTTTTGGCTTCAGCGCCCACGACGCTGCTTTGCTCGACCCCCAGCACCGCGTTTTTCTGGAATGCGCATGGCAGGCCTTCGAAGACGCCGGCTATGATCCGGCAGAGTGCGGAGCCGGGGTTGCGGTGTTTGCCGGTGGATCGATCAATGGGTACCGGCGTCAGGAATTCAGCCCGAATCTGGACACAGCAACGCTTCTTGGCGTCATCGTCGGCACGGAGCGGGACTTTCTGGCAACGCGTGTTGCCTACAAACTGAACCTGACCGGGCCGGCCGCGACTGTACAGACAGCCTGTTCGACCTCGCTGGTCGCGGTGCAGATGGCCTGCGATAGTATTTTGAGCGGCAACGCCACCATGGCCATTGCCGGCGGGGTATCCATCACCTTCCCCCAGGGCAGCGGCTACGTTTATCAGCCAGGCATGATTCTATCGCCGGATGGCCAGTGCCGCGCCTTCGACATCAAAGCCGCGGGCACCACCATGGGCCGTGGTGCAGGCGCTGTTCTGCTCAAGTCCCTTGACGCTGCGGTCCGCGATCGCGATCAGATTTATGCGGTCATCCGCGGCATTGCCATCAATAATGATGGCGCAAACAAGGGCGGCTACACAGCGCCCGGCGTTAAGGGCCAAAGTGATGTCATCCGGCGTTCGATGAAGATGGCCGGTTTCGCGCCATCGACAGTGAAGTACGTAGAGGCGCATGGGACCGGGACCGAAGTAGGCGATTCGATCGAGATCGCAGCACTGACGGAAGCCTTCTCGGATAGCAACGTTGAGGTTGGCTCATGTACCGTCAGTTCGCTCAAGCCGAATATCGGGCATCTGGATGCAGCGGCTGGTGTTGCGAACCTGATCAAGGCTTCGATGGCCCTGCGTCACCGCGTCCTGCCTGGAGTGCGCCATTACCAGATACCGAATCCTGAACTAAACCTCGAAACGTCACCCTTTCGCATCAGCAAGACCATGTCGCGCTATACCGATGCTGCGCCTTTTCGCGCCGGCGTCAGTTCGTTTGGCATCGGCGGGACGAATGTGCACCTGTCGCTTGAGGAATGGCAGGGCGCTCCGGCGGATCAGCATCACTCTGGCTGCGAGGTTGATCGTTACCTTGCGCCCATTCCAACACAGATCTTCCCTCTCTCCGCAAACAGCGAGACCGCCCTGGCAGCTCAGCGCGAACAGCTGGCGAGCCACCTGGAATCACACCTGGAGCAGTCACTCGAAGATGTGGCTTTCACTCTGCAGAAGGGGCGGCGCCTGTTTACGCATCGCTATTTTGCGACAGCATCCGATCGCGGAGAGTTGATTCGGGAGCTACGCCAGCCGGAAAAGTTGAAGCAGCAGAGCCATATAACGTCAAACAAAGATCCGGAGATCTTTTTCCTTTTTCCTGGCCAGGGTGCGCAATACGTCAACATGGGCCGCGACCTCTACGACACCGACGCGGTTTTTCATGAAACCATCGACGACTGCTGCAGGATACTCGAACCTATTCTCAAATTCGACCTGCGCACGCTGCTCTTTCCTGAACCAGGACACGAAGAAGAAGCGACCGCCCGGTTGCGACAGGCTGCGATTACTCCACCCGCGCTGGTAGTCCTCGAGTATGCACTGGCGCAGCGGTTGATTGCCACCGGTGTGAAACCGACGGCGATGCTCGGGCACAGCCTGGGCCAGTACCTTGCCGCCACGCTGGCCGGAGTTTTCAAGTTGGAGGATTTGCTCCTTCTGGGTGCAGAGCGCGGACGGCTGGTGCAGTCCATGCCAAACGGCAACATGCTTGCTGTTTCCATGTCTGAACAGGAGATTTTGCAGCAGCTGCCACCAGAGCTTTCGATCGCGGCCATCAACGCGACCAGACAGATCATTGTCTCGGGGCCGACGGAAAGCATTCAGAACTTTGCAGCGTCGCTCGCGAAGCAGAGGGTGGCCTGCCAGCAGCTGCCGACTTCGCATGCGTTTCATTCGGCGATGCTCGATCCGATTACGGGGAAAGCCGCAGAGATCGTGCGCAGAATCGAGCTGTCGAAGCCACAAATTCCCTTCATGTCGAACTTAACCGGCACATGGATTACCGACAAAGAAGCGACCAGTCCCGAATACTGGGCTGCGCATCAGCGGTATGCCGTTCGCTTCGCAGACAACCTGAATCTGCTGACTGCGAAGGGGTCCGGGGTGCTGATCGAGGTCGGGCCGGGCGAGACCCTGATCGGTCTGGCAAAAACTGCTGCGCGCGGCAACAAGAATATCCGGCTGGTCTCGACGACCCGCCGGGCGACTTCGGAATCGTTCGACGGCGAACACTGGCTGCAGACACTCGGGCAGCTATGGCTGGCTGGTGTGAAGCTTGACTGGGACGCGGTCCACGGCGAGCGACGCCCGCATCGGACGTCGCTGCCGACCTATCCCTTCGAGCGCCAGCATTACTGGATTGATGATGAGTTCGGACGCTCGAACCATGCGGATGCGAAGGCCAGCGGACCTCTTTACAAGCGCGATGACATCACGGATTGGATCTATGCGAGAAGCTGGAGCAGTTTTCCGGTACCACCAGCTTCCACTCAGCACTCTGAGAGCAGCAAGGAACATGCCGCGCTCCGCCACTGGGTGGTGGTTGCGGATGAGCAGGATCCGCTCTCTTCAATTCTTCGCGAGGCTCTTGCTAAAGATCACGTTGTGACCAGCGTCTGCTATGGAACAAGCTTCCAGAAGACATCCGATTCGTCGTACAGACTCAACCCGGACAACGAGCAGGATTACGTGCAGTTGTTTGCGATGCTGCAGCGTGACAAACTCTGGCCGGACCATCTGGTATATGCCAGTCCGAAAGCAACCGCAGGAACCCCGCTGCTGTCTTCGTTTCAGCACCTTTTTACTTTGGGTCAGGCACTGCAGCAGACGGGCAAGTTCGACGGCATGACGCTCCAGGTTCTGACGGACCGGGCGTTTGATGTCCTCGACGACGCCCGGTGCCAGGCGGTGCAGAGCTCGGCAGCCTCGCTCGCCGATGTTCTCGGTGTGGAACTGAGCGGATTGAAACGCCAGGTCATTGATTATGACGGAGAAGCGCCGGTCGCCCTGGTAGCTGCGCATATCATGAGGGAGTTGCGCAGCGGGAGCGAAGACGATCTGGTCGCGTATCGTGGTCGCGGCCGCTGGCTGCCTGTGTGGGAGAACCTGGCGCTCGCGTCGGCCGAGGCAGGACGCGCGAAGCTTCGACATGGTGGAGCTTATATCCTGACTGGCGGCGTCGGCGGAATCGGCCTGATTCTGGCAGAGCACCTGGCGAAGACTGCGGCAGCCCACCTGGTGCTGGTTGGCCGCTCGGCTTTCCCCCCTGCGGCGGACTGGCCAAGGCTCGCTCAGGCTGCCGACACCAAGGCCGCCCTGCTAGATAAGATTCAAGCGTTGTTGCGTATTCAGAAAGCTGGCGGAACGGTCGAGATTCTGCAGGCCGATGTGCAGGACGAGCATCGGATGAAGGAAGTAGTGGCCCATGCCCGCGCGACCGGCCATGGCCTGGCCGGGATTATTCATGCAGCCGGCGTTGTGGATTACACCGTGATCGGCATTACCGAGCCGGCAGTTGTGCCGCGCATCTTTGCCGCAAAAGCAGAGGGAACAGGCTGGATTGAAGGTGCGATTGCCACGGGCGGCCTCGATTTTGTCATGTTGTGCTCCTCGATCAGCGCTGTCATCCCGTCTGTCGGACTATGCACGTATGCCGCGGCCAATGCATATCTCGATGGCTTTGCGGCCGCACATGACGACCGCGGCGGGACGCGCGTCCTGTCCATCAACTGGGATAACTGGAGTGAGACGGGCATGGCCGTCGATGCGGCTGCCATGAGCAAGATGAAATCGGAAGGAGCGCAGGAAGTACAACTCGGCATCTCGAATGAAGAGGGCGCCGGGCTGTTCGACCTGCTGTTGAATTTTCCCATCAGCCAGGCAGCTGTTTCGACAAGAGATCTGCCGCAGCTCCTTGCGAAAGTCCGTGCGGCTGCGAAAGCAGAACCAGCTCCCGGAACCCAGCTTCAGAACCCGGGGCATCATGAGACTCACGCCCGGCCTGAGCTCTCGCGCGAATTCGCCGCCCCGGAGAACGAGGTGCAGCGGGGAATCACGGAGATCTGGCAGGAACTGCTGGCGCTCGAGCGGGTCGGTATCCATGACGACTTTTTCGAACTCGGCGGTCATTCTCTGATGGGCGCACAGGTAATCGCGCGGATCCGGGAACGATTTGCCGTCAGCCTGCCGTTGCGTGTCATCTTTGACTCGCCCACGCCTGCAGCGATTGCCGCCCTGGTGACCGCACGAGCTACGCCTGTGGGTGAATCCTCGGCCAAGAATGCGGAGCGTGTAGAGATTGAGATTTAACGCATCGTTGCAAAAGCTGTGGTTCTGCTGCCACTATCGAAGTTGGCGTTTTCCTGGCAAAAACGCCAGTCAGGACTGCGATTTCGGTCTACAATCCTCCAAAAACAGTCTTAGCACGCCAGGATGACGCGTGTGGACCTATGAATGCGGAGACCTACACCGACTTGCAGAAACTTTCTGACGCCGAGTTCCTCGCGTTGCTCGTGCGCCGTGGCCTGGAACTCCGGGTGCTTCATGGAAAACTGCGCATCAGCGCGCCCCCTGGTGCGATCGATGATGAACTAAAGCCCGAATTGATCGCCCGCAAGGCCATGCTTCTCGCCCACTGCGAGCGAAACAACGAGGTGCCACTGTCTTACGCCCAGGAGAGGCTATGGCTGCTGGAGCAGTTTCAGCCGGGCAACTTCGCCTACAACATTCCTGAGTCCGCGGATATGAAAAGCAGTCTTGACGCCGGCATTTTGCAACGTTCTATCGATCGGGTGGTCGAGCGGCACGAGGCGCTCCGCACTGACATTCAGCAGAACGAGCGGGGCACAGCGTATCAGCGCGTCCATGCGTCCGTCTCCATTGCGTTGCAGGTGCACGATTACACGCAGATCGAGGAGGCGTCGAGAGAGACGCATCTGCAACAGAGTCTGCGTACATTCTCAAGGCAGCCGTTTGACATGCGGACTGCACCGCTGGTCCGCTTCTACCTGATCAGGATGGAGGCTGAGCGTCACGTCGTCTTCATCAATATTCATCACATTGTCGCCGATCGCTGGTCCCTGCGAATCCTGCTTCGTGAATTGCTGATCGCCTATAAAGCCTTTGCATCTGGTCAGGAACCAGTCCTGCCATCGCTGCCGATTCAATATGGAGAATTCGCGCGACGCGAGCGCTGGCTCGCAACGCCGGAGCTGCATGCGCAGGCGGAATACTGGAAGGGCAAGCTGGCAGATCTGCCGGAGCCTTCGCCACTGCCTTTTCTGCTGCACCCCGCGGTCGCCACGCCGTTCGAAGGAGCCATCCATATCATCGGACTGTCCGAGGACGAGACAGAAACGATTCGCGCACTCGCCCGCGCACAGAATGCATCGCCGTACATGGTGCTGCTCGCTGCTTATGTAGCGTTGCTCCACCGTTTCACCGGCGCGACGGAGGTATGCGTGGGATCGCCGGTCTCGAGCCGGACAAGTCTCGACACCGAGCCGTTGATAGGCTTTTTTGTCAACACGCTGGTGATGCGCTGTCGCGTGAGCGACGGGATGAGTTTCATCGATCTGCTGCGAAATGTACGCGAGACGGTGCTCGATGCCCAGTCGAACCAGGCTGTACCCTTTCAAAGAATCCTGAGCGAAATGCGCGACGATCCTCGGATCGCGACTTCGCCGTTATTTCAGACCATGATGGCTTTTGACTCCTATGTGGGTGGAGCGGGCGCGACCGAGTCTTCAAGTGTGCCGCTCGATCCCGGCTTCGCCAAGTTCGACATCACCCTGCAGATGAATGAGGACAGGCAACGTATCGGTGGCTATTTTGAATACCGGACGGACCTGTTTGCGGCGGACTCGATTGTCCGCTTTGCCAATGCGTTCACGCTGCTGCTGCGCGATGCCGCGCATCATCCCGGGAAGGCAATATCCGCTCTGACGCTCATCTCTGCTGACGAGTTCAATCTCCAGGTCAACGCGTGGAACCAGACGGAGATGGACTTTCCGCGCGATCGGGCAATTCACCAGTTATTTGAGGCACAGGTGGATGCAACGCCCGATGCAGCAGCCGTGATCCACGGAAAAGAATGTATCAGCTATCGCGACTTGAACCGGATGGCGAACCAGGTGGCCCACAGAATTCTTGGCCATTTTAGAAAAGGTGAGGCGGTCGGGGAAGTGATCGCGGGCGTGCACCTTGAGCGCTCTGTCTCGATGATCGCTTCGATACTCGGCATTCTCAAGGCCGGCGCCGCCTACCTGCCGATGGACGTACTGTATCCGGAGGAGCGTCTGCGATTCATGGTTCAAGACAGCGGCGCCGCGTTCGTACTTTCAGAATCGTGGCTTGAAAGACAAGCAGGCGAAGCTGTGCGTGTTATTCAACCAGCGTACGGTGACGATGACTGCTCCGAATTCTGTCACAATCCCGGAATTGTACTTCAGCCAGATGCCCTCGCTTACGTCATTTACACGTCGGGGTCTACTGGTCGTCCCAAGGGCGTAGCGATCGAGCATCACAGTGCGGTTTCTTTCTTGACGTGGGGCAAGAAGACTTTCACTGCTAACGACCTGCGCGGCACACTGGCTGCGACGTCCATCTGTTTTGACTTGTCGGTGTTCGAAATATTTCTGCCCCTGGTGAGTGGCGGAACGGTAATCCTCGCAAGGGATGTACTGGAGCTGGCGACCTTGCCCGCAGCTGCGAAAGTCACGCTGGTGACTACGGTCCCGAGTGCCATTTCTGCGCTGCTTGACCAGAAGCAGATCCCACCGACACTCCGCACTCTTAACCTTGCCGGCGAGCCACTGTCTGCGCATCTCGTTGATCGACTCTACGGTGAAACCGGTATCGCCGCGGTCAACGATTTGTACGGGCCGACTGAGACCACAACCTACTCGACATGGACGAAGCGGCTGGCGCACACACCTGCGACCATCGGCCGTCCGCTTGCGAATACACGCATCTACCTGGTCGATAAGACGCTTCAGCTGGTACCCAGAGGAATGCCGGGCGAACTACTGATTGCCGGTGAAGGAGTTGCACGAGGATACCTTGGCAGACCGGAACTCACGGCAGAGAAGTTCGTCAGGCTCGACCACCTGGGCGAAACGGGGAGAGTGTATCGGACCGGCGATCTTTGCAGTTACAACGATGACGGGACCCTGGTCTATCTCGGTCGGATGGATCAGCAGGTAAAAGTTCGCGGCTACCGGATTGAGATCGGGGAAGTAGAAGCAGCGCTCAGGAGCCATCCCACAGTCGACGAAGCAGTCGTCACTGTGCATTCTGATGCCGAGGCGGGAGCAACGCTGGTCGCGGCATTGCGCCTCAAAGTCGGGCACCCGCTCGACTTGCAAGGGTTGATCGCCCACCAGGAAACCACGCTGCCGGCTTACATGGTGGCGCGGAACATTTTTGCAGTCAAAGATTTTCCACGGACAGCCAATGGCAAGATCGATAGGAAGACCTTGGCTCTACGCCCGCTAACGGCCACAGTCGAGCGGATGGTTGAACCGCCTCGAGACAAATTGGATACAGAACTTGTTGCCATCTGGCAGGAAGGATTTCACTTCAACCAGGTGGGGATTGATGATGACTTCTTCCAGATAGGCGGGACTTCATTGCTTGCCTTACGTCTTTTTGCGGAGATTGAGGCGCGCCTGGGGTGCCGCATGATGCTGAGTGTCCTCTTCCAGGCGCCGACAATTCGACGGCTTGCGGACCATATGCGGACAGAAAGGCTGGTCTAAAGCATTCGCGGATGGCAATAACGTTCGCGCAGAACCCAAATTCAGGGTCACCACACCAGACGTTGCTCGGCGATAATCGAAAGGCAGCCGACGAAAGCTTGCGCAAATGAAGGTTTTGTAGAGGTCGACTCTTCCGGATACCGCAGTCAGGCGGCGTATTTGTGCTCGATATCGAGCACAATGGAAACGGCACGCGCCTGGCCGCGGTAGACTGCGTCATAGAGCAGATCGATGCCACCGATCGCTCGACTCTGGGGCATTGAAGCTGGACACGCCATCTTCGCGCCGATCCTTACGAGACCAGTCATGTGCTGGCATGAGTGCATGCAATGGTGGCCGCACACAAAGCGCTGGCAGATGGTCTGCGCGAAGCCGAGTAGAAAAGACTGCTTCCAGCGGCGGGAATATGCGGCGTCAGACTGTGACGTCGAGCCAGACCCAACGGCCCACTGTTGACGACCCTCTTTCCACGCGGCAAACTCTTCCATGCAGGCTGCCGAAGCTCTGTTCGCCAATTCTGTATACAACTGTGCGGCAGATGCGCGATCCCGTTCCTTGCCGCAAAAGATGACAGTGTTTGAACCTCGCCGGATCATCAGTGAACAATGGAAAGCTTCGGCAATGGCTGCTGCCAGACGCTCACTCCACTCCTGCCGGTTCCTGACAGCCGAGATCCCCGCCTGTTGAGCAGTCACGGGATGAGAGTCGATCTCCTGGCGATCACTGCTGTCGCGAGTGGCAGCAAGGCGGTCAACTCGGTGCTGCAAAAGGAGTTGGCGCGCCTTGGCGGCGAAGGCATCGGCTTCAGCAATGCTACCAATTTTGCGCGCACTCACTTCGTGGCAGATCAACTTTTCTACTTTTTGCAGGATCGACAAGCAAAGGCCCCAATGTGCGACTCAACTAGTCCTAATTATAGGTCGACTCGAAAAAGTTGGCGAGCAGCTCGTTTAGGGAAGTCAAAAGTGCAAGCAGTCGAAATCATCAGGAGGGATGGACCGCCGATTCTCTGCGCCGATCCATCCTGAAACGCGCGGGCAGCAAGCTTCGAGTGGCTGGCTATTTCGTATTCCAGCCACTCGCCTCTACCACTGCTTTCGTCGACCCGAGCGAGTCTCTGCGGTATCTCACTGCGATGGTGCGGCTTTCGTGGGGAAGAAGCGAGAAGTAGTTATCTTCCCACAAAGCCGGAAGCACTTCTTCGCCGCCATTCCCCTTCTCCAGCTTCAGACGAATGCCGAAGGCGAGCGTATTTTCCGGGTTGCGCACCGTCACTCGCGTCATGCTTTCTGCGGCCGTACTTTCGTTAGCTGAAGAGACCTCGAGGTGGACCTTGGGAAGCTGGTTGATTGCTGTGAAATCCGCGTATGTGAG
>CAXTNK010000113.1:0-11265 GCA_964245665.1 uncultured Acidobacteriaceae bacterium
ATGCGCATCTTTATCTGCTGCATGACTTCTTCGGATGGTGGAGGTCTCGAGCGGTAGCAGGTTTGCCTGGCTTGGCGCACCCGCCGCCGCGAGTACAGGGCGATTGCTGAATACGCCCGTGACCACCGGCGCGGCTATCACGGCAATTCCAAGCATCGACAGCAGTAGTTTGCCGGCGGGGCTGAGGTTGAGTCTCCCTTGCTGAGTCATGATGCGTACCATCCTTTGTTTGAGATCAGAACCGGTTACCCCGGATATGCAGGCCAGGGGCGAATCCACGCAGAACTCTGAAGCCTTCAGGATGCTTTCGGCATACACACGAGGATCGCTGCCGCACTCGAGCACGGCTTCATCGCAAGCGCGTTCGCGCTCGCTGATCAGACGACTTCCAAGCCACCACACCAGCGGATGGAACCAGAAGACCACTTCGACCAGCATCTGCAACATCGAGGTCAGATTGTCGTGACGCCGCACATGCCAGGCCTCGTGCAGCATGATGGTTTCAAGATGATCGTCGCCAAGATACTCCGTGATGCCAACCGGCCACAGCAGCGATGGCGTGAAGACGCCGACGATCCCCGGTTCAAAGGTGCCAGCGTACAACAGCAGATGCATCGGCCGGCGCAAGGCCGCGGACTGTGCAGCACTACGCAGCGCATTAACTTCGCGGCCGGCGCGAACGGGCATGGCTGCGTTTCTTGCCACGCGAACCGTGTTCCAGCGATGCCAGTAATGGAGCAGCACAGCCGCGGAACCGATCATCCACAACAGGCACAACACTCCGGGAAGCCATGCCGACAGGCCCGATGCGCTCTGGCTCATGATGCTGTCCGCCGGGGCAAACGGCCGTCCTGCATAGCGGACCACGGTCAAGAATCCAGCCTGTTGCGGCGGTGTTTTATGGAAATGCGCAAGCCAGATGCCCATCATCCTGAACACGAAAAACGGAATCAGAAATTTTGCCGTCGCACTCAACCATAGGCCATAGCGAATCCTTGCCGGTTGCTTGTTCAAGGCGACGATGGCTACGGACGCACACGCAAGATACAGTGTCGATTGCCAGAGATGATTGGCCATCGTTTGGAGAAAATGTCTCTCGAGATCCAGCAGCGGCGCGGCCGTCATGGCTTGTCCTTCTTCGCCAGCTTCTGCACCACAGCTTCTGCCTCTTTCACGTCTGCCATGGTCAGTTTTCCTGATTCCACCAGGTGCGCGATCAATGGCTGCGAACGGCCGCCGAACAATGCCAGCAGGTCGTCGATCAGCGTGCGCTGCGCAGCATCTTTCGAAAGCAGCGCAGCAAAGATATGGAAGTTACCCACTTTGCCGGTGCGGCGTACTGCCTTCTTTATTTCCAACCGGTAGACAGTTGTCTGGATGGTGGTGTAAGCGGGCCTGCGCTTAGCGGGAAAGGCCTCCTGTATCTCGCGGATGGACAGCTCGCCCTGCGTCCATAGTGCATCCATAATCTGGAACTCGAGCTTTGACAATTTCTGAACGGGCATCGCTCCTCCTATGCTTGAGTGTTTTTCTACTACATGTGTTTGTAATAAGTCAAAAGAACATTCCGCTATTCTTCTGACCATCTCATGACTCTTTTTCCGGCTTACTACCAGTGCAGGACGGGCAGAAGACTCGAATAGTCATCCGTCCAGAGGCGAAGATGCGAACGCTCGCCGGTCTTGTTCAGTCGCAGGAAGACGTTTCGGTTCTGGAGAAATGCGGTGTTGTTGGTCACCAGCACCCAGTTCGCACTGAACATGCCGCGCTCTTCGTCAGCGGCGCTGAATACAGTACGCGCCTGCATGCCGGCCTGCTTCGCGAGCAGACTGATCTGCGGTTCCAGGTCCACGTACTGGTTGGACACATGGAACGCGAGAATGCCACCGGGAGCGAGGTGGCGCTGATACAGCTCCATCGCTTCCTTTGTGAGAAGGTGCAGCGGGATCGAATCGCCGGAAAAAGCGTCGACTGCCAGTACATCGAACTGCTGCGATGGCTCAGCCGCGAGCGAGGCACGCGCATCTCCCTCGACTACGTCAACTTTGGCCGGAGTGTCGCGCAGATACGTGAACAGATGCTGCGCGACCGGCAGAACTGCAGGATTGATTTCGTAGAAACGGATGGTGTCGCCAGCGTGCCCGTAAGCCGCGATGGTACCGACGCCCAGGCCGATGATGCCGATGCGTCTTGGCCGGTCGCCGCAGCAGAATCGAAGCGCCACGCCGATGCCCGCATCCTGCCCGTAATATGTGGTCGGGGTGCGGCTCATTGCCGGCGTGAAGATCTGCGTACCGTGCCGGATCGTGCCATTGGTCAGGCTGCGCATGATGCCGAGCGGCCCCATGTTTTTTTGTTCCACGCGCAGGCTTCCATAGAAGTTACGAATGCCGACTAGGCAGTTATGCTGGAAAGCTCCGTGAAGCAGCACGAGCAGGTAAAGCAGCATTGCGCTGCCGACGGACCACACCAGACGTTGCGCCCAACCGGTCTGCCAGGTGACGACAAGCGTCAAAAGGGCAGTAACGACGAATGAAATTGCCAGGTCATAGTTGGCAGAAAAAATCAGCGGCGAGGCGATGCCGATCAGGAAGGAACCAAGCGCTCCACCGGCGGCAAACATGAGATAAAAGCCGGTCAATCCCCTGGCTGCCCGCGGTCGCAGATCATACGCGGCACTATGCAGGAAGAGGCAGGCAACGAAGAGTTCGAGCAGATAGAACGGAATGCCGACCTTGATTGGCAGCGCGGCGTCTATCTTCGTAAGCATGTAGCCGAGGCTGGCCAGCAGTACTGCCATAAGCCGGATGGTGATCGAGACAGGCACACGCTTCGGATATTCGAAGGCGACAATCAGGCTCAACAGGTATGCGGCCAGCGGCAAACTCCATAGCAACGGGATAGCCGCGATGTTCTCTGTCAGGTGGCTGGTCACCGCGCTCAGTTGCATACCCGCGGCCATTGGCAGCAGCAGCCAGAGTAGTCGGAAGGCCGGAAGCCTGGGTGTGTCGCTACCGATAGCTGCGACGCGAAAGCCTGGGGGCACTGGCGATGTAGTAGTGTTCCATAACAGCGTCTTCCAGAGCAGAAACAGGGACAAAGCAACGAAGCCAACAAAGCCGAGGCACCAGGCAAGCCGCTGAGCATGAAGAGCGACATGCGGCTCAAGAAGTGTCGGATAAAGGGCGAGCGCAAGCAGCGAGGCGACATTGGAAAGAGCAAAAAGCCGATACGGGATGGTATCGGCGACGAATCGAGCGAACCAAAGTTGAAGCAGTGGCCCGGTTGAGGCGAGCAGCAGAAATGGCAGACCGATCGAGAGGGACAGATCTCTAAAGATACTAAGAAAAGGATGTGCCGGCAGCGGTGCAGGAATGAAGTGCAGCCACGCCCAACCAGATGTCAGGAGCACCGCAAGTACGAGCAGCCCGGCGTGGACGGCGCCATGCAGGTAGAACGCCCCTAGTCTCGCGCTATCGCCAGGCCGCGTTGTTCGCTGACCAAGCCAATGCGCATACAGGTAGCCGACGAGCAGGATGGTCTGGAAAAAGACCAGGCAGGTGAGCCACACAGCGGCGGAGCCACCAAACTGGGGCACCAGCTGTTTCGCCACAATCGGCTCCAGCAGGAACAGGAGGAACGCGCTGAGAAAGATAGTGCCGCCGAAAAGCCATCGCGTCATCGTCCTCCAGTCTGCCACAGTATGCGGCCGCCACGGATCGTCGCTTCCACCAGAGCAAAGTTACGAGGATCGGCCACAGGGGATCCGCAGCCAGGATGGTCCCATGGGAGGAAACTCCGGAATCGCGTCGATGCGCCCATCCGCGACTGCCAGAACGCAGGATCCGGATAAGGAAGTGGGTGCATCTTCTGCATTTGAGGAAGGGCCGGTATGTGAATCGGTAGACCGATCGGCAGAATGGACAATGGAGACCGCCCGGAAAAGCGCAGATGATCCGCCCTCGGAAGAGGCAGTAAGTGACTTACTTCCAGCTATCTCGTTCTTTCAAATAAGTCGCGGTGTAATCCAGGTAATTGCCGGCATACATAAGGATCAACTTACGGTCCTCATCGCCTAATTCACGCCGCTGTTTCGCGGGCACGCCTGCCCAAAGAGTACGAGGTGGAACGATAGTGCCCTCGGGCACAAGGGCACCCGCGGCGATGATCGATCCTTCACCGATGCGCGCGTTGTTGAGGATCATGGCTCCTATGCCGATGAGGCACGCATCTTCCACCACGCAGCCATGAACCGTTGCATTGTGGCCAATTGTCACAGAATCGCCTACAATTACGGAATGCTTGTAGCGCATGCCATGCAGGACTGCACAATCCTGCACATTGGAGCCGGCGCCGATGCGAATGGCGTGGACATCGCCGCGCAGCACGGCATTCATCCAAACACTCGAGTGTTCGCCAAGTGTAACGTCGCCGATCACCTGTGCGGAGACATCGACATAGCAGGAATCAGGGATAACGGGCTCATGCCCCTGGTACGTACGAATCATCTGTAAGTGCTCCCCCCTTTTAGTGTAGTGGCGGGTTCACTGTACTCATTTGCACGCTCTTTTCTTCAGAGCAACAAAATATGACCCTACGGTGTACACGAGTAACTAAGTTTCGAGTTAAAAGCCGCCAAAAAGGCCAATAAGTATAAATTTATTCAACGAATCGGAGACCTGGCAGCTTTTTGCTTGACGTAACATGGCAAGCTTCCCGTATCCTGATAGGGACCCCTCTCGGGAAGTCTGGAGGTGTAGTACACATTGGCAGAGGTTCGTATACAAGAAGGCGAGCCGCTTGAAAATGCATTGCGTCGGTTTAAACGGAAGGTACAACAGGAAGACATCATCAAGGAAGTCAAACGTCATTCCTTCTACCTGAAGCCCGGCGAGCGGAAACGCGTAAAAGAAGCACTCGCGCGCAAGCGGAATCGCAAGAAGGCTCGTAAAGAGCAGGACTAATTTGTTTCAAATGTCTCACTAGCAACAGGAGAGAGCCTGGCGTGGCACGCTTGCCAGGCTCCTCCGGTTCCTCGACTACGTAGTGCGTGCCGGATAAACGTGCTTCTGGCGCTGCAACCCCCCTCGCAGACCGCTCTAGCATAAGCAGTTATGCCGTAGATATTTACGGCTGGGCCCCGACCCGTTTCCAAGTACTGCGTTGTCGCTCCCTCGCTCAGCAACTCACTCCTGCGAACTGGTCAAGTACCACCCAATCTGCATACCCATAGGGGAAGGACTGCGCAGGCCGCATGCAAGCGGGCATGCGTCTATTGGTGGATGGCCATGGATTTTATCGACAAAATTCTGAATTGCAGTGACTGCGGCAACGATTTTGTGTTCACCGCCGGCGAACAACTCTTCTTTCACGACAAGCAGTTCAAGAACGACCCCAAACGCTGCAAAGTCTGCAAAACCAAACGTGCCGCAGGCAGTTCCGCGGTGCGGGCGGAGACGCGAACGAATTGTTCGGCCTGCGGGACGGACACCACAGTCCCGTTCAAGCCGACGCAAGGTCGCCCAGTGCTGTGCCGCCAGTGCTTCCAGCAACGACGCATGCCGGCTATTGCTGTTTCGGCCTGAGTTGGGTTAACACTTGACGATCCGCAGTGCGATCGGGCCTGCTGGGATGCCGACCGCCCACGTTCGGTGCGGCCTCGCGAAAGGCGCGCTACTTGCTGCGGGAAGTGACTGCTTTCTTAGCGGCCTGCGGCTTTCTTGAGCCCACTGCGGCGACGAGTGCAGGCTTGCCCTGTGCACTGCCATTCGACTTCGCCGCTGCATGCGCCGCTTTCTGCTTCTTTTCCTCGTGGCTCACGAGCAGCGATTCGAGTTGTAGCAGTAGATCGCTGGTATTCATCGGCTTCACCAGCATCTGGTCCATCCCCTGGTCCTGCCACTCGGAACCCGGAATCGGGTAGGCCGTCAACATTGCCACCGCAGGATTGTAAGACGCCTTCTTCGCTGCCTGCACGACTTCAAGACCAGCCGTTTCGCTCTCCATCCGCATGTCGGTGATGACCATGTGATATTGGTTTGCCTTCAATTTTGATTTCGCTTCACGCGCCGAAGCAGCCGTTTCCACATCGAAGCCATGGATTTCCAGGACTGCCTTCAGGGTTAGAAGAATCGCCAGTTCGTCGTCGACCAGCAAAATACGCTGTTTCATAAACTATTTGTACTCCCAAAACATTGATTTGCTGATTATGGTTGCGGCCGGGGGAACGCCAAAGGGGACACTTGCCGCCTGCAAAGTGCGGAATCTCAGCTGAGACTTCACCCGGTTCCCACGCGCTTTAACCCAGAGCAAAGTTAGACTGATCACGTGGCAGAATATCACGTAGAAAATTTCGGGTGCCGTGCGAGCCAGGCCGATGGTGCCGCCATTTCCGCCAACCTGGAGAGACTTGGCCTCGCAGCGGCGAACGGTCTAGCCACCGCGAGCGTCCTGGTGCTGAACACCTGCAGCGTGACCGAAGAGGCAGATCGCCATCCGCGGGCGTACGTTCGCAAAGCAAAGCGGGCCAACCCGGAGATCAGGGTGCTCGTGACCGGCTGCTATGCGCAGCGCGCGCCTGCAGAGATTGCAGCTCTGCCGGGTGTCGACAAGGTGGTGGGCAACAGCCACAAGGCACTCGTGGCAGAGATTGCCGCGTCCATGGCGGGTTTGACGATCGACCGGCACGAAATTCGGGTTGCGGCAGAGCAGCCGCAGATCGTTTCCCTGGAGGCGCTGCTCAAGTCCGGCAACCCTTTGGCCGATGATCTATTTGCCCACTCGGAGTTGGCGCTTGCTACTCCATGGGCAATTCCGGGCCGCGTGCAGCAGACGCGGCCCAACCTGAAGGTGCAGGATGGCTGTGGCAACCGCTGCTCTTTTTGTGTCATCCCGCAGACCCGTGGCGGGAGCCGGTCAGTTTCTGCCGGCAAAATTTTCGAAAGCGTACGCGCCTTCGCCGCAAACGGTGGGCAGGAGATGGTGCTGTCCGGCATCAACCTGGGGCGCTGGGGACGCGATCTCTATTCTTCCGAAATCGACCGGGGCTTTTCTGGCGACGTTAAAAATCCGGGACGACTCGAACAGCTTGTCGAGGCAATCCTGCTTCAGACGGACCTGCCGAGGCTGCGCATCAGTTCGGTCGAGCCGATGGACTGGTCGGAGCGTCTCATCGAGCTGTTTCGCGCATTTTCATGTGGACTGCATCCAAGGCTTGCCCGTCACGCGCATCTGCCAATGCAATCCGGTTCTGATGCAATCCTGCGAGC
Source organism: uncultured Acidobacteriaceae bacterium (assembly GCA_964245665.1). Lineage (GTDB taxonomy): Bacteria > Acidobacteriota > Terriglobia > Terriglobales > Acidobacteriaceae. The sequence continues at coordinate 7,269 of CAXTNK010000113.1, forward strand.
CATGTACCGGCGCTACCGGCCGTGGCATTATGCGGAAAAGGTTGAGGCGATCCGCGAGGCCATGCCGACCTCAGCCATTGGCGCCGATGTAATGGTCGGCTTTCCCGGCGAAACTGACGCGCATTTTCAGGAGACATACCGGTTCGTTGAAAGTCTGCCATTCACGTATCTGCACCTGTTTCCCTTTTCCGCTAGGCCCGGGACGCCGGCCTGGACACTTCACAGCAAGAATCCGGTGCCGGGACGAGCGGTGCTCGATAGGATGGCCGCTCTTCGGGCCTTGAGCGAGGCTAAACATCGACGATTCCGGGAGCAGCAGGTCGGCCGGCAGCTTTCGGTGGTGACGCTGCAGGGAACTCCGTCGGAATCGGGCAAAACACGGGCGATTTCAGACAATTTCATCAGCGTCGACGTTGCAGAAAGCTGGCCGGCAAACCGCATGCTGAGCGTGTCAGTCGTGGAAGTGACAGCGGGAGGATTAATGGGCCACGTGACGGACGCTGCACAATGAATTGGCGCAAGACGCCATGAGCGAAGCGAGTTGTTCTAAATTGACCGTAAACCCGATCTCTGAAACTAACCCGGCAACCCGTGTTTTCAATGTTTCCGAATCGCTAGAGCCAGCATCTTACAATGGTATACTGATTGGGCAAGGCCCATCCTCGCCACTATAGAGGACAACCCCCGGAGGAGCATCATCGATAAGCGTTCAGCCAAGTCATTTATCCGCATCAACGACAAGATCCGTGCCCGTGAAGTTCGCGTCATCGACGACGAAGGAAATCAGCTGGGCATTCTGCAGCCGTTCGAGGCATTGAAGATCGCCCGTGAGCGAGGCCTTGACCTGGTAGAAGTTTCGCCCAATGCCGTCCCGCCAGTCTGCCGTATCCAGGACTACGGAAAGTTCCTGTACGAAAAAGACAAGAGCGACCGCGCTGCACGCAAGAAGCAAAAAGTCATCGTCGTGAAAGAAGTGAAGTTTTCTGTCACAGTCGATGAGCATGATTATCAGACCAAGAAAAATCAGGCTGTGCGCTTCCTTGGCGAAGGCGACAAGGTAAAGGCATCGCTGCGCTTCAAAGGCCGGCAGATGGCTCATCGCGACCTGGGTTACAACATTATCAACCGCCTGATCCAGGATATGGGCGATCTCGGCATCGTGGAATTCATGCCGCGCATGGAAGGTACAACACTGCACGCTATCCTTGCGCCAGGGAAGAAAGCCGCTGCGATCGAGGCCCAGAAGAAGCCGGCTGCCGCACCGGCAACAACTGCACCCAAGCCTGCGCAACCTCAGCCGCTTGTGCAGACTGCGCCTTCTACCCAGGCACAGTCGTAGCCTGCAGCGTCAGGTTGAGAGTGCTGCGACCCCTCGCGTAGAAGAAGCCGCTGTGCATACGAATCATCTATCGCTCCGTCCCGCCCGCGTAGCGGATATTCGTGAACTGCGCGAACTCATTACGCTTTCGGTCCGAGAATTGCAGAAATCCGATTACTCGCCGGAACAGCTTTCCCTAGCTGTCGCAAGCGTGTTCACGCTGGACACGCAGTTGATCGCGGACGGAACGTACTTCGTTATTGAGAGGGGCGATGGTGCGCTCGTCGCCTGCGGCGGATGGAGCAGGCGGAAGACCCTGTGTGGTGGCGATATGCACGCCGTGCGGGATGACGCACTGCTTGATCCTTCAACCGACGCGGCAAAGATTCGTGCCTTCTTCGTGCACCCCGTATGGGCCAGGCGGGGACTTGGCTCGCGGTTGCTCGCTCACTGCGAACAGGTAGCGGAGGCAGCTGGTTTCACGAAGTTCGAGTTGGCCGCCACACTTACTGGTGTTCCACTCTACAGGGCGCGAGGCTACCGCGTCGTCAAGAATGTGAGTGTGCCGCTCTGTGGCAGTTCCAATTTGCCAGTGGTTTTGATGGCTCGTTCCATTTCGGGAGTTGATATTTGAGATAGCGATCAATTGTGACCTTGCCTGATTTCGAAGCAGAGTAAGCTCAAAACAGACAACCACTCCAGTTCAAATCCAGTTTGAAAAATCTGGAGTTATCCGGGGTGGTGACCAAGCCCGGGCCTCTACAACTTGCGCTACCTGAATCTCCTGTTTAAAGCGTCAAGTTATTCAACAACTCCGCCGATAACCATCTTGGAGCATTTTGCGAATTACTTAACATTTCGAGCGACATCGAGTTGGTCTTTTCTCGGCGAAAAAACCAGCCGGCACTGTCTCTTCGCTTTACACCTATTCGCAAAAATGCTTCAGTGAAAACGCGCTTGCGGGAGTCACGAATATGTCCCAATCTGTATCGGCGAACCGGGCTACCTTGAAGAAGCCGTCTGCGCATTTTTCCGCGAAGCGTGGCTCAAAAAGTCCCACCGATTTCACGATGGCTTTTCAGCCAATCGTGGACATCCAGACGCGCAGTGTGTTTGCGTATGAAGCACTTTTGCGCGGCCCGCAGCGGCAGCTGGCAGGCGAGATGCTGGGCCGAGTAGCGGGCGAGAACATGTACGCATTCGATCAATCATGCCAGATCAAAGCGATTGAGATGGCTGTGCAACTGGGTCTGGCGCGAACGGGTGCGAGCGTCTCCATCAACTTCATGCCGGGCGCGGTCGAACGGCCGGAAAACTGTATCCGGACTACGCTTGAAGCCGCGGCACGAGTTGGTATGCCGATTGACCAGATCATCTTCGAGTTAACCGAAGATGAACGCGTAGCCGATCGAGCCCACCTGCAATCGATTTTCCGTGAGTATCGACGCCTCGGCCTGCGGACAGCGATCGATGATTTTGGTGCTGGTTACGCAGGGCTGACCTTGCTGGCGGAATTTCAGCCGGATGTTGTGAAGATCGATCGTGCATTGATTGATGGGATTCACCGCAACGATGCCGCGCGCAGCATCGTAGGCGCCATGGTGCAGGTATGCGAAGGACTGAATATCACGGTGATCGCCGAAGGTGTCGAGAGGGCAATGGAATCGCTGGTCCTTGCTGATCTGGGCGTTCGCTACATGCAGGGTTATCTTTTCGCACGGCCTGCCTTCGAGGCTCTCGGCGAACCGGAATACGACTCGATGACGGCATAGGTCGTTCCGACCGTCACGTTGTTCAATAACAGGCTTTTAACCCTCTGCAGTCTTTCGAGTCAGCCTGACCCCGATGCTGGGAACGTATGCCTGTATGGGAGACCACGGCAGACAGCCGAAAAACGAGTACCCGTTTCGCATGCCCGCAGCCGTATTGAGGTGCGCTGATCAGTTACGGAAAGGGTGATAGCTGTCATCTTAACTATGTGCTGAGAGCTTCGACTGGATCTCGAGCAGAACCTGGTGCGCTGTTGCACTGGTCCGTTTTTGGCCTGGAGAGCGCTGGACCTTCGCCAGGATCCGGTCGGCGATTTCGGCATGCGGCTGGGCGTCTTTATAACGATGCTGGCCGACCAGTGCCTGCGCCCACTTCAATTGCGAAAGCCCCATGCGGTGGTCATCCGGCGCAACCTTGCCTTCCTGCACTTTTACCAGTTCCTCCGCCGTCTTCTCCGCATTCGCGTAATCGCCGGTGGCCAGGTAAGCCATCGCCAGAAAGTTGAGAGGGTTGGCCAGGTCGGGACTTTCACCCGCACTCTTCCGCCAGGCAGGCATGGACGCTTCGAGAATCGGCAAGGCCTGTTGCGCCTGGCCCGTTTCAATCATCGCGCCCGTCATGAAATCCTGCACGACCAGCGTCTGACGATTGCCTGGGCCGAGGCACGCCTTATCGCCCTCCCATGCTTTCCGGTAAAGAGGCAGGCTGGCTGATGCATTTCCGCCCGCGCCCTGAATATAACCAAGGTCGGCATACATCTCCGACTGGTCGCAGATTGCATATGGTTCATTACCGTAAATCGCGATCGCCTGGTGAATCAGTGTATCCGCTTCCTCCAGCTGGCCGCGCTCTTCATAGTCACTGGCCAGCATGTAGAGTGCATAAGCAGTCTCGCGCTCCGGCAGATGT
>CAXTNK010000113.1:11278-11838 GCA_964245665.1 uncultured Acidobacteriaceae bacterium
CGGTTTGCCGAGGTAGCTTGAATTGGCGAGTTTAAACAAACGGTACAGAAACGTCTGCATACGCAATGCGCGCTGGCCTTCATGCAGGGCCTGGCGCTGCCGCCACTCTGCATAACCCAGGCTGGCGATCAGGGCGAGCGCAATAAGGATGGTTGCAGCCACAGCGCCGCGGTTGCGCCGAATGAACTTGCTCACCTTGTAAAGCGCCGTCTGCGGTCGAGCGAGAATCGGTCTGCCATCTTCATAGCGGCGAACGTCTTCCGCCAGCGCATCGACGGAAACATACCTGTCCTTCGGCCTGGGCGCCAGACACCTTCTGACAATGGTGTCTAGGTCGCCCTTCAACGATTGCCGCAGACGGCTTTCCGACATGCCACGATTTTTGGCGGCAGATGAACTGACGCCATCTGACAAGTGTTCGGGCTCCTGTTCGCGCATGGCGCGCTCGAGCATCAGTGCGACCGATGCCTTGTCGCCCGGTCTGCGGCCCGAAAGTAATTCAAAAAGGATGGCGCCCAGGGCATAGAGGCCCTCGCCATCCTCGACCTCGAAGTCGGCGC
>CAXTNK010000113.1:11848-12418 GCA_964245665.1 uncultured Acidobacteriaceae bacterium
TTATCTTGACAGTGCGAGCTTGTTGATATCGTTCGCCTGCCCAACTCCCCTTGTCTGGCCCGTAAGTAACTCGGCCAGCAGCACGCCCATCTGATAGATGTCGCTCCGCGTTCCCGCCGATTCTCCGCGCAACTGTTCGGGGCTGGCGTAAGCGGGCGTCGCAAGGACAGTCGTGGTGAGATTGCTGTCTGTCCGCAGCAGTTTCGAGGTGCCAAAATCGAGCAGCTTGACATTTTTGGAACTACCCGCCGCGCCCGCTCCCTCAGCCGAAACCAGAATGTTTGACGGTTTGAGATCGAGATGCACGACGAGATTGCGATGCGCGTAGGCGACGGCGTCACAAACCTTGAGGAATAGCTGCAGGCGTTCTGCAATGCCGAGCTTTCGCTGGTCGCAATAGGCATCCAGGTGAACACCGTCGACATACTCCATCACCAGGTAGGGCTGGCCAGTTTCGCTCAACCCGGCATCGAGCATGCGCGTGATATTGGGATGATCGAGCGAAGCAAGAATGTGCTGCTCGCGATGGAAGCGCTCCACGAACGATGGGCCAGCGGCATGGGGTGCGAG
>CAXTNK010000114.1:0-12374 GCA_964245665.1 uncultured Acidobacteriaceae bacterium
CGATCGACAACAAAGTTGCCACGTATCTGGTGCAGATTTTAACACTTGGCCCTGATATTTGCGGTAAATGAACAAACTGAAGCGAACTTTGCACCAGGGAAGCGGTAGAGAGATGTTCCGGGGCAATCACCAAACCCGCGTCGATGAAAAGGGCAGGCTGAAGCTACCGGCTGAGTTCAAGCGGCTTATTGACGAAAAGTACGGACCATTCACAGAAGAATCCCCGGCAAAGTTTTTCATCACCAGCAAAGACGGATTAGAAGCCGAAGTGTATCCCATGAAGGAATGGGAAAAGATCGAGGAGTCGCTGGCGAAGATTCCGAATATGAACCAGGCCAAAATCAAGTTCATGAAGATTGTGAACTATTACGGCGGGATGGCAGAGATGGACGGGCAGGGACGGGTTTTGATTCCGCAGACTCTGCGCGAGGCGGCAAAGACGATTGGGGACGTGGTGGTGTACGGCATGCAGACCTACCTGCAGGTTGCCAATCATGACGACTTCAAGGCCCGGCTGGATGCCGAGCCGCTGTCTCAGGCCGACGGAGAAGCATTGGCAGCACTTGGACTGTAGTGAGTGGGATTGTAGAGAGCAGTTCGCAGGAGCAGGAAAAGTTGCAGGCCCCCAAGGGGGAGCACATGGCTGAATACCGCAGGGCAGACGCTGAGCGGCATGTGCCGGTTCTTTTAGAAGTTGCGATCCGTACTTTAAATGTGCGCCCGGGCGGGACATACATAGACGCCACGCTGGGCATGGCCGGGCATTCGCTGGAGATAGCGAAGCTGCTTGGTCCGAACGGAACGCTGATCGCGTTTGATCGGGATCCGGAAGCGATGGAGATTGCCAAGCGCCGGCTTGAAGCATTGGCCGTTGAACTGGGCGAAGCAATGCCGAAGCTGGCGCTGCAGGAAGAAGAGTTTTCCGCAGCGACTCAACGAGTGGAAGCGGGTTCAATTGATGGGATACTCGCTGACTTCGGCGTAAGCAGTCTGCAACTCGGAGAAGCGCACAGAGGATTTAGTTTTCAGGCGGACGGCCCACTGGATATGCGGATGAATCCGCGCGTGGGACTGACCGCCGAACAAGTGGTAAATCAATTCGACGAAAACGATCTCGCCGATTTGATTTACGAATTCGGAGAGGAAAGGAGGTCGCGGAGAATCGCCAGAGCCATTGTCAGGGCGCGGCCGCTGACGACGACGGCACAACTAGCCAGAGTCGTAGCAGCCAGCGCCCCGTCAATGAAAGGCGAGAAGATTCATCCGGCGACCCGTACTTTCCAGGCACTTCGAATTCGCGTGAACGGGGAACTGGACGAGATCCAGGCGCTGCTCGAACAGGCGCCGGCCATGCTGAAATCAGGCGGACGGCTCGCCGTGATCAGCTTCCACTCACTCGAAGACAGGCTTGTGAAGGACGCTTTCCGCGAGGGAGGGCGCCAGGGTATCTGGGAGGTACTGACGAAAAAGCCCGAAATGGCCGATGAGTCAGAAACGGATCGCAATCCACGGTCACGCAGCGCGAAATTGCGCGCGGCCGAAAGAACGGGATTGAGTTTAGAGCAGGCGAAGTTGGAAGAAGCGAAGCGGCGACAGGCAGACGAGTACCAGTTGGGTCTGCGACAGCCGCGACGTTAAGAAGAATTTGAAAAGATCGGGCCAGAATCGTCCTACCGTTTTCCAAGGCGAAAGTAGTGCGATTCAAAATCTGCGTAATACCCTCCTCCCCTAACGGTTCTGGCCCGGTCGTTGAGGAGAGGGGAACAGGAAGACATTTATGGCAACGCAAGCAATTACGGCAGCACTCGGCGGACGAAGCGGATGGTTTGAAGAATCCGAATCCTTCAGCAACGCACAGGCAGAACAGAATGCGCAGGAGCGTAACACTGTTTTGTTTCATGCGCAGCAGCGTGCACGCCGCGGCCCGACGCCTGAAGTCTTCTTCGTAAAGCATGTCGACAATACCCGCATTGTCAAAGCGGAAGACCTGGTGCGCAAAAGGGAGATGCGGACCTTCGCGATTGCGATGGCAATCCTGTTTGCGATGGTGATGGTCTATGGATGGCAGCATTTCAGCGCTATCGAATACGGCTATAAAGTCGAGGCCAAGAAGCAGCAGCTCGAACAATTGCGCGAAGTGAATCGCGAACTGAGTGTGCGGCAGGCGCAGTTGAGCGATCTGAGCCGATTGGATCGTGAAGCGCGCAAACTCGGCATGACGGCTCCCGCGCCTGGACAGGTGATCCGGCCTGATCAAACGCCGGATGCGAGCAATGGCGCCGTGATGGCAGAAGCGAAGATGCCGCGGGTGTACTAATACTCACAGAAACGCCGGCCCGTTAACAGGTTCCTGCATGCATTCATAAGAAATGGTCTGGCCGTGAACGAGTTTCGATTTACTCCAACAGCGCAATCGACGCGGAGCGTAATAGGTGCTCCCCGGCGGTTGCGCTTTGTCATTCTTGCTGGCATCTTCATCCTCTGGGTCATGATCATCGTCATGCGGCTCGCGTGGCTGCAACTGGTCGATCACAATAAATTTGTCTCGATGGCAGCGAAGGAGCAGTTGCATGGCTTCGACATTTCGCCGCGACGCGGGGTGTTGTACGACCGCAATCTTCATGAACTGGCGATGACCATTTCCGTCGATTCGGTCTTCGCGGTGCCGACGGAGATCGCGGACAAAAATGCAACAGCCGCTGCGCTCGCGAAGGTCGTCCATCTTGATCCGACTGAAAACTTTACGACCGGCAAGCAGATCGAAGCACGTATGCAGGCTTCGCGCAGCTTTGCCTGGGTGGCGCGCAAGCTTGACGCGGATGTGATCGCGAAGGTGAAAGCGCTGAACCTGAAAGGCGTTTATTTCCAGAAGGAATTCAAGCGCGTCTACCCGAACGATGATCTCGCTGCGCAGGTGCTGGGGTATGTCGGTACAGATGACACTGGTCTGGGCGGCCTGGAACGCGAGTATGACGACGATCTGCATGGAGAGCCGGGACACATGCTGACCTCGCTCGATGCCAAGCGCCATGCGATCGGCAGCACTTTGCAGGAGCCGCTGCCGGGCGAGAATCTGCAGCTCACGATTGATGAGAATATTCAATTCAGGGCGGAAAAAGCACTCGACCATGCCATGGAGAAGTACAAGGCGTTGAATGGTACGGTGGTCGTGCAGGACTCGCACACGGGTCAGATCCTGGCCCTGGCGATTCGTCCGACCTTCAACCCAAACGATTTTCGTCATGCCACGAATGGCCTGCTGCGCAACCATGCGGTGAGCGACATATATGAACCCGGATCGACGTTTAAACTGGTGACGTACTCGGCCGCGCTCGATGCCGGCACCATCACGCCAGATACGATGATCGATTGCCAGGGCAGCATCATGTCGCTCTACGGCCGCACCATTCACGATGACCACGGGGATCATTTCGGACGTCTCACTGCATCGGAGGCTCTGTGGCATTCGAGCAATGTCGGCGCGGTTAAAGTGGCTCTCGGCATGGGCCGCGAAAAGTTCTACAGCTATATGCGCGCTTACGGATTTGGTGCGCGGAGTGGCATCGAACTGCCGGCTGAAACACGCGGCATTCTTCGTCCGACACGCAAATGGGAAGCGACCAGTATTGCTTCGCTCGCGATCGGCCAGGAGGTCGGTGTGACACCGTTGCAACTGGTCAGCATGGTGTCCACCATTGCCAATGGCGGTACGTATTTACCGCCGCATATGCTGCTGAATACTGCCGATTCTACAAATGGAAATCTGCATGCCCAGCCATTTCATCCGGGTACGGATGTAGCCGAAAAGTTGCCCGAGGGTGCGCACCGCGTTATCTCCCCGCTGGTGTCCGCCGAGATGCGCAAGATGATGGAAGGCATCGTGTTGTACGGCACAGGCCGGACCGCAGCGCTCAACGGCTACTCTGCTGCCGGTAAGACAGGCACAGCGCAGAAGATCGATGTTGCGACGCATGCATATTCGAAAACGGCAGTGGTGGCATCGTTCGCCGGATTTGCGCCGGTGAATAATCCGGCGATCAGCGTCGCTGTGATTATTGATTCACCGCAGGGCGAGCATCATGGTGCATTTGTTTCCGCGCCCGTGTTTGCCGAGGTTGCGCAGCAGGTGCTCGAATACATGGGCGTACCGCACGATGAGCCCATGAAGCCGCAGAAAGATTTGGACGATGCCAGGAAACAGGCACCTGTCTCTGAGGATGATGCGAATGACGGCAAAGATCTCGATGCCATTTTCGCCGAAGCGAATAATCTGCCTGCCGATGATCCGCTTCACACGCAGCAGAATGCGATGACCACGGTGCCGGCCGACTCGGGCGGGGGCGACCATGCAGTGTCTTCAACTCCAACGAACCTAGCGGAGGCAGGCGTAAGCAAGGATGCTGTCGGCAAGTCTTCGCCTCCATTGCATGTGGCGCCTGCCGCCGTTCAAAAGGCCAGGGCTCTTCGACCGCCAACGCAAAATGAAGCAAAGGCCGGGGCAGATGTGCCGCCGGCAAACCGGCAACCGGGCGCGCCGATTGTGACGGATGCCAAGCATCGCATCCCTGTGCCGTCGTTCGTGGGAGAGCCGTTGCGACAGGTGGTTGAAAATGCGGGCGGCGCTGGTCTCGAAGTGCAATTGCTCGGCGATGGCATTGCGCGCGAGCAGGCACCTGCGGCTGGAACGCTCGTCCCCCTGGGCACAGAAATCATCGTACGATTCAGGCGCTGACATGAAGCTCCTCACGCAACTGCTGGCCGATGCTGAGGTAGTGCGACGGTCTGGAGCGGATGTCGAGATCAGCGGCATCGAGTATGACTCACGCCGGGTAAAACATGGAACGCTTTTCGTTGCCATGAAAGGCGGCGCCACGGATGGCAACCGGTTCATCGATCAGGCTGTTGCGAGTGGCGCTGCTGCTATCGTCACAGATACTACGTCTATATTCGATGCGGTACACGTTGCGCAACCGCAGCATGCAGTCGTACAGGTGGCGCATGGCCGTCGCGCTCTGTCAGAACTGGCGCGCAGCTTCTACGCGTATCCCGATGAGCAGCTTGGCCTGACTGGTGTCACTGGCACAAATGGCAAGACGACAACGTCTTATCTGCTCGAGCAAATTCTGCGTCGGCAGGGTCGGAAGACGATCCTGCTTGGCACCATCGAATACAGGATCGGCGACCGCGTGCTGCCGTCGCCGCATACGACTCCCGAATCGAGCGACCTGCTCGCGTTATTTGCCGAGGGGCTGCACGAAGGTGCGTCTGAGGCAGTGATGGAGGTCTCGTCGCATGCGCTTGACCAGGGCCGCGTGTGGCAGCTGGCCTTTGACGTAGCAATCTTTACAAATCTCACGCGCGATCACCTGGATTATCACGGCACGCTCGAAGAGTATCTGCGCGCGAAACAGCGGTTGTTCGATGGAACGTGTTCGCAGGTTCCGAAGTTTGCGATTGTAAATGCTGACGACGCAGCGGGGCAGCAGGTTGCAGACGCCGCAGAACATGCCGGTGTTCAGGTGTTTACCTATGGCATGGAGAGCGGCGACTTCCGTGCGGGCGCGATTCGCATGGCTGCCACGGGCCTTACTTTCAATTTACAGACACCGGTCGGAAAGACGCGGATCGAGAGCCGTCTAGTCGGTCGCATCAATGTCTATAACCTGCTGGCTGCAGCGGCCGCTGCATATGCGCGCGGAATTTCTATCGATGATATCGCCCATGCCGCAACGACCTTGCAGGCGCCCCCAGGCCGTTTCCAGACCATCGACGTTGGACAGAATTTTGCCGTGGTCGTCGACTACGCGCATACGGATGATGCATTGCGAAATGTCACGAAGCTCGCGCGTGAGATCACCGAACGGAGCGCTGGCCGCGTGCTCACTGTCTTTGGCTGCGGCGGCGATCGCGATACCACCAAGCGGCCGCTGATGGGAAAAGCAGCGGGTGAGGGAAGTGATGTAGTGGTCGTCACTTCAGACAATCCACGGAGTGAAAACCCCGACTCCATTATCGAGCAGATACTGCCCGGACTACGCGGAACGTCTGCAGAAGTGATCGTGGAGCCGGATCGGGCGAAGGCCATCTACACAGCGCTGGAGCAGGCGCGCGCGGGCGACCTGGTGTTGATCGCGGGCAAGGGACACGAAAAAACGCAGACCATTGGCACACAGGTGTTACCGTTTGACGACGCGGCCATTGCGGCGCGCATCCTGACAGAACCGGCGCAGAGGCGGACGTCATGAAACTTGAGCTGGAACAGATTGCGCAGTGGTGTGGTGCGGGCATTACGGTGGGGCACGCAGAGCAGGCCCATGGTCCCGCCACGGGTTATTCCATTGACACGCGGACGCTCGCGCCCGGCGATCTTTTCTTCGCCATCCGCGGCGATGTCTATGACGCCCATGATTTTGTTCCGGCTGCGTTGAAGAAGGGCGCACGCGCGGCGGTGGTCGCAAAGGCACACCTGACACGTATGCTCATCGAGGCTCATCAGCATACTTTGCTGGTCGTGGATGATCCATTGATTGCCATGCAGACGCTCGCGACCGCAGTCCGTCGCTACTGGGGCAAGCGCGTGATCGGTGTCACCGGCAGCGCAGGCAAGACGACGACGAAAGAAGCAGTCGCGACCGTGTTGAGCGCGAAGTTTCGTGTTCTGCGCTCGCAAGGCAATTTAAATAATCATTTTGGCGTGCCGCTCCAGCTGCTGCGCCTGGAACACGAAGACGAAATGGCCGTGATTGAGATGGGCATGTCGCACGCCGGTGAAATTGCATTGCTCGCGCGTATCGCAGCGCCGGAGTGGGGCGTGGTGACGAATGTAGGCAATGCGCATGCAGAAAATTTTGCGGATGGGATCGCGGGCATAGCGCGAGCCAAGTACGAATTGATCGCCGGTCTGCACGGACAGCATCGGGCTGCGTTTCTGAATGCTGACGATCGTTATGTCGGGCAGTTTGGACGCGATTTCAATGGTCGCGTTATCTGTTTTGGGACGGACGTGAGGGCGATTGTCCGAGCCGATAAGATTGAAGAACTGGGTGCAAACGGAACGCGCTTTGAAGTGAGCGTCGATGGACAGAAGTTAAAGGTTCACCTGGCGCTGCTCGGGCGTCACAACATCACGAATGCACTGGCGGCGATCTCCGTTGGTCTTGAAGCGGGTATGACGCTGGAAGCCTGTGCTGCGGCTGTTGAAGAGTTGCGACCGGATAGCCGGCGCGGTGAAATGCAATCGTATGCGGGTGCCAGCATCATCAATGATTGCTATAACTCCAACCCCGAGGCGCTACGCTCGATGATCACAACGCTCGCATCGATTCCGGCTAAGCGGCGGATCCTGGTCGCGGGAGAGATGCTTGAGCTTGGGCCCGAGGCAGTCGCGCTGCATCGTGCGTGCGGAGAGGCTGCCGCGAAAGCCGGCATCGACATCGTTGCCGGCGTGCGCGGCAATGGCCAAGCTATCGTGGAGGGCGCCAGGTCCAATGGCACTGAGGCGATATTTTTGCAGGATGCGACAGCCGCAGGCGCGTGGCTGAAGAGCACGCTGCGCGAAGGCGACGTGGTACTGCTCAAGGCTTCACGAGGCGTCAAACTCGAGCACGCGCTTGAAAGCCTGCAAGAGGCGTAGCCCGAAAACCATTCATTCAAAGGCACCTTAGTAGTCCACATATGTGGTTGCCGTATCACGAGCAACAGTTTTACGGCTGTAAGATAGGGTTCAGTTGACCCGACACGCCTGGCGGAGGAAGTTTGCTTTACTGGCTCCTGTATCAAAAGCTTTTTCCTTATTTCCGGCCCTTCCGCATCTTCCGCTTCCTCACGTTCAGGACGGCGTTTGCGACCCTGACGGCCATGCTGATCGGCTTGGTGGTCGGTCCATACGTGATCGAAAAACTGCGCGAATTTCAGATCAGCCAGTACATCCGCGAAGAGGGTCCAAAGGACCACCAGAAGAAGGCCGGCACACCCACGATGGGCGGCGTGCTGATCTGCGTTTCGATTCTATTGCCGACGTTGCTGTGGAGTGACCTGTCAAATCCATTCGTTTGGATGGTGATGTTGTCGACGCTGGCGTTCGGCGCTATAGGATTTGCTGACGATTACATCAAGGTCGTCAATCGCCGTAATCTCGGCCTGACGTCGCGCGCCAAGATGGGACTACAGATCCTGGTGAGCGTCGCAATTGCGATCACGCTGGTAATGCTCGACCAGCAGGGCAGCTACTCCACTCGCCTGGTTGTCCCGTTTGTAAAACAGTTCCGGCCCGACCTCGCGATCAGCGCATTTCGGCACATACCCCACCTGGCGCTGCTCGCGTTTCTGCCGTTCATTGTTTTTGTCGTGCTGATCCTGGTGGCATCAAGCAACGCGGTGAATCTCACGGACGGGCTCGACGGGCTTGCGATTGGCTGTACCATCATTGCCGCTGCTGCGCTCACGGTGCTGACGTATGTCAGCGGCCACGCGGTTTTCTCGGATTATCTCGAAATGCAGCGCATGCCGATGGTGGGCGAAGTGACAGTCTTCTGCGGTTCGATGGTCGGCGCGAGTATCGGCTTCCTCTGGTACAACGCGCATCCTGCGGAAGTCTTCATGGGCGACGTGGGTTCGCTTGCACTCGGCGGAGCGATTGGCACGGTGGCTGTCGTCATCAAGCAGGAACTGCTGCTGCCCTTCATCGGCGGCATATTCGTGTTGGAAACGCTGTCGGTCATTCTGCAGGTGGGCAGCTACAAACTGCGCAAAGGCAAACGCATTTTCAAGATGGCGCCATTGCATCATCACTTTGAACTGAGCGGCTGGTCAGAGTCGAAAGTCATCACCCGTTTCTGGATTGGCGCGCTGGTGTTTGCACTCTTAGCACTCACCACGCTAAAACTGCGTTAGACCTTCACGCAGCGCGAATCCGCATGGGACAATCGCCTGTTGGTGCGCTGAGTTTTCCGCCACGATTTAGTAGATAGAGCTTTTCGTCAGATGGTCGTATGGAATTAAAAGGTAAAAAGGTATTGGTGGTGGGTCTCGGCAAGTCCGGGCACGCGGCCGCGCTGTTTCTGCGCAGGCTCGGCGCGCATGTCACCGTGTCTGATATTCGTAGTGCAGAAGCACTGGGGAAGGAACTGCCCGCGCTGCTGGATGAAGGCATTGCGGTTGAAACCGGCGGTCACGGCCTGCTTACCTTCCGCCGACAGGACCTGATTGTGGTCAGCCCGGGCGTTCCCCTGACGACTCCCGAACTGCAGCAGGTACGCAATCTTGGCCTGCCGATCACCGGCGAAGTTGAACTGGCATCGCAGTTCCTCAGGACAAAGATCCTGGCCATTACCGGATCGAATGGCAAGACCACGACCACGACACTTTGCGGTCAAATTCTGAAGGCAGGGGGCCTTGAAACACAGGTTGGCGGCAATATTGGTATCCCGGTGATTGAACTGGTCGAGATGCCGGAAAACCAGGGTGCGCATGCAGCAGATGCCTGGTCGGTGCTCGAGGTTTCGAGCTTTCAGTTGGAGACAGCCGAGACCTTCCGGCCAAAGATTGCGGTCATCCTGAACATTACGCCGGACCACCTCGACCGTCACGGCACATTCGAGAATTATGCGAAGGCGAAAGAGAAAATTTTTGTTGCGCAGACTGCAGAAGACTTCCTGGTTCTGAATGGTGACGACCCGCGTGTGCAGCAGGCGGCCAGTCGTGCGAAGGCGCAGGTGTATTGGTTCAGCCGCACAAAGATGGTGCGTCAGGGTGCGTCCGTGGTCAAAGGCGTCATCGCGTTTCGAGCCAATGAACAGGCCTCTTTCGAGCCGATTCTTCCGGTGAGCGACATCCCGCTCAAGGGTGCGCATAACGTTGAGAATATTCTGGCCGCTGTCTGCGCGGCTCGTCTCGCTGGTGTCAATGCAGAGACCATTGCAATTGCCGTGCGGGGGTTCCGTTCCGTCGAACACCGGCTTGAGTTTGTGGCTGAAATCAAGGGCGTTCACTACTTCAACGATTCGAAAGCGACCAACGTGGACGCGACCATGAAGGCGATTGCGGCATTCAGTGGCGGCATTCATTTGATCCTTGGCGGCAAGGACAAAAATTCCGACTACACGTTGCTCCGACCGCTACTAAAGGAGCGCGTCACTGCGGTCTATACCATGGGCGCCGCGGCAGAGAAAATCGAGCGCGAGATTTCCGGCGCGACCCGCATCGTCGCTTCAAAGACACTCGCGACAGCGGTTGAAGCGGCGAGCCGTGACGCGAAGGCCGGCGAGGTGGTGCTGCTGGCGCCAGCTTGTGCCAGCTTTGACCAGTTCGATAGCTACGAGCATCGCGGCCGCGTTTTCAAGGAGTTGGTTGCCGGGCAACAGAACGCAGCTGCACCAGTGGGAGAGAAATAAATGGCCAAGCGCGTCGGGGTCGACAAATGGCTCTACGGTGTCATCCTTCTGCTTGTCCTGTTTGGATTGGCGATGGTCTTCTCGGCGTCGGCGATCATGGCCAGCGAGAAATACCACTCGCCCTACTACTTCCTGAACCGTGAGGCAGGCTGGGCTGTGCTGGGGCTCATCACGATGACCATCCTGATGCGCGTTGACTACCGCAAATTCAACCGGCCCAACGTTGTATTCCCGGCAGTCGCAATCACCATGGTGATGCTGCTCGCATCCTTCGCCATGCACGATTCGCATAATACGCATCGCTGGATAAGGCTTGGTTCGTTCTCCCTGCAGCCATCAGAAATCGCCAAGCCGACGATCGTTCTCTTTCTCGCGTGGTTCCTGCAAAACCGCCTCCAGCATATTGAAGATATTCGTAACACCTTGTTGCCGGCAGCATTGCCGAGCCTGCTGTTCATTGCGCTGATTCTCAAGGAGCCGGACCTTGGCACGGCATTAGTATGCGCTGCGGTTACGTTTATGATGCTTTACCTGGCGGGCGCGCAGATGAAATGGTTCGGCGTCGCTGCTGTTGCCGCTGCTCCTATTCTTTACTGGATGCTCTTCCACGTCGCCTGGCGTCGCGAACGCATGCTGGCTTTTCTCGATCCGTGGAAAGACCCGAAGAAGACTGGCTTCCATACGATCCAGTCCTTGATTGCGGTCGGCACAGGAGGATTCCACGGCCTCGGCTTCATGGAGGGACGGCAGAAGCTTTTCTATCTGCCCGAAGCCCATACAGACTTCATCTTCGCGAATGTTGCTGAAGAGCTGGGCCTGATCGGTGCGATCGTGATCATTGCGCTCTTCGTGGCGCTGGGATATCGCGGCCTGCGTGCGGCCAGCCTTTCGCAGGACCCGTTCGCGCGCTTCCTGGCCTTCGGTATCACGGCCACAGTGTTGATCCAGGCCTTCTTCAACATCAGCGTTGTCCTGGCGCTGGTGCCGACCAAAGGCATCACGCTCCCGCTCATCTCCTATGGTGGGACGTCGGTCTTTTTTACCCTCGCGAGCCTCGGTGTATTGCTGAACCTGACCCGCGAGATCGACTGACGATGCCGGTTCTCCGAGTCCTGATCGCGGGCGGCGGTACGGGGGGACACATCATTCCTGCGCTCGCCATCGCGGACGAACTCAAAAAGACATACAACGCCGAGATTCGTTTTGTCGGTACGCCGCGCGGCCTGGAGTCGCGCCTGGTGCCGCAGGCCGGCTATCCGCTTGAGCTGATCGATGTCGGCCAGCTGAAAAACGTTAGCCTGCTGACCCGGCTCAAGACCATGACTGATTTGCCGCGATCGATCCTGCATTGCCGACGCCTGTTGCGTGATTGGAAGCCAGCGGTTGTGATCGGCGTCGGCGGGTATGCGTCTGGCCCGGCGATGATGGCGGCAGTGCTCGGCGGCGTGCCGACCCTGGCTTTTGAACCGAATGCAGCGCCTGGACTGGCGAACCGCATCGTTGGTAAACGAGTGAGCGCCGCGGCAGTGAACTTTCCTCCGGCGGCAGCATTTTTTCGGAATGCCCAGGTGACCGGTATTCCAGTGCGGCCGGAGTTCTTCGACATTCCGCCGCGTATTGGAGGGAGCAAGCCGCATCTGCTGGTGTTTGGTGGAAGTCAGGGCGCACGCGCGCTGAACGAACGTATGCCGCAGATCCTGGTGCGACTGCTCGACGCGGTTCCGGGGCTTACGATCCTGCATCAGGCCGGGGCGCGCCATGCAGAAGCAGTCCAGGCAGACTACGCAGCGACCCGCGCCCCAGCCGATCAATGGAGAGTCAGTGCGTTTCTTGATGACATGGGGCGGCGTTTCGCGGAGGCTGATTTAATCCTGGCGCGAAGTGGGGCCAGTACCGTCGCGGAACTGGCGGCAGCTGGAAAGCCATCGTTGCTGGTGCCGTTTCCAGCCGCTGCGGATGATCACCAGACGCGCAATGCCGAGG
>CAXTNK010000115.1:0-2009 GCA_964245665.1 uncultured Acidobacteriaceae bacterium
TCTGGATGCGTTGACGATGGCTCTCGAACGACAGCGCCCCGCAGCTGGTCTTCTGTACCATTCGGATCGTGGCATTCAATACGCTGCCGAGGCCTATCGTCAGAATCTGGCCGCCGCCAACATCCTTCCCTCCATGAGCAGAAAAGGTAATTGCTGGGATAATGCGCCCATGGAAAGCTTCTTCCATACTTTGAAAACTGAACGCGTTCATCACCGCGCGTACGAAAACAGATATCAGGCGAAACAAGATATATTCGCCTACATTGAAGGCTTCTATAACTCCCACCGGCTCCATTCCGCTCTCGGCTATCTCAGCCCCGCTGACATGGAACGAAAAGTAGCTTAACCCGTCCACTTTTTCGGGGGAAGATCAGAAGGGTAGAAGCACGTCGCCGTCGCAGGTTAGCGAAAGCACCGTTCAAGGTTGGGTCTTATGTTAACCATGCTGCAACTTCGGCCCTTTCTCCGCATCGACCCTAAGTAGGAACCACAGGAAACCTACGTTGGGATACAGGCCGGACCGAGGAAGCTTTGCTTCGGGCAATTCCTCTGGCTCCCCATCTGCGAAGAGGAAGCAGACGTTGGAGCAAGAGAAGAGGTAAACGCTCGTAGCTGCTCGTCGGCATTGTTCAAGTCATGAATAGACTCTCACGATCGTTCAAGATGTTTTTGTATCTAACTCTACAATAGGCTTGCACCATCAATACATGGATCGGGTTGAACTAATGTAGATATGCGCACGTCTCAAATGCTTGGTCAGGAGGACCATCATGGGAACCATCGTATTGGATACTGCTAGCAAACTAGAAGTAGTGAGGCGCGGCTTAGCAGATTTAATTGTGAATGTTAAGCCGATCCGAAACCTTCTGCAGCAGGATTCCTCAGCAGATCAGAATGAGGCGACCTTCGAGGCTCGTGAGGCACTGGGGCGCCTTGAAAGATCTCTAACCGAAATGAAAGAGGCCATAGACGCACAAGGCACGTAGTCGTTGTATCACGTCATGTGAACTCCCGAAAACTATTGCTCCAACGTCCATTGAAACTCGTGTCATTGAGTCGACCTGTTCTCAGGGTCAAAGCATGCTGTTCAACGTGAGTTGCTCAAAGCGAGGTGACTAGCAGCAGATTCCGAAGAACAGGCTGAAGATTCTCTACAAGAGGTACAAGCCGCAGAGCAGCGCAGCCCGCTCCCGCCAGCGTTTGTTGCATAGTGCGATGGCCGGCGTGTTCATGTGCCCATCTCGATCAATCGAGATGAGGTGCGGTGGTGCATACAGCTTGAGGACGGGCAGGAACTGCTCTGGCAGAGGCTTGCAAGCAGTCGTGGGCTTCGGCTGTTGAAGCGGAGAAATGCACTCGACAGCCGACTCCACCTCCGCCTGCGTGGTCTCGCTCTCCTCGAGTTCAAGCTCAAACTGCTCTAACCGGATGACGATCTTTTCGCTCTTCGTGCCAAAGATCATATGCCGGAACTTATCGACCATGAGCTTGAGGTCTTCTATGTGTTCGCTGCGCGAACGCAGCTCATCGGCTTGTTGAGACAGGATGTGTCGATGTGCATCAAGTTCAGCTTCGAGCAATCGAAGCTCCTCATCACGCGCTGCGATCAAGGCTGTCAGCTTCTCCTGATGTTCAAGGACGAGGGCCACTAATCGGTCGCGATCAAGACCATCGAGATCAGGAATAGAGGACTGATCCATGTGCGAAGTATGCCATCACGAATGCGAAAATGCATCCACAAAAGGCGCATGAATACAGGAGAATCAGCGTCATCATCACACCGCAATTTCGGGTGTCCATGTCCCCTCCACTCTTCTCCAATCGATACCTTCGAGCAGCATCGAAAGTTGCGCACATGAGAGTGAACGGTGCCGCTGCGAGCCTTCGGCCACACAAAGCGGCCCTTCTCCAGACGCTTGGCGAGAAGACACAAACCGTCGCCATCAAACCACAGGCACTTGACGATGTCGCCTCGCCAACCGCGGAAGATAAAAACGTGACCTGAGTAC
>CAXTNK010000115.1:2019-12307 GCA_964245665.1 uncultured Acidobacteriaceae bacterium
TACGGCTGCTGTTCCAACACGGTCTGCACCTGCGCACTCAACCCGGGAAACCCACGGCGCATATCGGTCACGCCTGCTGCCAGCCATATCCTGGTTCCCGGTGGCAGTTCGATCACTTGTGCAAGCTCTCAAGAATGCATCGAAGCAACACTCCATCAGCGCCACGCTCCACACGGATCGTTGCTCTACCTGGTATCTCGATGTGAATCGCGCCTGCTACTCCTCGCGGTTCCTCACTCTGCTCTACGGTCATGATCTTGGCTTCGCTCGATCTTGATACGCTCACCGGCAGCAGCGCCGCAGACGGCTCGCTCAGTTCGCCCCGCTCAAACGCAAGACGCCACTTAAACACCTGGTTCGCGTTGACGGCATAGCCGCGAGCAATTTCAGCCACGCTCGCGCCCGGCGCCATCGTCAACTCTACGATCCGCCGCTTCTCGGCCAAAGAGCGCAACCTGCGAACACGTCGCCTTGAACCCGCTTCCTCCGCATCGACCATGCATCCATGTTCAGGCCGAGAGCCTCACTCTGCCAGAGGGGATCGGCGTACGCTTACCACTGGCGTGCACTCACTCGCTATCTGGATGATGGCCAACTCGAGATCGACAATAGCGCCGCTGAGCGAGCGCTTCGCGCCGTCGCGCTCCGACGAAAAAACTATCTCTTTGCAGGATCCGACGCGGGTGGTGAAAGTGCTGCTGCCATCTATTCGCTCGTTGGAACTGCCAAATTGAACGGTTTGAATCCGGAACACTACCTACGCGAAGTGCTCGGCCGCATCGCAGACCATCCCATCGCTCACATCGATCAGCTCCTGCCTTGGAACCTCGCTGCTTCTCTCCACGCAGCCTCTACAACTGACGCCTAAAACCTCTTCAAGTCCCCACCTAACATTAAGCGGACACCTCAAGGATCAACCAAGGCTGATCTCTCCGGCGTCAAGCGGGGAACACCGCACGCTTACTCTATAAACCCAAAGACGCAAAGATCTTCAATGCAGCAATCACCCTTTTTATCTTGGTTGCCATAAGCATAAACTTCGCTGGGATGAATCTAATGCGCGCTTTGGTTTTCGCTGGTATCGTCACGGATTCTCTACACGCTCCCTAATGCTCTCATCATGATGAAAACGACAGGCATTCCATCATGGGTAATAAGGGCGGACTGTGATCAACATCTTGGAACGGACACACCAGCACTTACCTTAGCAGCTTCGATAAGTTTGATATTTAGCTTTCTCCATCACTGATCTACCTTGCATCACTGGCTACAGCTTCCAGGGGGCTACATCGTCAGAACGAAATAAAAGGGAACTATAGCTATAAGGAGACTGCTCTCCGTAACGGAGCGCCCCATCGACTCCTGATAATTACTGGAATCCATCGCCGACCTTTTCTTTACGGGATGAAGCCTCGAAGTCATGGGGCCTGTTCAAGGCACGGTGTCCATCAGTCATCTTCTTTAACATGGACAGCACGCCCGAACAATCTACAGATTGATTGCAGACAAGAGTTACGATTTGCCGAAGGTTTCCTTCTGTCTGTTCAAAATATGGAAGTTCAACATAAGTTGGCTCTTTGGAGAAGCGGATCGTTAGAGGATTTCCGATCATGTGTTGACGCCCAGAGTCATTGCCTTTATGGGATAGACTGTCGGGCTCATGTTCGATTGTCTCTAGCACGAGAAAGTACGGATGATGTGCAACGAACTCATCTCGATATTCGATATGATTTGCGAAGTAGCCTACCTTCTTCCAGTTCTCCATCAAATGGAACTCCGTCACTTCAAGTCGTGGCGCTTTTGTATCTATGCTGTTCGGCCAGTCCAGCATGTACTCATAATTCACAGAGGAATTGGCTTTCATATGCATTAACTCGGTGAAGGCGAATGCATCCTCACACACCACTGGCACTCCGGACGGCAAGCTTCTTGTCAGCTCGACAGTGTAGTTCAGCTGTTGCTTGGCAGGCAGGTAGAAGAGGTCATACTCTACGACCATCACGGCGAGAAGAGCAGCAGCTAGCATGAGCAACTGCTTCCTTAATGGCTCTCGGGTGATCGATGGCCAGCGGATGAGGGTAAACAGCTCAGCAACCGCAAACGCAATCCCGATCTCCACCGGCTGCAGATAACGCTCATTATAGATAGCCTGTCCGACCATACCTTCCAGATAGAACATGGGCGGCATGAGGAGGAGACCCGTTGCCAAAAGGACGATGGGACGTCGGGCTGTGACAGACAAGCGTGCGTAATGACGGAACCGGCGCAACCTCATCTGAAACATCAGCAGCACTATGAGCGCGAGTAGGATGACGGTGGTTCGAAGGCTTTTACCTGTATAAGTCAACAGAAATTCCGACAGATCGGGTTGCGCCGTCCAGAAGTGTGGTCTGCCGACCGCTGCAGAAGCAGCGATGGCATGTCGGCTTGGGATGAGCCATGACCAGGCGGCCACTGCTGCCAGATAAAGTGCCGTGTTTCTCACCCCCTGCAGATGATCAATCACAACCCACACCACTAACAGACAGCAACTATAGACAATGCCTAGGATGTGACTCGTGACAAGAAGCGAAACCGATGCAAATGTAAGGACACCGAACTTCCATGTGGGTTGAGCAGTTTCGCTGGCTATAAGGATCACCAGAATGAACGCAGCCGTAGACGCTAACAACAAGCCGTAGAAGCGACCTTCAGCCATGTGCGGAAGCAGAACAGGACTCAAAAACCAGGTCACCCCAAACGCGAATGCAACTGTGAGGGGTTGGTAGAAACGACGAGCTGCTGACCACAAAAGTACAAAGGCGGTTGCGAAGCAGGCTGATGTGTACAGCCGGAAAGAAAGTGTCGAAGCGCCAAGCAGCCTGAACCAAGCACGACCCGTAAGATAGAAGAGAAATCCACCGCCGTCCGCTCCATGATTCCAGCTGAAGATCATATGCCGCCACGATGGATCTATTAAGAGCATCCATCCAAGAACTTCATCTTCCCAGAGGATTCTTCCTGCTCCCGATCGAAGCGTGATAGCAACAGTAAGGCAGATGCCAAACGCTAGGAAGAACCAGTCCCAGTTATTGAAGCTTCGCGCGTCTTTATGTGGGACTTTGAGGGATTTGGTCTCAGGAGCTTCCTCAACGGAGACGCGGGTGATCATGAGGTATGAACCTTTCACAGAGGGTGCGATGTTTATCACCCCAAAATACTGTTAAATACGGTGTCGTCCAAATTAGGTGCAGCGTGAATGCTTGATGGTACCAACAAGTTTTATGATCCTTCTATATTTGTCATGCAAGTGACATTTGCATGAACTTGCGAGCCAAAATCATCCGAGCGGACATCTTTGTTGGTAGCCTGGCATTCTACTAACAACAATGGATGAGGACGTTGAAAGATGCTCATAGTGACAAAAGCACATGCAAACATTGAGGAAGGGGACGAGGAGCATCGGGGAGGGACAGGCTACCGGTTCAGCTTGTATCTGACTATGATCCTTACGGGATCTTTCTTTGCTTTGTTCTCAGTTTTCCCTCTAGCTAAAAATGATTATTTTAATAAGGTGTCTCGACGAACGTTCTGGCATGCAATGGATTACCACGCTCACATGCGGGGTCAGAACTGTGATGTAGTTATCTTCGGGGATTCGACTGCAGCTACTGGTATCGATCCACTGATCATTGAACAATATACGGGTCTGAAGACTTGCAATCTGGCATTGCCCTACATGGCTCTTGCTACCACCGGAACAACCGTCCTTGATCAATACTTGAAGTTCAACTCAGCGCCCAAGCTCATCATCTTTGGCAATCATGCGCGACATCTGCGCACCCCAAGGCTTGACGAAGACCCGGGCGTGATCGATGGATGGCTAATGGCAGATCGGGCGATGCCGGCGAAGCAAGCCTCACTCTTGTTTCTCAGACATCCGAAACTTAGCCTTCTGTTTGCAGAGTTCGTGTGGCAGCAAGTGCTTACTCTCAGTCCTGCTCTCCAACCTGATCTTTCCATGCGTACATATTCAAAGGATATGACAGCATTGGAGACGCACAACGGGTATTTCACAATGCCAGTCACGGAACCGCCAGAACAAATCTGTGCGGCGGCAATGCCAGATTCTTACATCGATCCAGGATACCTACCTGCGCTGCGACAACGATACGAGAGAAAGAATACAGTCATCCTGCTTTATGCCGATCCTGTCCGTGACTGTGACCGGAAACTTGGAGAGTATCGTCATTTAGCCGCTCTCCTGAGCATCGAACCGCCTATGGTTTTCACGGTCGACAAATTTGCAGATGCCTGGCACCTCGACAGGCAGGGAGCGATCGAGAATAGTTGCCACGTCTCTCGGCTCATCTCCACAACGCTAGCAGACCGTCAAGGCGGAGAGCTACATTCGGCTCAGAACTGAAAGTACAGGAAGCGCGTTGTGTTCTCCATCCAGACAAGTGACATGACAAAGGCTATCGTTGCAGCGGCTGCCCACGTCAAGTTCGGCCTCCAGAGAGGCCACCAAGCCCGTTGCCGGTTCACGTTATAGGTCGTAGGATCGACATCGTGAAAGAGGCCCATAATTTGCTGGGTGTTTGGCAGTAGCCAGACGATCGCCAACCGGAGCACTATCCTGACAATGGACGGAAGTAGGGCGCTCGGGGCCTGCATCTGGAAGTGATGTAAGCCACTCATCCCCGCCAACATGGCATAAGCGTCCGAAGTCGACGAAGCGCGAAAAAAAACCTGGGCGATGAGAACACAGAAGATCGTCAGGCCTACGCAGCAGACGTGACGGGCCAGTGCTCCAAGTTTCGATGAGGTCACGTGGCCTCTACCCTTGCCGAAGATTCGCCATGCATGATACGACGTAATGTACAGCCCATGTAGGAAGCCAAAAATCAAAAACTGTAATCCAGCTCCGTGCCAGACGCCGATCAAGAGCATGGCCACCATCGTAGGGAGCGCAACCATTTCCGCAAATCCTGAGAACGTTGCAGAGCCCTTGCGGGAAATTTTTTGTCCGCGGTCCAAGCGCGCGCGATTGATGCGGAGCGAGATTGGGCTATAAAGGTACGCCGTCACATAGCGTGTCAAGGTCATGTGCCAACGCGACCAGAAGTCGACAATATTGACCGCTTTATAGGGAGAATCGAAGTTCAGAGGAAACTGGATCGAGAACATGCGGGCCAGACCGATTGCCATGTCTGAGTACCCAGAGAAGTCAAAGTACAACTGCAATGCGTAGCTCACCACCCCCAACCAAGCTGGTACGAAGGCGAGAGATGCAGGATGACTGAAGGCAAGATCCGCAGCCGGTGCGATGCTATCCGCTAGAATGACCTTCTTGAACAATCCGAAGATGAACCAGGTAAAACCGACGCTGAAATCCTCCGACACCAACCTGAGCTTCATGCGCTTGAACTGCGGCATTACCTCCGCATGATGAAGAATTGGACCGGCGATGAGGTGAGGAAAGAAGGTAACAAAAAGCACGTATTCTGGAAAAGATTGGAGTTCAGCTACTTGCTGCTGAAGATCTACTAGATACGCGATCTGTGTGAACGTGAAGAAGCTGATGCCAAGAGGCAGAAGTACGCCTGCAAATTGGTGATGAAGTATTTCAAGCCTGCCCAATCCAGAAAGCACCGGGAAAAGATACTTGTAATAAGCAAGAAGGAGAAGATTGCAGCAAACGCCAAATACCAAAATCCTCTGCTGCATTCGTCCCCGGCCTTGGAACCGAGAAATAAGAGTCGCAAAAAGGAAGTTGACTAACACCGAGCCGATCAGCAGGAATACGAACTCATAGCGCCACACTGCATAAAAGATGAGTGACATGACTGACAACCAGCAAATCGACGTGCGTCTACCGAAGTAGCCAGCAGCCTGGTAGCCAATAAGTGCTATGGGAAGGAAGATGAAAAGAAAGGAAACAGAATTGAAGAGCAAGGCATATCTCCGGTGAGAGCTGAGCCAGTGGAACGGTCCTGCATCTTGTACTTGCAGCGTATCATAGATTGATTTCACGGCCACACTGGCAGACTTCCACGGCGGCTACTCCTTGCTCAACTGTGCAATTCAAGGAAGTATCCCAGGAGTGTCCGCTCGTCATGATGCTTTTTCCATGCTACGAGGATTGAATGACTTCACGGCTTCACGATACCCCCGATAAGAAGTTCACTTCCGTCTTTCCTAAGAATATTGCTTTGCTTCGGCATTGTCTGGCTACTATCGCGACATGTCTAATGTTCTGGATGGAAAATCCGACACAGCTATCATATTTTCAGTTTCAGTCCGCTCATTCATGTGCTGCCATATAAGCTGCAGGCGCTGTCGCGGATCTGCTGAGAGGGCTGCTGGTTGTTGCCAATGACGCCCTTGCTGGTCCAGATGCCACGCGCCAGTAAACTTGTACATCATGCACCAACATAGTGGACACGATGTGCAATAACGTTGTTAATCTACGATATTCGTCGTATGTTTATCACAACCGAAGCCGCTTGGATAAAGAAGGATGGTGGTGATCTCGCTTTTCTTGTGATGATCTTTCCTCTGCGAAACAGGTGTTCTTTGCCTCCCTTGTCGCAAACACTGATCTGCTCTATCCATGCTATTGCCGACCGTGTCCATGCTCTCTGAATCTATCCTGAGGCCGGACTTCGAGAATTGCCGGCGAACTTTTACGCCAGCAACGGCTAGTTAGCAATCTAATGAAGAAGAGAAAAGCCTAATGCAGGCTACGGCCTCCGGATTATTGAAGATGTCAAAAGTTCTGCTGACATTAATCCTTTGTGCCGCGATCATTTTTTTCGTGGTCTGGACGATTCATTGGCGTTGGATGTTCGACGAATCGATCATGCATTACGTTAACTTCCTTATGGACCAAGGCAAGATGCCCTACCGTGACATCGTTGACCTCAACATGCCAGGAGCCTATTTTATCGATGGCTGGGCGATCCAGCTTTTCGGCTCTGGCGACGTGGGCTGGAGATTCTACGAGTTTTCCCTTCTCTCCGTCCTGATTGCCTCCATGATCGTGATTACGCTTCCTGTGGACTGGTTTGCCGGCCTCCTGGCCGGTGTGCTCTTTCTCTTGATGCATGCAGTCGATGGCCCTCAGATGGCCGCGGAGCGCGATGAGATCATGACAGTGCTTGTCATGGCAGGTTTCGCCTTTCTTTTCGTCAGCCTTCGGCGCCGAAGACCTGTGCTCCTACTTCCCTTCGGATTCCTTCTTGGCCTTGCCGGAACCCTCAAACCCACGGCAGCCCCGATGGGTCTTGTGCTCCTTACCATTGCCGCATACACCCTGCGCAAAAGTAGTCAGCGTGTCGCCGCTTATATCATGTATGGGCTGTCTGGAATGATACTCGCAGCACTCCTCACCTTTCGCTTCTTCCTCCAGACACACTCATTTCCTGCATTCCTAGAGATCATGCGCCGCATGGTCCCCTACTACGCTCCCCTCGGCAACGTCTCTTACACTATTCTGCTGAAGTCCCTCTTCAATTATCATCTCGTCGCCCTTTCACTCATCGCTCTATATCTTGCAATTACTGATACAAACCGGAGAGACTGGGAGCGCTTGCTTCTTACTTTGGGTGTTCTCTTTGGCGCTGCCTCTTACGTTGTGCAGCATAAGGGCACTGCCTACCATCGGTACCCCTTCCTTGCCTTTCTGCTCGTTTGGATGTCGGTGGAGTTTGTAAAAGCTCTTAGGCGTCCTGGGTGGGGCCGCTTCTTGGGCTATGCCGGCATTCTCTTCGGTACTCTCGCCGTAGTCCCCCTCTATGCGCGCATGTTGTATAGACTTCCAAGCGTCATCGACCTGCCCACCACTCTAGACCGCGATCTTATACGGGTTGGTGGGCCTCGACTTCAGAATCAGGTCGAGTGCCTGGACATGGTAAGCGGCTGCGTTGATGCTCTCTACCGCCTTGGCCTGATCGAGCCAGAGCCTTTCATGGGCGATTACATGTTTTTCCCACCTGAGGGCGGCCCGCCTTTTCCTTTTTACGGTGAGATGTTCTTGAGTCAGATCCACCGCGATCCGCCAAAAATCCTGATTATCACCACAGAAATGCTCACGGGCGGTGGCCGCAACGGCAAATTCGACAACATAAGACAGTGGCCTGACCTCGAGACGTTCATAGACCAGAACTATCGCATAGAAATAACCCGTAGATTCGGTGCAAACGACTATCTCACGGCGTACAGAATCTATGTTCTCAATGGTTCGAATGCGGCATCTAGGTAACTTTAGAGCTGCGAGCCGCCATGTATTCTCTTAGTTAATATCGGGATTTGTTACCCAGTAAAGCCAAGCCGTGGCAGTCGATAAGTCCGGCAGCCAATCTACCTCTCTTGACGCCACTGCCCCTACACCAAGCTTGGCTCGAGTAAATACACAATTGATGTCTCCCTGCGCATCCATGTCGCCATTGGGCGTGCATGTGAAGTGTGCCAGCGCTCCCAATGCGGGCTGACCGGTGGTCGGCGCAGGCGCAAACGCTTGAGGATTCCCGTTCGCGGCGGACAGGCTAGTCTGCTGGCTGGCCACCGCCTGTATCCAGGGCAGTATCAGGTTGCGTGTCGAGAGATTACAGCAATGGTCGGTCGCATTCTGTACGGCATATGCCCATGGCGGCATTCCCGTGACGCGGCCACGCAGAAAGTAGCGATAGCTCCGTGCAGTGCCCGCATCTTCATCCTTCGCATTGGCTAGAACCAGCGTGGGGATCCTGGTCGCTGCAGCACTCACCAGAATGTCATCGAGGTTTACGTATCCTGATCCGGACGCATACTCTATCGCGCCCATCATCCTTGTCGGAATGGCATTTGCCATAGTCGCTGTCAGTACACCCGCAGCCGAAAAGCCGTACAGGATCATGCCCGCCGTATCTAGCTCGCGATGGTTCGTCGCTAATGCAAATTGATGGAGGGCAGTGACTAGCGCCCGCCCCGGACCCTTGCTTGCATCTGCTTGCAGATCTCCATAAGACCTCGCGTTGCACTCGTGGGCAAAGATCATTCCGAAGCCAAGTACGCCGACGAGGTCGCGTACGGATAGATCATTGTAAAGATCCTCACTATCGGCTCTATCAAATATAACGAGAAGTCCCTTGGACCTTCTCTCCGGATCCTGCAGCAGCAGGTCATAAGAGCAGGGCCTCGCGAGATCATCGGTTGGGAGCGGAATTACCGTTTTCCTTGCCGTAGGGCCGGCAATGGACAACCCGCAGCCTGAGAGTACAACCGCAGCGCACATAAAAAGCGAAGTGACCAGCCCAAGATGAAAAATGCGAGACGGCGAGACAATGTGCATAAAATTGAGGTGAATACCGGGAACTATAGCAATGCGCGTCAGGAGAAGAAATCAGAAACGCGCTATCGGTGGTGGGCTCATTTGTACCTTGCCAGCACTACCGCACCATACTGTAGCAGCATCCTTTATCTTCTACATTAGTCTTGCCTGCTACAGGGCGAGCAAGGCTATTGAAAGAGGTCCCTTATGCCGTAGACAAAATGAAAAAGGTTATAGATCTAGCCAGTCGCGTAGATGTCGTAGCGGGAAAGAAATGCAGCACAACTCTCGGCTTCATAACGAGGAGCATCAATGCGCCGCGATGGACTTGATCCCTTGGGGGCAGGCTCTCGAGGCTCGTGAACAATTAGTCTTCGTCCTCTGTACCGGGCTCTGGAAGAATCTCTCCCGGCCCTGCGGTCGAACGGAGTTCGTCGGCCTTGCACATTATCACGATTCCAT
This sequence comes from uncultured Acidobacteriaceae bacterium, assembly GCA_964245665.1. GTDB lineage: Bacteria > Acidobacteriota > Terriglobia > Terriglobales > Acidobacteriaceae. Next base: position 11,774 of record CAXTNK010000115.1, read on the forward strand.
CAGCAAACTCGACCCGACGCCTTCCTGGAGCAGGTCAACGCCGATCACGCGTACCTTCATAGATGTGAATATGAGCTGACGACGCGGGGAAGTCAGTTCGCAGGGTGACCATCTTTCGAAATCCCTTGATGCGACGCAAACGGCAACTACGTAGGCCAGATGCCTAGCAGGTTCTTTCTTCCAAGAAGCAAGGTGGAACGTGCCCGACTCGCGGCCATGCTTTTTGTGCACTTGAGCAGCTAGTCCAGTTCCCCGTCTGCTGCCCCACGTATCCCAGTGCCTTAATAACTGTGCCGAATGCATCGAAGTACCGGAAACCGCTAATTGCCTGACTTAGGTTACCTGCAAAGTTACCAGTGCGCGTTTCTGTGGAAAACTGATCACAAAGAAAGCGGGGATGGCTATTTTCCACATCATTCTCCACAACCAAGCCATCCAGCAGCATGGAGGCGGTAGAGGATAAACCCGTGAAATCATTCTCATTTTTTCATTTGCCGCGTCCACGAAGGCGGCCAACATACATCTCGTGGGCTG
>CAXTNK010000116.1:0-1413 GCA_964245665.1 uncultured Acidobacteriaceae bacterium
CTTCTGAACTACATCTTCAGAACGCTGTTTCCTTTCGGGCGGGCCGCGAGTGCCCACTATGCGCCCGCGGCAATTACCGATGAATTTCTGTTCATGGCGGCCCAATATGTCTGGATCAACGGTTTGTTGATCGGAATCGCGGGCAGGTATCAGAAAGCGTTCTCGACCACCCATGTCGTGCAAACTGTTCAATCATTCGCCCGGTTGGTTGAACATGATATTGATCAGCGCCAACGCATGGTCGAATACCTGAAAACCCGATCGCTGTATGAAATGCCGCAGATGATTGCACTGCTCAAACACTAGCCGGATCGCGCTACGTCTTTCTGTTTCACTCTTCGTAGGAAAGAGTTTCGGCCAGAGCTCCCTTTGAACAAGTCCAAAGGCAAAAGTACGCGGCCATGAGATCGATACCCGCTGCGATTCCTCCGGCGATTGGCCACCAGCTATAGCCAGTCACCTGGAAAAAAGTCGGCCAGAACGTGGGCGATGACCCATTTACTACAAAGCGAGAGCGCGATTATGAGCAACGTGGCCGGCATACGGCAAGCAGCCTTTCCTGGGTCAGCAGAGTGCGTAAAGCACCCGGCGACGCCCCAGCACCCCCAGCATCTTCAGGATGGCGAATTCCTGCGTTCGCTCTAAAAGTTCTGAACGCCTTCAACACTGTTACCGTAGTAGGCCAGACAGAACACGGCATCGATGTCGCCCTTGTGCCTCCCAACGAGATCGCGAAAGAATCCTTCACCGTCCTGGCCGTACGCCTCCGCCTCAACCTCCGCATGCTCGAAGAAGCCGAAACCGGACCGGAGGCGACTTCCGCAGGAAAATCAAACCGAGCCGGTTAGCTCCCTTTATCCCGTTCGCCTTCGAAAACTCTTCGCCAGCACAAGAGACTGCATCGAGGAGCACGACTGCCGGTATACTTCTCTTCAGAATGTACAAACGTATCCTGCTCAAGCTTTCCGGCGAGGCGCTCGCTGCCGGCCGCGGTTTCGGTGTCGACGTCGACGTAACCCGCGCCATTTCTGAGGAAATTGCCGAAGTATTGAAGATGGGGACAGAGGTGGCGCTGGTCGTGGGCGGCGGCAACTTCTTCCGCGGCGTCGCCGAACAGGCGAAGGATATGGATCGCGTCGCTGCCGATCACATGGGCATGCTCGGCACCGTCATCAATTCGCTCGCCCTGCAGGACTCGCTCGAAAAGGCCGGCGTGCACAGCCGCGTCATGTCCGCAATCGAGATGAACCAGGTGGCCGAGCCCTACATCCGCCGTCGCGCGATCCGCCACATGGAAAAAGGCCGCGTCGTCATATTCGCGGCAGGCACGGGCAATCCCTACTTCTCGACGGACACGGCAGCGTCGCTCCGAGCGATGGAGATCAAGGCCGACGTCCTGCTCGAGATGGACGA
>CAXTNK010000116.1:1423-11786 GCA_964245665.1 uncultured Acidobacteriaceae bacterium
GAAAGCCACCAAGGTTGACGGCATTTACGACAGCGATCCCGTCACCAACAAGAACGCCATCAAGTTCGAAGAGTTGACCTACATGGACATCCTGCAGAAGGGTCTAAAGGTTATGGATATGACCGCCGTGAGTCTGTGCAAGGACAATGCCATGCCGATGATCATCTTCAACATGAATACACCAGGTAATATCGTGCGGGTCGCGAGCGGCGAAAAGATCGGCTCACTCGTCACCGGGTAGGTCTCAAACGTCGCGTGATTTGCCGGGATCTCGAACATTCAGCAATTGTCATCCCGACCGGAGCCTAGCGCAGTGGAGGGACCTGCATTTTCATTCTCAATGGTGCAGGTCAACAGACTCCGGTGAATCCCTCGACGACTACGAAAAGGCACGCTCCGCTCGCTGTTCCCGAGATGGATGGCATTCGGACGCCAGCGCAGCGCAAATCCATGCTGCCGGCGCTCACCGGCATGCGGGCGATCGCCGCTCTGAACATCGTCTTCTTCCACTTTTCCGATCCGAAGATGTTTGGGCCGTTCGCGCCGGTAGTCGATAACGGCTACGTCTCGGTCAGCTTCTTCCTGCTGCTTTCCGGCTTTGTGCTGGCCTACAACTACCGCGAACGAGCAGATGCCGGCAAGATGGACGCACGCAGGTTCTGGGTTGCGCGTTTCTCTCGTATCTACCCGGTCTACCTTTTCAGCCTGGTAGTGTCGCTCGGCATGCTCATGCAGGAGTATCACGCGCAGAGCCGGGCCCACTTCATCACCGGCTTAGTGCTGACACCACTGCTGCTGCAGGGCTGGGATCCGATGCTGTCCACCTTCTGGAATACGCCGGCCTGGACGCTCACGACGGATGTACTCTTCTACGCGATCTTCCCGGTTCTAATTACGTGGGGCACACTGCGCGTGCGGCTGTCGACCCTGCGCGGCGTCCTGCTCAGCATGTTCGGGTTCTGGATGATCGGCCTGATACTGCCGACGATTTACTTTGTACTCAAACCGGATGGCGAGCCGGTGATTGGCCGCTACTCGGCCGGCTTCTGGCTGCGCGCGCTCAAGTTTGGCCCTGTGCAGCATGTGCCGTCGTTCCTGTTCGGCATGGCGCTGGCGAGCCTGAACAACTTTATCCCGGAAAAGAGCCGGAAGCGCGTAGTAATCGGCCTGGTGGGATTCGCCTCGGTGTATACGATCCTCTATTTTGGCGATCGCATGCCGTATGTCTACATGCACGACGGCCTTCTGATGCCACTCTACGCGGCGATTGTCATCGGGCTGGCAGGGAAAAATGTGTTGACGCGTATCTTCGGCATCTGGCCGCTGCTGATGATCGGTGAGGCCAGCTATTGCCTGTACATTCTGCACTTTAACCTGTGGATGCTGATCCACGATCACAAGATCCTCGAGCACATGGGATTGAGTCGCTTCGATCCCTGGCTTTCCTATGGCCTGCTGGTGGCGGCTGCGCTGCTTACCGTGCAGCTCGTCGAGCGTCCGGGGCAGGCGTGGATCAAGCGCCGTCTGCAGTTCTAAGCTTATTCAGATCTGAAGACAACAAAGCCCGCTACAAAAGCGGGCTTTGTTGCATGCGGCAAAGAGCTGCCTAGTACTGCGGCAGCACTTCAGTGGGGTGGGGACCATGAGTGATAGCCGCGATCGCTGTGGGCTGACCGGCTGCAGGGTAAGGATCATTCGGCAGTCCGCCGAGGACCCCCGTGTTCGGATTCAGAGACAGTCCGTACATCGTGTTGTCGACGAAGTCCGACGAATAGAGGTATTTGCCGCCGTTCGGTTCGACGAGGACAAATGTCGGACCGGTGGTGACGCCGTAGCTGCCTGTACCGGAGAGCGTACTGGGAATCCCGGTCGACTGGGCGATGGCGTAGGCACTGATGCTGGCTGCGTTGTAGTTTGCGACGTAGATATACAGGCCGCGCGGATCGACGGTGACGGCGTCAGGATAGACACCCGTCGCGAACGGGCCGTTATTCAGGGCAGTCAGCGAGCCATTGGCGCCGGTTCCGAACGCAAGCAGCTGGTTGACGGTCAGGTCGGTTGCGTAGACGAAACGATTGGTCGGATCGCTGGCGATGGCGACTGGCGTGGTGCCGGCTGCGAAGGGCGAGCCGGGTACCGTCGTCAGTGCGCCGGATGTGTTGACAGCAAAGGCCGAGATCTGGCCGCTGTCTGCCGTGCACGCGCCGCTGGCGGTGTATGCCACGTTCGGTGTGCTGCCGGCAAGACTATTGGCGAGCTTTGGCGGCTGTCCTGCAGGATCATTCACTACGTAGACCTCGCCGCCATTGGCCAGGACCGTCAGGTCGACCGGGTTGTTGCAGGTGGCATAGCTTGCCGCGGTGCCGAGCGAGCCATCCGTGTGGATCGGATATACGACCAATGCACCGGGGCCAGGAGTCGCGGCGCTGAAGCCGGCCTGGAAGGCGTCCGTCACGTACAGATACGTACCCGCGGGATTGATCTTGAGCGAAGTAGGATTGCTGCCGGGCGTGCTGTAGGAGTTCGCTTTGGTCAGGCCGGCTTCGCCGTTGATGGAATAGGAAACGATGGTGTTGTCATCGTGGTTCAGCACATACAGGAATTCCTGGTTGGGCGACGTAGCGAGAGACACCGGGTTCTTGCCCGCCGCGTAGGGGGATCCGGATGCCTCCGTCAGCACACCCGATTTGTTATCTACCAGGTACACATTGATCTGACCGGGGTTGTTCTTTGAATTGGCGACGAAAACATAGTCGATGGTGTTGTCCTGGGTGCTGCAGGAGGTGACGCCTAACATCACGCCCAGGGACACGGCTCCGGCCCATGCTGCGTGGCCGATAGATCTAAACTTCATGTGCTTCCTTCGTCCTCGCGGTTCGATGGTCCGTCCTGCGTAGGGGCTGCGCTCGCAGCATTTCTGTGATCTGTAAAATTCCTGCTTCATTGTAAAAGCTGCTCCGGCTTTCGACCAGAGAGGCCTCTACGCATCGTTGTCCGCCAGGCGTGCTCAATTGCTGAGTGCCTTGCCGTGAACGATGGCAGCAATCGCTGTGGGCTGTCCCGCTGCCGGGAAGGGTGTATGCTCGACGGCGGTCAGGCCGCCCGTCTGCGTATTGATTCGCGTGCCATAGACCGTACTGTCGATGAAGTCCGAGGTGTACAGATATTTCTGCGCAGACGGCTCGATGAACACATAAGTCGGGGCAGTCGAGACACCGTAGGACGCAGCGTCTGCCGATAGAGTCGGAATACCTGTCGACGCATTGATGGTGAACGCGCTCACACTATTCGCGTTATAGTTCGCCACGTAGACATACTGGCCCGTCGCGTCGACGGTGAGGGCATCCGGATAACCGCCCGTCGCAATGGAGCCATTGTCGATCTCGGTGAGCGCATTGTTGGCGTTAACCTTGAAGGCCAGAAGGGCATTGGGCGTCAGATCGGTGATGTAGATGTAGCCGCTGTTGGGATTGCTGGCGATGGCTACCGGCGTACTTCCGGAAGCGATTGGCGAACCCGCGATCTGCGTGAGGCTGCCGCCAGAACCAACGTTGAATGCCGAGATCTGGCCTGTATCCGCACTGCAGGCGCCGACTGCAGCATAGGTAATTGTGGCTGTGCCATTGGCGCCAACGAAGGTGGAAGAGACGGTATCGGCAAGCTTGGGCGGCTGGCTCGCCGGATCGTTCACGACATACACGCCACTGTTATTCGGCAGCACTGTGACGTCGACCGGGTTGTTGCAGACAGGATAGTAGTCAGTATTATTGGCCGCATCGACTAGTGGCGTGCCCAGGGTTCCATCGGAATTGATGGGATACACCACCAGCGCGCCCGGGCCGGGAAGCGTAGCGCTGTAGCCCGGCTGGAACGCATCGAGGACGTAAAGATAGGTGCCTGCAGCATTGATCTTCATCGAAGTGGGACCGCTGCCAGGCGTGTTGTAGGTGTTCTGCGGATAGAGCTTTGCGTCCGTACCGATGCCGAACTTCACGATCGTATTGTCGTCGTGGTTCAGGGCGTAAAGGTACTGCTGATTGGGCGAGGTGACGAGCGAAACCGGGTTCCGTCCGCCGTTGGTCTGGCCGGGGGTAGGGTGAATCGAGGATCTGCTTGAGCGAACCGGATTCGCTGTCTACGAGGTAGACATTGATCTGGCCGGGATTATTCTTCGAGTTCGCGACGAAGAGATAGTCAATGGTGTTGTCCTGTCCACAGGCTGCAACTCCCAGGACCAGTGCCACCGATACTGCGCCGGCCAATGCTGCCTGGCCGATATGTCTCAACTTCATGTGTTTCCTTCGTCTGTACGTCCCGGTGCTCTCGGCCTGCGGGCGGGTGCTGCGTTTGCAGCAGTTCTGTGTAACGGAGAAATCCTGCCTCATTGTAAAAGCTGGTCTCGCTTGCCGGTTTCAGCAGAAGAAGCCACGGTTCATGCCTCTCCTGCTGACCAGTCTCATTCGGCTAGAAAGTAGTGCCACTCGCCACGCACCAGGTCGGATTGCCCGGAACATTGGGTTCAACGATGGTGGCGCCCTTGATCAGCGGCGTCAGCGCACCTGCCTGCGTGTTGATGATTTTGCCTGTAATCGTGCTGGCGTTGTAATTAGCTGTGTAGATGTACTGGTTGGAAGGATCTTCCAGGATGCACTGCGGGTTCGCGCCGACGCCGCTGTTGATGACGCCACCCTCCGTGCCGTTGATCTGGCTCAGCGTCCCGTTGGTCGTATTGATGAAATAAGACGAGATGTTGCTGGCCGCGCTGGTAATAGACGGATTCAGACCGGCGTTCGCGACGTAGAGGAACTTGTTCTGGCTGTCTACAGTCAGAACGGTAGGGGCGATCGAGGCGGTATAGCCGATGGTGCTCTGCAGCTGCGCTCCGCCTACAATCGAGGCGAGACTCCCACTGGTACCAACCGTGTAGATGTCAATGGCGCCATTGTAGAGCGGTGAGGCCGGGTTGTTCGGCAGACCCTGGTCAAGCAGGAAGAGATATGAACCGCCCGAGTTGATGTAGACCAGGTTGGTGGCCCCGGTCGGGAATTCCGAGTTCTGCGTCGCCAGTAACTGGCCGGTCGTTCCCACGCTATATACATTCACGTAGGTAGCGTTTGTCGAACCGCCCGTGTTGCGATCGATGGTGAACAGGTAGGAGTTGAAGACCTTGAACCAGACCGGGTACTGGCCGACCGGGAAGAACTCAAGCTGCGAACCATTGTTGTCCTTCACCTGCTGGTTCAGGATGGTCGAAAGCCGGCCGGTGTTCGGATTGATCGACGAAACCTCTACCGCGCCGCCTGCCTGAAGAGAGAGCGGGACATTCGCAGTGTTCGGTGCATTCTGGTCAAGCAGGTACAGGTAGCTGCCAGTGCTGTCTGTCGAGATGGTGACCGGGTGCGAAGTGGGGCTGAGTGTCGAATAGCTGGCCTGGAAGGTGAGGACCCCTTCGCCGCCGATGGTGAAGAGCGAGACGTTGCCAGCCGTCGCGGCAGTGCCCGATGGACAGAGATATTTTGCCGTGGGATACAGTGTTGAATCTGCGCAGCCTGCGTTCAGGACATACAGAAATTTGCCGCCCTGGGTGACGATGGCGTCAATCGGGTTCACGCCGCCCGAACCGATCGCTCCACACTGCTGAGTCAGCTTAGCTGTGTTGTAGTCAATCTTGTAAGCAGAGACCTGGTTGTACTGGTGACCCGTTACATAGAAATAACCAATGGTGTGGCTCTGGACGCACGATGTAAGACCAAAGCTGGAACCAATACCGACTGCGGCGGCCAGAACAACCTGGCTCAACTTCCTCAACTTCATGCGTTTCCTTCATCCTGAACCGCGGTCGCCGCGATCATGGGGCTGCATTTGCAGCAAAACTCTAAAAGGGAATTGACTTCCCCAGACGATTGTAAAAGCAAGGGCCACTTTCGGCTAGGGCCGGGCATCCAAGCACGGCATTTTGCGCAGACAGAAAGCCCGGCACGAGCAGTACTCCTGTAGCAGGCAGACCCGAAATCGTCATGCACTCTGGCCTCTTCTTTGAGAAAAAGCCAACTTGCATAACGACAGCAGGGGCAAGTCACAGGAGTACTACTCTCGAGCCGGGCCTTTGTTGACCGTCTCTACGATACGTTACCAGACGCGGCAGGAATTCGCCGGATACATGGGCGTCCCCTGCTTGCAACTGAAGGCTTTGCCGAACTCGTCGAAGTTCTGTACCGATCCATTGGTACGGAATTTGCCGGGCGAGTGCGGATCAGTCTTGGCCGAAACACGCAATGATTGTTCGGTCTGATTACTGCACCAGACCTGAGCGAAAGTGATGAAGAAGCGCTGCTGCGGGGTGAAGCCGTCCACCTTGTCATCGGCATAAGGCGCTTTTTTACCTTCCGCCTGGAGCGTGTTCATCAGCGCCAGGTAAGCGATCCGCAGGCCGCCATTGTCGGCTGTGTTTTCGCCCAGTGTCAGCTTGCCGTTCAGGTTCTGGCCCGGAGCTGATTCAAAGCCGCTGTACTCCTTTACCTCGCAATCGGTGCGCTCGGTAAAGGCCTTGCGGTCCTCAGGAGTCTGCCACTCGCGCAGATTGCCTTTGCCGTCGAACTGGCTGCCTTCATCATCAAAGCCATGCGTCATCTCGTGGCCGATCACCACGCCGATGCCGCCAAAGTTGACTGCAGGATCTTTGCTGAAGTCATAGAACGGCGGCTGCAGGATGCCGGCAGGGAAGTTGATATCGTTCATCGCGGGATCGTAATAGGCATTGACCGTTGGCGGCGTCATGCCCCATTCCGTCTCGTCGACCGGCTGGCCAAGCTTGTCGAAGTTGTGCTTGTCCTCAAAGTACGAAGAAGAGTCGATGTTCGCCAGCAGCGTATCCGGCGAAACCTTGACAGTTGAATAGTCCTTCCAGTGGTCCGGGTAGCCAATCTTGTTACGGAACATCGAGAGCTTAGTTTCTGCTTCCTTCTTGGTAGCGTCGGACATCCAGGGCAGCTGCTGGATATCTTCACCGAGCGCCTTGTCGAGCGCGGCCACCAGCTTCTGCATGCTTTCTTTGTCCTGCGGCGGGAAGTTCTTCTTGACCCAATCCTGGCCTACGGCTTCGCCCAGGTTGTTGTCAGTGAGGCGGGTACAACGCTTCCAGCGCGGCGTGATTTCTTTCTGGCCGGCCAGTTGTTCGCCATAGAAATGAAAGTTTTCATCGACAAAGTTCGAGGACAGGTAGGGCGCGGCTTGGTGGAGTGCATGCCAGCGCAGATAGCTCTTCCAGGCTGCCAGATCCTGGTCCTGAATCTGCTGACTTGCTGCTTTGAAGAAGTTCGGTGTGGAGACATTGAGTGTCGTGAACGGGCGGATCCCGACCTTGCCGAAATAGGTCGACCAATCGAAGTTTGGCGCCAGCGTCTTGAGCTGGTCGACTGTCATGATGTGATACACATTCTTCGGATCGCGCATATCCACACGCGGCGTTGACGCAGTGGCAAAGGCCGTCTCGATCGTCATGACGCTCTTTGCTTCGGCTGCTGCTTTTTCAGGCGAATCGCCGGCCAGCTGGAACATGGCAATGATATGGGCGACATACTGTTCGCGTATCTTCTGCTGCCGCGCATCCTGTGACAGGTAGTAATCGCGATCGGGAAGACCGAGGCCACCCTGAGAGATGCCGGCAATCTGTTTGGACGAATCGAGCTGATCCTGCTCCACCCCGAAGTTGAAGAAGTCGGGCGTGGAAACAGTGTGGGTTACCAGCAGCTTTGCCAGGAGCCCTGCCAGTTCACCCTTGCTGGTCAAGCCATCGATGGCCGTCACGGTGGGCTCGAGTGGCTTGATGCCCTGCTGATCGGCAAGGGGCTTGTCCATGCAGGCGGCGAAAAAGTCACCAAATTTCGCTTCGAGCGGTGTGCGGCTGGCGCTCGGTTTTGAAGCTGCTTCCAGCTCCTGGTACTCGAGCCACTGGTTGCGCTCCGCCAACTCGTTAAAGGTACCCCAGCGTGTCTGATCCCCGGGAATGGGATTGTTCTTGACCCAGTTACCGCAGGCGTACTGATAAAAGTCAGTGCAGGGATCGGCCGAGCGATCAATCGAAGTGACATCAAAACTGGTCAGTCGTTTTGGCTCAGTCGGGGCAGAACCAGAGTCGGGCGTGGCGGCCAGTGTTTGCAGCTCGCTCAAGGAGCTTTGGGCCACGGCTATGCCGGTGCTCATGAGGATGAATGCAGCGATGTGTAAAGGACGCATGGATCTCCTGGAGGATACTCAGCGGCCGCTACAACATTCGAACAGGGAAAGAGTGCGCATCCAGCTGGTAAAAGCGGGTCAAATTCATTACTCGCCCTCTCATCATAGTACTGGCCGTACGGGCAAGAGCGCCTTTGGCTAAAGTGACGTTGATGACAGGGCGAAATCGTTGCGCTCCAACGAATGCTGGAACCACCGTGGCTACTAAACAGCAGATGGAGCGCAACGATGCTGGCATCACCCGGAAAGTTCCTTGCCAAAGGCGCCGACGCGCTGACGGCCAGTACTAGAAGACTTTGACGTGGAACGTGAGGTATTTCTTGGGGTTTTCGCGGATAGCGGTGACGAGGCCGCGCGTTTCGGTCAGCATCTGGTCGCTGTTGTTGTAGAGAGACGGATTGCGAACGAGTTGGCCCAGGGTGCCTTCACCACTGTCGACGCGGTTGAGAATTGAATCGAGCCGCGTGACCGTATCCTGAAGCTTCTGCGCGAACTGCGGATCCTTGGCCATGACGCCGAGCGCGCCCTGGCCTGCATTGATCTGCGAGATGAGCTGGTTGGCCTGGGCAACGGTGTTGTTCAGGTTGTTGTAGAGGGCTTCATCCTTCAGCAGCTTGCCTGCCGTACCCTGTCCGGCATCGAGTTGGTCAGCAATATGGCTCAGGCGGGCGACGGTGTTGTTTGCATTGTTGTAGAGCGTGTCATCCGACACAAATTTGCCGATCGAACCTTTGCCGTTACTGATCTGATCGACGAGCCCGCCGAGCTGGTTCACGGCTGTCAGCGCCTTGTTGTAAAGATCGGGGCTATTGATCAGCTGACCGATCGACCCCTTGCCGGTGTTCAGTGAGTCGACCAGGTTGTCGACCTTGGCAAGGATGGTATTCAGTTGTTCGATGGTACCCTGGCTGGATTTGATTACGTCCGACAGGTTCGGTGTCTCGTTTGTGCCGAGTTCATCGTCGTTCTTCGCCTCGGGACCGACTGCGTGTTTGCTGTCGAGATCAACCACTGTATCGCCCAGCACGCCCACGGTGCTGAGACTGGCCTTGGTGTCCTGGTGCAGTGCATTGATGTACTTGCGACTGAGCTTCATGGTCACTTCGACCGGCGTCAACTTGCGATCCGTAACGATCCTGATGGATTTGACATTGCCGATAGTGACGCCCTCAAGAGTTACCGGCGCGCCGACCTTCAGGCCTGACGAATTTTCGAAGTAGGAACGGATGGTGATTTTGCCTGTAAACAGGCCGCCCGTATCGCCGGACATGAGAAAAACCAGAGCCGTCAGCGCAAGGAGCGCTGCCAGTACGAGGACACCGACTTTTAACTGCGACCAGCGGACTTCCTGTTGACTAGGCACACATCTCCTTCAAACCCGTTACCAGACATCTTCAACTACGTACGACAGCAGGCGCGCAACCGAATAGCTCAGGAGTACTCCAACCAAAGAGTAACAAATGGGAATGTTACGTCTTGTTCATCTTGCGTGGGAGGACTATGAGTTGCAATCCCCGGATGCAATTCGGGGAGCGGCAAAGCCTTGGTTCCCGGGCATCCTGGTGAAGAAGATCAAGTCTAGTTTCAACTTGGATGTGCTTTGTTCTTCGTTCGTTGCAGCAAATTCGTCGGAGCGGCAGCAGGGTACTCAGCTGCCCAATTCTCCTAGTCCGAGGCGCCAGTTTATTTTCCGTCTTCCATGGTCACAAAGGCCATCGCGGTCTGGGACGTGTGCGTGAGTGACAGGCTGACACTGCGGACGCCGAGATAGGAAGCCCACTCGGCCGCGCGGCCAAAAAGTTTCAAGGTGGGCGCATGGCCCTGTTCCCGCTGCACCTCGATTTCCCTCCACGTGACGCCGCGCCCGATGCCCGTCCCAAGGGCCTTGGCGGCAGCCTCCTTGGCGGCAAAGCGGGCGGCAAAACTCTCCGCAGAGCGGACCTTGCGGGCCTGGCAGTAGTTAATCTCGCCGGGTGTATAGATATGGTGTAGAAAGCGTTCGCCAAAGCGCTCTATCGAATTACGGATGCGCCCTACCTCCGTTATATCGATACCGCTGCCGACGATCATGGATTGTCCTCTCGGCAGCGGCTTCCTTCACGCTACCCCATGCGCAAGTGTAATCGGG
>CAXTNK010000117.1:0-242 GCA_964245665.1 uncultured Acidobacteriaceae bacterium
TCCTTGATTGCCGTGTGGATGGTTACGTGCTGCTCTTTCTGCACCACCGCAAAGGCCTCGTCCGCGTGCATGGCTTTGACCTTTGCAAGCGGTGCGGTCACGTCGCCGAGGACGTCGCTGTGAAAAGTAACGACACCACCCACCACCCTGACCAGTTTGCCGGTCAGCTGATCGCCATTATTGAAGGTAATGGTGTCCGGCTTAGCCGGTACGGGAACAGGTTTCGCCGGCTGCGCATGAAC
>CAXTNK010000117.1:252-3277 GCA_964245665.1 uncultured Acidobacteriaceae bacterium
GATGATGACGCAGGAACAGGCCCTTGAGCGACTGAACGGCAACGACCTTCTGCAACTGGGAATGGATGCCGGCGACGTCCGGCAGTCGTTGTGGCCAGAACCGGTCGTGACCTACACCGTGGGCTACCGTGTCCCCGTCGGCAGAGGCGTGCAGCTGGATGAAATCTCGGCCGCCATCGAGCGCGGGGCGACGGGCCTGGTCCTGTCAGCCGCGCCCCGCGCTTCCCTAACCGCCGTCACGGCGGATCTTTCAGCAATCCACTCGCGTTTTCCTGAACTGGTGCTGACAGGCCTTTCCCCAGCCCAGATTGCCGGACTCGGCGACGCGAAGGAAGCCTTAAAGGCCCTGCAGCACGCCGGCCTCTCCCTGTTTGGCAACGGCAGCGATGACATGCATTCTCCAACGCAGAACGAATGGCTCGAGATCCACCGCGCCGCCCACCAGTCCGGCCTGCAGAGCGTCGTGGTATTGCAACTCAGGAGCGCCGACACCTCCGCCGACTGGGTCACCCTGGTCGAACAGGTCGCCACTCTGCAACGTGAGACAAACGGCTTCCTCGCCTGCGAACCGCGAATCGAGCAGATGGAGCGCGCGCTCGACGAAGTCACCGGCGCGCAATACCTCAAGATGGTCGCCCTCTGCCGCCTCTACCTCGACACTATCCCGCACTTGCAGGTCGACTGGAGCATCTTCGGACCGAAAGTGCTGCAGGTCGCCCTACGCTTCGGCGCCGACGACGCCGGCCTGGTACTCGCGACCGAACGCGACCGTAAGGTACCCAGCCATCATTCAGGCGAAGAAGAATTGCGCAGGATCATCCGCGACGCCGGCTTCCAGCCCAGCCAGCGGGACGCGGTGTACGGACGGCAATTCGTCTACTAGGCGCTCGATCCACCAGTGTCAAGTCGAGCCGACACTCGGTGCGCCCTCTAACCATTGGAAAGTAGCTGCTCCATATCAAACTGGCGACAGGAGCCCCAGATAAGATTGCCATCGCTATCTGGTACTGCGCAGTCATAGTCCGTGATCTTAGCGTTGAACTGCGCTCTGGCGCTTACCACCGAGCATCCATCTACGGAACGAAGAGACAGTAGGCGAACCTCTACCAGCTTGAGTTTCTTGTCTACTGAGTCGGGTAGGAGAGCCACATTGTCAAATGCATTGGTGCTCGCAACCGAAGGATATACCAGACCGTCAAAACTATTGAGGCCGCGCACCGTAATATTCTCTATTTTGCACATCGCAAATTGCCTCAAGGCAAGCCCTATCCTGTACAAGTATTCACTTCCCTTCCGGACCTGTCGTGTAAAGAGCCGCGCTTGCCATTGCCGTATCAGGTGATTTCTTTCATTGTCATTATCGACTGCGATCCATTTTGGCGTAGGCCGCTCGATGACAGAATCCTCCAGCGTCTTTTCGGAATACCCCAGATGGCTGCACATGATAGGAGCGGTGGACCGCCAAGCCGAAGCACAATAGAAGGCATTTTGCCGCATCTCACATTCAAAAAAGCATGGTACAAGATGATCTAGCGCGGCGTAGAACATAACTTCGCCCGGACGGTTTGCGCGACCGTAAGTCGAAACTCTTGCCATCGGCGGATAGCTGACGCGCTCTCTTCTGGTCGGCAACGAATCAACTAAAACCATTCGCCAGAGGAGGATCCCAGGCTCAAAAACTGGCGCACTGAATCGAAAACCCATATGTATCCGCTGAATTGCCTTGGCTAGATCACTATCGGACAATGCTTCGCCCGCACCGCTCTCTAGCATCAAGAGTTCACGTCTCAGAGCATCGATCTCGAGAGCTGCATCCATAAAACCAGCATAGTTATCGGTTCAGCTAAGTCAATGCAGATGCCTATTGCAGTCATTGCCGTGACGCCATACTAAACTGTAAGAGACGTAAAACAGTCACAAGCATTTCGGAGACAAGTGGGGCTTAACCAGGCACATCTTTTGGCGCTGTACTTCGCTTCGCAGCGGGGATTGAACCACTATTTCCGGACGCACTACGCCGACAAGACTTTCGAAAGTCTCTACCGGTGGAACACCTTTGACACGCTGCTCCTGATCCCCTATTTCGCCGTCATGATCGTGCTCGCGTTCTACGGCATGCACCGCTACCAGCTTGTCTACACCTATTACAAAAACAAGAAAAACCGCACCTACGAGCCGCCGCAGCACTTCGCCGACCTGCCCAAGATCACGGTTCAGTTGCCGATTTTTAACGAGCAGTTTGTCATCGACCGCCTTCTCGACGCCTGCTGCAAGCTTGAATATCCCAAGGACAAGCTGCAGATCCAGGTACTCGACGACTCGACAGACGAAACCGTTAGCGTCGCCGCCGAGTTGGTCGGACGGTATCGCTCCGCAGGCCATCCCATCGTCTACCTGCATCGCAGCAATCGCTACGGCTACAAAGCCGGCGCGCTCGATGAAGGTCTGAAGACAGCGACCGGCGAATATGTCGCCATCTTCGATGCAGACTTTGTCCCTCCGCCTGACTGGCTCATGAAGGTCATCCACCACTTTGCCGAACCCGGCATCGGCATGGTGCAGACGCGCTGGACGCACCTGAATCGCGACTACAGCTTCCTGACCCAGGTCGAAGCCATCCTGCTCGACGGCCACTTCGTGCTCGAGCACGGCGGGCGCTCCCGTGCCGGCGTCTTCTTCAACTTCAACGGCACAGCCGGTATGTGGAGACGCACGGCGATTGAAGACGCCGGCGGCTGGCAGCACGATACGTTAACTGAAGACACCGACCTCAGCTACCGATCTCAGCTGAAGGGCTGGAAGTTCAAGTACCTGCAGGATGTCGAATGCCCAGCCGAAGTGCCGATCGAGATGACGGCCTTTAAAACGCAGCAGGCGCGCTGGGCCAAGGGCCTCATCCAGACCAGCAAAAAAGTTCTGCCGATGGTCTTCAAAAGCGACCAGCCCTTCCGCATCAAGCTTGAAGCCTTCTACCATCTGACTGCGAACCTCAGCTATCCGCTTATGGTCGTACTGTCGCTGCTAC
>CAXTNK010000117.1:3287-11636 GCA_964245665.1 uncultured Acidobacteriaceae bacterium
GCCGGCGATGGTCATCCGCTTCTACCAGGGCTGGTTCCAGATGCTGCTCATCGATTTTCCGCTCTTCATGGCGTCGACCTTTTCCATCTCGTCCTTCTACCTGGTCTCGCAGAAAGAGCTTTTCCCGAAGAAGTGGTACAAGACCTTTATCTACCTGCCGTTTCTCATGTCCCTCGGCATCGGCCTCACTGTTACGAATACCAAAGCTGTACTCGAAGCAATCTTCGGCATCAAGAGCTCGTTCAAACGCACCCCGAAATACAGTGTTCAGAAAAAGGGAGAGCGCTCGAATGCCGCCAAGTATCGCAAGCGGCTCGGCATCGTGCCATGGATTGAACTGCTCATCGGCTGCTACTTCGCCATGACCATCTGGTACGCCATCTCGAACGAGAACTACTTCACCATCCCGTTCCTGCTGCTGTTTGTCGTCGGCTACTGGTACACCGGACTGCTCAGCCTCTTCCAGGGCCGTTTCGAACGCTGGCGCGGCGGCGCCAATCTGGACGAAAGCTCACCCAAACCATTCCCCGTCGGGGTGTGAACCACTCCGCGCGGGATACTCTCTGAGCTGAATAATGTCCCTGACACACCCGCCGTATGCGTAGTACCACATAGAATCTCGCCATGACCGCGCCGACCTAGGCGCAGTCCAGGCAAGAGACGGCTATCCCAATCCGGAAACTCCTGGCAGTGTTCTAGGTCATCGCCTGCGGATTTTCATGGCTGGCATGGTCGCCTCTGATCCTGGGTCCCGATGGATTGAAGGTTCTAAGAGCAGCGCTTTCTTTTCCAGTGTTCGTATGCGTCGGAACGCTGGGCCCTCTGCTGGCCTGCTTTGTCGTGCATTGGTGGGACACCGGGAGCTGGCGCGCCGTGCGACTTACTCCACTGCGGCCCTTTCAGTGGATTTGGCTACTTATCGGGCCGCTGCTCATACTTTTGCAAGAGCGTTTGTGTTCTCTGCGCTATCCACTGAGGGAGGCCCGGCAGCGTGGCGCTGGCATGTCAAAGCTCAACCGGGCTTAAATTGCAATGTTGAACTACAACCTCTTCGGAGGACCTCTCTTTGACGAGTTCGGATGGCGCGGATTTTCTCAATCTCGCCTCCAGCGCACGTTACCACCCTGGATTGCAGCTCTTTGTTACAGGCGTGACGTGGGCCGCCTGGCATCTGCCGATATTTATTGTGGGATGGGGCGGCATCTCATTCCCGCTCTTCCTTCTCATCCTTGTTGGGGTTTCACTCATCATGGCACCTGCTTTCAATGCTTCAGGACAAGCCCTCATTGTCGTCATCCTGATGCATTCTGATTGAAAGTCGCGGGCCTCGCGGCCGTCCACCTCAGAGCCATTACGTTTCAAGTAAATGAAGTGCTTGCCTGTCTAGGAACGCACGATGGAATAGATAACTGCTCCCGTGATCGCCGCAATAAGCACGCTGGTCGAGGCCATCAGGACAATCTGGCGATGCAACGGAACTGCTGCGAAAAACAAGCATCCTATTACCGTTACGATTCCAGCGGCACACAATGCCCAGCCGGCCCGCTGGTTGGCGACCAGCCACTCTGCTTCTGATCCAGCCATAGTCTTCGGCGTTCTAAAACCGTAGAGATCATTCTTTGGAATGCGTTTCTTGATCAACGGAATGGACATGGCGATGATCAACAGACCTGCGAGTAGAACCGGCCATGGGATCGTCATGAACGAACTCCTTCCAGGCGCAGTCACCATTACAGTTAGCTGCCGGCATAAATCGGGCAGTTTGACTCAGAGGGCTAACTTACCACGGCGCTTTCGCTGATTGCCTATGACGAGAAGATATCCGTATCAGGCCGGCAATGGAAGAGCTTACAACTATGGTGTTACCCGCAAGCCATCCTTCCAAGGCCGGCCGGATGCACCTGCATAAACAAGGTTTCAGAAAATTCGCAACAAAGTGACCTTGTCAGGGTTACCTTTTCTAACCGGCTCCGTCTGTGGGCCGTTTCAAGAGAGGCCATCTCATGAAACTCAAGTCGCTCGCTCTATCCCTGTTCATCACCGCCGCACCACTGGCCAGCTACGCCTCTGATCATCTGATCCCGGCAGGCTCGCTGGTCTCGTGCACTGTTTCGGAGCCGAAGCTGTCTTCGAAGACCGCCGCAATTGGTGACCCAGTCCTCTGTCAGCTGGGGCACGTCGAGATGTACGGACGTTCCCTGCTTCCCGCCAACAGCTATCTCGAAGGCCGTTTTGAGGACTACAAAGATCCAGGTCATTTCGTCGGTAAAGGCTGGATGGAGCTCAAGTTCGACCGCATGATCATTCAGCCGGACACGGTCATCCCCGTCTCCGCCAAGGTCGTCTACGTGCCCGGTTATCCGGTCAGTCGCGACGGCCGCATCGATGGCAAAGGCCATGCCGTGCGTGACACGATTGAGTGGATGATTCCCGTTCTCTGGCCGATTGACCTCATCAACCTGCCCCGTAGAGGACCGCGCCCTGTACTGAAGGCAGAGACGCGCATCACGTTGAAAATCATGGACGACCTGATGGTGCCGCAGGGAACGCCTGAGCCGCCGCATGACGATTACGGCTTCGCCCATCGCGCGCCGTCTTCGTATGAACCGCCTCCGCAGGCGCCCGAACCACCACCACAGCCCATTGCCTACGTCCCGGCTCCGGAATACGTCGCACCTCCGCCTCCGCCTGTCGTGCTGATCATGCAGGGCGGATATAACGTGTACGCCACGCATTACTGGTATCCCGGCGCCGGGCAATTCCGGTATACGGCGATGAATGGCGTTCCCTACGTGATTCCGTTTGGACGGCTGGACGTCGGCCGCACCATCGCCGCAAACCGCGAACGTGGCATCGGCTTCTACATGCCGCCACGCGGTTTCTAGAAAGCTTCCTCTGCGCTGCAGTGCTGGCGGGAACCCCGATCTTAAACGGTTCCTGCTTTTTTCTGCATTACGGATTATGGGTCAGGCTTCAGGAGGACAGGCTGCGGCGGGAGGGGGCTCACCCTGCGAGTGACAAGGTTTCTGCACATCCACGACAATCGTCTCTGCCAGACGATCCTGCGCACACAGCGGTCATGGTCCCAGAAGAACTGCAGAAAACCTAATCCACCTTGAAGCACGGCAGCGCCATAGCCAGGTGCCCGTTCCACGGACTGGCATGGTCTGAGTCGCTGACTCGTAAGAGACAGGGCCCGCGTGCGCGCAATCCACTTGCCCGGCGTCTGGCCATTTCCGAAATAATTGGCCAGTCCCCAGTATAAAGCGCCGCAAGGATGTTTCTTTTCTCGTGAAAGTCCCACTTCATCTCCATATCCGCCTGCTGCAGTACGAAGTGTCTCCACGCATATTCGACCTGCAGCCAGACCACAAGGACCAGTAGAAAATCGACGACAAATCCCAACAGCCTCTACCAGGACACGCCCAGCGGCACCCAATTCAATGCGCTGGTTCGTGACGTTTCATGTACATGAAAATGGCGTCGCCGATCGTGTCTTTTTTCGGTCATGCGGAGAATCTTAAGTGGGAATGCGCCAGCCTCCAAGTTAGACTGCGGCGAGCCAGCCCGCTGAAAGAGGATCAGCGGCATTTGGGGAGTTTCAAATAGCTCAACTCTGCGTAGTTAGGGCCAGCCCCAGGTCTCAAAAGCGAGACCCGGGACACCCGGTTCATAGTCTGTTCCATCATGATCGATGAGCCGACGCCCTTTACCAGCCAGGAAATCATGCGACCAAGGGGAGCATAAGCGGCAAAGCCGCGTCCGCCCGGATGGCAAATCCTAGTGGATGTCGAACTGTTCGGGGTGCAATGCCGGGTCGGATTTTATCATAATTGTCCGGCCGATCATTTCTTCCAGCTCCGACAGCCACTTGCCATTGTTTGCCTTCAGCGTCTTTACGATCTCGGGGGTGACGCGTAGCAGGACATCGCCGCGCTCGAAGTGCTTCATCATCTTGCGCAGCTCGGTGTAGATCTCGTTGCAGACCGTCACCGGACTCTTGACCATACCCGTCCCGGCACAGATATTGCATTGCGTGCTCAGCGTGCGCTCGAGCGACTGCTTGACGCGCTTGCGGGTGATCGCGACCAGGCCAAAGTCATTGAACTGCAGCACCTTCGAAGGCGCGCGATCGGACTTGAGCTCTTCTTCAAGCGCGGCCATCACTTTGTGCCGGTTCTTGCGTTCGTCCATGTCAATGAAGTCGATGATGATGATGCCGCCCAGATCGCGCAGCCTGATCTGCCGGACGATTTCCGGGATCGCATCGAGGTTCGTCTTGACGATCGTGTCTTCGAGCCGCGCCGTCTTGCCGACATATTTACCGGTGTTGATATCGATGGCGACAAGCGCTTCGGTCTGGTTGATCACGATCGATCCGCCCGACTTCAGCCATACCTTCGACTTCAGTGCCTTCGAAATCTCTTCCTGGATGCCGAACTGTTCAAACAGCGGCGTTTCCTTGGTGTACAGCTTCACCCGCCGGACCAGCGACGGTTCAAAGCGGTTCAGGAAGCGGACGATGCGTTCGTATTCCACTTCGCTGTCGACCCAGATGGTCGAAAAGCTGTCCGAAACCTGATCGCGCAGAACACGCTCGACCAGGTTCAGATCGTGATAAATCAGTGCCGGCGCTTTGCCGCTGTCGGAACGTGTCTTGATCTCGGTCCACAGGCTGATGAGGAATCGCAGATCGGCGCGAAGTTCTTCTTCACTCGCACCATCGGCTGCGGTGCGGACAATGAAGCCGCCCGGCGCCATTCCCTTTTCGCTGGACAGAATACGCTTGAGGCGATGGCGCTCTTCGTCCGATGAAATCTTGCGCGAGACACCGACATGATTGACCGTCGGCATAAATACCAGGAAGCGGCCCGGCAGTGCGATATGGCTCGTGATGCGCGCACCCTTCTTGGCAATCGGCTCCTTGGCAATCTGGATCAGCACTTCCTGCCCCTGTTTCAGCAGGTCAGAAATGATCGGCAGGTCCGTCGTCTGGGCCGACTGGCGATGACCACCGCCGCCACCACTGCGTCCGCGCTGATGATTGCCACGACGTCCTCCGCGGCCGCCATCCCGGCCATTGTCACGGCCGCCGCGACGATTATCGTCACGACGCGGAGCAGGCTGCGTGCCGGCATGCCCCTCGGTCCCGGCTTCCTCGGTCGAACGCGCTGCGATGTTTTCATCAGGGAAATGCTCTTCCGATTCGTCGCCTTCAGCGAAGTCGGATTCGGTGAAATCCCCTGCAGCAGATTCAGACTCTTCTTCCGAAAACTCGTCGTTGAAGTCTGCGTTTGCTCCATCCGCGTCTTCGTCCCCGTCCTCAATCATCACGCTACGCTTGATATGCTCATCGCGAACAAAATCGCCCAGTTCCGAGCCGCCCAGTCCGTTGTCAAGCGTCTCTTCTTCAATCTCTTCCAGGTCATGCTCATCCGCATGCGCGTGGATCGGGCTGAAGTCGTACTCGTCTTCGTCAATTACTTCTTCTTCGAGCAGGCCTGTTCCAGGCGAAAAAGCGCGCAACTGTTCGCCAGCTCCATCGTCCTCGTCGCTTTGGCTTGAGGCAGTGTGCTCGGTTACCGGCGCATGCGGCGCGCCATATCCTGTTTCTTGCGCAGTTGCTGTTTCGTATGCAGACTCGTAAGTGGGCTCAAGACCTCGCAGTTCGATCTCCTGGCCTGATTGATGGTCACCCTCGTGCGCATGGCCCTCGGCGGTGCGAGATTCTACCGGCTGCTGCAAGTCGGAGGTCGGTTCCTGGTGCAGTGTGGATGCGGCTATTTCATCGTGAGGCGTCACCGCGTTGGCGTAAGCGGGTGTTTCGGCACTCGCCTCGTGGACCGGCTCGGCAAAGACCGGCTCTTCAACAACAGATGACAGGCGGAACTCGCTGGGCGCAACCGGATCGACACGGTAGGAAGCAGAAGCATGTTCCGGCTCGAAGGGATGCTCCGTCCTCTCAGGAGGCTGCTCTTCTTCAAGAGTGAGAGGAACCGGCTCGATCGTTTTTTGTTGAACCGGTGTCTCAGAGACAGGCGTCTCAGCACCAGTCTCGGCTGCAGCAGTCACTTCCGGCAGGTGCTGCCCGGGGAGGGGCGCAATCGCCGGTGGCTGGTGCGTCTGTTGAGCTTCGCTATCAATGTGAGGGGCGGAGCCAGTGTTTACCTCCTCAAAGGACAGACCGCCAGCCGGCGTATGGACGGCGTGCAGGATCTCGATCGGCGTCGAATGACCGGCGCTTCCTTCCTGCGGCTCGTCCTCGTGACGTGCCGTCTCGTGAAAGGCGGGCGTGAAGTCGGCTACATTCTGCTCCGGCCGGGCGCTGGGCCGCGTCTCATCCATGGTGAGCGGAGCGGTGTGCGCTGGCGATGGTTCCGTCGAAGTCGGAGCCTCGGCTTCGAAGGTCCCGATCGGTTCGGCGAAGACCGGAGTCTGCGCAGGCACAGATGCAGCCGGCGCGGGACGATTGCGGTGTTTCGACAGCGACTCGCCCGGCAGTGCAGCCGACACTCCATCCCAGAGCAGAACATCTTCATCGATGAGTGTCGACGGCGCAGCAGTCGTGTAGACCGGCAGAGGCTTTTCATCGCTGCGATCGATTGCCTCAATCTCGAACATGATCGGCGCGGCCTTCTGGCCATACTTGGCCAGCGATTCGCCCGGCAGGAAGATCGGTTTGCCTGACGGCGGCGGCGCATTCTCCTGGCCGGCACCCTCCTCACGCGAAAATTCTTCTCTTCGGGGAGCACGTTCGGAACGGCCCCCGCTTCTGCCTTCATGACGCCCATGTCCACGATTTCTTTCTTCGCGTGGACCTTTGCGCTCTGGCTGCGCCTGCAGACTGCCGGCGGTACCGTACGAAGCTTCTGCTTCGGCAGAGATCGGGAAACCCGATTCGGCATCCATCGGCGACTCAACTACGGAGTGGTCGATGAACTCATCCTCAAATGCCGGCGGCGGGA
This sequence comes from uncultured Acidobacteriaceae bacterium, assembly GCA_964245665.1. Lineage (GTDB taxonomy): Bacteria > Acidobacteriota > Terriglobia > Terriglobales > Acidobacteriaceae. The sequence goes on from CAXTNK010000117.1 coordinate 10,253, forward strand.
CCATGGGAGCAGTCGGCGCGACAGACGCAGCCGCTGCACCGCCTTCACGCTGACCGCCGCGAAACCCGCGACGGCGACCACGACGGCCACGGAAGCGGCGCGTCCCCTGCTCAAAGTCTTCCGCGGGGGCGACACCTGCGTTTGAGGCCTCGGGCCGGGCAACCGGCTCAGCTTCAGAGGATTCAATCGAGAAGGCTTCAGATGGAATTGGCGAGGCTTCCCGGGGCGGGCGCTGTCCGCGTCCACCCTCACGGGGTTCGCGGCCGCCTTCGCGGGGAGCCTGAGCCTGCCGTTCGCGGCCACCGGCCTGCTGAGGCTTTTCGAAGTCAGCAGATTCGCCCTGTTCTTCAAGGAAATCCGTCACATACAGGAAGGCGTCGCGCTCAAGACCAATGTCGACAAATGCTGACTGCATGCCCGGAAGCACGCGGGTGACGCGTCCCTTGTAGATGGAGCCGGCGAGCGTGTATTCGTTCTCGCGCTCGTAGTAAATCTCGGTTAACTGGTCATCCTCAACAATGGCGAGTCGCGTTTCATGCGGAGTACTGGAAATACAAAGTTCCTTTGACATGCTGCCTCTTTCGATTGAGCGAGGCAGATCAGAACAGGAACCTCCCTGTTCCCGGAGTGCCGGAAAGGTCGAGGACTGAGTTGGGTGGGGTCACCGTTTCTTCCAATAAAGCATTCATCCGTGGAGACACTCGTGCCGGCGTTGACCGCTGGACTGATGACTTGAGGAAAGTGTCGTACTGGAAAGTGAAGCCGGCCAAACTGCGTAATACATGAAGGCGAACAGAGGTTGTGACCGCTTCAGCCGAAGTATGTGGCGGGGTCGTTACCAATCTCAACGCGCTCATTCTCGATCCTGCCCGGCCCGGTGATCCACCTGGCCGGTCTATTACGTTTCTTGCTGAAAGACTGCAAAAACTGGTACTGCAAAATTTGTATCCAACGGTGCCGAAAGCGGACGCCGCCGGAAAAACCCCTGGAGCCTAGTTCACGAACCGGTTCATACGGACATTCATCACGATACCTAGGGCAAGAAACGTGAAGAGAACTGAAGAACCCCCGTAACTCATTAAGGGTAAGGGGATTCCTGTGACCGGCATCAACCCGACAACCATTCCCACGTTGACCGCTATCTGGAAGATAAGGACGGCTACCACTCCCATCACCAGCAGCGTGCCGGAGAGATCGGCGGCTGTTTGAGCGTTCTGTATCAAACGCATCAATACTAGGAAGTATAGCAGTAGAACGAAGACCGCGCCCACAAAGCCGTGCTCCTCACAAAACGCCGCAAAGATGAAGTCCGTATACGGAATTGGCAGGAAATCGCCCTGTGTCTGGGTGCCTTTTGTCGCGCCACGCCCCCAGATCCCGCCAT
>CAXTNK010000118.1:0-5287 GCA_964245665.1 uncultured Acidobacteriaceae bacterium
TGGCGTGCTTGTTGCGCCAGCCGCAGGGGACGGATCTGCGTTGTCCGGCCCGGCAAGACACTGAACGCCAAGTCACACCATCATTTGTAAAGTGGAATGGAAGCATTGACGGGAGGACACGGCTTCAGCCGTGCCACCATCAGATTCAATGAACGGGGCCCTATCCCATGAGGTACATCCAGACACACGCGAAACCCCGCATAGAAAGTCCCCCATGAACGGCTGTGCCATCGAGTTTCGCGACATCAGCTACCGTCTTCCGAGCGGCCGGCTGCTGCTCGACCACATCAATCTGAAACTCGAACCGGGAACGACGACAGCACTGCTGGGCCGCAGCGGTTCCGGCAAGACCACGCTCCTGCGCATGGTCAACCGCATGGCCGAACCTACGGGCGGCGAGATCCTGCTCGAAGGCCGCCGCCTGCGCACCCAGGACCCTGTCACGCTGCGCCGTTCGATCGGCTACGTGATCCAGGAAACCGGCCTCTTTCCCCACATCAGCGTCGAACGCAATGTCAGCCTCGTGCCTGAACTCAAAGGCGAATCGCGCGCAGCCATCGTCGGCCGTACTGCTGACCTTCTGCAGATGGTTGGCCTCGATCCCGCCCAGTTTGCAAAACGTATGCCGCACGAACTCTCCGGCGGTCAGCGTCAGCGCGTCGGCCTGGCCCGTGCCCTTGCCGCCGAACAAAAAACCCTGCTCATGGATGAGCCCTTCGGTGCACTCGACCCCCTCACCCGCGCTGAAATGCAGGACGTCCTGCTCGACCTGATGGCCAAGATTCCGAAGACTGTCCTGCTGGTGACGCATGATCTCGACGAAGCGCTCTATCTCGCCTCACAGGTCGTCCTGCTTGAGCAGGGAAGAGTTGTCGCCACACTCCCCAGCGCCGACTTCATGCAATCCGAAATTCCCGAGGTTCAGGAGTACGTGCAGGCCGTCCGCCGTGGCGAACAGTTGCAGCAGGATCTGCACGCCCATCTCGCCCAGACCCGCGCAGCCAGGGCGGAAGAGAAATCAGCGGATCAGGGGACGCACCCATGAGCGCCTTCCTTCATCGCTACGGCGCACAGATCGGCGAACTCACGCTTGAGCACCTGTGGCTCACGGGCTGGGCCATTGCCATCGCGACCCTGATCTCCGTCCCGCTCGGTATCGCCCTCACGCGAAACAAGCGCATCGCCAAGCCTGTGCTCGCCATCGTCAACACGCTGCAGACCATTCCCAGCCTCGCCATGCTCGGCTTTCTTCTGCCGCTGCCGCTGCTTGGCGGACGCGCCGCCCGCATCGCCATTACTGCCCTCGTGGCGTACGCTTTACTGCCGATCGTAAGGAATACTTACGCTGGCATTCGCGGCGTTGATCCCACGATTATCGAAGTCGCGAAAGCCCTGGGCATGACCTCCATGCAGCGCCTCGTGCGCGTTGAGTTACCACTCGCGGCCGGCGTCATCCTCGCAGGATTACGCACAGCAACAGTTACGTGTGTCGGCATCGCAACCATTGCCGCGGCAGTCGGCGCCGGCGGCCTCGGCGACCTGATCTTCCGCGGCGTCGCCTCGCTTGATAACCGCCTGGTACTCGCCGGAGCAATTCCCGCCGCACTGCTGGCTCTCGGCGCCGACGCACTGCTCGGCCTCTTCGAATACAAAATGCGTATCCCCGGCCGGAAGACAGCGTGAGATCGCTTCTTGCTGCCGCGGCAGCCGTCCTGCTGACAGCTCTCACGGCGTGCTCGATGCCGCGGCCTGATCACCCCATCATCGGCGCAAAGAATTTCACCGAGCAGGTAGTCCTCGGCGAACTGCTCGCGCAGGAGATTGAAGCAAAAACCGGCATGAAAGTAGAACGGCGCTTCTATCTCGCCGGCAGCTACATCTGCCACCAGGCACTCATCTCCGGCCGCATCGACGGCTACCCTGAATACACCGGCACGGCTCTCACGGCCATCCTCAAGCAACCGGTAGACAAGGATCCGGCTTCATCCCTCGCCACCGTCGCGCGCCTCTACAAACAGCGCTACAACGTTGAAGTCGGCCCGCCCTTCGGCTTCAACAATACGTTCGCCATGGTCATCCGGGGAGAAGACGCTGACCGGCTCCATGTCTCAACGCTGAGTCAGGCGGTGCCGCTGGCTTCGCAATGGAGGTTGGGGACCGGCTACGAATTTCAGGAGCGTCCTGACGGCCTGCAAGGGCTGGAGCAGGCATACAGCCTCAAGTTTCTGGGCTCACCGCGCACCATGGATCTCGGCCTGCTCTACCGTGCCCTCCATGCCCACCAGATCGACATCGCCGCCGGCAACTCGACCGATGGCCCCATCAAAGCCTTCGGCTTGCGCGTACTCGACGACGATAAGCACTATTTCCCGCCATATCAGGCCGTGCCGCTCATGCGCGAAGAGTCCCTGCAGCGCTGGCCGAAGATTCGCATCGCGCTCGCAGCACTGAATGACAAGATCACGGCCGACGAGATGCAGTCGATGAATGAAGAGATAGACGGCCAGCATCGCGATCCCGAGGACGTAGTTCGCGCATTTCGTGCGAAAAAGGGCCTTTAAACGAGACAAATCGCACCAAAATGGGCTCAAAATGACTCAAATAGCACCTGAAAAACAGCCCGAACCATGGCTTCGCGGCACCCTCACCGACATTCCGCCGGTCGCCCGCGGTGTGGTTCACGCGCTGCAGCTTGCAGATGAGGACATTCAGAAATGGTGCGCCTCACTGACTGACGAAGAACTGAACGCGAAGCCTCATGGACTGCCTTCGGTAGCGTTTCATCTGCGCCACATTGCGCGCAGTCTGCATCGATTGCTGATCTACGCCGAGGGCGAGCAACTGGGGGAAGCACAGCTCGCCGCACTGCGTTCAGAGGGCGACTCGGACGCGACACATAAGGATTTGTTTGCTGAGTGGAGAGCGAGCCTTGAAGCCACCGGCCGTCGCGTCCGCATCCTCGCGAAAGAGGACCAGGCACTGGTGCGTACCGTCGGCGGCAAGGCTTTGCCGACCACGATCGGCGGGCTGCTGGTGCATCTGGCGGATCACACGCAGAGGCACGTCGGCCAGGCGATTACAACAGCAAAGCTGCTGCTGGCAATGCGGAAGAACTAAGGCTGGAGCTTCAGCGGGAGTGCGTCCCGAGGACGTCGTCGATGCGGGCGTCAATTTGTTCTTCGACAGCGCGATCATCGAAGTGGCCCATCTTTTCCTGCTTGGTCAGCAAGTAGCGTTCGAAGCTTTCGACAGGCTCAACAGCGGCCGAAAGGCGCTCGGCGACATGCACGCCAGCTGATTCGAGTGCCTGCACTTTCTCCGGATTATTTGTCATCAGGCGGACTGATTTAACACCGAGTTCGCGCAATACTGCTGCGGGTACTTCGAACTCGCGGCAGTCTGCGGCATAGCCTAATTCGAGATTCGCTTCGATGGTGTCGCGGCCGCGGTCCTGCAACTCATACGCGCGCAGCTTAGCCATCAGGCCGATGCCGCGGCCCTCCTGCAATTCATAGACGAGAATGCCGCGCCCTGCTTTGCTGATCGCTGCCAGCGCGAGTTCAAGCTGGGCGCGGCAGTCACAGCGCACTGAACCGAACACATCGCCAGTCAGGCATTGCGAATGCACGCGGACGATGGGCGGCGTCGATTGCACATCACCCATCACCAGCGCGACGACCTGCTCAACCTTCAAAGGGGGTGCAGTTTCGCCGGGCTTGCATGGATGCGTATTTTCCCGCGTGCCTTCAAAACCCAGAATGCGAAAATGCCCCCAGCGGGTAGGGAAGTCGGCATCCGCTATCTTCTTGATTGTGACCGCTGCCATGCTTCCATTATACGTTTTGGTGCAGGGCGGCTGTACCAGCATCATCACGGTTCGCAGTGTCTTCAAGTAACCTGCTAGAGAACAGGCCAGGCAGGTAGACCTTTGAGACGAGGCAGCGCGCGTTTATGCACATGGAACCAAAGCTCGTTCTTATTTCGCTGCTGATCCAGCTTGGTATCGCTGCATCCATCTCGAGCGCGCTTGCCCGGTCGCGCGTATTTCAGCGGCTGCTGTTTGCAGAGAAGCGTACGCCGGCGCAGACCATCGGTCTGCTTGCGTGCATTTGTATTCCGTTGACCCTGGGCGTGTGGATCCGGGTCATTGTCCCCAATTTCTATGCGGCAGATATCTCCTTTGAGACGACCATCCTGCTCGGTATTCTCTTTGGGCCAGGCACGGCGATGCTGGGCGGAGCAGTCCTCTCACTGCCCGCCATGCTGCATCATGAATATCTCGCGCTGCCCTTCAACCTGGCGACTGCGCTGGTCCTGGGGACATATGGCAACCTGGTCGGCAAAGAAGTTGTGTGGTCATTTTCGCCATTCATCGACCTGAGTATTTATCGATGGGTGACGCGCAACCTGAGGCGGCCGCGCTTCGACCGGCAAATCCTCCTGCTGGTGCTTATCATCGGCATGCAGATGATCCGGATGGCGATCGCGCGCATCTATCCGCATCGCCTGTTCACGCTGGAGTCATCAAGCTGGATCGTTCGGCTGGCCATCTATGCGTGCCCGCCTGTTGTCGTTGGATTACCGCTGAAAATCTGGAATGCGATTCAGACCGAGCAGAAGTTCGAAGAGCAGAAGCGACTGTTGCTCGAGGCACGGTTCGATGCGCTGCAGCGCCAGATCAACCCGCATTTTCTGTTCAACACTCTCAACTCGATTGCTTCGCTTGTACGCTTCAAACCGGAACTGGCGCGCGAGATGATCGTGCGCCTGGCGAATATTCTTCGAGCGTTGCTGCGCGACCACGATACCTATGTCGCATTCCGTGAAGAGCTGGCCTTTACTGACGATTATCTCGGCATAGAGGTAGTGCGCTTTGGCACGGAGAAGCTGCGCGTGGTGAAAGAAATCGATGAGGACACACTGGAACTGCAGGTGCCGAGTATGCTGCTGCAGCCGCTGATCGAGAACAGCATCAAGCATGGACTTGAACCGCGTTTACATGGCGGTACCATCACACTGCGCAGCCGCATACAGAATCAGCGCATGCTGATCGAAGTTGAAGATGATGGGGTAGGCATTGCAGAAGGCCGCGTGCCCACTACCGGGATGGTCCGGACAGGTGCAGGGATCGGTATGAAGAATGTGCGCGAACGGCTTGAGGTCCTGTACGGGGCCGACGCGAATTTTGCGATTGAGAGCCGGCCGGGGCGCGGGACGCGGGTCACGCTGTCTCTGCCTTTGCTACTGGATGAGGCGAACCAGCATATGACGGCTACGCCATTGCATC
>CAXTNK010000118.1:5297-11185 GCA_964245665.1 uncultured Acidobacteriaceae bacterium
ATCAATAGCCGCGACCCGAGTTTTACTTCGACTCGGCCAGGACTTTCTCGTAGTACTGCTCATAGTGCGGAATGATCTGCGAGGCGCAGAAGTATTTTTGCGCGGTTCTGCGGCTCGCGATGCGCATTTCTTCGAGCCTGCTTTCGTCCTGCAGTAAGGCGATTGAGGCTTCCGCCATGGCTTCGATATCGCCGACGGGGAAGAGCAGGCCATTGACGCCGTCCTCGACCAGCTCCGGTACGCCGCCAACACGGGTGGCGATGGTCGGTACGCGGCAGGCCATGGCTTCGAGAGCGGCCAGGCCGAACGATTCCATCTCGCTCGGCATGATCATCAGATCGGCCAACGGTAAAAGGTCACTGACACTGTCTTGTTTGCCGAGAAAGTGCACGCGGTCGCGCACGCCGCGATCGATGGCCAGGTATTCTGCCCTCGAACGGTCGGGTCCATCACCGATCATGAGCAGTTGACTCGGGACCTTCGCAGCGACCCGCGCGAAGACTTCGACCACATCGATGACGCGCTTGACCGCGCGGAAATTCGAAAGGTGCGCGAAGATCTTTTCCTCTGGTTTGGCATAGGTAGCACGGGCCTGCTCCCGTCCTTCAAGCTTCGGCGTGTAGACATCGCAGTTGACGAAGTTCGGGATGACTTCGATGGGACGCTGGATGGAGAAGTCCTGGATGGTTTGTTTGCGCAGGTAGTTCGAAATGGATGTCACACCGTCGCTCTGCTCGATGGCAAAGCGGGTGATGGGCAGGTAGGAGCGGTCGATGCCGACCAGCGTGATATCGGTCCCATGCAGGGTTGTAACGAAAGGCAGCTTGCGATTGCGTGTCGCGAGCATCTGCCGCGCGAGCAGGGCGCTGACTGAATGCGGGATCGCATAGTGCACGTGCATGATGTCGAGGTCGTAGTATTCCGATACTTCGGCAATGCGTGTCGCGAGGGCGAGCGTATACGGCGGATATTCGAAGAGCGGATAATTCGTCACCGGCACTTCGTGATAGAAGATGCCTCTTTCGCGGCCCGTGAGACGGAAGGGCTGTGAGTAGGTGATGAAGTGAACCTGGTGACCGCGTTCGGCCAGTTCGATGCCAAGTTCAGTTGCGACTACACCGCTGCCGCCGTACGTCGGATAGCAATTGATGCCAATCTTCATGGGTGCCTTTGTCCTGCTGAGAGACAGTCTTCCTGTTTACGGTAGCAGTTATGCAGAAAGAAAATTAAGAGCCTCATTCCGTGGCGCGTTTCCTTAATGGAGAACCTGGTGGAGAAAAGTAATCATGGATTGCTGAGCTTGCTGCAGAGCCTTCTTCCCGAAGATATGTTCTTCGGATGGATAAATTTTGCTTTCGCATTGAAAGCTGCGCGCATGGCAGAGGCTGATTAACTGGTAGGCGTTCGAGACAGGGATGTTCCGGTCCTTCGCGCCATGAAGAATCAGCAACGGCGGCATGCCCTGCAGCTTCTTGTAAAACGCATCTGGCAGATCACCGGACCATTCGACAATCCCGGCAACCGCAAGGTTTTCCGAGCCTGCAGCCAGAACTATCGACGCCCCCAGCGAATTACCCACGAGCGCAATGCTGGAAGGTCGCAAAGCATGCTGCGATTGCAATTCATGCTCCAGTGCAATCACGGAGTTTACCCATGCCCGATAGGTAGCGGCGGCGGGTGTATGGGAGTCAGCAGCGTCGTAGTAATGCAGAATGTCGACAGTAAAACCCTGCCGAAAGAGCAGGTCGGCCTGCTCGCGGTAATACCGATCGCCGGGACCGCTGGCGCCTGGCAGTAAAACGATGGTGCCGGTTTCGAGGCCGGTTGATAACTCCTCGTAGTTTACTCGCCTGTCGCCACTAGTCACTTTCAGGATTTTAGCCTTGGTTTGTGGCGCGGCATGCAGGACTAAAAGAAGGAAGCAGAATATGCCAACTGCTTTCCGTGACCACGTCATCAGATTTGATTGCCTGACAGAGAGCGAAAGTCGATCAGTTCGACATGAGACGCAGACGAGCCGAAGACTTCAAGCAGGGATGCTCGCTCGACCTCGCGGGAGCCGCGGAGACGTGTCTGCACACCGGCAAGCGCTTCATCCTTATAGCCGGGATGACAGACGAGTTCCCATGTGCCTGCGGGCATGGCCTTCAGCAGTTGATGCAGAGTCGGAGCGTCGAGCGTACCGGTGGCCAGGACACCGACGGCGCCATGTGTCGTCAGCAGGCCGCTGCGTCGTACTACTTGTTGAAAGCCGCGATGCTGGGTGCGCAGCAGGGTGACCTGCATCCTTCGCGCGAAGCCTGCGTTGGCAGTTGCTTTCAGGCTCCACGCGGGTTCGAAGGGGTTGCGGATACTCCTGACTCCGGAGGAGGATGCGGCCGCAAGAAGGGGTCGCAGGACGCGGGCAAACATGTGCGTGTGTTTGTGCGTATCGACATGCGAGACAGTGAGGCCGGAGGACTGCACGCGTGCAATCTGCGCGGATGCTTCCTCTTCGATTTCGCTGGCCTTGATCTGGCCGCGCATGAGTGCCTTGACGAAGTCTGCGAGTGTGGGCCGAAAGCCGGCCGCAGTGGCGAGGGTTGGGATCTGCCGGTATGGCAGGACCGGCGTGCCATCGACCAGGACGACGTGGCAGCCGACGTCGAGCGAGGTCTGCACGAAGGCTGCGTGCACGGCATTGCGGAAGGCTGCGCTGGTGGCCATGAGGGTCGCAGAGGTCAGCGCGCCGGCAGCGTTCAGTTCGAGGATGGCGTTGTTGATGCCATCAGTCAGACCGAAATCGTCGGCGTTGATAATCAGTCGCGGACGCTCTTCAGGGAAGGTTCTGCTCAGCGCGTTCACCGTGCGAAGTGTAGCAAGAGTGGATGAAAGTTGCGTGATCTCAATGTAGGCTTGAGAAGAATGGCAGTAATGCTATGCGAGTGCCTGCGGGATGGCTTCTTCCCAGCGGCTTTGGGCTTTGAGGATCAGTTCCACAACTTCGCGCGCTGTGCCGGCGCCACCGTTTTTATGCGTAATGTAGTGGCTGATGGCTTTGAGTTCAGGCGCGGCATTGGCGACGGCGACAGCGAGGCCCACGCGTTTCGAGATCGGCATGTCGGGCAGGTCATCGCCCATATAGGCAACTTCATCTTCGGTAACGCCGGCTTTTTGCAGACACTCTTCGAAGGCCGCGGTTTTAGTAGCCTGGCCGAGGTAGACGAATTCGACGTGAGACTCTTTGGCGCGCTGCACAACGGCTGGAGATTTGCGGCCAGTGATGAAGCCGGTTTTGATGCCCATGACAGCAGCGAGTTTCAGACCAAGGCCGTCCAGCGAGTTGAAGACCTTCATCTCGGCGACACCGCCAGGTTTTCCATCTGCGTCGGGTAACGAAATGAGGCAGACACTGCCATCGGTGATGGTGCCGTCGACGTCCATAAGGAAGAGCCTGATCTTTTTGGCGCGTGCGAGAACGTCAGGCGTAACGGCGGTGATGTCAATCATGTCCTGATGGTACCGGCAACGGCTCATCTGCGGGTTCTTTCAGGATGGTGGGCAGCAACGCCGCACCCAGCAGACCCGCCGAGGGTCCGAGTTCAGCCGGGCGGATAAAGGTGCGGTCTGCTTCCATGAACGCCAACTGGGTTGGTGCGCCCAGGCGGTAAACGATGCTGAATTCCCGGACGGTTTTAAACATCTGCTCTGCGAAGAGGTGCCATGCGCTGGCGACGCCGCCGCCGATGACGATGAGAGGCGGATCGAGTGTGTTGACGAGTCCGGCGAGACCGAAGCCGAGCGCCGCGCCGAGTTCAGCAAATGAACGCAGAGCGCAGGGATCGCCGTTGTCTGCGAGACGCGCGACCTGCAGAGGGGTGAAGCCGGGCTTTTCGGTGAGGTCCAAGAAATCAGTGGAACAGCCAGCGGTCATTGACTGCTCGCGGGCGATGCGGATGAGACCGTTGGCAGAGGCGTACTGCTCGAGGCAGCCATAGGAGCCGCAGCCGCAGATGGGTCCATTGCGATCGATGGAAACGTGGCCGACTTCGCCCCCCATGCCGACCATACCGTGCCACACGCGGCCGTGGAGAATGATCCCGCTCCCCACCCCTGTGCCGAGGGTGATCATGGCCATGGACTGCACCTGCGCGGAACGGCCTGCACCCAGTTTCCATTCAGCTACTGCGGCGGCGTTGGCATCTTTTTCGAGGAAGACGGGCATTCCAGTGGCGGCGGAAAGACGGTCGCGGAGAGGAAAGCCATCCCAGCCGGGAAAGTTCGGTAACAGGCCAAGTGTGCCCAGTTGCAGGTTGAGTGGTCCCGGACTGCCGATGCCGATGCCAGAGAAAGTGGTGTCAGAAGGAAGTTCGCTGGTGAGGCTGATGATGCACTCCGCCATGTCAGAGACCACGGCCTCCGGCCCATCTTCGACCCGGGTACGCAGGGTACGGCTGGAGAGGGGCGAGAGTTCGTTATCAGCAAAGGCAGAGTCAAAAAGGCCAAGCCGGAGGCTGGTGCCCCCGAGATCAATGCCGATCGAAAGATTGCTAGGCGTAGGCGGAGTCATCGTGTCGGCGAGCTCTAGAAGATGTGCGGTGCGATGAGAACATGCCAGAAATATGTAGGGCAGCGAGGGAGTGACTATCCTTACAATCCGAAGTTATTCATTCCATTAGCCCGAAGTCTCGATTTTACTCGTACTGTAGGAAGCATGTAAGAATTTCCAGAAGAGATCGAGGTTTCCTACATATCGCCAACAGAGTTGCAATCATTGTACTTGTAGCGAAGACGAAAAAGGGTTGCGAGCTTTTTCAGGGATTGATCACCGCCAGACCGCAAGCTTCAAAAAGGGGGCAGTGTTCTCGCGGCGTCATAGTCGCATTCAATACAATCAGCCATCTCCTTCATAGCCGGTAAGCTTTCTTAGCTAATCTGTAAGTCAATTCCTGCATTAAGTCGAAAGCTTCGTCTTCATCGAGTCGATGATCGGCTACCAGTCTTGCTAGATAGCCTGCGTCCATTCTTCGTGCTGTGTCGTGGCGGCCGGGGATGCTGAAGAAGGCGCGCGTGTCGTCGTTGAAGCCGACTGTGTTGTAGAAGCCGGCTGTCTCGGTGACAGACTCGCGGAAGCGGGTCATGCCTTCGGGGCTGTCATGGAACCACCAGGGTGGTCCCAGTTTGAGCGCGGGATAGTGGCCGGCGAGTGGTGCAAGTTCGCGGCTATAAGCGGATTCGTCGAGCGTGAAGATGATGAGCGAGAACTTCGGTTCGTTGCCAAAGCGGTTGAGCAGGGGCTTGAGGCAGTGAACGTAGTCTGTCGGGCCGGGAATGTCAGAGCCCTTGTCCGGCCCGTATTTCTTGAAGATGGTTTTATTGTGATTGCGATGAGCGCCGGGGTGCAATTGCATGACGAGACCGTCGTCCAGACTCATGCGGGCCATCTCCATGAGCATCAGCGCGCGAAATTGCTCGTGCTCTTTTGCCGTGGCTCCCTGGTGTCGCGGATGGATGCCGAGGACGTTGGTGAAAAGGCGACCGGCTTCTTCTGTCGTGCTGTCCAGTGTGTGCGCGCTGGCATGACCGTGATCGGTCGCCGTGGCTCCGTTGGCTTTGAAGAATTCGCGGCGTTTGCGTAGTGCATTGAGATAGCCCTTCCAGGTATGCGTGTCTTCGCGGGTCAGATCGCCGAGGGCATGAATATTGTCAGCGAAGTGAGGATTGTCGGGGTCAACGACGGCATCGGGACGGAAGGTGGGAAGGATGCGGCCCTGCCAGCTTGCATCGTTTCTTAGAGCTTGATGATGCGAGAGTGAATCGGTGGCGGCGTCGGTAGTTGAGAGCACTTCAAGATTGAAGCGAGGGTAAAGAGCGCGTGGCAGGAAATCCGGCGTAGACAGCTTTTCGGA
>CAXTNK010000119.1:0-11111 GCA_964245665.1 uncultured Acidobacteriaceae bacterium
GCTCAATGGGAATTTTGCCTTTATTCCTGAACTCCAGTTTGATCTTGTCCTGCTCAGCATTCGCACTCGTTAAGGAGACCGGGCAGGGAACCTGACTGTACGTATCATGAGCGGGCACGAGCGCGCAGATAACCAAAAATAAGGTCTTCCACATGCAACCGAGGATATCACCAGAGCGTTTCAGGTTCGCTCCGAATAACCGGCAACTCGGAAGTAATCAATTCAGACCCTGCTCCAGTCCTAAAGTACGATCTGGTCCGTTTTCTGAAGCTTCCCCTATCAGTGACATAACTACTCTCGACGAGCAGGTATCTCGCTCTTACAGCAACCAGAGACTCATAGCCCAGCTATCAACCTTCTTCGGACTGCTGGCCGTGTTCCTCTCGGCCATCGGCATCTACGGCTTGATGTCCTACGTAGTCAGTCGCCGCACCATCGAGATAGCCTTCCGCATGGCCTTAGGTGCTGCAAGATCCAATGTTGGCTAGTTGGTGATGCGCGAAATTATCTTCTTAGTGACGCTTGGAGTCTCAATTGGTATCCGTGCAGCATTGGTAGGCGACCGCCTCGTCGCTAACATGCTCTTCGGGGTCAAGAACACCGACCCTGCCGCGTTGATGACCTTCTCAGTGAATCGACGCGAACGTGAAGTGGGCATACGCATGGCACTGGGAGCGGCGAGGCACGACGTGCTGCTGCTCATTCTTAAAAACGCTTCATGGTTGGTTATCTGGGGGCTGGCTTTCGGACTTGCTTGCACCTTGGCAGAACGCGGCTACTGAAGGCTTTCTTGTTTGGCGTGGGGCAATATGATCCATTCATCGTAGTGATGGTTTCAGTGCTGCTGTTGGTCTGCGGCCTCATCGCCGCATTTTTACCTGCACTGCGCGCGGCAACCATAGATCCCATGCAGGCGTTGCGGACGGAATAGGAAAACCTGCATGATGAGGCTCCGGCCTCCCAGCAGCCATCGACACCGGCTCCCGCAGCTCCTGATCCGCATGCCCCAGCTCACAAGGTAAAAGCGAAGTAAGCACCCTGAACAGGGCTACCCCAGAGCAGGCTATGGATTTGACGCGCAAGCGCTTGGACGAGCAAAAGCGGTCGCCCACAAACCCACGGCTTCGACGGCGAAGGTATGAAAGAGGCACTTGTTGAACGCCGATACGGTCAGGTCTTTAGACCAGACTTTCTAGACAACGTCAGGACCGCCGATCCTCGTATGCGGTTGATCATTGCCAACGTAAAACCAATCCGTAGCTCGTGCTTTGCCGTCTTCCCTACGCTTTAGTCTGTCCGCTTTATCCAGGTCATAGATAGAAGCTTTCCAACGCTCATAAAAGTCATCGAGTTGAAGCGATGATTCCCGGACAAAAACTCGTGATTTACCTCGACGGTAGAGATAGATGCCCCTAACCCTTGTGCCGGCTTTGGAGCGCCTTCCTCGAATTTCTGCAAAGGGAACCGTGTGACTGCTGAACGCGTCTGTGACCTCGACCTGCGAGTTCGTGATGGTCGTGTGCATTTGGAACTGGCGGATCGCGGTGAACAATGCGAGACCTAGCAAAACCACTGTGACGACGAAGTTAGCTGTGATGCTCACGCCTTGATGTGCGAGCCTTGCCCGAAGATGTGTAGCGAACAATCCTGCAAAGAACCACCCAGATCCACAGAACAACGTTATGCCTACCAACGCGCCGCTGACCTTGTTCGCTGTAGAAACGCGGTAAATGTGAACGCTGTTATCCGCTTGATCGTCTGTCGGTCTTGCCTGTAGCGCCACATCTACCATGTTCCAAGGATCAGCTTGTTCCCACGCTCCCGTCTATCCCGCGGAAGAGGTGAATGTGCTGATCTGCGATCCTTGCACGTTACCTATTCGAGTAACGTGCTCATCGGACCAGTGGTCAGCCTCGGAACGGCGGACCACCTTCGCCAACCGGAGTTGTCATGGGTGAACGCAGAGCCGGCTCACTCATGTCGCAATGCTTCCATCGGTTCGACACTCGAAGCGCGGGCTGCGGGGATCCAGCCGGCGGCGATAGCCACAAAGAAGAGTAAGCCGGCAGCAACGGCGAGAGAGACAGGATCCGCAGGTTGCACCCCGTAGAGCAACGACTTGATCAATTGACTAACGGCAAGCGCGACGCTGATGCCGATAACGATGCCAGAGACTGCAAGCCATGTTGTCTCCCGTAAGACCATGCCGCGAACCTGACGCCGCTCCGCGCCGAGCGCGAGACGAAGGCCAAGCTCATTCGTTCGTTGTGCGACAGTGTAAGCCATGATGCCGTAGATGCCTACGCAAGCCAGAGACAGTGCGAGCAAGCCGAAACCTGAAGTCAGCGTCGCAAACATACGCTCCTGTTGCGTTAGATCATCAACCTGTTGATCTTGAGTTCGGATTTCCGTTAGAGGCAATTCTGGGTCGATGCGCAGCACTGCCGCTCGCAGCGAAGACACAATAGCTTCTGGGTTCATGTGGGTGCGAACTACGTAAGTCAAACTTCCTACGTCCGGCCTTTGACTGTACAGCTGAAAATCCATCGGCGGCGGATCGTCTCGGAGATTGCCAAGGCGAGCATCTGCGCACACACCGATGACCTGTATCCATGTGTTGTCCCGATCAGGCGCGCCGTTTAGATGGGACCGATTTCCAGAACTGAAGCGTTTGCCGATTGGGTTCTCATTTGGAAAGAACTTTCGAGCCAGGGCCTGATTAATAATCGCAACTCTAGGCGAGCTCCTCGTATCTTGCTGGTTGAAGCCGCGCCCTGTCACGATGGGTATTTTCATCACCGAGAAGAAAGTGTTTCCGACCCAGGCCATTGCCGGATACACTCCGCCCTCGCCGCTTGATGAATCTGTTTTGGATACACTTTCCAGAAAAAATCCGCCTGTGAAATATCGACCACTCAGAGGTGGATTCACTGTGCTCGTCACGCCCTCGACTCCTGGCACTGTGCCGAGTGCCTCTTCTATTTGAAGGTGCAGCGAAACATCTTTAGGTGGTGGGTAGCGGAGGGTCGGCGGATCGATATTGAAGAGAAGCAATCTGCTCGTCTGGAAACCTGGATCAACATTGCGCAAATGTGCCAGAGTTTGAATGGACAATCCTGCCGCGACCAAAAGCAAAGTCGATAGCGCGATTTGAAAAGTGATAAGGGCCTTACCACTGAAAGTGCTTTGTCGGCGCGTTGCAGCCTTACTGCCATGCTTGAGACCACTCTCGATACTGGATCTCGTTGCTGCCCAAGCAGGGAGCAATCCAAAAATGATGCCCGTGATAGTCGTGATCGCTGCATTGAATACGAAGATCTTCCAGTTGAACGGTATGTCTATCTCGGCACTTTTCCAGCTATTCGTAAAAAAGCTCGGCAGGTTGGTTCGCGTGAAGAACCCAATGAGCAGTCCGAGAAGACCTCCCATCGCCGAGAGCAGTAGGCTTTCCGTGAGCACCTGCCGAAGAATACGCCAGCGGCTTGCACCAAGTGCGAGTCGAACACTCATTTCCCGCTGTCTGCTGGATGCTCGTGCCAACATCAAATTGGCTACGTTCGCACAAGCCAGCAGGAGTACGCCGCCAACCATCGCAAGTAGTAACTGGATCGGCTTAGCGAAGGCCGCGGCTTCGTTCAGGCCCCGACTGCCATCTTCGATCATGATATGCGGCATCGTCCTGTTTGTTTCTATTGTCGTTGTGTCACGAACAGCCGCATTTAAAAGAAGGTCAAGAGACAGTCGCGCTTGCTCTTCGGAAACATCCGGCTTGGCCCGAGCCATGAGCTGAAGCCACCAGAAATCTGTGGTCGACAGGAAGGGTCCGGCGTTGACAATTTGCGCTCGTAGGAGCGGCAGCATCGATAGAGGAATGAAGAAATCGGGCGATTGTTGCACGCTCACAGCGCCGGTGAAACCCTTAGGCGTTACGCCAACAATGGTCATCGGTGTCTGATTGATGCTGATGATTTCTCCGATAGCCCGTGGAGAACGTCCGAAGTCGCGGCTCCAGAATCCATCACTGATCATAACGACGGCTCCTGTTCCAGGGGCTTCATCGTCTGCAGGCAGAAGCGCACGGCCGAGAACAGGCTCGACTCTCATCTGCTTGAAAAAATTGCCAGTGACAAGTTCAGCAGTGGCCGACTGTGGATTGCCTGCAACAGTGGCATTTACCTGGCCTAGATCCTTGAAGGCAAAAATGTCTTCGAGAACACGATTTTGAGCTTTTAACTGCCGATAGACGGGATACGTAAATGAGTCGAAGCGCTCGCTCCCGCCAGGCAACTGCTGCGCGGAACCCCAACTCATCTGAATCAGAACATTTGCATCTCCCCTGAGAGTAAGCAAACGCAGCTCCTCAGGATGGGGAACCCCAAGTCGCTCGTACAGCATGGCGTCCGCGAGAGAGAAGATCGTCGTATTTGCCCCGATGGCGAGTGCAAGGGAAATTACAGCGATCAGCGTGAATCCGGGGCTCTTACGCAAAATGCGCGCAGCATAGCGAAGATCGGCCCATAACTCATCCCACGAGCGGAGCCCGAGCGATTGCCGCATGTCGGCCTTGTGCGTGGCCATGCCGCCAAATTCCAGCTTTGCCTGACGCATGGCTAGCTTTGGCTCCACTCCGTCGCGCACCAGATGTGCCGCACGTGCTTCAAGGTGGAAGCGAATCTCTTGTTCCATCTCACCTTCGAGGCGCTTACGTCCAGTGACCGACTGTAGCCATGAGCGCACGCGGGAAATAAGCGCACTCATAATTCCACCTCAGTCAGTTGCAGGATCGTGCCGATGAGGCCAGCCGTCTGGTTCCACTTTTCCACTTCGGCAGTGAGTTGTGTGCGACCGGATGCGGTCAACGTGTAGTACTTCGCCCGACCATTGTTTTCGCTCTCACCCCGCACGCTCTTGATCGAACCTTCATGCTGCAGTCGGTACAAGGCGGGGTAAAGCGAGCCTTGCTGGATAACCAATTGTTCGCCACTGATCTGCTGAATGCGTAGCAATACGCCATCGCCATGAAGTCTGCCAAGGGAGACGGCTTTCAAGATCAGCATTTCGAGCGTACCCTGCATCAAGTCAACTTGCTTTGCCACTGCACTGCTCTCTCCTCGACAATCTAGGATAGTTTGCGCGCATCTCTCCTAGAGCGTCAAGGAAAAGGCTTTCGACACAGTCGCAAACCTACCATTATTGAGGTAAACGGACCTATGGTCCCTGTGCTGAGCTCAGCCGTTTGCACGCATGATAATGAGATTTATCATGCATGGTTGCGGGAAGGAAAAAGGGACCGGTATGCGATCGCTAGACTTCATCGAGCGCACGGGCATCGCTGGGCCGGTCTTAAAGGCCTTATCGACGAGATGCACAGAACGCATTCATGAGAAGGCACACGATAGTTCCCGCGAGTGCTCCATAAATGAAGCTTGAGCGTTTGCGATGATCAACTTCTAAATCGATCGGTATAGCCCTGGGTCCACTGCCTTTGATCGTGATCTTCGGCTCATAGTTGTAATTCCCTGTGTAAAGAAGCTGAGCTGTGAAGTGGTCGCCCTTTTTAAAGGGTTCGGCCTTGAATGTGATTGACGGAAAGCGGACCGGTGTGTGCTCAAGCCCATCGGGCCAACTATGAACCGCAACGATCTCTCCGACAGGATCGCCATAATCCAGCGTTGCTGAAAAACCACTTTCGTCCGTGCCCTTGTTAAAGAATTCGACATCGTAAACCGTAATCGAAGGCTGGTTCACCTTGTGATAGTCGAAATTAACGACCCGCTTGAGCGAGTACTCGACCTTCGGTTCGGACGGGATAATCCACTCGAGGCGAGCTCCCAAGTAAAACATGACGATCAAAGCCACAAGGAAGCCAGTCATAGCGCCAGCGAGGACTGAGTGCTGAGTCACATGAGTTTTCAGTGACTTGATTGATTGCTTCAGTCCCATTGAGAGGATTCTAGTCGTAGGGGGACCACGGTATCGCAATGATGCGACTTCACCTTATAGACTTGAAATCAGCAAGCGATCCGCTCAACTTCATCGAGCGCAACGGCATCGCTGCGCCGGTCATAGAGACCTGTTGTCCGCGCACTTTCGTGGCCAGCCATGGCCTGCGCGATCTCGAGCTTACCGCCATTCTTGAGGTAGGTAGTGATGCCCGTCGCCCGGAGACTATGGGCACTGATTTTTGTGCGCAGGCCGGCTGCTTTGCTACGACGCTGAATCATGGCATGCACGTTGGCTTGAGGGAGTGCCTGGCGCACCTCCGATAGCTTGCCGTGCCGCAGGGTAGGAAACAGAGGCGATTCCGGTTGGCTGTTTAGTTCTGCAGCCGTGATCCATTCTTCGAGGTATTGATCGAGGTTGTGATGACAGGGCAGCTCTGTGACCTTACCTCCCTTCTCGTGCAGCCGCACCCAGCCCCGCCGGTTCTGCACGTAATAATCTTCAACCTTCATCCCTGTTGCCGCACTGACGCGAGCGAAGGTGTAGCCCATCAGGGCGATCAGCGCCCGATCGCGCAGCCCGAGCAGCGAGTCGGTGTCGATCGAAGCCAGCAGGTCGTGCATTTCGTCGGCATCGAGGACAGAGGTCTTCCCTTTTTTGACGCTATGCTTTGGCCCACGGACGGAATGTGCTGGATTGGAAGCGACGACCTGGCCGGTGACCAGCCAATCGAAGAGCATCCTGGTGGCGGCCAAGTGCTGCTTGACGGTCGGCTTCGAGCGAGTCCGGCCGAGCTGCTCGACATAAGCTGCGACGTGCATCGGCGTAACGACCGAGAGATCGTGCAGCCCTTTGTCTGCACACCACGCGGCGAAAGTTTCGACGGCTTTGAAGTAGGCGCGCCGTGTATGAGGGTTGCGAATATTGACAGTGAAGAACTCCCAGAACCGACGACCGCCCTCAGGCACAGTCCGGAATAGCACCGGTAGACGGTCGTCCGGGGTAGCAGTGACCTGCAAGGATGTGGGAAGCACGATCTCGTCGATCATTGCGCTCTCACGCCATCCTCTTCCCTGCCAAGAATCAACGGTCCCAGAGAATTGTCGATGAGGACCTTCCAGTTGCCATCGGCTTGTTTTCGGAACACTGTCGTAGCGACAAAGGTCCGTGCCGTGTCTTGGCCTGCATACTAAGAGTCCAGCGTGAAAGGAAGAGCGCAACCCCATCGGCCTCCAGGACGCTGGTTTTGAGCTGCTTTGCAGAAGCCCCCGACCGCATGGCGGCCGAGAAAAATTCCCGTAATTCATCCGCGCCGCGCGCCACCCTGCCGGGTTCGGTGACAACCACGGCAGCATTCTCATAAAAGGTCAGCACCGTCTCGAGGTCGCCGGCATTAAAAGCCTGATCGAGTAGCTCTACCGCCTGTTCCGGACTGGCAGCAAGCATAAGCATTTCCTCACGTTTTATATATGAACGTCCTTTATCGTACATCCAACAGAACGGGCAGCTAGGGGCCATTAACCTCCGTATCTGCCATTTGGTTTTGCTTTCAAAACTTTATTCATAAAGGCGCCTTTCGATTGATCGGGCGCAGTGAATTCTTCCCAAACTGACGGAGGGCATGCTGAATACCACCATTCTTTTTCATCGTTAAAGCGGATGTAGATGGTGTCTGTCTCAGGGTCAAAGCCGATCGCCTTCATGGCCTTCGATTCAATCGGTATCCACTCAAACATCGGAGCCTCCATACGTTCCCCGCCACCTTTCTAAAGAAGAGGCCAAGTCTGGTGCATTGGCTTCTTCCCGCCAAGGCTTCAAAGAGGGGTCCTCGGAGTGGGGTCTGGGTCGCGGCATCGTTAAAAGCCCTCTTACTGGCAGGACGATGGCTTCGCCGCTGATGATGGCTTCTCCTGTGCGCAGTGACGGCAATACGGCAGCTAAGCCGGTCACTGTGTCTGGAAGAGCAGCGGCGATAGAACCTTGGTCCTTTTGGTTTGCGAGTCGCAGCGCAATTAAGGTGCCACATTGTGCAAGCGCTGTTTCAGGCAGCTCTGTCGGACGTTGTGTGACAACCAGTAACCCGATCCCGTATTTCCGCCCTTCACGCGCAATTCGGTTGGCAGATTCCTGTGTCATCGCACTAGCTGTGCTGCCAAGGTATCGGTGAGCTTCTTCCAAAACGATCAAAACCGGGCTTGCGCGTCCTACACCTGTGCCGCCCGCTTCGCTGCGGAGGCAGATCTCAAAAAGGAGATTGAGAACAACGCCGATCGAAAGATCAGCCGCAATGCTTGGCACTCCACTGAAATCTAATACTGACACGGGTGAGGCCCCGCCCAGCCAATCTTGAATTACTTGGACAAGCGGATCAGGACCAGTCGCTGTGCCTTGTGCTGATTGGAAACATTGCAGTTCTGGCTTTAACAATCCTAGACGCAGCAAGTTCGGCATGTTCCCGAAAGTGTCATAGTTTGGGCTTTTATATGGTGCTGTGTTCGTTGTGCTGTATTGCTGGAAGGTTGCAGATCGAAGGTTTTGCGCGTCCCCCTGATCTGTGACGCAAGCTGTAGATGCTTCTATTTTGACCGTCCTCGTTTCGCGGTTCTCGTAGTCGAGCGTGTGCCACACCGGGCGAATGTCGAAGGGGACTGGTGTATCAGCTGTTACTGCTGACGGATCGAGCATTAGCCATTGCGCCTGTGTCACAAACTCTCTTCTGGCCAATGTGACAAGTTCAGCGAAGCGCCTATGGAATGTCGGCGTTCCTATAGATCCAATAAACACCATGAGAATGTCAAGGTGAGGTAATGCCCAATAAGGAACTCGCAGCTGATTTTCACCGGTGCCAAGTACGCTTCGAACTGACGCATGCTCGCCCAGGGCATCGGCGTATTCGCCATGAGGATCAATCACGACGATGTTAGCTGCTGTCCAGCCTCCCCGGACGAAGTTTTGAATGATAGAAGCAACGGCGCTCGTTTTACCGGAGCCAGTTGAGCCGACGATCGCCGCATGTCGCGTCACCAACTTTGCAGCGTCTAAACAGATAGGTATTTCTTCCGCAGCTGCAAGCGATCCTATGCGGATGTGGCTTTCGCTGGCTTCAGGAAAGATAGCCCGTAGATGCTGGGGTGTCGCGAAGTGAACGGAATCGTCAAGACCTGGATACGAACCAACGCCCCGGTTAAATTTCCCTGTCGCTCTATCAATTTCGCCGAGCAGTTGCACTTGCAACCATCTCTCATCACGCTGAACGGAATCGGATGGGGCAGGTGCTCCTGATAGCTTTGCAATCCCTACAAGGGATACAGAACCGATGAGATCAATAATGCCTTGCGGTATGCGTACCAACGACCCTATTTGGCCGATGGGTTGCAGATGACCCTTATAGATGGGGGCGATGCCAGCTAAGTCATTATCTAGCGCCACCGTCACAGTCGCGCCAAGAACATGACGGACTTTGCCAATGCAGGTGGGGTCTTTCTCAGGCATTGGTCACCTTCGGCGACGCTTCTGCAGGTGTAGCGATCAATTCTGTCAATTTAACGAGCAACGGATTCTCGATGTCTCGCGTAACGCTTTTTGCCAGATAAGCAGCCAAAACAGCGAAATCTCCCAAAGCGAATGCATCGCCTTTCCAAATGGCTTCAGGGTACTCAATCTCTTGAGGCTTTTCCCAATCGGCGCGCACCCCGCCGATGATGGCTTCGTTCGCAGCGGCGATTTGAATATTCGGTATGCGAAGCGCACGCTTTGCAAGCGCGTCTGGAATTTTCGAGCGGCAGAATACGACGATTTCTGAACGCTCTTTTGTAGAGGCTGCATCGTAAATTATTTCGTTAAGGTGCTCGTCGCCGAAAGAGTACCCGGCAATCAACGTAAGTGTTTCGGGATGCAAAAGTGCCCGTCTAAAACGATCCTGCAGCACGACAAACGGCATACGACGCGAGTCATCATATTTAGTATCGGAAGGGTAAATTGCCGCGCTTTTATCAATAGCCGTACCTCGCCTGAAAATTTTGTGCTCGTCGTCCCATCCCCAATTTAGAGACCCGTGTAATTTCCAGAGCCTAGTAAAGAATGGAGGCATGCAGTCGGCACCCTGCAAAGGTTCGACCAACTCTGTTCTGAACCGCGCCGTCAACGTGCCAAGGAAGCCGTCGAAGTACGGGACATGCTGATCTTCCAGAGCCGTTTCTAAAAGAAGGTCATAGTTGACTGTGAAGATTTCGAGCGGGGAATGATAGTCGCAGCGCTTGGCCCAGGCTGCAAAGTCTTTCATTGGGCCTAGGTTGGCTTTCGTTATGTTCAGTTCGTCGACGATCGCCTTGCAAACCATCTCATCTAGCGTGTTGGCCGCCGTCTCGGATAAGCCTTCGATTGTCTCTTGGGCGGTTGCCGCTCCGGTTTTCGCCTCTATCGGAGCAGAGTCTTTCAGCAAGGCGGCGATCTTACGGACCCTGCTTAACGCCTGCTCTAAATTTCGCTTTGTTAATTGGTTTGCGAATAAAGCTTTGTTCGGCTCTTCCAGTCTCGCTATCACACCTTTTTGTAGGTCTCTCACGTCGGGCAGACCGCAAGCCTTTGAAACTCCAGCACCTAGGAAGGCGCATACATGGCGTGAACGGGTAGCCAGCTTGGCACTAAAATTTGCAGCAAATTTCTGAGGATTATGTGCCATCACGCTCTTCTTTAGACTGTCGGATATGTCGAGCAGTCTATCTGTTTACGATCTCACCCGCGAGCGATAACAAGCTCATCGAGTCGGAATGTATACCGGGGCGACAGATGCTCTGCCTTAGCGTTCCATCGCCGCTCGACCGGAGACGGCCGGCCGGACCAATGCCCGGCCTAAGCGGCCGCTTAGGCCATCAATCGCCGCCATCAGCTTTGCCGATTTCACCGGATCACGCGTCGGAAACATCTGCGCCGGCGCCGCCTTCGCATCTTGCAGGTCATTCAGTATGACGCTGGCTTTCCAGTAGTGCTTGCCCTGGCGGAAGATCGAGCGCGCGCCACGTAGGGCTTCGCGGATCAGCGCAAAGCTGTCCTGCGTCGGCTTCAGCCCGAAAGTCGCCACGTTGCTGTTGAACTCGCCCTGGACGAAGCGGTTGGTTTGACTGAAAAGCGTCGACGATTGAAAGCCGTTTGTTTCCTCGCTGCTATAG
>CAXTNK010000120.1:0-289 GCA_964245665.1 uncultured Acidobacteriaceae bacterium
GAGATGAAGTGTGTAGAACGCAAACGAGGCCACAACGAAGTAGATTCAGAAGAGGTACCAGCGGCCGTTTTCAAGCCACTGGCTGAGCCATTTCAGCGCCAGCAGTCCGGCTAGAAACGCAAAAACGGTTCCAAGCAGGGGCAGGAAAATACCGTGTGAGGCGGACGCGCCTGCATCTCCCGGCGCCGCATGCAGCAGGCGCAAGGCTTCGCGGCCTACGACTACGGGCGTCAGAACGACAGCCAGTGCAAAACTGAAAGCTTCGGCGCGGGGACGGGCGACCCCCGCC
>CAXTNK010000120.1:299-11055 GCA_964245665.1 uncultured Acidobacteriaceae bacterium
GCCAGCGCAAAGCTGAATCGCTCCGCTCGATCTTTGCTGGCACCCGTCAACATGCCGGTGGAGATCGTTGCTCCCGACCGGGAAAATCCGCGGAAAGGGAGGCATAGTCCCTGGATCGCGCCAATGATGGATGCCTGGCCAAGTGACATGTCGGGCGTGTTTTCGATAGCCTTCTTTTCGGCGCGTCTTTCAGCAAGTCCCGCGATGAGAATCACGATACCGGCGACGGCGAGGGCGGGCGCGACGATGTCGAGGCGGCCGAAAAGGTCTTCAATCTGCGCATGCGGCGCATTGCGGAAGAGCGTCTTCTCGATGACTTTCTTAACGATCTCGCCCACGATGCCGGTCAGGACGGTCGCGGCAATCACGCGCACCGCGAAGTCCTTGAACGCTGCGGCTGAGGAGAAGTAAGTGTTCTTCCACTGACGCCAGAAATAAACGATGACGGCGAACATGGTGCCGGTGTGCAGCATCACGAGCAGCAGCGTCATCTCGGGCGCAGACGGGTCGAGGCCCATCAATTTCTCGGCGACGACAACGTGCGCAGAGCTTGAAACAGGCAGCAGTTCGGCAAGTCCCTGCACGATGGCAAGAAGAATGACCTTGAGTATGGACATGCTTCGATTGTAAAGACGTTATCTTGAGTGAAGGTGAATGCTTTTCGGTTTAAGAGCAATTACCAGTTACTACAGGTGATCGGTACCGGTCTATTAAGATGACGCGATGATCGTAAATTTTGCGGAACGGGCGCACAGCCATAACTGGGACCTTGATCCCATTGTGCGCTCGCTACTCGACACAGATTTTTACAAATTGCTGATGCTGCAGTTCATCTGGAAGCACTATAGGACGACGCGCGTATCATTCTCGCTCATCAATCGCACGTCTTCTGTGCGGCTCGCCGACAGCATTCCGCGGCAGGTTATCGTGCAGCATTTTGAACATATCCGGACCCTGCGCTTTGGCCGGTCAGAGTTGGTCTGGCTTGCGGGCAATACGTTCTATGGCACGCGCGGTATTTTTGAACCTGCGTTTATCGACTGGCTGGAGAAAGATTTCCGCCTTTCAGAATATGAGTTGCATGTCGTGGATGGCCAGTATGCGCTAACCTTCGAAGGCCTCTGGGTCGAGGCGACCATGTGGGAGCTCTATGCACTTTCGACCATCACCGAACTGCGCACGCGGGCCAGCTTGAAAGACATGAGCGAGTTTGAAATCGATATTCTCTACGCTCGTGCGAAAACGCGGCTATGGGGAAAGATCGAGCAGATGCGCGGCGTCCCGGGCCTGCTGGTTGCGGATTTTGGAACACGTCGCCGACACAGTTTCCTTTGGCAGGAGTACGCGGTGAATGCCATGAATACTGTGCTGGGCCGCAGTTTTACCGGCACATCAAATACTTTCCTTGCTTACAAGCATGATCTAGCAGCTATCGGCACTAACGCGCATGAACTG
Organism: uncultured Acidobacteriaceae bacterium; assembly: GCA_964245665.1. Classification (GTDB taxonomy): domain Bacteria; phylum Acidobacteriota; class Terriglobia; order Terriglobales; family Acidobacteriaceae. The sequence goes on from CAXTNK010000120.1 coordinate 1,755, forward strand.
CCGATGGCACTCGCGGCCATGGCGCCGGATGACGCGTCGCTGAAGACTGCGCAGTACAGGGTGCTGGAACTCTGGCAGCAGTTATATGCGGGGTCGCTGCTGATCCTGCTGCCGGACACATTCGGCACGACACAGTTCCTCGAGCATGCGCCGGACTGGGTGGCGGACTGGACGGGCCAGCGTGCCGACAGCAAGGATCCTTACATTGCAGGCGATGAATATATTGCGTGGCTGAAGCAGCGCGGCCGCCTGCCCGAGAGCAAATTGCTCATCGCTTCAGATGCGCTTGACGCGAACGACATTCTATCGCTGCACGCTTACTTTTCCGGGGCAATTGCCGACGGCTATGCACCTGCGGACTTCCATGGTGCCGCCGACTTTGTCGATACACGCAAATGGAAGAAACAGACGCGGATACGTTTCAGTGCCGGATGGGGAACACTACTCACGAATGACTTTCGCGATTGCCATCCGCAGGGTTACAACAGCTTCGATCCTTTGAGCCTGGTTTGCAAGTTGACGAGCGCGGAAGGACGTCCGGCGGTGAAGCTCTCGGACAATCCGCGAAAAGCAACTGGAACTGCGGATGAAATCAAGCGGTACGAGCGGATATTTGGAGATGCCGGCATGGCGGATGCACAGGTGATCGTCTAGGTCGGACAATTGGGATTTCGGCGAAATCAGCTGCTGGTAAAAATGCCCGCGCCCCACGAGGCGCGCGGCCAACTGAGTTAGTTCAGCTATGATTTGCCGTTGTGCGTGATGTGCCAGATCGAGCCTGATGCGTCATCGGTGACAAAAAGCGTACCGTCATTCGCGACAGTTACGCCGACTGGCCGGCCCCATACCTTTCCTTCAGGCGTGACGAAGCCGGTCATGAAATCCTCATACTGGCCGTTGGCTTTACCATCCTTCACAGGCACGCGAATAAGTTCATAGCCGGCGCGTACTGCCTTGTTCCACGAGCCATGCTCCGCGGCGAAGATGTCGCCTTTGTAGTCTGCCGGAAATTCGCTGCCTTCATAGAATGTCATTTCCAGCGACGCGGAATGCGGCTGCAACAAAACATCGGGAACGACCACTTTTCCCTTCAACTCAGGATGCTTGCCGGCATGACGCGGGTCCTGGTTGCTGCCCATGTAATACCAGGGCCAGCCGTAGAAACCGCCTTCCTGCACATGCGTAATGTAGTCGGGAACAAGATTATCGCCGAGCATATCGCGCTCATTGGTCGAGCACCACAGTTGGGCGGTCGTTGGATTTATGGCCTCGCCGACGCAGTTACGAATGCCCGATGCGTACACCTTGAGGAACTTGCCTTCAGGCGTAAATTCGAGCACATCGGCGCGGTGCACTTCTGCCGGGTTATTGTCCGAGTCATCGATGTTCGAGTGCGAGCCAACGGACACGAGCATCTTGGTGCCGTCCTTTGAGAATACGATGTCACGTGTCCAGTGACCGCCGCCGCGCAGACGTCCGCCACCTGGCAGGTCAGCCAGTTTTTGGGGACCACCGGAAGCTTTCATGTCGCCGTTCTTGTAAGGAAAGCGGACAACTGAATCAGTGTTGCCGATGTAGACCCACTTCGGGTTTGGTCCAGCAGGATAGAAACGGATGCCGAACGGCATGGTCACGTCGGTGGTGAAGGTCTCCGACTGCTGTGGCTTGCCCTCGGAAGTGATGCCGCGGAAGACCATGATCTTGTTCGACTCGCTCAATGCTACGAACAGGTCGCCGTTGGGTGCGGTGCGGATTAGGCGCGGACGGTCGATGCCGGTGGTGTACATACTGACCTTGAAACCAGCCGGAACTTTCGGCCATGCACCGTCAGGGCGGGCGATGGTGTCAGAGCCGGCGTCGACGCCCTTGGTTGCATAGGGAGCAGGCAGGTCGGCGACGGTCAGTTTGCGATATGTCCCGGGCGATTCCTTGGTGTAATCAGTAAAAGCTGCCTTGCCGGTAAGGACGCTGGTTTTTGTGCTGACAACATCGCCGGCAGGTGCGCCATTGGCGGCAGCGCCGTGCATGGCAACCACACCCGAGGCGCCAAGAATAAGGGCGGCTGTACCAAGGTAGATCAATCTGTTCTTCATGAAACCTTTCCCGCCGGCGGAAAGCACGACCGGCCTGAATACTCCTGTTTCTGATGCGCCTGGAGACGCGTTTACGCCCTTTTAAACGTTTTTCTGCTTCGTCATGCAGAAATCATCCATTCGGCCGCTGCAGGTGCATGGCGGCAGCGGTCACGTCGGTATATTTCAGTCCGGAGCCGGTATTGAATAGAACGACGCGATCGCTTGGTTGCAGGAAGCCGGTCTCGAGCAGGTGGTCATACGCGGCAGTTGCTGCGGCACCTTCGGGCGACAGGAAGACACCCTCATTACGCGCCCAGTCGAGCAGGGAAGCCAGGATTACTTCATCGCTGAAGGCCAGCGCCACACCGCCGGATTCGCGCAGAATGTCGAGCATGATGGCGTCGCCATACGGCTTGGGGACACGGAGCCCCGAGGCAAATGTAGCTGCGTTCTGCCACATCTGGCTGGCGTTCGCTCCTTCTTCAAAGGCCCTGGCGACAGGTGCGCAGCCGTCCGATTGCACCGCGATCATTTTCGGACGTATTCCACGCTTTACCCAGCCAAGCTCTTCCAGTTCGATGAAGGCCTTCCACATACCGATAAGGCCAACGCCACCGCCAGTGGGATAGAAAACGGCATCGGGATACTCCCAGCCGAGCTGCTCGACCAGTTCGTAGCCCATGGTTTTCTTGCCCTCCACGCGAAACGGCTCTTTCAGGGTCGAGACATCGAACCAGCCTTTACTGGCCGATTGCTCCGCCACCATGCGCGCGCAGTCAGAAATGAGGCCGTCGACCAGCGTTATATTCGCGCCGTAAGCCGTCGCCTCGACGTAGTTGGCGAACGGCACATCGCGTGGCATGAAGATGTTGGCCTCGATGCCGGCAGCCGCTGCATAAGCCGCCAGTGCGCCGGCAGCGTTGCCGGCTGAGGGGACGGCCAGTTTCGTCAGGCCATAGTGCTTCGCCATGCTGACGGCGAGAGCCAATCCCCGGGCCTTGAAGGCGCCGGTAGGATTCGCGCCTTCTTCTTTCAGCCAGACGTTTGGGTAGCGCCTGCTGTGCAGCATGGGCGTCCAACCCTCGCCCAGGGTTACGGGCTCGACGTCCGGCAGCACATCGCTGTAACGCCACATGCCAGGCCAGGGAGTGGCCGTCGCGGCTTTGCCGACGACCTGGCGTGGGTCGGTCCCTTTCAGCGCGGAAAGGTCATAGCGGACATACAGTGTGCCCGGTGGTGGCATGCCCGGTTCGCTGGAGCAGACCGGGCAGAGAGTCTGTGGCGTGGCGGCGCAGACATGCGCATGGCAGCGCGAGCATTCGAGATAAGCGATAGCTGGCATAGGTTCTTGTTAGTGTAGAGGCGGATGCGGCGCTTGCGGTTAGCTGGCATCAGGTCAACCGGAGCGTTCGAAGAAAGCAATGCCAGCAGAACAGCCAACCCACTCTCTCGATCGGCCCTTGCTGGTGGCAGGCCTGCTCCTCTACGCGCTGGGCGCCATGCTCGGGCTGCTTCACCTTTCCGGAAATACGATGCAAATAATGCTGCGGATCCTCGGTCTCGGGCTCCTTCTCTGGCAGACGATACGCCACCGCTCGCTCAGTTCCTGGATTCTGTGGGCGATGCTGGCCGGGGTCGAACTTGGGCTCGATGTACCGGCATTTGCCTTGCATCTGCGCGTCTTCAGCGATATCTTCCTCCGGCTCATCCGGACTATCGTCGCGCCGCTCATCCTGGGCACGCTGATCTGCGGGATCGCTGCGCATGGCAGCTCGAAGGATGTCGGCCGCCTCGGGCTCAAGGCCCTCATCTACTTCGAAATTTCGACCACCATCGCGCTCGCCGTCGGACTGCTTGCCATCAATATAAGCGGGGCTGGCAAAGGACTAGCCGGCAAACTGGCGCATGTTGCGAGTGCCGCGCCCGTGAGCACGATGCAGACGTGGGACCAGTTCCTGCTGCATGTGTTTCCTGAGAATCTCGCCAAGGCCGTCGCCGAGAACCAGCTGCTGCAGGTGGCTGTCTTCGCCGTCATCTTTGGACTGGCCATGGGCCGTCTGAGTGAGGAGGCACGCCAGCCGCTGCTTGCTGTCATCGAGTCGCTCACGAAAACCATGTTCCAGTTCACGAACCTGGTGATGTACACCGCGCCCCTCGCGGTCGGCACGGCGCTGGCGTATACCGTGGCGCAGGCGGGCATCGGCTCAATGGTCAGCCTGGGCAAACTGCTGCTGACGCTCTACGTCGCGCTGATTGTCTTCATCCTGGTCGGGCTGCTGCCGGCGGCCTGGATTGCGCGCGTGCCGATTCAACGCTTTGCCCGAGCCGTGGCCGAGCCGGCGACCATTGCCTTTGCGACCAGTACTTCAGAAGCCGCGCTGCCACTGGCGCTCGAGCGCATGGAGCAACTGGGCGTGCCGGCCCGCATCGCAGGCTTTGTGCTGCCGACGGGCTACAGCTTCAACCTGACCGGCTCTGCTCTGTACCTCTCGCTGGCGTCGGTCTTCGTCGCGCAGGCGGCCGGCATTCACATGACTCTTGGACGCCAGCTGGTCATGATGGCTTCGTTAATGCTCACGAGCAAAGGAGTGGCCGGGGTGCCGCGTGCTGTCATCGTGGTGCTGCTGGCGACTGCCTCCAGTTTTGACTTGCCGTTAGAGCCGATCGCCCTTCTGCTCGGCATCGATGCCCTGATGGATATGGGCCGGACTTCGATCAATGTCATCGGCAACTGCCTTGCCAGTGTGATCGTGGCGAAATGGGAGGGTGAGTTCGGCGTGGGTGCCGCGGCTGAAAATCCAGTGCTGCCAGAGCATTCGGTTTCCGGCTGAAGCACCAGGAATGTTCCTGAGGTTTTTACCTGCCTGAACTCGCCAGATACGTTGTCACTTTGAGCGGAGTCGAACGGACCTGCTTCTTCTCCGCTACGCCATGAACTCTCTAGCCACAAGCGTCTACTTACTCGCTTCCACCCAGTGCTTCCACATCGTCTGGTCCGCGAGCATTGGAATATACACGCCGCCGACGGGCGATCTTGCCTGGAACCCGACCATTTTGCCGCTCACCGTGTCGTACCAGTCCGACATCGGCACGCGGTCCGGCGTCTCATTCAGGAATTTCCAGATGGGATGGACCAGCGTCTGAAAGTCCTGCTTGTTGTCGGTCAGAGCGGCAGTCCAGATGGTCCAGTCGAGCTTGGTGTAAGTCTCGCGATTATCGAGCGGCAGGCCATAGGTGTTCAGTTTCGTCTTGTAGAACGCGATCTCTTCCTTGCGCACCGATGCGGGAAAAAGGTCGAGGCCGAGAATGGTATCCCACGCCAGGTTGTACTTCTGGCTCCAGGTACCGGGCTTGTCGAAGGCCAGTTTGTAGTGGTCGCCATCGGCAGCCATCGGCAGCCACTTCTTCGCCATATCTTCTGCCATGGCGCGATATTTTCTGGCTTCTTCCGGATGACCGAGTTGCTTCGCCAGCTGGCCGTAGGCGCCGATAGCCTCGATCGCCTTGATGGAGAGATTCGCGTTATGCGCGAGATGACCGGCGAAGTCGTCTGTGCTGAGCTGATTCTCCGGATCGAGCCCTTTCGACGAAAGATAGTCGGCCCATTTCGTCAGGACCGGCCAGAAGCGTTTGGCGAAATTGGCGTTGCCTTCGGCGTGGGCGATCGCGGCCATCAACAGGATGACGTCGCCCGATTCTTCCACCGGCATCTGGTCGACTTCGGTCTCTTCGCCGCCGCCATACTGCTGACCATTGGCCAGCGGATACACACCAAGATCATGCGGAGCAAATGGGAATTTCCAATGCGGCGTTTCGGCGTACAGCATCACCGGCAGCAGCTGGGCTTCAGCCAGCTTCGGATTGAGCAGCAGGAACATCGGCGCCGAGGGATAGATCACGTCGACAGTGGAAATGGAGCCGTTGCTGAAGTTCTCTTTCGGCATGAAGAAGGGCGCGCCATCTGCATCTTCGACCAGCTTGTGCGCGGCAAACGCCTGGCGATAGGCAAGGATGGCAATATCGGCATATTCGGCACCGCCGACCTTCGTCAGGTCTGCGGTCAGCTTTTTGTCCAGTGCATCTGATTTTTCCTGAAGTTCTGAATATTGCTGTTCCGCAGACGAGAGCATCTCTGCGAATGATGCATAGTTTGTCCGCCAGTAGGGCAGCAGCTGCTGGTGCATATATTCGACGGAGTAGATATCGTCATAGGCAAGCAGGATGTGGCGATTGACCGGCGCGGCGCCCACCGATCCCAGCGGCAATACGACGCTGAGCAGAGGCGCCGCGGGATAGCGGTTCTGCGGTGGACGCGCCGCGCCAAGATCGTCTTCATCGGGAACATCGCCGTCCTTGGCGAAGTCGTCACGATAGGTTTCGTTGCCGGCCGTCATGCGGGCAGCGCCCTGGTTCCTGGGTACGGCGAAATAGAAGTAGCCCCAGTCGATGCGCACATCGTCCCCATACTTTTTGAGGATCGGCTGTTCCTGGGTGCCGATCCTCAGCAGGTCGAGCCCTTTGATGGACGCGCGCGAGGCGATGACGGCCTCCGAGTGGTCATTGGTCGCGAGCATACCGGACGCGTCCATATACACAGATACCTGGTGCTGCTGGCCATCGGTCGACTTGACTGACCAATCCACGTAGGTGACGGGCCGCGAGATCAGTACCAGGTCCTGTGGTAGGTCGGGATCAAGGAAGGTCAGCTTCACCTCGACGCCAGCATCGGTGAAGGTCACGATCGTGCGCGTTGGCGTGAGACTGCGGCTGGTCTCTTTGAGGGCCGGGAGGTCGCTATCGTCATCGCCGAGAAAGCGGTAGGTTTTGCCGTCGATGCGGATGAGGCCATTCAGGGACTGCGGTTTACCCGTCCAGTGGCGCGTGTCTTTGTCGGTAAGGTGGTCGGCCATGGACCAGACGCTGAAGTAGGGGTCATGCGTGACCAGTGGGGTCGCCGGCGCACGGAGCTGGTTCGGACTCGTCTGCTGGGCAAGAGCGAGCGTCCCCGGAGCAGCCAAAAGCAGCAGTCCCAGCAATGGCTTGTACGAAAGAACAGCGCGACGGGAGAGGGGCAGACGGGGCACGGACAAGACCATAGACAAAACTCCAGGGCGGTAGAAGCCGGGGGTGCAAGTGCTTACATTTCTATCAGAAACAGCAGGCAGGGGGCCGGCCTTGCAACCAAAACAGCACTGAAGCCGTCAACTCTTTACGACCCGAAGACCCCGTATGAGACGGTCACCACTTTAATCGTAGGTATCTGGACGACCGAGGGTGTGGCCACCCTTCGCCAGATAGCTGAACGCCGACATCTGCAGACCCGTCACAAGCCTATTAGGATGGGTCAAGCGGCAAACAGAAATTTAAACCCTCGACCTGGAGGAGCAGCCTCAGCGGTCCTGCCGACGCGAAATCCCGGCATTGCCCGCTGAACAGCTACGCAACTGATGCAAGAAGATATCGTGCAACCACAGCCTCCGTCGCAGCGTATTGGTCCTGACCACCAGCTTCCTCCTCCGCACGAAAAACCGCATCGATCGCCGCTGACGCGTGCGATCGTCTGGCTTGTCCTGCTGGCTGCGTTCGGTCTGCTCTTCTGGTTCGTCATCCATAAACAGAATGCTCCTGCTGAAGGTGCGGGCGGTGGCGGCCGGCACGGCATGGGTGGTCCCGTGACCGCGACAGTCGTCACTGCCCAGCGCGGAGATATCGGCGTTTACCTGAGCGCCATCGGCACCGTCACGCCTGTCTTCACAGATTCATTGACGGCGCAGGTCACTGGTTTGATTACACAGGTGAAGTACAAAGAAGGACAGATTGTCCGCAAGGGCCAGTCGCTTATCCAGATTGATCCGCGCCAGTACCAGGCCAATTTGCTGACAGCAGAGGGCGCACTCGAACGCGACCAGAACCTGCTTGCCCAGGCGCAGATGGATCTGAAGCGCTACCAGGACGCCTGGGCAAAGAATGCCATACCCCGTCAGACCCTGGAAGACCAGGAGAAGGTTGTGCTGCAGGACCAGGGCACGGTGAAAAACGACGAAGGTACAGTCGCTTATGACAAAGTGCAGGTGGGCTTCTGCAATATCTTCGCGCCCATCTCCGGTCGCGTCGGCCTGCGGCTGGTCGATCCCGGGAACGTCGTCACCTCCGGTAGTACGACTGTGCTCGCGGTCATTACGCAGATACAGCCAATAACGATCGTCTTTACCATTCCTGAAGACAATATCGGCGAAGTGCAGGCTGAATTGCGGCATGGAGCGAAGCTATCCGTAGAAGCCTACGACCGCTCCGACCAGACGCGCCTGGCTACCGGTACGCTGTCGACAGTTGATAACCAGATTGATACGGCAACCGGTACGGTGAAGCTGCGCGCCACGTTTGCCAACGCCAATAGTTCACTCTTTCCCAACCAGTTTGTGAACACCAAGCTGCTGGTCCGCACGATGCGGAATGCCACGCTTATCCCCTTATCTGCCGTGCAGCATAACGGCAACCAGGCTTTTGTCTTTGTTGTGCAGAATGGCAAAGCCAAAATGACCAACGTAAAGACGGGCGTTGCCGATGGTCTGACCACTTCGGTCACCGGCATCAATCCCGGAGAAGTACTCGCGAACAGCAGCTTTGAGAAGATTCAAGACGGTTCGCCGATCAATATTTCGAAGAAGCCACTACCCGGCACAACGACGGAAAGCACAGCCCCGTGAGTCCGTCCCGCCCATTCATCCTGCGGCCGGTTGCTACCTCGCTGCTGATGGCGGCGATCCTGCTGGTCGGGATCGTGGCCTTTCTGCAGCTGCCGGTATCGGCGTTGCCGGAAGTCGATTACCCGACGATCCAGGTGCTCACCTTCTACCCAGGTGCTAGCCCCGATGTCGTCGCAACAACTGTTACAGCTCCACTTGAGAGACAGTTTGGTGAACTACAGGGTCTGAGCCAGATGACCTCAACCAGTTCAGGCGGCGCTTCGGTCATCGTGCTGCAGTTCAACCTGAGCCTGAATATCGACGTTGCCGAAGAAGAAGTGCAGTCAGGCATCAACGCTGCGCAAAGCTACCTGCCGTCGCTGCTACCGTCGCCGCCGGTCTACAGCAAGACCAATCCAGCTGATGCGCCTGTGCTGACGATGGCTATCACGTCGAGTTCTGTGCCGTTGTCGCAGGTCGAAGATCTGGTGGATACACGCCTCGCGCCCAAGCTATCGCAATTGAGCGGTGTCGGTCTGG
>CAXTNK010000121.1:0-11044 GCA_964245665.1 uncultured Acidobacteriaceae bacterium
TTATAGTTTTGTCTTTACGGGCATGGCTTCCCTGCTCGCTGTCATGCTCATCCCCGACAGCGTGCGCGTCTCTGTCTATGGCGACAACCTGATCGCCGGGCTGGCCATGTACATGACCGGGCCGGAAGTACTACGCATCATCTTCCGCGTCTTCGTCGTCATTGTCGGCTTCCTGATTCTTTCGGGCGCGATCAACACCTCGATCATCGGATCGAGTGGCGTGCTGATGCGTGTTGCTGAAGACGGAGTACTGACGGACTGGTTCCGCAAGCCACACGTCAAGTTCGGCACCAGCTACCGCATCGTCAACATGGTGGTGCTGCTGCAGCTGTTAACCATTGTCATCAGTCGCGGCCAGGTATTTACGCTCGGCGAAGCGTATGCCTTCGGCGTCATCTGGAGCTTCACCTTCAACAGCCTCGCGATGCTCGTTCTGCGCTGGAAGTACAAAGGCGAACGCGGCTGGAAGGTCCCGCCAAATATCTACATCGGCAAACGCGAAATTCCTGTCGGCCTGATCTCTGTCTTCATGGTGCTGCTCAGTACAGCAATCGTGAACCTGTTTACCAAGTCAGTCGCCACTGTTTCTGGGATCCTTTTTGCTGCGACATTTTTCGTTATCTTCAGCGTCTCCGAAAAGCAGAACCTGAAGAAGCACAAGATCACTGACCGGCAGATGCGAGAGCATTTTCAGCTGGAACACGAAGACACGATCGGCTGCGAAGCACTGCAGATCCAGCCCGGCTGCGTTATGGTGACCATGCGCGATGCCATCAACCCGATCGCACTCAAGTGGGCTCTTGCCCGTACTAATACAGACGAGCAGGATATTGTCGTACTGACTGCGCGCATGGTCGGCGCAGGCGGCCCCGAATTTCTGGACACCTCGGAACAGGCTTTCAGCGAACACGAACAGATGCTCTTCACCAAAGCTGTCTCACTCGCGGAGAGCTTCGGCAAACATATCTCCCTTCTGGTTGTGCCGGCCGGCGATGTCTTTTCAGCCTTGGTACAAAGTGCGAATGCCTTGGAAGCGTCGACTGTCGTGTCGGGAACTTCTGCCAAGTTGACAATTCCGGAACAGGCCTTCCACATGGGCCAGGCGTGGGAAGCTTTGCCCGAACCCAAGCGCCAGTTCACTTACTACGTGGTATCGCCTGATGGCGGCGCCCACTCTTTCTACATCGGACCGCATGCTCCTATCCTCAACCCTGACGACATCTCGCTGGTGCATCGTCTCTGGTTGAACTTCCGGCGCGACCAGGAGATGCAGCAACTGCATCATGGCGACATTGTGACCTATGCGTTGACTCGGCTCGCCTCTGACTACGCACGCGACAAACAGGACACTCTGAAAGGATTGCGGCGCAGTATCCTGGACAATAACAGCCCGCGAACCCTGCAACAGTTTCGGCTTCCCCGCGAGCGGGAGAATGAAAACGAATATACAGTGCGGTCGCCCCGACCGAATGCGGATAAGTCGGAAGACTCTTCAGGCTAGAACTGGAGGCTAGAACTGGAGGCTAGAACTTGAGGCTGGAACTGGCCCGAGCTACGTCGATCCACTCCTTCGAACTATGCTTCCCAGCTGTTCACTGGTTTCGCTCGCATGGCAGGCATCAAAAAGCGCTATGCTGTCTGCCATGCAACTCAGTTGCAAAGTAATGAATTGACCGAGCTCGTCGTTCCATCAAGTGCCCCGGCACTTCCCGGCAAATCCTCCCCCACTCCGCAAAATTCAATGCTGGCGTCGGTCTTGGTTCTCGATAGATAATGGGCACTGAAGTTACAAATACCTCGGACCCGTCTTTTCGGCCCCGGCAGCAGCAGCATGCCGGAGCGGGCCGCAGTCTGAAGGGACAGCAAATGCAAGTGGAACAGATACTGATTGAATTGGATCGAGAAATTGCAAGATTGCAGGAGGCGAGAGCGCTCCTCTCCGGAACATCGAATGGCAGATACACCGCGCTTGCAGCTAAAGTAAAACGTAAGCCGGGACGCCCCGCAGGTGCTGCCAAACTGAGCCCGGAAGCGCGACAGCATATTGCCGACGCCATGAAGCGCAGCTGGGCTTTACGCAAGAAGAAGCAGGCAGTCACACCGAAGGCAGCAAAAAAGAAGTAGCACGCGCCGCCGTAACGCCGCGATGATAGAGAGGGAGTCATCAGCAGACCTGCCGATGACTCCCTCTTTCGTTCAGCCCATCTTGCTCAGCCTCTCTGTAGAGCGCAAGCCCTCCGGCGGCCAGTGCATCTACAGCTTAGACCGAGTCGCCGGGCTGCAGTCGGAGCACCTCTATCGATGATCCATCGAGTATCGCAGCCAATTCGTCGGGCGTACCGGACAATGCTGGAAACGTACTGTGATGGACCGGCAGTATGGTCTTCAATAGAAGGTATTTTGCAGCAATCGCAGCAGCTTTCGGACCCATCGTGTAGTTATCCCCAATAGGGAGCATGCCGAATTCCGGAGCATACAACTCGGCGATCAGCTTCATATCCGAGAATAAAGAGGTGTCGCCTGCGTGATAGAGCGTCGGACCATTGTCGATGGTCAGGATAAAGCCGGCCGGATTGCCGCAGTACACAAGTGTGTCGCCATCCTGAAAACTGGATGAGTGTTTGGCCTCGACCACAGAGATCGTCACATCCTTGTGCTTGAACGACCCTCCGTAATTCATCCCATTCGTATTCTCGACGCCCTTGCTCTCAAGAAATCCCATCAGTTCTGCGACGCCGAGCACCTTCGGCTTGTACTTCTTCGCTACTGGCACAGCATCAGCTATGTGATCAAAGTGGCCGTGCGTGAGCAACAGCAGATCGATGCTTTCGGGCAGCACGAATGATTTCGGATAGGTCGGATTGTCCTTCATAAATGGGTCAATCAGGATGTTGGTGCCGGCGGCTGTACGGACAAGAACGGTCGCATGGCCTAGCCAGGTCACAGTAGTGCCGCGAAGATCAGGCATGAAAACTCCTCAGGTATATCGAAGTAGCCCGGCAGGTGAGTCGCCGGGTTTTCTCGTTTTATGATGCCGACTTTGCCATTCTGCGATTGTTCTTGACGTCCGGACACCTGCAGCGATAGCTTAGTGGAAAGGCGAACAAATGGCGAACATACATGCAGACGGTGACCGGAACCTCTTTGCGCAGACCTTCCAACCCGGGAGCACATTGGTCGGAATTGCCCGGATCGCGGCAGCGGGCGAACCTGTCGATACTGGCCATGATGTCTCCTTTACGTCGCTAAAGGTACGCTCCATCCTGAACAAAAGCGTCTCGCGCCGGAGGCTAAGCTTCGGGCGAAGTATCAATCCCTACCGCGGCTGCGAATTTGCCTGTCGCTATTGCTACGCTCGCTACACCCACGAATTTATGGAATTGAAAGATCCGGCAGCATTCGAGCGTCAGATCTTCATCAAGCAGAATGCGGCGTGGCTGCTCAAGCAGGAATTGCGCGAATTGAGGCCCGATGAAGAGATCGCTCTTGGCACCGCGTCTGACCCCTACCAGCCGATCGAGCGCCGGGCGCGCATCACCCGCAGCCTGCTCGAAGTCCTCGCACAATGCCGCAACCTGCGCATCGGGATTGTGACCAAGTCCACCCTCATCGAGCGGGACATCGACCTGCTGCAGAGCATCGCCGCGCGCAATACGCTCGTCGTGCATCTCACGATCACCACTACGGACGCGAAGTTGGCTCGGTTGCTGGAGCCGAGGGCTCCGCGGCCAGATCTGCGATTCGAGACCGTAAGGAAGCTGCGCGAGGCCGGCCTGAAAGTAGGGGTTCTATGCTCGCCGCTTCTACCCGGACTTACTGACACATCGGGTGCGCTCGATAGAGTTGCCATTGCTGCCAAGGCTGCGGGCGCCAGTTTTCTGTGCGCCCAGCCTCTTTTTCTCAAGTCATGCTCACGAGCGACATACCTGGATTTTGTCCGTGAACATTTTCCCGACCTGGTCGACATGTACAGCAAGCGCTTTGGCGGGGAAGATTTCGTGAGCAAACCCTACGCCCGACGGATCGCGCTGATGGTGCATGCTGTATGCAGAAAGCATGGATTGGCAGAGCGAAGCAGTGACGCTATCCTCACGCGCAACCTGGGTGCTCCTAACCGCGACCCGGAATTGAGACAAGGCACCCTTTTTGCCTCCATGCGGCCACCCTCGCAAATGAGTGTGCGTTCACAGTCGACTAACAGTCCGCAGGCACTCAGTGCGTAGACGATCCTGAAGTTGCAGGATACGAAGAGAAGGTCTAGCGGGTGATAATGGTTTCGTACACGTTGTCTTTCGCCAGGAAGAACTTGCAGTTCCGGTAGCGGGAGAACAGTTGCTCGATGCTCCGGTTGGTGAAGACGCGCTGCACCTGGACGTTCATGCTTTCCTGCATTTCGATGTTATCGCTGTCGGTCAGGTGATAACGGCAGTAGGAAGTCCGGTCACCACGCAGCTTACTGTGGAAGAGTGCAAGCACCTTGCCGAGTGCGCTCATCGAAGAACAGAGTCTGTCGACCACGGGAGTCACCAGCGGCTGGGGCAGATAATCAAGCGTCGTCCAGAGCAGAACAACGTCAAATTCTCTTCCGGCAAATTCGAGGTTCTGCTCCAGAAAACCGGCTACGTCGAATCCTGGTTTGGTCTCACCCTCAGCAGGCGGCAGAACCCATTCCGGTGAACTAGCTGCACGTACCAGGTCCGCCATGTAGACACTGTGACCCATGTTGGTAAGGAAATTGATATTGGTTGGAGATGTGGGTCCTATATCGAGGACGCGCAGGTTTTGTTCGGATTTCAAATGTTTCAGCAGCGCAGACCAGGCACTGGAGTGCCGAGGAATACGGGGGCCCGTCAGTACGGGAGGCGCATCACTCGAGTTGCTGGTTCGGTCTTTCTGAAAAAACTTGCGCAACAAGGAATTTCCTTCATACAGAGAAGCAGTGATCCCCATCCCCTTGAACGGACAGAAGGCTGAATGACACAGGTGCCGCAGAGTGTTTACGCAGCGTGGAAGCTTTCAAAACTCAAATCGAGCAGTTTTGCAGCAACTGATAGCTGCAGCGCAGTTTGGTAGGCAAATGGGCGTCCCACTCATCCGTCAACAGTTTACGCCCGTCCGTGCGGTCTGGTGAGCTTATGGCACATTATGTGCAACGTCTGCTGCTGCAGGTAGAGGGCTACCCGACTTCGCATTCTGAATCAGGTCGACCTTGCCCTTGAAGATTGCATTCTCTTCAATGGACAGCCGACCGGCGCTGATATCGCCAATCAGATGGCTACCCTGGCGCAGCTCAATACGGCCGGTAGCCGTGATGTTGCCGTTCAGTGTGCCCAGGACAACGACGTCCCGTGCCGAGACATGAGCGGCAACGTTGGCATTGGGACCGATCGTGAGCCGGCTTTCGGTAAGGGTGATAGTACCTTCTACCTGGCCGTCTACCAGCAGATCTTCACTGCCTTTTACTTCGCCGCGTATCTGAACGGACTTGCCAATCACTGCTGCGCCGGACTCGCCAATCGCCATCGAAAAACCTCTCCTGCATATAAGGGACTCTGCCCGCACTATACGAGAGTGGGAGTGTCACCGCAACCGGGATGAACTACAACCCTTGTGGAATGCGGAGGATGGTCGCTTCATGTTGATCGTTAAAGCACACTTTCATAGGTGTTTTTCCGGCTGTGTTTCGGGAGAGGGTACAACTGTAGCAGCCGCGATGGAACCAAATACAACACCAAACGTCTCATGAACTATGCTCTTTTCGCCGAAGTAGGCGGGCGGAGCAATGATCAATTCGGATGAAAGTTGCCAGTTGCTCAGCTTGCAATTGCGGTTCCGGAACAAACAGGAAGATAAAAGACGCAGGAAGATAACAGACGATGAAGTTTTCATTTCTCTGCCCACGGACATTTTTGACTGCAGCGACGCTCCTTCTCGGCGCGGGCATTGCCGGCAGAACCGCGTTGTCACAGGGTGACGATGCTAAGTTCAAAAGCGATCCGGTCGCACTGGTCCGCGACGCGTCCTACAACGAGCTGCATCCCGGCGCCGCGCCGCGCTACCGCTATCAACTGCGCAAGACAGACGAAAAAGGCACCTCGGTCAAGGAGATCATCGAGACGCCGGACGGTGACGTCGCGCGCCTGCTCAGCCGTGAGGACACGCCCATCACCGGCGACGCACTGCAGGCCGAGACAGACCGCCTCAACAACCTTTTCGCGCATCCCGAGATCCAGGCCCGGCGGCATAAAAAAGAACAGGAAGACAGTGGTCACGCCGACAGCTTCATCAAGCTGCTGCCCGATGCATTTCTTTACGAGTATCAGGGTGTCGTCGAGGGAGCCAGGGGGCCGGCATACCGCCTGACCTTCGTGCCGAATCCCCAATTCGCTCCACCGAACCGCGAGGCCCAGGTCTACCACGGCATGGCCGGCGAACTATGGATTGATGTGAAGGAGAAGCGGATGGTGCGTTTCGACGCTCATATCATCCAGGATGTTGATTTCGGCTGGGGTTTTGTTGGTCGTCTCTTCAAGGGAGGCACTATCCAGGTGCAGCAGGAAGACGTAGGCGACGGCCGATGGGAAGCAACGAGCATGAAGCTGAACCTGACCATCAAGATCCTGCTGGTGAAGACCATGCTGATGCGAACAACCGAGATCACCAGCGACTTTGTGCCGGTCCCCCCCAATACGGACTACAAAGGTGCAATTACAATTCTGAAGAGCCTGCCACCGCCGATGCAGTGAGCAGCAGTAATAGAAACGGCTGGTGAATAGGTGCTGTCCACCAGCCGTTTCTGAGGTTCCCGCTACTTAGACAAAACTGGAATCATCGCCGCCAGAATCATCACCAAGCGATGCATCGTCGAAGGAGCCGTTATCGTCGTCGGTTACGTTGACGTCGTCGGCCTGATCCACCTGCGGTTGCAGATTGTCGTCGCTCGAGGTGTTGTAACTCGCGTCGTCGATGTTCCTGTCATCATTCCGGTCATCGCGATCATTGCGGTCACTGGCGTCGAAGCCGCTATCCCGATCACCGCCGCGTGGCTCGTCGTAGTAGTTGTTGACGACAGTCTCTTCAGGCCGTTCATTGCCGAAGCCGCCGCCACCAAATCCACCACCGCCGCCGAAGCCTGCTTCGTGGCCGAATCCGTGCATCAACGACTCGATGCCCTCAAAGGCGAGTGCGCCTGCCGCGACACCGGCTGCCGTTGTTCCGGCAGAACGCAGGAAGCTCGAACCGCCGCCTCCGGGAGCGGGGTAAGCCTGCGGTGCGCCATATTGCGGGGCGCCGTACTGCGGATTGCCGTACTGCGATGGCGGCGGATAAGCCTGCTGGGGATAAGCAGGTGGCTGATTCACAGGCGTATAGGGCGGCTGCTGGGCATACTGCTGGGGTGGAGGTGCCGCCTCCTGGTCCTTGTGACCGAAAATACTGCCGAGGAAGCTGGTCGGCTTGGCCGGTTGGGCCGGCGCCTGTTGCTTCAATTGATCAAGCTGCTTCTGCGCCTGCTCCAGTGCGTATTTCTGCACCAGCACGGTTTGGGCCAGGACATAGAGCGAATCAGGGTTACGGCCAAGCTGCTGATCGAGCAACTGCGCTGCTTCAGGATCTTTTTCGGAAAGTTGCGTCTGCTGCACCCTGCGCACCAGATCGCCTAGCATGGATTGTTCTTGCGGAGTCATTGTTTCTCCTCGTTGTGGGGCATTCGCCCGGGTGATTGGATGCCAAGACACCCGGCGGGATGTCGCACGGCTGTCAAGCGACCATGGAGCGGGCACGTACCTGGTGGGAGCGGACGGTCAGCCGCTCGATCAGGTCGGTACGGATTTCGAAACCTCGTCCTGGTGTCGTCGGCACCTTGATCTCGCCAGCGCTTGAGACTTCAACCGCCGGTTCAATGATGTCGTCCGCCCAGTATCGACTACTGGCAGATACGTCGCCGGGCAGGAGAAAGTTCTCAAGCGACGAGAGCGCGATATTGTGCGAGCGGCCGATTCCCGTTTCCAGCATTCCACCGCACCAGACCGCGATGCCGCGCTCGGCAGCTGCGTTGTGTACCGCGATGGCTTCGCTGAAGCCGCCGACGCGGCCGCATTTGATATTGATGATCCGGCAGGACTCCATTTCAATTGCCGCCAGAGCATCCCGCCGGTTGCGGATGGATTCGTCCAGGCAGATCGCCGTTTCGAGCTGTTTCTGCAGCATGGAGTGAAAGTAGAAGTCGTCCGCCCACAGCGGCTGCTCGATCATCAGGAGACGGAATTCGTCGAAGGTGACCAGATGGTCGATATCTTTCAGGCGATAGGCGGAATTGGCATCGACACTGAGCAGAATCTCCGGCCAGCGCTTACGGACGGCCTCCAGCATTTTCAAATCCCAGCCCGGCTTGCACTTCAACTTGATCCGCTGATAGCCCGCTGCCAGTTCTTTCTCGATCTTCGCCAGTTGCTCATCGAGCGTCGGCTGGATGCCGATCGACCCACCACAGGCGATGGTCTCGCGCGTGCCGCCCAGCATCGACGGGAGCGAGATACCGCGCATCTGCGATTCAAGGTCCCAGATGGCGTTTTCGACCGCAGCCTTGGCCATGCGGTTGCCACGGATCAGCTTGAACAGCCGGGGAACATTCCCACTCTGCTGCAGATCGCTGTCGGCGAGCAGCGGAGCCAGTTCGGTCGAAATGATCGTCCACGCGGTGTCGATTGTCTCTTCGCTGAAATAGGGATGTTCCCCCGCGACGCATTCACCCCATCCGGCATAGCCTTCTGCCTGCACCTCGATGAGCAGGATGCGCCGATTCGTGGTCGTCCCGAAACTCGTTTGAAAAGGCGCAACAAGCGGCATGTTGATTTCGCGCATGATGATAGCGTCGATCTTCATAAGTCCTATCCTAAATCGGCTTGAAGAATGCGTGGCCCGAAGGATGTTTCAAGACGCTGACGTTCGAGTTACCGCGGTTTTGAGTGGAAATCCACACTAGCAAGGTTTGTCAGCTGGTAGAAGCCATTTCCATGGGAATCGCGCGAAAAATCGGCGACGACGCGGTCCCTGGCGAAGGCCGCCTGCAGTTTCTTGCGGTTTGACGCCTGCAGAGCTGCTGCGTGGTGCCGCTTTTCAGGTGACGCCTTCCAGTCAGAAACCTCGTGGGTCACCGGGATGGTCTCGACGATTGCGTCCGGTGAGAGGGATGGCTGGCCGGAGAGGGTCTGCTTGACGTGGGGTGAATCAAGCCACCATTCGGCATGCAGCCGGTCGGATTGCAGGCCAGCCTGTAAGCCGGAATGCAGAGGTCCGTAGAAGTTAGGCGTGTAGCTGCGGACGATGGCGCCCAGGCGATGGATATTCAGAAACGCATTCTTGATCTCGAGCGGGTCGAAGGTCCACTCCATCAGCTTGAATCCACGCGCCAGGGCGTCGTCGCGCTGCGCCAGCTTGAGGCGGCGACCGATGCCAGCGTTTCGCCATGGCGGCAAGACGGCGAGCATGTGCGAGTGCAGGTAGGGCGTCTGAGCGCGGACGCCTGGAAGCGCCATGGCAAAGGCGATCAGCTTGTCAGGATTGCCCGCTGTATGGGTGAATGCTCCGAAGATCTGACCGCCAATGCGCTGGGCCACGACGAACAAACGCCGGGGGATGATGTCGCGCTCTTCATAGCCCCAAACCTGCTCCTGGATGTCGACACAGTCGTCGAGCTCTTCGAAACTGGTACAGGCACGGATCGTAATGGGTGTTGGCTCAGCGGTCATCGGCTAATGCCTCCTGCCGTAGTCATAGGGGGCTGACCTGTCCGGACATCAATGGGTCTCGCTGGCTTCGATCGCAGAACGGCTTTCCCGCGATTTCGCAGCCGCCCAGAGAGCTTCGAGCTCTTCGGCAGATAGTGTATCGAGCGGTGCGTCTGATGAATGCTCCATCGCTGCAAAGCGGTGGCGGAATTTTGCGTTCGCTCGGCGCACTGCGATCTCGCCGTCGAGCTTCAAGTGACGGGCTAAGTTTGCGAGGGTAAATAGCACATCTCCAAGCTCTTCCTCGAGCCTCGCTTTTGCTTCTTGCGACGATGAAGCGAGTTCAGCTTTCATCTCTGCCATCTCTTCATCAAGCTTTTCGAGGATGCCGCTGACATCCGGCCAGTCAAAGCCGACCTTCGCGGCTTTTGAGCCGAGTTTGCCTGCTTCGAGCAGCGACGGAAACGAACGAGGCACGGCATCGAGGAGGCTCTTGGGCTGGCCGTTGTCGGCAGCCTGCTTTTCTGCCCGCTTGATCGCGTCCCAGTTGCGCAGGACCTGGGAGGCATCGGCGGCATTGGCGTGTTTCAAGATGGCCTGGTTCCCTGCTGCTGCAGCGGCCGCGTCTCCAAATACGTGCGGATGCCGGCGGATGAGTTTGCGGTTCAGCGTATCCAGGACATCGTCGATGGTGAACTTGCCCTCGTCAGTCGCAATCCGGGCATAGAAGAGTACCTGGAGCACCAGGTCACCGAGCTCCTCACGCAGGTCATCCCAATGCTCGCGGTCGATCGCATCGATCACTTCATAGACTTCTTCGACCGTGTACTTGCGGATGGTCGCAAGCGTTTGTTCGCGGTCCCACGGGCAGCCGCCTTCGGCGCGCAGCCGAGCCATCAGTGCGACCGATTGCTCAAACGGCGATGCCTGGTCTCTTTGTTCGGCTTCCGAATCACCGCGTTTGACAGGAGGCTTCATGGCTCTAATTTAGCTGATTCTAAAAACACGATTTTTCCTCGTGACCATGGATTTGTGAAGCGTAGCTTCATTCGAGACCCTTTACACTGCGGGTCGTTCTTCCGGCGACCCGGTATACTTCGTCTGGATGCCGCCGTTGGATATCGTCCTGCTGATCTTCGCTGTTCTTTTCGGCCTGGTCTTTGGCAGCTTCCTGAACGTCTGCATCGTCCGACTGCCAAGGGGTGAATCGGTCGTCTCGCCGCGGTCGCACTGCATCACCTGCAACCAGCCGGTTCGGACGCGCGACAATATTCCTCTGCTGAGCTGGCTGCTGCTGCGCGGACGATGTCGCGACT
>CAXTNK010000122.1:0-423 GCA_964245665.1 uncultured Acidobacteriaceae bacterium
GAGCTGCTTACGCACAATCCGGCGCACGGCTTCTGGCGCTACGCCATACAGGATATGCGTGAAGAATTCGCTGAGGTGTTCGCGCATTGGCTGTTGAGGGGCGGGTTTGTCCAGTCCCGCTGCCGGCACCAGCGTTTCATGCGTGAACAACTGCAGCACCACGCCGAAGACTGATCCATAGCCGGCTGTAACAATCGGCGCCACTTCCGCTGCAGCACCGTAGATCGCGCCCGTCGCAGCGCCGAAGGTGAAGTGGATCGCATTCATGCCCACCTGCTCCTGCATATGGGTCATGGGATGGCCGACTACGCGGCGCATCAGCACGATCGGTGGCGGCACTTGGCCCTCGGTGCGAGGGTTGTAGACCATCTCGCCTGCGATCTTGGCGACGGAGCCGGCAAGCCCTCCAAGCAACCCTGCGAG
>CAXTNK010000122.1:433-3465 GCA_964245665.1 uncultured Acidobacteriaceae bacterium
CAGCCCTTTGGCAATGGAACGGGAAGTAGACTGGCGTGCAAGAAAAGCGGGCATTGTTGGCTCCTGACTTCATGTGAGTGTCGTGTTCTGCGCTTTTAGGATGCAGGCGCGAACGACAAGCCTGCGCCATCCATGGGATCAATTTCTACCGTGTGCAATCGTCGCACTGTCACGCAAATCAGCAAAATTCGTTTAGCCATATCGTATACTTTCATCCATGGCCACTCTTCTTTCTCCACGCGACGCCGCACTGCGACTGGGGCTTTCCTATCCGACCATCAAGCAGTGGCTTTATCGCGGGAAGCTGAAAGCAGTAAAAACTCCAGGCGGTCACTACCGCATTCCGGAGGATGAGCTCGACGAGTTTCTCCACAAAGCCAAACGCCCGGAGACACCGAAGCGGCAGATGATGCGCACGTTGAGCGGCCGGAATCAGCTGGTTGGCCGCGTCATCGAAGTAAAGGTAGAGGGGCTCGTGGCACAGGTGAAACTTTCCATTGGCGGCCAGATCATCACGTCCATCATCACAGCAGAGGCCGCGCATGAACTGAACCTGAAGGTCGGCGAAACCGCAGCAGCACTCATCAAATCGACCGAGGTCATGATTCTGCGTGCCTGATTTCTCAAAATTTGGACTATCGAAATTCGCAACTGCCGCTGCCAGCTTGTTTTTCGCTGCAGCCTCGTTCGCGCAGACACCGATTCAGGTTGCCGCAGCCGCAGACCTTGCTCCTGTGTTGCCCGCCCTGCTTGCCGAGTTCCAGTCGAAAAGCGGTATCGCCACCAAGGTCTCATTTGCCAGTTCGTCTACACTCGCGACCCAGATCGCGAATGGTGGTCCATTCGATCTGTTCCTCTCAGCAGACATGGGATTCGCGCAGCACGTCGCCAATGCCGGCCTCGCGACCAGCGACAAGCCCATCCCCTACGCGCAGGGAACGCTCGTGCTGTGGGAGCGCAAGGATGGCCCCGTGCAGCCGGTCACCATCGACGCACTGACGTCACCGCTGATCCAGAGTGTTGCGATCGCAAATGCCGAGCATGCGCCCTATGGCCGCGCCGCAAAAGCATCGCTCGAAACTCTACACCTCACGCAGCAGGTCCAGCCAAAACTCCGCGTTGCCGAAAATATCGGGCAGGCTGCGCAGTTCGTCGAATCAGGAAATGCGCAGCTCGGACTGATCTCACTTACCTCCGCGAAGACAGACAAACTGCAGGCTGAAGGCAGTTATATCGAGATGCCGGCTTCGTCCTATTCGCCGATCCTGCAGGGTGCAGTCGTGCTCAAAGGGAAGAACAGCCAGGACGCACAGAAGCTGCTCGAGTTCCTGCTGTCTCCAGCGGTTGAGCAGGAACTCGCCGCCCGCGGTCTGAAAGCGCCCCGCTAACCGATGCAGCCTGGGCTGGACTGGCAGGCACTCTGGCTCACACTCCGGCTCGCCTCGATCACGACGGCCATCCTGTTGATGATCGCGTTGCCGCTGGGCAGTTGGGTGGCGCTCAGCCGATCGCATATCGCGCGAACTCTCGAAGCATTTGTAGCCTTGCCGCTTGTACTGCCACCAACAGTACTCGGCTTCTACCTCCTCGTCCTGTTGGGGCCACGCACCGCACCCGGTCGATGGATTGCGGCTGTTCTCGGGCATCCGCTGGCTTTTTCGTTTGAGGGCCTCGTAGTCGGCTCGGTCATCTACAGTTTGCCCTTCGCCGTGCAACCCGTTACGGCGGGTGTCGGCAGTATCGATCAGGACCTGCTCGACGCTGCGCGACTACTGGGCGCACGCGGTGCGGACCTGCTCTGGCGCGTCCTGATACCACTTACCCGACGATCTATCCTGACCGCGGCCGTGCTCAGCTTCACGCATACGATCGGTGAATTTGGCGTGGTGTTGATGCTTGGCGGATCGATCCCCGGCCGCACGCGGACTCTGTCCATCTCGATCTATGACCAGGTCGAAGCCTTCGACTACGCATCGGCCAATCGCACTTCCCTGCTGCTCATCATCATCGCGCTCGCGGCGCTTCTGGCTATCTACTGGCGAAGCAGCGCGGCTGCGAGGAATGCCGATGCCTGAACTGACTTTGTCTGTCCAGCATCACCGAGGAAGTTTCAACCTTGACGTAGCGTTGTCGATCACACGATGGCCCGCGCTACTCTTCGGCCCATCCGGCGCAGGCAAGAGCACTCTACTGCGCATCCTTGCGGGACTCGACCGTCCGGACACCGGTCGCATCGTTCTCAACCGCAGAGTATTGACCGCAACGCAACAGCGTCAGTTCTATAAAGCCGGATCGGGTATGGTGCAGCTCGTTTCGCAAAGACCAGCGCTCTTTCCCCACCTCGTTGTGCGGGCCAACGTAGCTTTCGGCATCAGGCATTTATCCGCAGAAGAACGAGACGCGCGGGTCGCTGAGATGCTGGCCCTGCTCGGCGCGGCTCACCTGGCCGAGCGGAAGATCGTTCATCTCTCCGGCGGCGAGCGACAGCGTATCGCCCTGGCACGTGCACTGGCCCCGAACCCTCAACTGCTCCTGCTCGATGAAGCATTCACAGGGCTCGATGGCGCAGCGAAACAGGAAATCCTGTCCGAACTTGCCGAACTACTCACCCGCCGCAACGTTCTGGCGTTGCATGTCACCCACGAGATCGCCGATGCATTCGCCATCGACGCCGAGGTATTCGTGATGCGACAAGGGAAAATAGTGGCGCAGGGGTCGGCGCAGGAAGTCCTGGCGACAGAGCGCGAGCAATTGTTGAAGTTGCTCGGTTGATTCGTGTGGGTACGGGAGAAGGAGCAGCTCCTTTGACTTCGCTCAGCATGCCTATTCCGGTGGCCGCACAACAACTTTAATCAGCCAACCAGCACCGGTTCAGGCTCGAGCCGGATACCAAAGCATCGCTCCACCGCCTCGACAATCTGATCACGCAGCGCGATGACATCCGCAGCCCTCGCGCCTCCGCGGTTCGTCAGCGCCAGCGTGTGCCGCGTCGAAATACCAGCCGCACCCAACAAATAACCTTTGTGAAAGCC
>CAXTNK010000122.1:3498-9462 GCA_964245665.1 uncultured Acidobacteriaceae bacterium
TCGGATTCTTGAAGAACGAGCCGGCACTCCGGCAATCGGGATCGCCATCCACCAGCAGCATCCCCTTGCGTTTCCGGATCTCGCGGACAGCAACGGCGACTTCCGCCAGGGTCGGGACCCGGCCTAAGTCTTTAAATTGTGCTTTCAGGTCAGCATATTGAAGCTCGGGCACACCGGTAGGATCGAGTGCGAAATCAACCTCCATAACAACGTAGCGGTCGCGCTGCGAAGTATTGAAGACACTCGTCCGATATCCAAACCCACATTGCTGACCAGACAAAGCAACGAACTCACCGGCAGCCAGATCGAACGCCCTGACCTGCTGAATCGTACCCGCGACCTCCTGGCCGTACGCGCCGACATTCTGCACGGGCGTGCCGCCGACAGTACCCGGAACACCCGCTAAACATTCAATCCCGCCAAATTTCTGTTCCACTGTATACGTCACGAATGCGTCCCAGCTCTCACCAGCAGCGACGCGAAAGACGCCCGCCTCCTCTGCTATTCCATGAAGAGCAATGTGCAGCACGAGCCCGTCAAAACCGGCGTCGGCCACGAGGAGATTACTGCCGCCGCCCAGGATGAAAAGTCGCACTCCCTTCTCGCGCGCGAACTGCACCGCAGCGACCACGTCAGCCTCCGACCGGGCCTCGGCAAACCATCGCGCCGGACCGCCAATCTGAAACGTCGTGTACGGAGCGAGCGGTACATTCTCTTGGATAACGAAGAGCGAGGACATGCAGCTAAAAGGTACAACAACGCATACGGCATCGTTCGCTCGCAAGTGCATTACAATCGAATGAGCGGCTGCAACGCCGCTGTTGATACAGAATCGAGACACATAAGGGAGCGGCACATGTACCCAGAGATCATGGTTCAGCCGATGCGCGAAGAGTTGACGCGCGCCGGTATCAAGGAAGCGCGGACAGCAGCGGACGTCGATGCAGCAGTCAAGACACCAGGAACGACAATGTTCGTTGTGAATTCGATCTGTGGCTGCGCCGCAGGCAAGATGCGTCCCGGCGTGCGTCTGGCGCTGCAGAACGGCATCGTTCCTGACCAGTCCGTTACCGTATTTGCCGGACAGGATCGCGAAGCAACCGAGCGCGCCCGCGGCTACTTCGAAGGACAGCCACCCACATCGCCGGCCATTGGCCTGATGCGCGATGGCAAGTTGGTCTACCTGATGCAGCGCTTTGTCATCGAAGGCTCGACTGCACAGATGATCGGCCAGGAACTTTCGCGAGCATTCAACGAATATTGCGTCAAGACGACTGCCTGAGTTCTGCACTTGCGGTAGGAGTTGCAATACAAAGCTGGAAGCCCAGCCTCAAAAATTGAGTGCGGGCTTCCAGCTTTTATAACTTAAGTACTCTCTCTTATTGCTTAGTAACGTGGTACCGAAGGATCAATCTCGCGCGACCACGCATCGATCCCTCCCCGCAGTGATTGGACGTTCTCAAAGCCGTTATTTCGCAGCCACATTGTCACATTCATCGAACGCACACCTGCATGGCAGATCACGACAATGGGCTCATCGGGATCGAGTTCCTGGTTGGCGCGCGAAGGAATATCGCCCATCGGCATCAGGATTGAACCTTCTATGTGCGCTGTTGTGAACTCCCAGGGTTCGCGCACGTCTATTATCTTGGGAACGACCGTGTCAGCAGCCAGCGACTTCGCTGCCAGTCGCAAAGACAGTTCCTTAGCAGTAATCTCATATTCGAGCATAATTAAAGATAGTATGCGTGCCGGACAGGAACAAACCTGTGACCGTCTGCGATCGCAAGCGACATTTTAAGCAGTAGGCGGTGAATCTACCGTGATACAAAAGTACAGCCCGGCGACGCCCGGCTGGTAGGAAGCAGGAAATACAGGATGGGAACGACCGAGAAGGTATTGATTGTCGAAGATGAACCGCACGCTCTTACCGGGCTCGCGGAACTCGTCTCCGGTTGGGGATACCGCACAGAAACAGCACGCGACGGCATGGAAGCGCTGGAAAAAGTCAGCAGCTGGGTGCCCGGCATCATTGTCACCGATCTCAAGATGCCACGCATGGACGGCTTCGAACTGTTGAAGCAGTTGAACGAAATGCAGGAGCGCCAGACAGTCATCGTGCTGACTGCGCAAGGCTCAATCGAACGCGCCGTCGAAGCCATGAAACTCGGTGCCTACGACTTTCTACAAAAGCCCATCGAACCACCCCGCCTCAAGAGCCTTCTGGCCAGCGCAAGCCACAAGCGCGCCAGCGAAGGCGAACTGGAAGCGACGCGCAACAAACTACGCCAGGCCGGCACTCTCGGCACGCTCGTTGGCAAATCGAAACAGATGCAGGACATTTTCTCGCTTATCGAGCGAGTGGCGCCGAGCACCGTCTCTGTGCTCATTACCGGAGACAGCGGCACCGGCAAAGAAGTAGTCGCGCGCACCCTGCATGAACTAAGCCCGAGACGCAACAAGCCCTTCGTCGCCGTCAACTGCGCAGCCATTCCTGAAACCCTCATCGAGAGCGAAATCTTCGGCCACGAAAAGGGTTCATTTACCGGCGCCATGGAGCGTCGTGCCGGCTGTTTCGAACTGGCGGAAGAAGGCACTCTTCTGCTCGACGAAATTGGCGAGATGCCGATCGGCACCCAGGCCAAACTGCTGCGTGTCCTCGAAGATCGCAAACTCCGCCGTCTCGGCAGCAAGGTTGAAATGCCGATCGACGTACGCGTGCTAGCAGCCACCAACAAAAACCCTGACATGGCGGTCGCGGACGGCCATCTGCGCGGCGACCTCTACTACCGTCTGAATGTATTCAACATCCACATGCCGCCGCTGCGCGATCACAAGGAAGATATTCCGGCCATCGTGGAGGGCATGATTACCGAGATGAACGCCCGCCACGGCCAGCGCATCGCCGGTATCGATCCGTTCATGCTCGACCGCTTGATGGACTACGACTGGCCAGGCAATGTGCGCGAACTGCGGAACACCATCGAGCGCGCACTGATCCTGTGCGGCGAGGGTACGCTCGACATCCGCCACCTTCCAGCTGGCTTTGGAGATCGCCAGGCCAGCCGCAGCGCGCCCGTCACTGTTCTGCACGACACGCCTGAGACACCATCCAACGTCGTTGAAGTCGAACTCGGTTCAACGGTCGACGAAGCAGAACGCCGCCTGATCATCCGTACGCTCGAAATGACGCGCAACAACAAGACCAGGGCCGCGGATATTCTTG
Source organism: uncultured Acidobacteriaceae bacterium (assembly GCA_964245665.1). Taxonomy (GTDB): domain Bacteria; phylum Acidobacteriota; class Terriglobia; order Terriglobales; family Acidobacteriaceae. The sequence continues at coordinate 6,725 of CAXTNK010000122.1, forward strand.
GAATCAGTCTGAAGACCCTGCACAACAAGCTCAAAGAGTATGGCGCGGCGGCGGCCGCAGAAGCTGCAGACGGGGCCTAACTACCCGCCACGCCGAACACGCAACGTGACAAATTTCGGAGATTCGCTACATTTAAAAGAAACGCATCGTTTCCTGGCGCATACTTTCCCTGGAGCGCCGGACACTTAGCGACTTTAACCGAGGCTCTTCACGTTGACCCCTCTGCCGACATTCAGGCTGAAAACCAAACTGGTGCTGGCGATCACGGGATTGATTTTCGTGGTCGTTACGGCCCTGTCGTGGCTCTTTCTCGACCAGTTGCTGGAGCAGAGCATCAAGCAGTATTACCTGGGCAATGACATAGTCGCCCGTCAGATTGCTTACTCCACCCGGCAGGCCCTGCAGACCGATCTTCGCAGCCCGTCGAATGCTACAAATGATCCGGTCGTTCTGCGAAAAGCCGTCGCCACCGCGCTCCAGCAGGACCGACCGCTCGAAGAGATGCTCAACTCGGTCATCCGGTATTCCCCTACCGTCTTCGACGTGTCCATTGCCGACGCAAACGGCCGCGCCCTGGTTAGTACCGATCCTGAGCAGGATGACCAGTTGCTGCCCCCGGTGCCGGATTATTCCCTGCTGCTGAATGGCGGCGTCGTCCAGCTAATAAGGGCCGTACTGGGACCGCCACGCATCTATGGCATCACCCTGCCCATCCAGCGGCAGAACAAACTCTTCGCCACCGTGCGGGTGGGTGTCCGTACAACATTCCTCAGGAATACCCTCGCTCCGTGGATCGTCCCGGCCATCACCTTGACTGGCGTCTCACTTCTGAGTTCGCTTGTGATCGCTGCGTTTCTCGCCAACATCGCCTTGAAACCTATTGCCGATATCAGCAGGCGGCTCGACCTTCTGGCAGAAGCTGAGGCCGGCCAGGCTCAGGAAGAGGCCCGGGAACAGGATCAGCAAACGTCTGAGAATCCAGCGCCCAGTCCGCCTGGCAGGCGTCCTATGCGGTCTGCTGCGCCGGATACCGTTGACCAGGTGTCCAACAAGATCGAGCGCATCGGCCGGAGGATGCGCAACGTCGAAGAAGTATTCTCCGCTCTGCGCGATAACCTGAACCAGGTCATGACCAATCTGCAGGACGGCATCATGCTGTTCACGCAGGATTCGCGCGCGGTCCTCGTCAGCGATTCGATGGAGCGCTTCCTGGGTACCGACCGCCGCAGACTCTATGGCGCGAAAATCAGCGAAATCTTCCGCGACAACACATTGCTCGACCAGACGATCCTGGACGCATTCGTCGCCGGTCGCGCTCTCGTCCAGCACGAAGTCCGCACCGAGGGCGGGCGTCTGCTCGAGGTCTCGCTCGATCTCATCAAGGATCCCGCGGCCTCCAATCCCCGCGAAAGCCTCGGCGCGCTGCTCACGCTTCACGATACCGAGTCTGTCCGTGAAATCGAGAATGAGCTCGAACTCTCCCGCCGCCTGGCAGCCATTGGGCGTCTCACGTCCGGTGTCGGGCATGAGGTCAAAAATCCGATTAACGCAATTGTCGTACACCTGGAACTTCTGCGGACCAAGCTGAATCTGGCTGGCTCCGATGAACGCGCGGTCCGTCACCTCGACATTATCGAGAGCGAGATTCAGCGCCTCGACCGCGTCGTCCAGACTCTGGTCGATTTCTCGCGGCCGGTTGAACTGAAACTGCTCGACCAGGATCTGCGAGGCGTCGTCTCGAGTGTCCTCATGCTGGCTTCCGCCGAGCTCGAAACACGCAACGTTCATGTAATGAGTAATCTGCCACCCAATCCCCTGCTTGCAAAGCTGGACGCCGACCTGATCAAGCAGGCTATTCTGAACATCGTCCTCAATGGCGCACAGGCTATGGAGGAGGTTGGCGGCGGTCAACTGACCGTACTCCTGCGCGAAGAGGGCCGTATGGCGGTTCTCAGCATCATTGACCAGGGCGCCGGCATTCCCGACGCCATCCGCGACAAAATCTTCGATCTGTATTTCACGACCAAGAAGGAAGGCAGCGGTATCGGATTGGCCATGGCGTATCGCATCCTCCAGCTGCATAATGGGAGGATTGACGTACAATCAGCATCAACAACTGGCACCACTTTTGTTTTACGTATTCCTCTGCTGAGTGCGGCAGAGGTTAAACTGCGCGGTTCTCTGAAACTGGCAAGATCGGAATTTGCAGATCCTCGTGCCTAGAGCGTCTGTCGGAAATGGTGTAGACACAGGTAGAGGTCTCGGCTGGTCTTTTCTACTGGAAAAGCCCAATGTCGAATTGAAAGCAAAGTCACACCATTCCGATAGGCGCTGGTGCGGGATTCCTGCGGGTGTACCCGTAAGGTGCTCTTCGTTGGCTTTTCTTGAGGAAAAGCTGGCATCAGCAACGTCGAAAAGGGTATAGCAACAGGAGTATTGCGCTACAGCATTTTCACAGTGGGCGTAACGCGGAAAGAGACACCTGGCCGGATTTATTCCCAGGAAAAAGCGGGCTGGTATGCCTATGGCAACAGCACAGCAATTGTGAACATGCGTTAAAAGGTCTTTGTGTCATGAGCGTTCGCGTCCACAAGACGTTGGCGGTACTTCTTCTGTCTGGGATGGCGGGTTGTGCCTCGGGCCCCTTCCACCGCAAGACTGTGCCCCCGCCTGCTCTGCAGCCTCAGCCGCCGGAACTGAGCCAGACACCGCTCTATTCCCCGGAAATGAGTGAGAAT
>CAXTNK010000122.1:9472-10999 GCA_964245665.1 uncultured Acidobacteriaceae bacterium
CGCCCAGCCTGCCCCCGCAGGCAACATCCCTTGTGGTTGTCAGGCAGCCCGAGCCTCCCCCGGTAAAGTTTCACAAACCACGCAAAACAAAGCCGTTACCTGCTGCGACTGCCAGGCCTTCGACAGCGGACGCCGACGCCGCGGCCAGCACCCAGTCCTCCGCTCCGAATACAGACGGGCAGGTACCAGGTGGCGCAATGACCTCTGCTCCCGCCCCGATGACTGAGAAACATCCTGCGGAGGCACAGCAGGCAAAGGCCGGGAGGTCAGCACCGTCGCCCATTGGGGAGCTCACCACGGGCGATTCGGCAGAGGTCGCGCAGACCAGTCACCAGGCGTCCCAACTGATCCGTATCACGCGCGAAGGGATGGAATCCATCAGGCGGACTCTCTCTTCCGAGGAAAAGAAGACCATGATCGAGATCGGCAGTTTCCTGACGCGCGCTGACCAGGCACTCAAAAATGGCGACATCGATGGCGCCAATGGTCTCGCGACGAAAGCTAAAATTCTTCTGGACGAGCTGACACAGAATTAAGCGTCCTTAAGGAAAAAAGATCTGCGCGCCCGGTCCAACTCGGGAATGCCCTCACCTGACATTCCGAATATGGGAATCACCCCCGGGGCCCGGCGAGTGAACTGTGTCAACTTCTGCTGTCAGATGTTAGTGTGCAGGCATGGATGTAACGATTAGCCTCCCGGATGAATTCGCCGAGAGGATACAAAGATGCGGTACCAGCCCTGAAGACTACGTGAAGCTTCTGTTCAGTGATGCCATGCGGAAAGCCACCGCCCGCGAACTGAAAAGTCGCCCGGAGGACACGCAGAAGTTTCTGGATGCATCGGCAGCAGAGGCCAGAGCCCAGATGGATGCTGACATACTGGAAAATGAAGCCGAGGCCAAAAGCGAAGCAACAAGGCTGGCAGAAGCCTTGAAACTGGAAGAAGCCTTGGGATTGGAAAAGGCGTAACAGGCCGCACCAGCAAAGGTCGCGGTCGAGCAAGCGGCAGCTAGCGCTCTCCCCACTTGAGTTTTTGCCGCAGGACATTGAAAAAACCGACTTCGCCAATCCGCACCAGCTTGAGCTGGTGAATTGACTTGCGGCAATGCATCTCGTCACCGACGCGGACCTGCACTGCCTCCTGTCCGTCCACGGTCAGAAATGTCTGGTCAGGTATGCCTTCTATGCTGATACGTATATTCGCGTCGCCACGCACGACCAGGGGACGCAGGGTAAGCAGGTGTGGACAGATCGGGGCAATCACCATCGCGTCCACGTCGGGAGAAAGGATGGGGCCATTCGCAGCGAGGTTGTAAGCAGTCGAGCCTGTGGGCGTCGCCACGATGACACCATCGGCCCTAAAAGCTGCCGCCACCTGTTCATTCAGGTGCACCTTGAAGTCACCCATGCGAGCAATTGCGCCCTTGGCGACGACGACATCATTAAGCGCCTCGAATTCGCGATAAAGCTGGCCATCACGAATGATCTCGCCATGCAGCATGGCGCGATGATCGATATTGCAGCAAC
>CAXTNK010000123.1:0-10813 GCA_964245665.1 uncultured Acidobacteriaceae bacterium
ATATGCAGGTTAGCGATCGTCAGTCCGCCCTCACCGTAAATCTCGATACGGTCATCCATCCCTCCGCGCCGCGCCCAGCTATTTTCGATGATGCTGAACGCATTACCGGCGAACTCAATGACTGTCACGGCTTCATCATCGGCCTGCGTTTTCTCACCATGCACATAGGTTCCCAGATGAGAGTAGGCACTTAGAATTTTTGGTCGATCCAGGAACCAGTAGGCGAATGCAATACCATGGCAGCCAAGGTCAAGCAGCGCGCCTCCACCGGAGCGCTTCACATCCCAGAACCAATCAGAATGAGGACCAAAATGCTTCTCACTCTGCTTGATCAGGTGCAGTTTGCCAAACGCGCCAGCGTCAGCCATCTCCTTGGCCTTTACATATTTCGGCGTAAAGAAGAGCTCTTCGGCATACAGCAACAGCACTCCATGGCTGCGACAGGTCTCAAGCATCTTGTCCGCTTCCTCCAGAGTGACACAAAGCGGCTTCTCGCAGATCACGTGTTTACCAGCCCGCGCCAGCGCCAGCGTCATCTCGCAGTGCAAGGCATTGGGCGCGGTGATCGTCACTGCTTCGATATCCGGATCGGCCGCCAACTCGCGATAGTCGGCATACACACGGGGAATCTTATATCGAGCGGCTAATGCCTGCGCGTGCTCCCTGGTGGGTGAAGCCACTGCCATGACGGTCATCTCGTTTTCGATCATGGCAATAGAGGCTGCATGACAGTCAGCCTGAAATTGCGAACCTATAATCCCGACACGCACCGGACCATTTCTCATTCAGCTTTCTTACCTCTTTGATTGTTTACACCACGCGCAGTGGACAACAGACGCAGTCCATTACTTCTTCCAGTACCACCAGCCATGTATTTGGAATGATGTATCTGTTTTCCAACCTGACCGCTTGATCCACGGGCGATGAAGGATGTGGCTACAACCGACTTGGTGCCTCGACGTGACTTGGAGCCTCGCATCTTGTCAAGCAGACGAAAGGCTTCATAGCCCATTGCGTCACGCGGAATGCGCACAGTGCTCAGTGTCGGCTGACTATAACTCGCCATAGCAATATCATCACAGCCAATAATGGATAGATCCCGCGGCACGCTGCGCTCCATTCGTACGGCCATTCCCATCGCACCAATCGCCGAAAGGTCATTGCCACAGAGAATCGCAGTAGGCGGACGCCGCAGGTTCAGCAGCACCTGAGCGCCATGCGCTCCACTCTCCGCACCACCATCGCCTTCCACAGCACCAACCAGCTTCATGCCATATTCATTGATGGCTTCGCGCATCTGCTCGAAGTAGCGTGCCGCCGATAAAAGTTGCAGCGGTCCGTGGAGAAGCGCGATTTCCGTATGCCCCAATTGGTAAAGGTGATCAACCGCAGGAAGTATGCCGGCAGAATAGTCAATAGAAAGAGCACCGCGACAACGCCCGACATTCGGCGCGTCGAGCAGTACCACCGGCACATCTGCCTGCGTCAACCGGTCAACTAACTGGCCGTCAAGTTGTGAAGTCATCACCGCGACTCCACACACGCGGTTCTCAATCATGCGGCGCACAGCGGCTTCTGACTTCTTCTGTTCGTAGTTGGTCATGCCCAGCAATAGCTCAAGTCCGGTAGTAGTGGCAGCACGCTCAAAGCTTTTTATCAGTTCTGGAAGAAACGGGTTCTCGATGTCTGAAATGATCAGCCCGATCGTGTCACTGTGGCCGCGTACCAGCAGGCGGGCGGAATTGTTCTTGTAATACTTCAGTTCATCGATGGCGGCAAGCACCCGCTCACGTGTCGCCGGCGCAATCCTGCGCGTCTGGTTGATGACGTGGGAGACGGTCGTAACAGAAACGCCCGCATGCCTTGCTACGTCCAACATCAGTACTGCCATGGACCAAATCCTCTCACGGGACTCAAGTTCAGCCTGCGGTCTTGTTCTGCTCTGGCAAGGAGCCTGTTCTGGTGCTGGCTGTTGAAATCTACCACGAGGCGCAAACGTTTGCTATATCAAACAGCATTGAACACTTCGTGAATTTTGTTCGTTGACTTCGGGCTATTCGTATGGGAGAGTACGAGTCACAAACGCAAACGTTTGCGTAGAGCGGCGTTTGTGCACGCGAACTTGCATCAACCCGCTGACTTTGCCATGTCGCTTTAGTTCGCTGGATTAAGCTCTACGCCCGCTCTTCCAGGAGACCTCGTATGCGACTCGCATCCATCTTTCGCCTTTGCTCCCTCCTTATTCTTGTGCTCTGTAGCCTCGCCCACGCTCAGCAGCAGGGCTCCATCAACGGCAGTGTCACTGATGCTTCCGGTAGCGTGGTCGTCAACGCCGACGTGACGATCACTCAGGTCTCAACTAAAGAAGAGCACGTGACCAAGACCAATGGCAGCGGCGAATACACGGTCCCGGCGCTGCTTGAGGGTACGTACAAGATCCGCATCGTAGCGCCCGGCTTTGGTCCCTTCGAGGCCGACGGCATCGTCCTGCGCATTGCGCAGAAACAGCGCGTGGACGCGACGCTTACAGTCGGCAGCAATACAGAACAAGTGGATGTCGCAGCAAACTCGTCGGCTGCGCTGGAAACAGAATCGGCCGAAGTTGCCGGAGTCATTACCGGCAAGCAGATTACGCAATTGGTGCTCAACGGACGTAATTTCACCCAGTTGATCACGCTTACACCTGGAGTCAGCAACCAGACCGGCCAGGATGAAGGTGAGGTCGGCGTCTCGGGAAACGCGTCCTACAGCATCAACGGCGGCCGCACGGAATACAACAACTGGGAAGTCGACGGGGGAGAGAACCTCGACAATGGTAGCAACGTCGCCATCAACACCTATCCCAGCATCGACGCCATCGCCGAAACCAAGGTGCTGACTTCAAACTATGGCGCGCAATACGGCCGCAATGCATCGGGCACAATCGAGGTCGCCACCAAGTCTGGAACCAGCGCCTTTCATGGCGATGTATTTGAATTTCTTCGTAACGATGCCTTCAACGCCCGTAATTATTTCCAGACATCAGTACCTGAATACAAGAAGCATGATTTTGGATTTACCTTCGGCGGTCCGGTGTTGATCCCGAAGCTCTACAACGGTAAGGGCCAACAGAAAACATTCTTCTTTTATTCTGAAGAGTGGCGCAGGGAAACTGTTCCAGGCCAAACCTTCAACCAACTTGTTCCCTCGAACGCGGAGCGGGCAGGAAACTTTTCTGATGTTTGCCCCGGCACAGATTGCCCCATCAACCCGGCCACCGGCACCGCTTTCCCTGGCAATCAGGTACCTATCGATCCCAATGCCCTTCCTTTGCTGGCTATCCTGCCCAATGCAAACAGCGGCAGTGGTGGCCAATCTGTTTACCAGGCGGCACCTTCGCAGTTCACCCACGACCGTGAAGAACTCTTTCGCATCGATCACAACTTCAACGACAAGTACCACGTCTTTTTCCGCTACATTCATGACGACTGGGGCACCACCACGGCGACACCCGAATATGCCAGCGGCAGCTTTCCGACTGTAGGCACAAACGTCAAAGGGCCCGGCTTGAGCATGGTCGCCAATATGACGGCCGCATTCACCCCCAGCCTGCTGAACGAGTTTGTAGCGAGTTACACGACCAATCACATCAGCCTTCAGGCGACCGGCGGCGATCGAGGCAGTTTCGCCGGCAATGGCTTGTATCAGAACGGCTTCAACGGCCTGCTGCCTAACGTGGTGATTGCGAACGGGAGCGCGTACGGCGGCGGCTACACCGAGGGTACCGGATTCACAAACTGGGGCAACGCTGATCCCACGTACACCTATCGTGATCAACTGACAAAATCCATTGCACGTCACACGCTGCTCTTCGGTGTCTCCATGATCGCGGCGCAGAAGAATGAGCCGCCTCTGGCCAATCTTCAGGGCACTTACACCTTTGACAACACGTCGCCTAACTCGACAGGAAATGCATTTGCTGACATGCTGCAAGGCCGCGTCTATTCCTTCCAGCAGCAGAGCGCGCAATTGAAAAACTACAACCGCTACAAAATTGTTGAGCCTTATGTACAGGACGATTGGCGAGTCAACAAGAACCTGGTACTTAATCTCGGGTTGAGGATCAGTCTCTTCGGTACATACAACGACATCAGTGGTCTTTCCGGCAACTTCAACGCATTGGCATGGAACGCCGCGGATGCTCCGACTATCGACACCACCGGCACTGTTACTGGCCAGGCTGGCGCGCTTGTGCCTAACTCCGGTAACTATTTCAACGGCGTCCAGGTCTGCAATGGCAAGGATGGCGTACCAACAAGCTGCATGCAGGGCCATCTGTTCAATCCTGCGCCACGCTTCGGTTTCGCCTACGACCCTCAGGGTAACGGTCGCATGGTTGTGCGCGGCGGCTACGGCATCTTTTGGGAACATACGAATGGCAATGAAGCGAACACCAACCAGCTTGAGGGCACTCCGCCGGCCACGCAGACGGCAACCAAGTACAACTTCATCGGCTATACGAATTCAAGTGGCGGTGGACTGCAATTTCCTGACAGCCTCATCTCTATCCCGACTAAAGCCTATTGGCCGTATGTCCAGCAATACAATCTGACAGTGGAGACACAGCTGCCGGGTAAGGGAGTGCTGGGCATCGCCTATGTTGGCAGTGTCGGTACACACCTCTCGCTTCGACGCGAATACAACCAGCTTGCTCCGCTCACCAATACACCCTACGCTCGAGGGCAGGCAATCAGCAGCAATGACTGCTCTACGGGTACAGTCAATGGGCAGGCGCTCACCGGTGACGTCCTCAACCATCTGAACGTTGCCTGTGGCAATGATCCCAATCCTTACCGACCTTTCATCGGTCTTGGCAGTATCAATCGCTATGAAGATACCGCCCACTCTAATTACAACGCTGTTCAGGTTTCCCTACGACGGTATTTCGGACACTTCAGTGGCAGTCTTGCTTACACGTACAGCCACTCACTTGATAATGCGTCAGACGGCAGCAGTAACTCGGAGCTACCGAATAGCTATTCCACAGGCACCAGTTATGCCAGTTCTAACTTTGACCAGCGACACCTGCTTGAAATCAGTGGCGTGTATGATCTGCCATCACCCTTCCATAATGAATTCGCAAAACAGACGATCGGTGGCTGGCAGATCTCTGACCTGACGTCCTTCCAAACTGGAGCACCTTTCAGCGTCGTTAACGACACCTTTGGTGACAACGCTGGCGTCGGCAATGACATCTCGCCGGTGCAGTCCTACCCGGACATCGTGGGCGACATCCACGCCAGCCCGGCGGCGCGCCATCTCACCGGTATTCAAGGTCCGCGCCTCTACAACGCAGCTGCTTTCGCAGCACCTACCGGCCTGACCTTTGGCGACGCCGGCCGCAATATCCTGCGCATCCCGAATCGCACGAACTTCGACATGGGTCTGTTCAAGCAATTTCCTATCCGCGAAGACATGCACTTCGAGTTTCGCGCAGAAGCTTTCAACGTCTTTAATCACACGCAGTGGAGTCAGATCAACAACACTGCCTGCTATGGTTCAGACTGCGATACTTCGCAATTCCTGACTCCTGTAGCAGCACATAACCCACGCATCCTCCAGCTCGCCGCGAAGTTTGTATTTTAGGCAGAGCCTGCTTCTTGAGTCATTCACGGAATTCGCGATATTCATCCACAAGCCGCGGACGTCATCGGTCCGTTCATCGTCAAACTAGATAAGGCTGACATGTCGAAATTTACTCGTCGTGATTTTCTCTATGGTGCGGGGGGCACCGTCGGCGCCTCCCTCACTCCATACTGGGCTTCAGCGTTTGCATCTTCAGCCAGCGTAAAGCCCAGCGACAAACTGACCGTGGGAGTGATCGGTGTTGGGTCACAGGGTACCCGCGTCCTGATCGACATGTTGCGAATGTCGCAGGTGCAGGTAGTTGCAGTGTGCGATGTCAACCGTCAGACGAGCGACTATCTGGACTGGGGCGGCGACGAACTAAGGAAGAAGGTTCGCCTCTTGCTGCAGCAGCCGGATTGGGGTTCATCGTTTACCGGTCCAACAGCAGGTCGCGAGACGGCACAATCGATCGTCAACGCTTTCTACGCGAAAGAGACTGGCAAAGCTACTTACAGCGGCTGCAATGCCTACGAAGATTTTCGTGAATTGCTCGCGAAAGAGAAGGACCTCGACGCTGTCATTATCAGCACGCCTGATCATTGGCATGCCATTATCGCTATTGCTGCCATGCGCGGAGGCAAGCATGTCTATAGTCAGAAGCCGATGGCGCACTCTGTTGGTGAAGCACGGGAAATGGCGGTTGTAGCTAAACAAACCGGCCGCGCCACCAGTGTTTCTATTTTTAATGCCAATACCCCTGAATCACGCCGCGTCGTCAGCATGGTCGGCAGCGGAATTATTGGTAAGGTAAGCCGTGTCGATATCTGGACCAGGCGCGCTTCGGCTTTCTGGAAACAAGGATTGCAGACGCCCACCACGGCTGATCCTGTTCCATCAGGCTTCAACTGGGATATGTGGCTTGGTCCCGCGCCTAAACGACCGTACAACCACGTCTATCTTCCTTTCGTCTGGCGCGCCTGGTATGACTACGGCTGCGGCGCCATTGGCGATATGGGTGAATATGGCCTCGACACCATTGTGCGCGCGCTTAAGCTGGAACCAGCTAATCGCGTCGAGGCAAGCTCGACTGAGCTCTTCCCTGATTGTTATCCAGTCGCCTCGCGCCTGAACTATCGCTTTCCTTCAGCCTTGTCGAACCAGCCTGTAGACCTGTACTGGTATGACGGTGGCATCAAGCCTTCGCGCCCAGCGAACCTTGCTATCGATGTATCCATGAGCATTAACAACGAGGGCGTAATCTACACTGGCGAGCACGGCCAATTGCTTACTGGCTTCATGGCGGAATCGCCCCGCCTGCTTTCACCCGATGGCAAACTCGCTGCGGCGTTACCACCCCTTACGCCGCCAGACGAACCTTTCCTTGCCACGCGACCGGAACTCGGCGTCAGCGCCACTGCTGCGGATATCCCGCACTACATGGAATGGATCAACGCATGCCATGGCGGCCCGCCCGCAAGTGCCAACTACGCCTTTGAACATCCGATTGTGGAAAGCCTCATGCTCGGCAATATTGCAATCCGCACGCAGGAAGCGCTCGAATGGGATAACGCGTCCTCGCGTCTCACGCGTGGCTCTGCGCGGGCGCAGTCACTCCTTGTGCCAACCTATCGTGCACCCTGGTCGCAGTATCAGCAGCAAACTTAGTCGGGCGATTATTAGTCAGGCGATTAAAGGAAGAGTCTTATGCCAGTCCATCCTCTCGAGCCCCTCTCTGCCGCCGAAGTCGATCATGCTTTGACCCTCCTGAAGACTTTGGCGAGCTTTACGCCGACCACGCGCATCATCAGCATCTCGCTGCACGAACCGCTGAAGCAGCAGGTATATACGTGGACCGGTGATAGCTCAATCGCCAGGGAGGCCGACGCCGTCCTGTTTGACAATGCGCAGAATCGTGGCAGTCACGTGCGGCTCAACCTGACTGAAAGCAGTGTCGGCAGTTCCGCGCAGATGCCCGTCGGCGCGCAGCCTACGCTTTCTACTGACGAACAAGCCGAGTGCGAACAGGCTGTCATCCATAGTCCACTCTTCCGCGAAGCACTCGAACGGCAATATGGCGTCTCTGATACCTCACTCGTAATGGTTGACATCTGGTCGGCCGGCAACTACGGCAGTGACGAAGATCAGACCTTGCGCCTGGCCCGCCCCCTCTGCTTCTTACGCACTGAACCAGGTGAGAATGGTTATGCCCATCCTATCGAAGGCATTCGCCCCATCGTCAACCTCAACACCATGGAAGTCATTCGCGTCGAGGAATACGGGACCTGGCCTCTGCCGCCGCAAGCGGCCGACTACGCTGCCTCGCGCCTCAAAAGCTTTCGCACAGACATCAAGCCTCTCGTGATTACGCAGCCTGATGGTCCCGGCTTCGAACTCGAAGGCAACGTCATGCGCTGGCAGAACTGGCAATTTGTTATCGGCTTTACAGCACGTGAAGGCCTTGCCATTCATGACCTGCGCTATGTGGATCAGGGCCGCCTGCGTCCAGTGCTCTACCGCGCCTCGCTGACAGAAATGGTTGTGCCGTATGGCGACCCTGCACCGACACAGGCACGAAAAAATGCTTTTGACGTGGGCGAGTATGGCATGGGGATGTGCGCCAATAGCCTTCGCCTTGGATGCGACTGCGTGGGGCACATCGAGTATCTTGACGCGCACCTGTGTGATAGCAGAGGCCGCGCTCTCACCATCCAGAATGCGATTTGTATTCATGAAGAAGACTTCGGCATCCTGTGGAAGCACACGGATCGCCGACTGCCGGACGCGCCTGAAGTTCGCCGTTCGCGCCGTCTCGTCGTGTCTTCTGTCTCCACTGTTGAGAACTATGAGTATGGCTTCTTCTGGTACTTCTACCAGGACGGCAATATCCAGTTTGAGATCAAGCTGACCGGCATCCTTTCGCTCGGGGCCGTGCATAAGGGCGAGAAACCGATTCATGGCGCCATGATCGCACCGCTGCTCTACGCACCGAATCACCAACACTTCTTCAATGTGCGCCTTGACCTCGCCATTGACGGCGTGAACAACACGGTGCAGCAACTCGACGTTGTGGCCGATCCACTCGACGAAAACAACCCTTATCAGAATGCCTTTCACATGGAAGCGACACCACTCAAGAATGAACAACAGGCCTGCGCGAATCTAAGCCTTGAAACCGGACGCACCTGGAAGTTCGTCAATCCGGCAGAGAAGAATGCGCTCGGCGAATATCCCGGCTATAAGTTCATTCCAGGGGATAACGCCTTCCCATTCGCCGCGCGCGAAGCCTGGTGGCGCAAGCGCGCCGGGTTTGTGGACCACCATGTGTGGGTAACACCTTTTGATGAGAACGAACGTTTCGCCGCAGGCGATTACCCAAACCAGAGTCGCGGCGGTGAAGGCCTTCCACAGTGGACCGCAGCCAATCGTCCTATCGAAAATACTGACGTTGTTTTCTGGTACACCTTCGGCCACACCCACATTCCCCGGCCCGAAGACTGCCCGGTGATGCCCACGGCCTACATCGGATTTCTACTCAAGCCGAACGGCTTCTTTGACCAGAACCCAGCCAACGACATCCCGCCGTCGCAGCCGGCGCATGCAACCAGCAGCTGCTGCCACTCTTAGTCTTTAAGCGAAGACTAGATCAATCGGGGAACGGGCCACACAAGCACTCTTGTTTCTGCGTCTGATTCACTTTACGAATTATGATCTTCTCCCCCGCTCAAGAGGCTTCAATGCATACGAGCAGTTCTAGCTCGTAGACCGGCCCTACGAGTTATGGATCGCAAGACGCGAGGGGTATGAGGACTGCTTCAGCAAACCTTGTAATGCTCTTTATGCAGTGTGTCTATCGAAGAACTGCGGGACACCCAGTCTCATCATTGAAAATGAGCAGAGGGCGATTCGCTACTCAGGAAGCGACCGAATTTGCGGGCGCTTCGAAGAAAAAAGACAGCGCGTGAACCTCTCGAAGCATTGTTTTTCGCAATTTAAAGTGGAGGAACAAGTGGCTACAGTCAATCAACTGCTCTGCCTGCGAGCGGCGCAGCAGCGCTCGTAGCTAACGATCAATCAAAATGGACAACCATACGTCTTTTAATCTGGCCTTTTCTGTGGCTTGCCTTCTCTAACTTTGGTGCTGCGGATCACATCCCATCTTCCAGGATGAGTAAGCTTACACAATAGATGAGTGCGCCTGTCCTTTTACTGCGGATCGCCAGGGCTGAGAGGCGCAAGGGGATCAGACCTATGAACGCTACTTCGATCAGAATTAAAAACGCTTCCACCGCCCGTCAGGCCTGCGCAGCGCATATGATTCTCACCGCCCTGGCAGAGGAAGCAGCACCTGCGTTGGCTCAGACACTGGTTCAGTAAACGCCGCATGAAGAGATCACGCGCGATGTCTGCCTCTGAACCTTGCAAGTCGGATCGCGGCCCTAAGTGTCCGCAGCCTCAAAGTCGGTAAATGTGCCGTAATCTAATTTTCGGAGAAGACACTAACATGAAGAATCTCAGCCCATGCTGGATTGCGGCCCTGTGGATGGGCTGCGCCTGTATCCACACGCCTGCACAGCAGCCGAAAGCGGACACGGTCCTGCTTAACGGAAAGATCTTTACCGGTGTTGCCTCGCGTCCCTATGTGGAGGCGCTCGCCATCCGCGGTGAACGCATCGTGGCTACCGGCGACACCAAAACGATCCAGGCCATGGCTGGCCCCAACACAAATACCATCGATCTCCACGGAGGCACTGCTATCCCCGGCATTAACGACGCCCATCATCATTTTCAGATGGGTCCACCGGAAATTGATGTCGACCTGCACACCCCGGATCCGACGTGGACTCAGGTAAAAGATGGCATTACGGCTGCCATCGCAAAGAACCCGCCTGACACCCTTATTGCAGCGACCATTGGCTTTCATGTCTTCGGTGATCCAACCATTGATCGGGCCGCGCTCGATAAGCTGGCACCGCACAATCCGGTCTATCTCGGCACCTTCACCGGCCATGCCATGGTGATGAACACCGCTGCCCTGCGCTTCTATCACATCGCGGAGGATCAGCCGGACCCGGTAGGCGGCCGCTTCGAACGCGACGCGACAGGCCGGCTAAACGGCACGGTCCGCGAGTATGCCCTTATCGATGTGGAGCGCGCCGCTGCCGACCGGCTTCCAGACAGCGAAGCCGTCATGCAGCTTCGCCAGCAG
>CAXTNK010000124.1:0-8123 GCA_964245665.1 uncultured Acidobacteriaceae bacterium
TTTCGGCAAGACTGCAGAGCAGGTGAAGGCTGAGGGGACACCCGACTGGCTCGTGCCGCATCGTGTGTTCGAAGGCAATCGACCGTCGAACGTCATCCTCGCGGACAAACTGACGCCGGAAATTCTCGGCAAGCTGATCGCTCTCTACGAGCACACCGTCTTCACCCAGGGCACCATCTGGAGCATCGATTCGTTCGACCAGTGGGGCGTCGAACTGGGTAAGGTCCTGGCACAGAAGATCATTGGCGAACTCGAAAGCAAGGACGAGCCCAAGCTGTCTCACGACCCCTCTACCAACAACCTGATCGAGAAGTACCGCAAGAACAAATAGTCCATCAAAAGCAGGTGCCCCAGGTCTCGAGTTTGAGACCTGGGATTTCGCAAGCGATGGTCAGCCGCATTCAGTACTTCCCGGTAAAACTGTGAATGTGCCGGCGGTCCCGTTTTGACGGCCGTCCCGCCGGCGCGCCAAAATCCTCACCCAGCAACTTCCGCTCTTCAGCCGCCTTCTTGCGCGCTTCCTTGCTCTCTTCTGTCTCGCGATACAACGTCTGCGCCACTGCCGCAGGTCCACGCTGTTCACTCAGCGCCAGTACTTCAATCTGGTACTCGCCGCCCTCGTTCCTGATCTGCAGCATATCGCCCACGCGCACCTCGCGTGACGGCTTGGAGCTCTGTTTGTTCGACGTGATGCGGTTCAGGTCGCAGGCCTTGGAAGCCTGTTCACGCGTCTTGAAAAAACGTGCCGCCCACAGCCACTTGTCCATGCGTGTTCCTGTCATACGACCATTTTGCAACGACGCAGAACGACAAAGCCATTTTTGTCAGGAGTGGGGTCGCGGAGATAGCCGTCGGGAGGTCTCAATCCGCACCCAGAATCGGTGCAAATGACATTGTTCCTGTCTATCCGGTCATTTATCGGTCGCAGGTATGCCCTGAATGCGACGCAATACTTACCCTGAGGCAGGATCGGGCAGTCCCACGGAAGTGATACTGGCCGACGCAACTAAGTGTCTCTAGTTGTGTCTAATTAAGCAGTGCTCGCCCGGACCGATTGTCGGTAAAAAGAGGCAGGGCGCTGTGGCAGTAGACGAGGTGAACACGATGAAGACAGGAATCACCGGAATGAAAGATTGGTCGCTCTCCCGCAGAACACTCGTGGCGATGGCGCTTGGTTGTGGAACCCTCATGCTGGGCTCGGGGCCAGCTGCTTTTGCGATGGGCCAGGATGCCAGTGCTCCGGCCGCGTCGCAGGCGATCCGGACCGATGCGCAGATCCAGGGGGATGTGCAGAAGCAGCTGGCAGCACCCGGTATCTCCGGCCAGAAGGTTACGGCGACCACGAACAATGGGGTCGTCACGCTGAATGGTTCTGTGACGGACGAAGTCACTCGGCAGCTTGCAGAGAATGCCGCGAGCAGCGTCGCCGGCGTCAAGTCGGTGCAGAACAATCTTACGGTCGGCGATCTGCCCGCACCCGCACCGGGGGACGTGACTCCGACCCAGGACGTACAGGCCCAGAACAGCCAGCCCGCTCCCCCACAGCAGGGTGGAGCGCCTAATGGCGACAATGCTTCGAACAACGGCTGGGGACCGGCAGGGCCGCCGCCTGACGCTGTAAATGGGCAGATCCCGCCTCGACCAGCCGATGATTCGAATGTGCAGGCTGGCGAGGCTCCCCAGGCCGGACCATCTTCGCAGGCCGGGCAGGCGCCGCCGCCACAGCCGGGCACGTCGTACGGTGCGCCACCGAATCAGTATCCTGGTTACCCCGGTGGTGGCCAGAATCCCAGCGCGGGCCAGTATCCCAGCGCAGGCCAATATCCCAGCGCAGGCCAATATCCGAGCCAGTATCCGAATGGGCAATATCCGATCCGGCCGCAGTACCAGGGATACCAGGCTCCGCCAGCCTCCGCGCCCCGGCCGCAGTTTGTACAGCCGAAGGGGCCGGTCACCATCCCGGCCGGAACCCTGGTCACAGTGCGGTTGCAGAACCCGATTGACGCACGGCGCACGCAAGACGGTGACATGTTCGTCGTGAACGTATCGCGCGATGTCTTTCAGGATGGCGTGCTCGCACTGCCAGTCGGAGCGACGCTCGAAGGCAAAGTGGTTGCGGTCAAAAAGCCCGGGGCATTTGCGGGAGGCGGCTATATCCAGCTGGCCTTGACGCAACTCGATCTGGATGGCCATTCTTATCCGCTGGCATCGGACATCTACTCGACCGTGACGCCTGGAAAGGGTGGCTACAGTGCAGCCAACACGATCGGTGGTGCTGCTTTCGGAGCAATCCTCGGTGCAGCGGTCGGGGGTGGTTCAGGTGGCGCGATCGGTGCAGTTGCGGGTGGCGGGACGGGTGCAGCGGTTTCTTCTCTGACGCCGCCGCCGCGGACCTTCATCCCCGCCGAGACGATGATTACCTTTCACCTGAGCTCGCCATTGACCATCCAGCCCGTCTCGTACCAGGAAGCTACGCGGCTGGCAGCGACCATGCCGAACCAGCGGCCAGTCGTGCTGCAGCCACGCCGGGTCTTCTACGGACCGCCGGGCTACTATGGCGGCCCTTACTAGGTCGTTTGGAAATTAAACAGCCCGCTGATTGCAAGCACATCAGCGGGCTTTTCATTTCTTCAGCTACCGGATGGTGGGGGACGGCGTGTGGGCGGGGTCAGTGTGGACGGCCGCCGGCCAGCCGGTCGTGGCCCAGAATGCCAGCACTTGTTCACGCACCTCGGGCAGGGTTTCGTGCGTCTGCACCAGTCGCAAAGCCTCACGCGGCGCATCGCCATTAACAAAACCGGCCGGCACTTCGAAAGAAAAGCAGCGCTCACTCCGATAGGTACAGGACGCGAGGTCCGCGATGCTGTGGTTCGCACTCGGTGTCATCAGGATGGTGTGCGGCGGAGCCATGCGGTCGACCATCGAGAAAATTTCGAGCTTTGATTCCAGTTCGTCTGGCAGCGAATCGAGCACCAGGTCGGCATCGCGTACTGCATCCGCAACAGTAGAGGCAAAGAGCAGGGAACCAGTCGGCGCACTGACTTGGACCTCATCGCGAGCCACGCGCAGGTTGGATGGCAACACATCTTCGAGCGTCGTGATGTAGCCTGCCTGGCAGCACAGGGCTGCGAGGCGCCGGCCCAACGGTCCGGCGCCAATGACAGCGACGCGTTTGATTTCGAGTGAAATAGCAGCTACTTCAGTTCGAGCGGTGCTTCTTTTTCGAGGATGACCAGCACTTCATTCGCATTCGGTGTGCTGACCTTGAGGTATTCACTCACACGCTTGCGCTCTTCCGCCGTGAGAAGGGGAGCCGTGGCGAGCAGCCGCCGCATGGTGGTGGACACATCGTCAACATAATTCATCATTCGAATTGCTTCGCCGGATAGGGGCATCTTGGTTCTCACTCCAGGTTTTAGGTCTGCTTCCATTGTCCAGCGTAGAACGCATTCCGTAAAGCGGCGTCCAGCCTGCTTCAAGGCCCTGGCCAACCGGTCCGGGCTGAAGCGCGTCACAGCAAGAGCATTCTCATAACAGGGCCGACGGCGCGAGCGTCAATCTCCGCCAGCTTTTCCAGCAACCTCCGACTGGCATATCGCCAGCAGACCACGACAGCCTTACAGCTTCGAAAAAAGAAATTCAGGAAACTCATGAACGATTGTGTCAGTAAGATTCTGGATGCCGACGTCCGTATCCCCGTTTCCACCTATCGCGTGCAAATGCACAAGGACTTCACATTTGAGGATGCGCAGAAGATCGTCCCCTACCTGAAGGAACTTGGAATCGGCGACTTTTACTCCTCGCCAATTTTTGAAGCGCGGCCAGGCAGTATGCATGGCTATGACGTTACGCGCCAGGACAAGCTGAATCCTGAACTCGGCGGCGAGAAGGCCTTCACACCTTTCTCTGCTGCGCTAAAAAATGCCGGAATGGGTCTGCTGCTGGATATCGTGCCAAACCACATGGGGGTCGGCAACGACACAAAGTGGTGGCAGGATGTGCTCGAGAACGGACACGCGTCGGAGTACAACGACTTCTTCGACATTGACTGGGATCCGCTCAAGCCCCAGTTGAAGAACAAGCTGCTGCTGCCGATCCTCGGTGGTCAATACGGCGATGAACTCGAGGCCGGGCACATCCAGGTGGTGATCGATGACGGCAAGCCGTTCGTGCAGGTCTTCGACCATCGCATGCCAGTCGCGCCGAGGACCATCCCGATGATTTTCTATCGCGGCGCCCTTGGTAGTATTCCGGCGCGCGCGGAAGCAGACGAAATTCCGGAAGAGCTGTACGAACTATTGCGCGGTCTCTCACATATTCCACCGCACGAGACCACTGACCCTTCGCTTCGCGCACAGCGCACCGACCAGTTGAAGGAACTATTGCCGCAACTGCGTAAGCTGCTTGGCTCGTCAAAGCTGAAGCCTTTCATCGACCAGACGCTGGAAAAAATCAATGGTTCTGAAGGCAATATGGCGAGCTTTGACCAGTTGCATGAACTGCTGGAGGCGCAACCCTATCGGCTGGCCTTGTGGCGTACATCGGGCGAAGAGATCAACTACCGCCGCTTCTTCGACGTGAACGATCTCGTTGGTCTGCGCATGGAGAACGGCAAAGTATTCGCGGCCACGCATTGCCTGATCCGTAAATTGCTGGCTGACCATAGTGTAACTGGATTACGTATCGACCACTGTGACGGTTTATACAATCCTGAACAATACCTGATCGATCTGCAGCGGCTGTACATCGCCAGCCAGTGCGAAGGGCCGGAAATCGGGGGCGAAACCGACTCGTTCGGCATTGAATGCGAGGTCATCGACGGGCTTAAGGGCTATGACTGGGAGAAGACGCGCGGCCCGCTCTATGTCACCGTCGAGAAGATACTCGAACCAGGCGAATATATGCCGACCAAGTGGGCGGTCCACGGCACGTCAGGCTATGACTTCGTCTACTTTGGCAACAGCATTTTCATTGAGCAGGCCAACGAGCAGAAGTTTAACGAGATCTATGCGCGTATCGCGCGTGAAGCCGGCCGTTCGCAGAATGCTTCGAATGTCGTCTATCGGTCGAAGCTGCAGGTGATGCAGAATTCGCTTGCGAGTGAAGTGCATGTGCTGACGAATATCCTGAGCAAGATCGCTTCTGCGGATCGCCATGCCCGCGACTTTACGGATGCGATTCTCGAAGACGTGCTTCGCCAGACCATCGCGTGTTTTCCGGTCTATCGGACCTACATTGACGAGAACGGTGAGTACACCTCGCGCGATCGCAACTTCATCCAGACGGCGATCCGCATCGCGAAACGCCGCAACCCCGACATCGATGCCTCTGCGTTCGATTTTCTGCGCGACAAGCTTTTTCTAAAGAAGCGAACATCGAGCAACGATGGCGACAATGCCAGCACGCAGCTTGATAAGACGGCCCTTCGCTTCGCGTTGAAGTTTCAGCAACTCACTGGCCCGGTGATGGCAAAGGGCGTTGAAGACACGACGTTCTATGTGTATACCCGCTTCATTTCGGCAAACGAAGTGGGTGGCTCGGCTGAGTCGTTTGGTATTTCGCTCGACCTGCTGCATAAGAGCAACCAGGAACGGCTGAAGAGTTCTCCTGACACGATGCTGACTACTTCGACGCACGACACCAAGCGCAGCGAAGATGTGCGCAACCGGCTGAACGTTCTTTCCGAGATGCCTGAAGAGTGGTCGAAGGCTGTGGCGGAATGGCAGCAGATGAATGGGCGGCACAAGCGCAAAGTTGCGGACGGCCGCATTGCTCCGGATGCCAACGAAGAGTATCTGCTCTACCAGACAATTGTCGGTGCATGGCCGTGGGACGATTCTGCGACAAGCCTGGCTGACTTCGAGAAGCGGCTGAAAGAATACTCAACCAAGGCGCTGAGTGAAGCAAAGGTAAACCTGAGCTGGCTGAATCCTGACCAGGAATATGTTGATGCTATTCACGCATTTATCGGTGACATTCTGAAGCCTGCCGCAGAAGAGAAGCCATCGCCATTCGTTGAATCTTTGTCGAAGCTTCTGCCGCAGCTGCGCTTGTTTGGTGCCGTGAATTCGCTCGCGCAACTGGTGCTGAAGACTACTGCGCCCGGAGTTCCTGATTTCTACCAGGGCACGGAGATGTGGGACCTCAGCCTGGTCGATCCGGACAATCGTCGACCCGTCGATTATGAACTACGGCAGCGTTCGCTCGAGAAGATGAAGTCGGCTCCGGCGAGCAATGTGGTCCGTGAGATTACGTCCGACATCAGCGATGGACGCATCAAGTTGTGGACGATGCATCGTGCGCTCGAATTGCGTCAGAAGCAGCATGATGTGTTCCGGCATGGCACGTATCAGGCACTGCGACTTGAGGGTGAGACAAAGGAAAATCTGATCGGATTCTCGCGCAGTTATGAAGGCGAAACGATCGTTACACTGCTGCCTCGTTTCAGTTATTCGCTGGCCGACGGGAAGGTAGAGTTGCCGCTTGCTGCTGTCTGGGGTGACGCGACGTTAACGATTCCGGAGTTGAAGTTCACTAAACTTCGGAATGTTTTTACGGATGAAGAGATTGGCAGCGATGCAACGGGGAAGCTTGTGCTGGGCGCTGCGTTTGGCAAGTTCCCCGTGGCACTGTTGACGACCAGGCTTGCTAAGTAGTTGATCGTTGCTGCCGGAGCCACAACCCTGAACCCGCATCAGGGGTTGTGGCTGTCGCAAGAAACGCACGTCCATTAGAACCCGCTATGCTCATTCAGGAGGACGAATTCTGAATAGGGCTACGGCTTATTTTTTCTTCTCGGGTTTGATGCCGTCACGATCGGTCACTTCCGTGAGTGCGGCCAACTTGAGCGCGAGCGCCGCACTCAGCATGCCATTGGCACAACGCCAACCCCAGTTATTGCTGGCTGCGGCTGGTATATTCATCCGCGCTTCCGATCCTAGTTCCAGCAAGTCCTGCATGGGGAACAGGCATATGTCCGCGACCGACGTGGCGGCCAGGCGGATGAGCGACCAGACGATATCGTTATCGTGCCCGAGGTATACGCCGACCGCCGCGATCTCGATCGGATTGGCACCGTTCCGCCACCAGCCGAGGGTCGTATCGTTGTCATGCGTGCCCGTATAGACGACAGTATTCTTCACGTATTCATGCGGCAGGTAGATATGAGCACCGCGACCGCCGAAGCCGAACTGCAGGATGCGCATACCAGGCATGCCGAACTCTTCGCGCAAGGCATGGACTTCTTCAGTGATGTCGCCGAGATCTTCAGCAATGAATGGGAGATCGCCCAGTTTCGCGCGCAGTGCTTTGAATAGTTCAGCGCCCGGCGCCTTCACCCACTCGCCATCGATTGCGTTCACGTCTTCCGCAGGGATGGCCCAGTAGGCTTCGAAGCCGCGGAAGTGGTCGAGACGGATCGGGCCGTAGAGTTCGGTCGCGCGGCGCACGCGATCAATCCACCAGTCGAAACCGCGTTCGGCAAGGGTCTCCCATTTGTAGAGAGGATTGCCCCACTTCTGCCCCGATGCGCTGAAATAATCCGGCGGCACACCAGCGACTTTTTGCGGCAGCAGGTGCTCGTCGAGTTCGAAAATTTCGGGATGCGTCCAGACATCGGCGCTATCGTAACTGACAAAGATCGCTATGTCGCCGATGAAATCGATCTTGCGATTGGTGCAGTAGTTCCGCAGAGCTTGCCACTGCTCTTCAAAGGCAAACTGGATGACGCGCTCGACCGCAAAGTCCTGCGCATGCTCCTCGGCAAGCGCAGACATGGCCGCAGGTTCGCGATGCACCACTGCCGTCGGCCAGTTATGCCACGAGGCGTAGGCGTACTTGCGGCGCAGAACTGCGTAGAAGACATAATCCTCCAGCCAATACGCACTGCGGGTAGAGAACTCGAGAAATCGCGCCCATTGTGTCGAGGGTTTCTTCTGGAGAAAATTTTGGGCAGCCTCGGCGAGCAACGGCAGCTTGGTCTTGCCCACTGTGTCAAAGTCGACCACTGCAGTCGCCTGGGGAAGGCCGGCGATGCGATCGCCCGTGAGCCATCCCCAGTCGGCAAGATACTCGAGACTGATGAGCAGCGGATTGCCGGCAAAAGCAGAGATGGCCCCGTAGGG
>CAXTNK010000124.1:8133-10711 GCA_964245665.1 uncultured Acidobacteriaceae bacterium
ATGGCAGCACCTGCCAGTAGCGCTGTTTTGCTGCTTCGAGGAAGTCAGCAAACTGGTAAGCAGCGGGACCCAGGTCGCCGATGCCACCATAGGAAGGCAGGGAAGAGATATGCAGCAAAACACCGGAGGAGCGTTCGAAAGGCATCAATGATCCGTCATACAGAATTGTGGTTCGTTATTGAAGACAAATAAAAGCCCGCGTTCGGAGAGATTCCGAAAGCGCGGGCTCTGTTGCTTCGATCATGGCCAGGCTCAATGGCTACTTAGCTTGGAAGACGCTGCTGCATACCGGTCTCCGCTTTCTTGTTCATGCGG
Organism: uncultured Acidobacteriaceae bacterium; assembly: GCA_964245665.1. GTDB lineage: Bacteria > Acidobacteriota > Terriglobia > Terriglobales > Acidobacteriaceae. Next base: position 8,449 of record CAXTNK010000124.1, read on the forward strand.
ATGCGGCCTTCTTTCTGATACTTGTCCGTCAACGATGTCACGAAGACTGCGAAAGCTTCTTCCCGACGCTCGCCCAGCAGCGCCTGACGGGTCGTTTCAAGATTCTTGGCTACGTCTTCGGGCGATGGCTGCTGTTTGTCGAGCAGCTTAACCACCACGCCGCTACGACCGGTATTGATAGGGCCGCTGATCTGGTTGGCACCGAGGTCGAAGATCTGCGGAGCCGACTGTGCAAGGGTGCCGATTTCCGGTACCGTCGCATCGCGGGCAATCAGGTCACTGGTCTTGACAGTCGCGCCGGCTGACTTTGCGGCTGTTTCAAGATCGTTGGTTGAGTGCGCCTGGGCAGCCAGTTCGTTCGTCTTGCGAGCAAGAAGCTGGGGCAGTTGCTGGTCGCGGAAGTCCTCGACCAGATGTGATTTGTATTCGTCAAAGGTCGGCGCATGCGCAGCCTTTACATCCAGCACCTGGAAGACCGCATAGCCGGAACCAGTGCTAGCCGTCGCCGGTGCTGTGTTCGGCTTCGCGGTGAAGGCCTGCGCCATCAGCTTCGAGCCATCGGTGACCCCCGAGAGCGTACCAGTCTGCGGCAGATAGTCAGTTGTGACCACCGTAAGATGATGCGCTGCTGCCGCCTTGGCGAGTCCGCCCTTGGCTTCGTTAGCCAGGGTATTCGCGAATGCCTGCTCCTGCTGCGCCTTCATATCGCTGGTCAGCGTCGCGACGATCTGCGGCTTCACTTCGGCGAGCGGCCTGGTGTGTGCTGTCTGCTTTTCTTCGGTCTGGATGATGTGGTAGCCGAACTGCGTCTTCACCAGGTCCGACGTCTGTCCAGGATTCAGCGAGAAGGCAGCCTTGTCGAATTCCGGCACTGTCACGCCGTGCTGGATAAAGCCCAGTTCGCCGCCTTGCGCCTTGCTGCCCGGGTCATCGGAATATTTGCTTGCGAGCTCTGCGAAATTGCCACCAGCCTTCAGCTGTTTCAGAACGTCTTCGGCTTTCGCGCGCGCTTCGCCGTCTGCCTTGGCATCGGCGCCTGCCGGTACCTTGATCAGGATGTGCCGCACCTTGACCTGCTCGGGTACGGAATAATCTTTTGCGTGCGCGTTGTAGTACTGCTGCACGGCGTAATCACTCACCTGCGGCGCGCCGCCCGGAACCTGGTCCGCCGTGAAAGCGATGTAGGAAATCTTGCGCATTTCAGGGAAGGCATTCTTGTACTTGTCGGCATTCTGCTTGAAGTAGGTCTGCAGTTCGGCGTCGGTGGGATTGATCTGCTTGCGCAGGTCTTCCGCGCTCAGAACGGCGTACTGGAACTTCACTTTTGTGCCCTGCTGCAGGTAGGAGTCGCGGACTTCCTTATCGGAGACAAAAACACCGCCGGTGATCAACGTTTCCAGGCGGTTAATGGCGATCTCGTCCTTGAACTGCTTCTCGAAGTCTTCCTTCGACATGTTGAAGGCGCTCTGGACGAAATTGGCGTAGCCGTCATCGCCGATGAAATTGCCCTTGGGGAAGAGATAAGCTGCGAACGGTCCATTCTGTAATTCGTAACGCAGATCGTTGTCTGTCACCTTGAGGCCCATCTGCGTCGCTTCCTGCATCAGGATTTCGCGCTGAATGAGCGCCTGCGCAGCCCTCGGCATCATGTAGGGCAGGGCAAAGTCGGGCAGCTTCTGTTGCTGCAGCAGACGCTGTGCAACCTGCTGGACTTCGGGCGTCGTGATGTCATGCGAGGGGCCGAAAACGCGGCCGAAATAGCCACCGCTCTTGACCGTTGCATAGGTATTAGCGGTCGTGGTCGCGTCACTGAAAATACCCGGCACCAGTGTGATGACCATTGTGATACAGGCGACCGCGATGATCGCGATGAACACGCCCTTGATAATGCGACTGTCTTTTTGCAGGAAACGAATCATTCTCTTATCAAAACCTTTTTTCTTGCGTGTTCCCGGTGATTGCAAACCAGCCTGACTGCACGATTCTTCGCACGCTCAAGGCTTCTGCGCAGATTACTTTCCCGGATGTGCAGAATACTCAAGATTATAGACGAGCGCGCTCTGTGACCGTCTGCTTACCAGATCCGGCGTATGCCGAATGAGTCGAGCTGCGCATCCGTGCTGAGGATGGGGATGTCCGCGGCCAGAGCCTGTGCGGCGATCATGCGGTCGAAGGGGTCCTTGTTGGTATTGATCATCCGGCCGGAGCGGAGAGCACTGGCAGTGTCGATCGGCAACAGGGTATAACCGGCGTCGTCCATGGC
>CAXTNK010000125.1:0-2928 GCA_964245665.1 uncultured Acidobacteriaceae bacterium
TACCAGACCATCTCCGCCATTATTTCCTTTGCCGCAGAGGACAACGATTCGCCTGGCAAACGGTATTTCCTGAAGGATGAAGCGCGCCACTAATCCACCCGCATTTTCCATCAGTGTTGCGAACGATATTCCAGATTGCTCTGCCGTGCGGCTGTCGGCGGCCTGCATTTCCTGTGTGGATAGAATCTTCATAAGGTCTGGATGATTCTATGCGGGTCGCGGGCGTCTTGCTCGAAATAACGGTCGCCTGGGACTAAAGACACAGGAGCACCTTACGTTCGCAGCAGTGGCTGGCAAGATCTGATCGCTCGAGGCGCTGCACTTACATCATGGGAAAGTCAGACAGATGCAGATCCATCCATCTCGGTCGGAATGACAATATTTTCGGCTGCAATCGGAGGCAGCAAAGTTCTCTCCTGCGCTCCGGCACAGATGAAGACGGGGCGAACAAAGGCTCCATCCAGGAGCCTTTCAGGTTAGGTCAATCGGAAGCAAATGGTCGAGGAGGTCCCGCCTACTGCGAGACACCTTGCGAAATCGTGCGGGAAGTGTCCATCGGCGGTACTGCAGCCTTGGCGAAGTAGCTGTGGTCCCATAGGCTGCGGTAGAAAACGCCGGTGAGTTCAGCAGCTTTCGGTCCGAAGGTCGGACGGCCACCTTCGAGGAAGATCACTGTCGCGATCTTGCCATAGGATGTGTCCGCAAAAGACACGAACCAGCCGTAGCGGATTCCATCATTCGAGCAGGTGCCGGTTTTACCGAGGATCGGCAGTTGGTCGAAGTTGGTCCGTAGTGACCGGGCCGTTCCATACTGAACAACTGCGCCCATTCCAGGGGCAATCTCCGGAATGACACGTGAAATATCCAGTTTCCGCTTGATCCGTGGCTGGAAGTTCACGGCATCCGCAGGAGTGGTCGGATGCTGCAGGTAATAAAGCGTGCCGCCGTTTGCAATTGCAGAAACCAGAGCACCGAGTTGCAGCGGCGTCATGGAAACACCTTCGCCGAAGGAGCACATACGGCCAACTCCGCCGGCGCTCTCTGGCAGAACTGTGTTCGGATAGACACCAAGCTGCTCTCCCGGAATGTTCCATCCGGCAAGTTCGCCCAGGCCAAATTCGTTTGCATAGTGGCGCACACGGTCAAAGCCAAGCATGCGGCCAACTGTCTCGAAATAAAGGTTATTCGAGTGGGCCAGGGCATCCGTCAGGTTCACGCGATAGCCGCCACCCAGATTCACAGGCGAGTCCTTGGTGATCAGACCCTCTTCAAGAGCTGCAAGCGCAACAGACACCTTGATCGTTGAGCAGGGTTCTGCACCGCTCGATAGAGCCAGCTTCTGATTGACCATGGCCAGGATGCGGCCATTACTGGGGTCAATTGCAACGACAGTCCCATTCATATTACCTAGGGCTTCGAGAGCAGCCTGCCGGACCACCGGGTCCTCGCCAGCAGTCGAGTCGCCAGCAGTCAGGTCAGTTTCGGCGAATGAATCCCCTGAAAAATGCTCGTAATAACGATGCCTCACCAAGACCGCACGACGAAGCTTGCCATTCCTGCCACGTACATAAGTCACACGCACCACCCTCGCCGCGCGATGACGGCTGTGGGCCGCACCTTTACTGACAACGTGACGAGCAGTCCCGCGGACACCTTTGTGTGCCGTGTGCCGCCTGTGCGTCTGAGCCTGCACGAGAGTGAAGGGTAGACAGAGTATCCCGACAATTGCGAAAAATTGGAGGAACCGCTTCATGAAACCGCCTTGATGTAGCCACAGTACTAACCCGCCGCGTTGCCGGAAAACTCGCTGGTGTTCCTGCTAACTAAGAGTTTAATGGTAGCCGGGTTGAAACTCTACAGAATGAAAGAGAAACCAAACCCGAAGTTCTGTTTCGGGATTGAGGTATCCGCTTCCGACTCATTTCGGTACTGTTACTGCATTCAAACGCACAAACCTACTTAAGACAGTCACACAAACAAGGCAGACGGCGGAAACCTTTGTGGGATCCGCCTCACACATCCCTTCAGAGACCGCCGCGTTGCCGCATAAAGGCCGGGATATCGAGATGCTCCATATTGGGCTCGACTGCGGTCTCCCTACCTGTAACCTGTTTTGATTCAACCGCTTGACTGTCTTCAAAGAAGTTTGCAGAGAACAACTCCGGACTGACAGGAACACCGGCCGAGACTGAAGATGCAACGGAACGCTCTGTCTCTGCGATCGAAAAGGCGTCCAGAAATCCCGGCGCCTGAGCCTCTTCTACTACCGGGGCGCCCGCGCCGAAGACCGTATCCTTACGAAGCTGCCAGTCTGACCGCGATTCGGAGCGCAGACTTTGAGCCGCTGGCGCCGAACGCGCACCAGCCGGCTCGTTCGTCACTTCGCTCGCGAAACGGGGCTTGCTGGGCCGAGGCTCGACCGGTACCGGAGCGGCTGCCTCGGAATAAATGGCGCCACTGAACGACTTGCTGCGCTTTTCGACCGTCCCCTGCTTGAATCCGGTCGCGATGACCGTAATCTTCACTTCGTCGCCCATCCGCTCGTCGAGCACCGCACCGAATATGATGTTCGCGTCCTCATGCGCCGCATTTTGGATCAGCGTGGAAGCTTCATTGACCTCGCTCAGTTTCAGCGAGCTCGACCCGCTGATGTTGATCAGGATGCCCTTGGCGCCGTCGATCGCACCAGCCTCGAGCAGCGGCGAGGCCATCGCGGCCTGAGCTGCCTCGATTGCCCGGTTATTGCCCGCACGCATAGCCGTACCCATCACCGCGTACCCCATGCCAGCCATGGTAGTTTTCACGTCAGCAAAGTCGCGGTTGATGATGCCCGGAATCGTGATGATGTCCGAAATTCCCTGCACGCCCTGGCGCAGAACGTCATCGGCAACACGGAACGACTCGAAAAAGCCTGCGTCTTTTGCGACC
>CAXTNK010000125.1:2938-10395 GCA_964245665.1 uncultured Acidobacteriaceae bacterium
GCAGTTTCTCGTTCGGGATCACGATCATGGTGTCAACCGAGTCAAGTAATTCCTGCATGCCGCGCTCGGCCTGCTGCATACGCCGCTTGCCTTCAAACGAAAACGGCCGCGTGACGACTGCGACCGTCAGCGCGCCCATTTCACTTGCAAGCGAGGCGATGACGGGCGCAGCGCCCGTGCCGGTTCCGCCGCCAAGGCCGGTCGTTACAAATACCATGTCAGCGCCTTCGAGCGCCTCGATAATCTTTTCTGAATCTTCAAGTGCAGCGCGGCGACCCACGTCAGGGTTCGCGCCAGCCCCGAGCCCGCTGGTCAGTTTGACGCCAAGCTGCAGCTTGACCGGCGCCTGCGACAGTTGAAGCGCCTGAACGTCAGTGTTGGCGGCAATGAATTCGACGCCTTCCACCTTCGCCTGGATCATGCGGTTCACGGCATTTCCGCCGCCGCCGCCCACGCCAATCACCTTGATCTTTGCGCCTTTTGGAGTTTCGTCGTTGTATTGAATGCGGATTTCTTCCGGGTTGGGCGTGCCGTTATCCATGTGCTGTGCTCCGTGTTCTACAAAGTTTATTTCCAATTTCGTTACAGACTGCCTGCAAAAATCGAACGGAGCTTGGCACGCAGACCCTGGTCTTCCGCGGCTTTCAAAACTCCAGTGCGATGCGTATATAAGAGCATGCCGACGGCTGTTGAAAACTCCGGCTGCACCAGATCTTCCGGCATACGCGACAACGGTACCGGATAACCGATGCGGGCAGGCACGCGCAGCAGGCTCTCTGCAATGTCAAGCAGCCCGGCAAGGCGTGCGCCACCGCCGGTCAGAATGCATCCCGCACCAAGTGCTTCAAGTACGCCACCCTGTCGCAGATTGTCACGCAGCATATTGAAAAGCTCGCGGCCGCGTGGCTCAAGGATCTCGCTCAGGAAGCGCTGTGATACAGCGCGAGGCGGCTTACCGGGGGGGCCGCTCACTTCCACTTCACTGCCCGATGGTACAGACGTCACAACGCAATTGCCGTAATGCACTTTCAGAAATTCTGCTTCTTCGAGCGAGATGTGCAGGCCGACGGCGAGGTCATTCGTAAAGTGGTCTCCGCCGATCGGAATCACGGCAGTATGCGCGACCGAGCCCTCGAAAAATACAACAACTTCTGTCGAACCCGCGCCGATGTCGATCAGGCAGATACCAAGCTCGCGCTCGTCGGGCGAGACCGTGGCCTCGGCTGCGGCAATACCTTCAAAGATCGTGTCGGTTACTTCAAGACCAGCCTTGTTCGCACAGGTGATCAGATTTTGCGAGGCACTCGCGGAGCACACGGAGATGTGCAGATTTACCTCCAGGCGATTGCCAACCATGGAGACCGGATCGTGTATGCCCGGTTGTTCGTCCAGGATAAACTGCTGGGGGAGCAGGTGAAGCACTTCGCGGTCGGCCGGCAAAGATATCGAGCGCGCACGATCGACTGCGGCACGAACATCTTCGCGGGTGATTTCGCGAAGCCGTGTCCCCAGGCTGATGCCGCCGCGACTATTCAAGCCACGCACATGCGCGCCCCCGACGCCGACGACGCAATGGTCGATGACCGCACGGGCAACCTGTTCTGCCTCGTTCGCAGCATGTGTCACGGCGCGGATGGCTGGGTTCAGATCAGCCACTAAACCCTTGCGTATCCCTTTCGACAGCACCTGCGAATGAGCACGATAGCGCAGCGCACCTTCATGCAGCTCTGCCACCAGCACGCGTGTCTTCGAGCTACCAATATCGAGCACGGTAATCAGGCCGTCTTCTTTTTGCGCCATTTAGTAGTCCCTACCCTTCGCTGCTCTTGAAGGAGGCTTCGAAGCTGCCTTGACTGGTCGCGATGGTTTTTTCGCGACTACTTTTTTCTTCGCTGCCAGTCTCGATACAACATGTTTGGCCGCTGCCGGCCTGTTTGTCGGCGTTGCTGTGAGCACTGGCGCCGAGTCGATAGCATTTGCCGGATTGCTGCCTGCGCTCTTGTCCATCTCGAGTACGGTCTGTCTGTCGTAACGCAAATCAATTGCGGCAAGATGCGGATATTGCTGCCGCCATTCTTTCAGATGCTGCTGATACGTCTGATAGCGATTCGCAAAATCCTCATCGCCAAAATGCACCAGGATGTCCGCGCCGGCTGATGGCATCATTGCACGCACATCCTCAAGATCGGATACATCCACTTCGCTCAGTTGCTGCGAAGGCTTCGGTCCAGTTGCTGGACCGACAGTATTGATTGCTGACACAAAGCTTTCATACTGTTGCATCCGTTCGGCCCGAGTCTCCGCAGGATCACCCGCATTGATGCCCACGACTACAGGGAACGAATAGTGCTTGGTCGCGAGCATTGCCGGCGGCATTTCGAGCAGGACGCCTGTCGCATCCACCAGCTGGATCTTGCTGCCGACGCGCACAAACGCTGCTGGAATCCTCTCGACAATCGAAATGCGCAACTGGTTCGGCAGCAGCCGCATGACGGTCGCGTGCTCCACCCATGGAAGCTTCTGCAGTGCGGCCCGGCGCACGGCTAATGGGACGGTGAAGATGTCATGTCCGACATCGGACCCGAACACCGTTAGTAGTTCATTCCTTGAAATCTCACTGTTGCCAAGAATCTGGATCGACGACGCAGTTTCGATGCGGAAGCGTGGATCCTCCAGAAAGAAGTTGCGGACAAGCATGAAGATGGCCGCCAGGATTCCCAGTACGACCAGCAGGCCGAGTCCCAGGGCAATCCTTCCCCATTTTGTTGAGAGCAGCGCATTGCGGCGGACGGGCACGCGACGCCGTGAACGCAGGAAGGACTGATCTTCCTCTTCAGGCAGAAAGTCTTCGTCGTCATTCAGTTGCTGTTCGTAGAGTTGCTCGCGGTCGCGCGTCTTGCGGCCACGCGGACCTGCGTCTGCAAAATCCTGCCGGGAGGAATCGTCTCTTGCGAGGCCGGTGCGTGAGTTCCGATTGGACGCGCGGGAGCCGGCTCGCGGCTTCAGGGGCTTTTCGGGACGGTAAAAGTCCTCGAATTCCTCATCATCCGCGAGTACCGTCGTCCGGTAATCAGTGGGTCCGGTTTTCGCCACGCCCGAGCAAGGTCGTGAGAATCGCCAAGCTCAATATATCGTGCTTTGCGCGCCACCCTGCAAGCCGAATGTTGCTGCTGGTAAAAGGTATACGCGTGGGAACTAGGAAAGCGTGATCCAGGCGACTAGCAGCGCGATGTCAGGTACGCGACTCGGTTCGCTTTGGCAGGATTTCGATCGGCGGAGTAGACCCGGACTTTTCCTCAACTTGAAAACGACCCGAGTACCCGAACAGCTTTCCCCATCGCCTGTTCGAAGCGCCGACCTGGTAGTCGTACCATGTAAAGAAACGCAGGCCGCGTTCGGCTGGTACATATCGCCAGTACCCCGAGCCCTTGCGGATGAGGGATTTCGGATCATTGGAAGCAAAGCGGAGCGCCGACGTCGTGTCACCATCATTGGCCGCCCGCCGGCCAACACTTTCTCCAGTGCCATTGATACTGAGTCCAAAACCGATGCGTGTTTCATAAAGAAAATACTGCGAAAGTTCCGGGTCTGGCCGGGGCAGATAGTTAATCCGCGTAAAGCGCGGGTCCCATCGCTGATGCAGGTCCGGCTGTTGCGTCAATTGCCAGACTTTATCCAGTTCTGCCTGGATCAGGATCTCCACGTAAATTCCCGGGCCGGTCTGCACCCAATCACCTAGCCGAGCCGATCAAAAACATCGCCTGAAATCGTTCCACGCTCAGAGACCTGCGTGCGACGAAGATAATAGAGTTGGAACGGTAGACGGCGCGGCAGTTCAAGGAAGGAACGATGGCACTCTATTTCGGTACTGGATCAGAAACGACCGACCTGACTGTTGAACAACTGCGTGACGGACTCACTGGCGCATTCAAAAAAATGGGCCAGCGGAAGCGCGTGCTGATTGTGCCGCCGGATGCTTCGCGGTTCTACTCGCGCGCAGGCGAACTGACGCAGATGACGTACAGCATTTACGGCGATGCAGTGAAAGCAGTCCTGCCGGCACTCGGCACGCATACGGCCATGAACGAAGCTGCACTCGCCCGCATGTTCGGCGATATGCCACGCGACCTGTTCCGTGTGCATCGATGGCGCGAAGACGTCGTGACTTTAGGCGAAGTGCCCTCCAGTTATATCAACGAGCAATCCGAGGGAAAGCTCGACTACGCATGGCCCGCACAGGTGAACCGTTTGCTCGTCGATGGACCGGGTGATGGCGAAAAGTTTGACCTGATCCTATCTATCGGACAGGTGGTGCCGCATGAAGTCATCGGCATGGCGAACTACAACAAGAACATCCTGGTCGGAACAGGCGGCGTTGAGAGCATCGACCGCAGCCATTATCTCGGCGCCGTTTACGGCATGGAGCGCATCATGGGCCGCGCGGACACGCCTGTCCGCCGCGTACTCAACTATGCATCGGATCATTTTCTGCAGGGCCTGCCCATCGTCTATGTGCTGACAGTTGTCGGACGGGATGACGCCGGCAAGCTCGCGGTGCGCGGCCTGTTTATCGGCGACGATGTCGAATGCTTCGAGCGCGCCTCCGAGCTGGCACTGAAAGTCAACTTCATCCTGCTCGATCGCGAGATCATGAAGGCTGTGGTCTATCTCGATCCGCATGAATTCCACTCGACCTGGCTCGGCAACAAGGCCATCTATCGCACGCGCATGGCCCTGGCAGACAATGCTGAGTTGATCGTCCTTGCCCCCGGTGTCCGCGAGTTTGGAGAAGACCCGGCGATCGATCGGCTCATCCGGAAGTACGGCTACTTCGGTACACCGGCCACACTTTCGGCTGTTGAAAAGAATGCAGACCTCGCAGGCAATCTGAGTGCGGCGGCGCACCTCATTCATGGGTCGTCTGAAGGCCGCTTTAAGATCACCTACTGCCCCGGCTCGCTGACGCGCGAAAAGATCGAGTCAGTCGGCTTCGGCTATGGCGGCCTGGAGGCGATGACCTCTCGCTACAATCCATCAACATTCAAAGATGGATGGAACAATGTCGACGGTGAAGAGGTCTTCTTCATCTCCAATCCCGGCCTCGGCCTCTGGGCTCATCGCGATCGCGTGCGCAATTGAACCCCAGTGTGCAGGACCAGTTCGGCCAGATCGATATCTACGTCTTCGATCAGATTCTGCGCGGCACTATAGCGCCCGGCATGCGGATACTCGACGCAGGCTGCGGCTACGGACGCAACCTGGTGTATCTTCTGCGCGAAGGCTGCGAGGTTTTCGCGCTCGATGCTGATCCTGATGGCATCACGCATGTCCAGCAATTATCAGCGATGCTTCAGACAGGATTACCGACGGAAAATTTCCAGATAGGCGCAATCGAAAAGATGCCATTTGCAGATGGCTTCGCGGATGTCGTTCTCTGCAATTCAGTCCTGCACTTCGCACGGGATGAAGGGCATTTCCGCGCCATGCTGGCAGAGCTGTGGCGTGTTCTGAAACCTGGAGGCCTGCTGTTTTGCCGCATTGGCTCGCGCATCGGCATGGCCTTTGAACAGGTGAGACAGGGAATCTTCACCATCGGCGACGGTCAGGAATGGTTCCTCGTCGATGAAGCTATGCTGCTGTCTCTGACTGATGAACTCAACGGCGTATTAGTCGATCCGTTGAAGACGACAGTCGTCCAGGATTATCGCTGCATGACAACGTGGGTCCTGCGTAAACGTCTAACCTAGCCTGCTCGGCGCCCAGGGTTGGGCTAACGAACATGGCGTATGTCTGAGCGTCCCTGAAGGACTGGATCACTGATGCAGTGATAACTGCTAGACATTAAACGCGCGCCATCTCTAAGCTATTTGCGATTTTTATGTAGTCGTCCGTTGACGCAGTTCCTCGAGCACCATCGGCGCAGCCTGCGACACGCTGCCGGCTCCCAGCGTGATGATCACGTCTCCCTCAGCAGCACCCGCAACCAGTGCGTGCACGGCATCGCCAAACGATGCCGCATATTTGACGCCAGGCCGGTCAATCGCTGCCACGAGCGCCGGTGCGTTTACCCCGGGAATCGGCTCCTCGCTGGCTGCGTAGATATCCAGGATTTGCGCCGTGTCCGCATCCGCAAATGCTGACACAAATTCTGGAAGCAGATCGCGCGTACGTGTATAGCGATGCGGCTGGAAGAGGACGTGGACATGCTGATACCCACACGACCGCGCGGCATTCAGCGTCGCGACTATTTCCGTGGGATGGTGGCCGTAATCGTCGACGACCGTCACGCCATTGACCACGCCCTTCACCTGGAAGCGTCGATCGACGCCACGGAATTTTCCAAGTCCACTGATGATCTGCGAAGTATCAATTTCAAGCTGTACTGCAATGGCAGCCGCAGCCGTTGCATTTAGAACATTATGCAGACCAGGCACCTGGAGTGTGAACGGACCGAGCACCGCATTCCCGTTCACTACTTCGAAGCGCGAACGTTCTTTCGCGCCATCCGCTGGCAAGAGACGCACCACAAAATCAGCTTCGGGTGAACGCCCATACGTAATTACGCGCCGGCGCACCCGTGGCAGGATCGACTTCAGCTGCTCATTGTCGATGCACACTGTCGTCGCGCCATAAAACGGCACCTTATCCATGAACTGCACAAAAGCGTCCTCAACATCCTGCATATCGCGATAGCAATCCATGTGCTCGCGATCGAGGTTGGTCACGACACCTAGAATCGGCGACAGCTTCAGGAACGAGCGGTCGCTCTCATCCGCCTCGGCCACCAGGTAGCGCGAGGTGCCGAGCCGCGCGTTGGAACCGAGCGCATCCACGCGGCCGCCCACCACGATCGTCGGATCAAGCCCGGCCTCCGCCAGCACGGTCGCAATCATGGAAGTCGTCGTGGTCTTCCCGTGCATGCCGGCGACAGCAATGCCATATTTCAGCCGCATCAGTTCTGCCAGCATTTCCGCGCGCTGGATCACAGGGATTTTTCGGGCACGCGCTTCGATCACCTCCGGATTCGCCTCGTTTACCGCAGAACTGGTGACGACTACTGCCGAACCGACCGAATTGGCAGCTGCGTGGCCCTCAAAAATGGTCGCTCCCATGGTCGCCAGGCGGTCCGTAATGGTGGAACGGCGCAGGTCCGAACCGGAAACCGGGTAGCCAAGCGTCAGCAGGATCTCCGCTATCCCACTCATCCCAATGCCACCTATCCCGATAAAGTGAACTCTTTGCGTCTTTGCGAACATACCTGGCAGCTCCTGCTGCCTACTCTATCAACTTGTCGATAGTCCGCCCCCTGGCAGGAAAGGTTGCCTAGCCGCACGTTTATGCCACCTCACACACCTGGCCAGTCTTGAAGGTTATTCACGCAACTTTTATGGAGTATTGCTGTTCCAATGAGTGAGGGTTTAGAACTAACCAGAAAAACTCTCAGCTCGTTCCAGGAT
>CAXTNK010000125.1:10405-10683 GCA_964245665.1 uncultured Acidobacteriaceae bacterium
AGGCGGAGTGGATGGGGGAGCTGCGATGAAATACTTACGATATGGTTTGTTTCTTGCCCTGCTCGCCAGCCCCGCGCTTATCCAGCGCGCTGATGCCCAGGTTGCAGTTGGCATTGGCGTAGGCGGCGGTTACGGCGGCTATGGGTATGATTACCCGGCGGCGGCGCCAGTCTGTGATTACGGTTACTACTCTTACTATCCTTATGCCTGCGCGCCTTATGGCTACTACGGACCCAACTGGTTCACTGGCGGCCTGTTTATCGGCGCCGGGCCATGGT
>CAXTNK010000126.1:0-2160 GCA_964245665.1 uncultured Acidobacteriaceae bacterium
TCGGCAGGCCTTAGGTGCCTTAACCAGCAATTGTTTCTAAGCCTGTGGCACACGCTGTAAGCGAACAATCGCCGAGTCACTCATCAACGTACCGCATAGCGCTCTATCCAACTTATGAAGAACGGGGCATTCGCCCCGTTCTTGAGGAGACGAGCGACTATTCGTCGCCGGCCTGGTCTGTTGGATCGTCTGGAGCCTCGATCTTCGAAAGGCGCTTGAGGCTGGAGGCATGTATCTCGGCGATGCGGTGCTTGACTGGAGTGCCCTGGACGTCGTCTTCGACCTCGCGGTAGCGCAGCGTGCCTTCGAGGGTGATGAGCTGGCCCTTCTGGAGAGTCTTCGCAAACTTCGAGAGATTGCTCCAGGCATAGACGCGATGCCATTCGGTGCGGGTTTCGTAATCACCTTTGTCGTTCTTCCAGCTTTCCTGGGTGGCGATGTTAAGGACAACGAACTCGCGGTTATTCTGAGCGGTTTTGGCTTCTGCGTTCTGACCGAGACGGCCGATGAGGGTGATTTTGTTGAACATGGTGTTAGGCTCCTGTTTTTTGGTTTGTCCGCTTCTCTGCGGTACACGCTTGGCCAACGGCTGTGCCGTCGCGACCCACTCCCTCGGCGACTGGACAGATTCTGTGGAAGGGGACCAGAACTTGCTTCGGGTAAGGAGTCCACACCTCGAAGAGGCGCGAAGCGGAATCTGGAAAGGAGAGCGTGCGTCCGAAGGGCGGGGGTGCTTTGAGCGCGGCACGCTGAACGCTGAGAAGAAAGGCTAACCAGGTAGAGAGCCACCCTGTTCAATGGACTTGTCCCTCATGGCTCCGAGCCAGCAGAAGCCTGCTCACACCCGAGAAGCTGTTCTCCTCCCAGAGGAAGAACAAAATGGGAATGACGCGATGCAACGATTGCTTTGCCAGGGTTGTCTTTATTGGAGCATCCAAAAGAGCTTCCCTAGAGGCCCACGATGCCATAATCGAGGTGTGCCGGCGCCGAAGACACGATGCACGATCTGTGGAGGAACCGAATAACGGATCTTGATGTGGAACAACGTGCGTTATGCAGAAGACTGCGAATGCAAACAAGCTAAGGTAGCCGCGGGGACTCCGGAACGTTACGAGCATTCCACGCTTGAGTCCTTTGAGTTCGGGCTACGGTCTGGAGGCGAGGACGCAATCCTGCTGCAAGCTCAGTACATGTCGCGAAACTTTGTGGAGAGCTATCCGGTTGAGACCGGAGGCTGCGGTCTTTTCTTTACTGAAGTATCGGGGTTAGGAAAGATCCACCTTGCGATTGGCGTCCTCCGATCGCTCATCCTTGAGCGTGTCGCTCGTGGCGTGTTCTGTGATTACTGAGACCTTCGAATCAGGTCAAGAATTCCTCAATCCGCAAGTGGCGACAACAGAGATGGATATACTGCGCCCGATCTTCGATTGCGAAGTGCTGGTTATTGATAAACTCGGCCCTGCCAAGCCGACCGAGCGGGTATGCGACACCATTGCGCACGTCCTGAACTACCTGAAGAAGCGCACTACGATTGTGACGACCAACTATCCGGACAGAGCACCTGGAACTTCACTCTCAACAAGAGAAGAGACGCTCGGCGACAGGATTGGCGAGCGCATGCGATCTCGGTTGAACGAAATGTGTCAGACGATTGAGATCTTCGGAGAAGACTTCCGCAGGATGGCGGGCAGAGGATCGTTCACGTCCTGGAAGGGCGAATTCAAGCAGCCGCAGTAAAGCACCGACCGGGGACTTTGCCTCTTTTGCTTTCTTCTTAGAAGCTGCCCGACGTGCTTTTGTGCAGTAGCAATGCGAGCCCAGCACATCGCTCGAGAATCGCTTCAATCATCTACTCCTCCAGTACGGACAAGCAGCCGGCGGCGAGTTAGGCATATTGTTTTACGGGTTCAGAAGAGGCACCAATCAGGGGTACGTGAGCCGCGGGCAGGTCAGATTATCATTCGGAGTCGAACCACCAATATGTGATGTGTACGACCTTTTACCTGTTCGCACCTGAAGTCTGCACCCCACCGACGGCTCAGTCAACGGAACCCTTCTCATCCTCAGGTGCGGCCGCATCGCGGCCATCGAGGATTTTCATAGATGAGGTGGTGCAGTAGTGACCGATGACTTCCTCTAATGCGCCTTCATGGTATTAAC
>CAXTNK010000126.1:2170-10608 GCA_964245665.1 uncultured Acidobacteriaceae bacterium
GAAAGCGACAGAGCAAGTAGAGCGGGCACGCTCGTGGCCCGAACTCGACCGCGAGCAAAATGGCTGTGGAGCGGTCAATTTAAGCGTGAAATCCGCCTTGCCGTGAACGCTGGAGACGTTTTCGCGTACTTGCTTAAGAATTGGATGGTTCCAGCGTCATCCTTATGAAGAGTCCACAAGGTGAAAACGTGGCAGCAGCCGCAGCAATAACGCCATCGACGGAAGCAGTGTCCCGGTTGTTTGCAGAACACCATTGGCGCGTGCTGGTAGCAGCGTACCGCATTACGGGAAGCATGGCGGATGCTGAGGACGTGGCACAGACCGTATTTCTGCGGCTGGTAAGTGGTGGAAACGCGCTCGAGAATGCCAGCAGTTATCTGTACCGCGCAGCCATCAATGGAGCACTCGACCTACTGCGCCGACAGAAAGCTGCTGTTGCCGAACCGCTGGAGCTTGCTCACGACAGCGCCCTGAGTGGCCCTGGCAGTTCACCTGAGGCTGCTGCCGCCAACAGCCAGCTTGGCGATGCACTGCGACTCGCTATCAGCGAACTGCCGCAAAGAGCGGCGGAGATGTTCGCTCTTCGCTACCTGGAGGAGCTGGGAAATCGTGAGATTGCTGCGTTGATGGGAACATCTCAGGCCGTGGTCGCGGTGACGCTTCACAATGCACGTTCCCAGCTGAAGAAATCACTGGCAGAGATGGATGGAAAACGATGAAGAGCAATCAAGAGATGGCACTGAAGGGCGCGATTGAGAGTTTGCGAACCACTAAACCGAGCGAAGATCAATTGCAGGGGTCAGCCCGGCGGGTGGCTGATCGTCTGGGCCTGGATACGGCCTGGACATCGGTCGACAGCATTGAGAATTGCGAAGGTGTGCAGGGCGCATTGACGGCTTACCGCGGCGGGACTTTATCGAGCACACAACAACTGCTCATCCAGACCCACCTGCGGGAATGCGGCCTGTGCCACAGGTACTATAACGCGGGCACGACGACATCGGCTGTTGACTGGAGTGCGCCGCGGGTGAGCGAGCGTTTCAATTGGCATCCTCGCAAGCCGGTATGGGCACTGGCGCCGACCTTCGCGCTGCTCGCCGCGCTGTTCTTTGTCTATCGAGCATTCTGGCAGGTGCCACCGGGTGTGCGTGCCGAGGTGCAGTCGATTGATGGCGCAGCCTACCGCAGTGCAGATGGAGGCGAGCGTCCGGTGTCTGCAGGCGACACGCTTGTGGAAGGCGACCAGTTGCGCACCTTGGGTGGAAGCCATGCCGTGCTTCGACTCACAGATGGCTCGACTGTTGAAGTGAACGAGCGAAGCGTTCTGGGCGTTGGCAACCGAGGAGAGAATACGACAATCGCGCTAGATAATGGCGCTCTGATTGTCCAGGCTACGCATCGCATTGAAGGCCATCTCTATGTCAAGACTGCCGACTGCCGCGTAGCTGTTACGGGCACGGTGTTTTCGGTGAATGCGGGCATCAAGGGATCTCGCGTGGCCGTGATTGAGGGATCGCTGCATGTGACACATGCCGGCACGGACACCCTGATGCGTGCTGGTGAGCAGGTGACAACGAACGAGAATCTGAGCCCTGAGCCGGTGAGCCAGCAGATTGCATGGAGCCATAATCGCGACCGGTATCTGCTACTGATGGCGCAATTCGATACGCTGCAGAACCGGCTGGAACAGATTCCTTCACCGGAACTTCGCTATAGCAGTGACTTGCTGGCGCGTGTTCCGGCGAACAGCCTGCTGTACGTCAGCATTCCGAACTTTGGAGATTTTCTGAGCGAAGCGAATACGATCTTCAACGATCAGCTGCAAAAGAGCCCCGCGCTCCGGAAGTGGTGGAATAGCGGAACAAGCCACAACACTGCGGACCTGAATACGCTGGTCGGGACGCTTCACCAGATGAGCCAGTATCTTGGAGATGAAGTTGTCGTTGTCGGGCTGAAGCAAGCAAAGAGCCCTGGCTTTGCGGTTCTCGCCGATGTGAAGCAGGGAGGCCTGGCTACGTTTCTCCAAAACCAGCTACCGGTTTCCGGCACTAATAGTCATCTGACAGTGCTGGATGAGAACTCGTTGGCGGCGGCTTCGGGGTCGCCTGAAAGAGAGGCAGGCGGCTTCGCTCTTGTCAGGCAACACGAAGCAGTTTTCTCAGACAGTATTGCCGTGTTGAAGCAGGTGAATGCGCAATTGAATGCTGGTACAAGTGGTTTTGCGGCGCAGGACTTCGGAAAGCAGATTACCTCCGCATACAGCCGTGGAGCCGGGATCATCGTGGCCGCCGATCTTCAACAGATGCTGCCGGCTCCTTCTGATCTGCAGCGCTCCGGGCAGAGCGATCGCGCGGCACTCGACAATAGCGGCATCAGGGGCGTGCAATACCTGATCGCAGAGCATCGGGAGAAAAATGGTATGCCTGAGAATCATCTGAACGTACAGTTTTCCAGCGCACGACAGGGCGTGGCTTCCTGGCTTGCGGCACCTAACCCCATTGGCTCGCTCGATTTCGTCACACCCAATGCGTCCATTGCAGCGGCCCTGCTTTCAAAGGATCCCGCAGCGATTGCCGATGACATTATGAATATGGCGGTTGGGGACGGAGCAGAGCCGGGCGCGGGGTGGAAAGATGCAGAGGCTAAGCTGCACATTGACCTGCGTAATGATCTTGCTGCGAACCTGGGTGGAGATTTTCTTTTATCGCTGGATGGCCCGGTGCTGCCGACACCTGCCTGGAAGGCGGTTATTGAAATCCATGACGCCGACCACATGGAGAAGACACTTGAAAGTGTAGTAGCGGCCATTAGGAACGACGATCAGCGGAAGGCGCAGGTCAATGAGAAGGCCTCTCGCCGCGTTGCGATCGTTCCGAGTGAATCCGGTGCGCAGCGCTTCTATTCTGTGCAAGAAACTCAATCCGGGGCCACCGTCGTGCAATATACCTTTGTGGATGGTTACATGATCCTGGCGCAGGACCACGCAGTGCTGCTTGAAGCGATACGTGCGCACAAGATGGGAGATTCACTTGCACGCTCGAATGCTTTCAAGGCACTTTTACCGACGGACGATAACGCAAATTACTCGGCTGTCGTGTATCAGAACCTGAGCCCTGTATTGATGCCGCTGCTGGCGAATGTCAGCGGCGATCTGGCTGTTGCGATTCGGCAGATGGCCGCCGATGCACGGCCGACGGCCATCTGCGCGTGGGGCAAAGACAGCACCATTGAAGCGGCCAGCAATAGCCATTTGCTGGGGTTTGACCTACTTGCCTTTCAGGCACTCATTCATCCTGACCATGCGCATGCGGGGAACAAGGGGGCGGGTGCGAGCGTATCGGAATGACATGGGCATGATTGAACTCAGCGACCTGGAAGTGCGGTTTGGAAACCGCAAGGTTCTTGACGGACTGACGGGAGAACTGCGCGGCAGCGCCGTGGGGTTACTGGGCCCGAATGGCGCGGGCAAGTCGACACTCATCAATACACTGCTTGGCTTCTACCAGGCATCGCGAGGAAGCGCGCGCGTTTTTGGGCTCGACACGTACCGTCACCGCTCACAGATACGTGGCAACATCGGCTATATGCCGGAGAATGATTCCTTCATTGGCAATATGACGGGGATCCATTTTGTGCGCTACATGGCCGAACTGGCTGGCCTGCCGCAGAACGTCGCTCTTGAACGCGCACATGAAGCGCTTTTCTACGTGGGGCTGGGCGAGGTACGCTACCGGAAAGTAAACAGCTACTCTCTTGGGATGAAGCAGCTGGTCAAACTGGCGCAGGCACTTGCGCATGGACCAAAGCTGCTGATCCTGGATGAGCCAACCAATGGACTGGACCCGATCGCTCGACAGCGCATGATCCAGCTGATCAAAGATATCCGCAAAGAAGGTAGTGTGCGGCTGCTTGTGTCTTCGCACCTGCTGCGCGATATTGATGAGATCTGCGATGAAGTCTTGATTCTGAAAGATGGTCGTCTCGCCGCGCTTTGTAATCTTGAAGAGGAGCGCCGATTGAACCGCAGCTTCATGGAACTGGAAACGGTAGGTGCAACTGAAAAGTTCGCTGTCAGCATTCGCGGCCTGGGTTGCGAATGCGCGAGCTTTCCTGGCGGACGCATCAAGCTTGTGATTCCTGATCGTGTCGAGGCGCATGATCTCTACGTGATAGCGGCCGAGCAAGGCGTGCAGATCCGTCGCATGCACAAGCGGCGCGACTCGCTTGAGGATATATTTCTCAGGGCGATGAATATCGATGTGAGGCGGCCAACGAATGTCCATTCATAAACATGAATACCGCGCGTATACCGGAAAGGTCACTCCCGTTTGGACACGCATTTTTGTGCTGGCCCGCTACGGCTTTGCGGAAGCATGGTCGTCGAAGGTGACCGTCATTCTTTTTCTTGTCTGCCTACTGCCGCCGGTCGTTTTTCTGATCCAGATTTACCTGTCCAACAATCCGGCAGCAAGGCTTCTGATCGGTGATAGGGGACAACATATCCTGTCCGCCGACGGAACTTTTTTTCTGGATGTGATGCAGACGCAGTCGTGGCTGGCGCTGGTTCTTTCCTCGTGGATCGCGCCGCGACTCATCACGTTTGACCTTGCAGATAATGCACTGCCCATTCTGCTTAGTCATCCTATCTCGCGTTTCAGCTATGTCTTCGGCAAGTACATCGCTCTCTTCGGTGCATTGTCAGTCGTTACCTGGATGCCATGCCTCATGCTCTTTTTCTACCAGGGCTACTCAGCGGCGCAGCCCTGGATGGGAGCCAATTTCCGCATCGCTTTTGGCCTTGTTGCCGGATCAATCATCTGGATTGCATTTATCGCTCTCCTCGGCTTGGCGCTCTCGTCCTGGGTGAAGTGGAGGGTGGTGGCGACGGGAACAATTTTCGCGGCCATTCTTGTGCCGGCCGGTGTCGGTGCAGTTGTAAGCCAGGTGCTTCGCACAAACTGGGGATTTGTGCTGAACTTCCCAGTGATGATGCCGATTCTGTGGCAACGGCTTCTTGGTATCGATAGTGCAAACGCAAACCAGACGACACTACCCACGATCGCCATTGCAGCCATGCTGATACTTGCCTGTGTGATGTCGGTGGCAATGTTGAACGCGCGTATCCGTGCGCGTGAGGTGGTCCGCGGATGAACGATCAGATCATCTTTGAAGACGTCTCGAAGTTCTATGGAGAAGTTCTTGGTGTCAACCGGATCTCACTGACGATTCCGCCGGGGATTACGACGCTGGTCGGCCCGAATGGATCCGGCAAGACGACGCTGATGAACCTGCTGACCGGCTTGGTGCAGCCGTCGAGTGGAACGATTTCCGTGATGGGTGTTTCTCCTGCGAACGCAACAGATTTCTTTTCGAACATCGGCTATTGCACCCAGTTTGATTTCTTTCCCCGGGGGCTTAACGGCTGGCAATTTGTGATGGATAGCCTGCTGCTGCATGGCATGAGCAAGGGCGATGCGAAGAACCTCACGATGGAAGCGCTGCAACGCGTGCAACTAGGGGATGCTGCGCACCGCAAGATCGAAGGCTACAGCAAGGGAATGCGCCAGAAGGTTCGGCTGGCCCAATCAATCGCACATCACCCGCGCGTGCTCGTTCTTGATGAACCGTTGAACGGACTGGATCCGATGGCACGGGCGGAATCGATGGCCCTTTTTGAAGAGCTGGGGCGGCAGGAAATGCACCTCCTGATTTCGAGTCATATCCTCGATGAGGTCGATCGTTTTTCTGATCGCGTTGTCCTGATCACCGGCGGCTATCTGATTGCCGAAGGAAATATTCATCAAGTCAGGCAGGAGGTTCGGGAGAAACCCATGCAGGTGCTCATCCGCTGTGATCGTCCTGAATTACTTGCGTCTAGGATGTTTGCGGTCGACCACTGCGTGGAAGCGAGAGTGCATACGGACGGAAAAGGCGTGTTTCTTCGCACCGGAAATATCGATCAGTTCCATTCCATCCTGAATGGCATAGCTGCGGAGGGACTTATCAAGATCGATGCGGTCGCGCCAGCGGATGACGATGCGAATGCAATTTATCACTACCTGATCGGTTCGGAAGGTGGCATGTCATGACGCTGCAGCAAGGTTCTATACAGTCGAGTCGTCCAAAATGGAGCCTGCGCTCGATTCAGGCGACTCGGCTCATTAGTATGGAGATTCGCAGGAATCTCTTCTCTCGAAGAGCTGCCTGGATCTACTTCCTGGCTTACATTCCAACGATCATTATTCTCGCGCATTTGCTAGTGGACAGAGGCCGGACGGGCATAAGTCAGGATACGAAAGTGCTTGCTGTCATCATGCAGCTTTACTATGTCCGACTGGGAGTGTTCTTTGGCTGCCTCGGCATCTTCTCGCGGCTGATTCGTGGAGAGATGATCGAGCGGAGTCTTCACTTTTATTTACTTGCGCCAATAAGCAGGGAGATCCTGCTTCTATCAAAATTTGCCGCAGGCGCAATCAGCGCGTTGCTCCTGTTCGTTTCCGCAACGATTGCTAATTTCGCGCTCATGTACGGTGAATATGGCGCAGATGGGCTCAATTATATTTTGGATGGAGCAGGGCTAGGTCAACTTGGTTCTTATCTCCTGATCATTGTGCTTGGCTGCCTGGGCTACGGGGCTGTATTTCTGCTTTTCAGTATGATCTTTCGCAATCCGATGCCAGCCGCGCTCCTTTTTCTGGGATGGGAAGCTATTAACCCGGTGCTTCCTTCGTTATTGCAAAAGCTGAGTGTCGCATCTTACCTGCGACACCTAATGCCGGTTGAGATAGGTGCCGAAGGATTGTTGGCGCTTTTTACTGTGCAGACAGATCCTATCTCCGCTTGGGCCGCGACATGCGGACTGCTGCTGCTGATTGCGGTTGTTCTTGCTTACTCGTCATACCGTATGCGCACGCTTGAGATACGCTACGCAACGGAATAGCAGACGTATCGAGCCAGCCCGGCGCCTGACCTTCGCGGATTTAGTGTCTTAGTGTGCTTAGGCTTGTACTCGGTCCAAAACGGTACTCCTTTTAAAACGGATTTCAAGGAACTGGAAAAGTGGGCTGCACCCCGACTGTCGACATACGTGCTTCGAGGCAGCACCATGCGTGCTGCCTCGAAAGCCAGGTGGGGCTAGCCTATTGCCCTGTCTCCTGCTCAGAGGGGGGCGGATCCATAAGCTGATCGGGAATATCCTGCAACGAATTCCCCTCTGCGACACGGTCGATCTGAGCGGCGAAGACTTCATAGCTCGTGAGCTTGAGTGTCTCGCCTGCGACGGTCTTCTCATACTTGTTAGTTCGCAGTTCGCCTTCGACATACACACGATCGCCCTTCTTCAGTCTCGCTGCATACTTGCCAAGATTGTTGAAGACGACGATAGTGTGCCACTCTGTTCGGCTCTGGCGGTCGCCTGCGTTATCTGTCCAGCGGGAAGTGGTCGCCAGGTTAAAGGTGACAGGCGCGGTCGAACTTTTCTGCGTTGCATCGGCGCCAAGATGGCCCAGCAGAACAATACGATTGAGGTCGCTGATCATGATTTCATTTCTCCTGAAGTGGTTTGTAGAGCGTGGAGTTGAAGGCCGCCTGAAGTCCTCCTCTTTATCTCAGGCGCCGTGAAGAGACTGTTTATTGACAGGGCGCAGAGAAAGGTCTAACTGGCTTGTGCCTTTGCAACGTTTTCTTCGCTTTGCTCGTTTGCTCGAGGCGTCTCGATCGCAGCGAGGATCACCGCTGATGTGCGTTAAATCACTTCAAGGCTTTCGGTCAACAGGGCCGCATTGCCGTGGTAGAGATGGATATAGTTGGCTGAAGCGTACCAGCATCAAGGCCGATCGTTGTAGAAACTACAAAGGCGACAGCTTCGGCTTCTGTCTCGCGCACGGTTTTGGTTGTCGCGATCCTGCGCTCTGCTTTGTGGAGCAGTTCGTGTGCGAGCTCGTGGACCAGCGTGCTGAACTCTTCCGCTGCGGCAAGTCCGGGGAGAATGGAGATCCGGCCGCCGTAGCTCATGCCCAATGCCGGAGCAATGCTCGGATCGAACGCAAGCCCTATGCCTTGCGCCATCACGAATTCCATCAAGCGATTGCGATACTCCCCAACATCTCCTTGCACGCGTCCCGAGAAATCGGGAAGCGGCTCGCCTTCGGTCTGGCTGACGTCGAAAACAAACGCCGTGCGGAAACCAACAAGAACGGGCTTCTTGTCTCCTGTGTTTTGCTTGTTCGCATCGGATTCTCGCTTCTTCCGTGTGCCGATCATCGGCGCGAGAATGCGGATGGCTTTCTGTCCCTTGATCACTTTGCGGCCAAGCTGGTTCCACGCGTACATCCCCGCCACGCGTGTCGCGTCGGGCTTTTGCCTTGCGATCTCGAGAATGTTCCCGAAGCTGTAATTGTGAAAGCGTCCCATGGCTGTGAGGTAGGCGGTGAGTCCTT
>CAXTNK010000127.1:0-10528 GCA_964245665.1 uncultured Acidobacteriaceae bacterium
GAACCGCGAGCACTTCATCAACAGTTTCAGTTGCGCTCCGGCTGAAAACCAGTGTGTCTCTCCGGGAAAAATTTCTGTTGCAAACCTGACGCTGCGAAGCCGTAACAGGGCCTCAAGCTTGTGCGCTTCTGAAACCGGCACCACATCATCGCGCTCCCCGTGAATGATGAGCGCCGGTGCCATCCTCGATGACACGCGCTGCTCCCAGCCGGGCGGGACACCGCCGGAGAGTTCGACCAGCGCACGCACGCGGTCATCGTCAATGGCGGCAGCAACTGCAAGATAAGCTCCCAGGGATATACCAATGACACCAATGCGCCGTGCATCGGCACGGGGTCGCGCGGCAATAAAATCCAGCGCCCTGCGCGCCGCTTCCAGCCAGGCGGGAAAATGCCTGCCGTCGAGAATCATCTCCCGTGTAGCTCGCTCCGTTCCTGTCTCGTCAAAGTAATGAGGGGCATAAACCGCGTAACCGCTCTGCGTAAGCAGTGGTGCAAAACGATCGAGCCAGTACGACGACGCACCTCCCGATCCATGCAGCAGCAGGAGCGCAGGAAATGGCCCCTGCCCCGCGGGTTCATGCACAGCTATCCGGATCGTCGCCCGGCCGTTTCGATACGTCTCCATGGTTTGAGAGATGCAGTGCGACTGCTGAAGACGCGCGCAAAGGTCGAGGCTTATCTGTATGCAATAAAAATCACCCAGGACGATCGCGTTTGGCGAGTGCAGTTGCGCTCTATGAGCAACTGAGCCAGCAAAGCCACTTCGGAACAGGAACGAGCAGCAGTCAGCCTGACCAGGATGGACGTTGATTGCTAACCCGGCCTGTTCCGTCCAGGCACTGGAAAATCATCCCGCATGAGTCTAGATTCATAGCAGCCACTCCCCGTCGAGAGCGCGCCCGCTGCGTCAGCGAGTCATTCCCACCGCACGGAGATCGACATGCCCACGCCCGCCCTCAACCGCCGAGCCTTCCTCCGTTTTGCCGCAGTCGCCGGAGCAGCGCTGCCCATCCTGAATGAGTCGCAATTCGCGATGGCGCAGATGACGATTCAAGCGCCCAACAAGCTGAAGCATCCGTTGCCGGGCAATGGCGCAGTTCTCATCAACGCAAATGAAAATCCGCTTGGGCCCTGCGACAGTGCGCGTGCTGCGATTACTGCGCTGATTCCGAATGGCGGCCGCTATGAAGACGAACTCACGGATGAACTGACGAAGACCATCGCCGCGAAGGAAGGTCTGAAGCCCGAATACATCTCCGTCTATGCCGGCTCGAGCGAGCCACTGCATTTCTCAGTGCTCGCGTTCACCTCGAAAGATCGACCTTACGTCACCGCCGATCCTGGATACGAGGCCGGTGCACGTGCAGCACAAGCAGTAAGTGCCCGCGTGATCAAGGTGCCGCTTACCAGCAGTCACGCGCACGATGTCAAAGCAATGGTTGCAGCCGATCCTCGCGCTGGCCTGCTTTATATCTGCAACCCGAACAATCCTACAGGCACCATCACCCCACGCGAAGACATCGAACATGCGCTCGCCAACAAGCCTGCCGGCTCGATCCTGCTGATTGACGAAGCGTATATTCACTTCTCCAATCAGCCGTCGTCGCTCGACATGGTGCGCGATGACAAAGATGTGATCGTCCTGCGCACCTTCTCTAAAATCTATGGCATGGCGGGAGTACGCTGTGGCTTTGCTGCGGGTCGGCCGGACCTACTCGCCAGGCTTCAGGCTTTCGGTAGAAATCCCATGCCGATTTTTGCCGTCGCCGCCGCAAAGGCCAGCCTGGATGATCCGAAGGTCGTCGCCCAGCGCAGGAAATATACAGGCGATGTCCGCCGGGAGACTCTTGCGTGGCTTACCAGCAGGGGCTACGCTGTCACGGAATCAACCAGCAACTGTTTCATGGTCGATACGAAGAAACCCAGTCATGATGTGATTGCCGCAATGGCAGCCCAGAACGTTTTTGTGGGCAGACCATGGCCAGCGTGGCCAAGCTGGGTGCGCGTCACCGTCGGTACTCCGCAAGAGATGGCGCAATTCCGCACAGCATTCCAGGCGGTTATGAACACCTAGTACGCACCTGGTACAGACGGTAAAAAAAAAGGCCTGCGATTTGTCATCGCAGGCCTTTCTTTTCGGGCAATCCAGATAGTGTCTAGTTTGTCGATTGCGAGGTACCGCCGGCGCTATCGAGCTTGGCTTGGGCTTCACGCATTTCTTCGTTCGCCTTGGCATATTGACCAGCCTTGTCACCGGCCTCATCCCACAGCTTCTGACCGTCCTGCAACTGCTTCTCGGCAGCGCCGCGATCAATGTCTTCCGGTCGCCGCGCGCTTTCAGCAAGGATGGTCACACGATCCGGCAGCACTTCGACAAAGCCCCACGCGACGTTGTAGCGTTCGCCTGCAGCATCACCAGCGCCGTGCAATGTGACATCGCCTGCGCCAAGCTCGGCGAGCAGAGGAGCATGCCCATAAAGAACCTCAATGTAGCCGTTCTTCGCGGGCAGTTCCACTGCATCGACCGTCGTGTCGACAAGCATGCGTTCCGGTGTGACCAGCCGCAGCTGCAGTTTGTTTCCAGTATCAGCCATGGTTACTTGTTAGTTTCCCTCAGCTTCTCGGCTGCTTCGAGTACGTCTTCGATAGCACCCTTCATGTAGAAGGCCTGTTCCGGAATATTGTCGTGCTTGCCTTCAATAATTTCCTTGAACGAGCGGACCGTATCGGCCACCTTCACATACTTGCCCGGCGCGCCGGTAAACACTTCGGCCACGTGGAACGGCTGCGAAAGGAAGCGCTGCACCTTACGCGCACGCTGCACGGTGAGTTTGTCTTCTTCTGACAACTCATCGATACCAAGAATGGCAATGATGTCCTGCAGGTCCTTGTACCGCTGCAGAATCCGCTTAACCCCCTGCGCGACGTTGTAATGCTCTTCACCAACGATGCGCGGCGAAAGGATACGCGACGTAGAAGCCAGCGGGTCGACTGCCGGATAGATACCAAGCTCGGACAGCGGACGAGAAAGCGAAGTCGTCGCGTCGAGGTGAGCAAACGTCGTCGCTGGCGCAGGATCGGTGAGATCGTCAGCCGGCACATAGACAGCCTGCACGGACGTGACCGAACCCCGCTTGGTCGAAGTGATGCGCTCCTGCAACTCGCCCATTTCCGTCGCCAGATTCGGCTGGTAGCCGACTGCCGATGGCATACGGCCAAGCAGCGTCGAAACTTCAGAACCGGCCTGTGTGAAACGGAAAATGTTGTCGATGAAAAGCAGCGTGTCCGAACCCTGCTCATCGCGGAAATACTCAGCGATAGTCAGCCCGGTCAGTGCCACGCGCAGACGCGCGCCTGGCGGCTCGGTCATCTGGCCGTAGACAAGCGCAGCCTTCGACTTCGACCGATCCTTCAGATCGATAACGCCCGACTCCTGGAACTCAAGGAAAAGATCGGTACCTTCACGCGTACGTTCGCCCACGCCGGCAAAGACCGACACGCCGCCGTGCTTCGAAGCCACATTGTTGATCAGTTCCTGGATGACTACGGTCTTGCCCACACCCGCGCCGCCGAACAGGCCGATCTTGCCGCCCTTCATGAACGGCTGCACCAGGTCGATGACCTTGATGCCCGTTTCAAACATCTCTTCTGAAGTCGATTGCTCATCGAAGCGCGGAGCCTGGCGATGGATCGGCCGGCGTTCTTTCGCGTTGATCGGGCCCTGTTCATCGACCGGCTCGCCAATCACATTCAGAATGCGGCCAAGTGTCGCCTCACCCACCGGCACGGTGATCGGACCGCCAAGGTCGATCACCTTCATGCCTCGGACCATGCCCTCGGTCGATTCCATCGCGATACAGCGCACGCGACCTTCGCCAATATGCTGCTGCACTTCGAGGATCACGTTGATCTCGTTCGGCACTATAAAGCCTTCGCTGACGACTTGCAGCGATTCGTAAATCGGCGGCATCGTTGCTTCTTCAAACTGCACGTCAACGGCCGGCCCGGAAATCTGGATCACGCGGCCGATGTTCTGCTTCGCGCCCGGCTTCTGTGCTGCTAATTCCTGTTCTGTCTCTGCCATTTCTGCCATAACTGGTCCTTAAAGAGCGGCTGCACCGCTGACAATTTCAATAATTTCGTTCGTAATTGCTGCCTGCCGTACACGATTCATATTCAGCGTAAGCGAATCGATCATGTCGGAAGCATTGTTCGTCGCCGAATCCATCGCCGTCATACGCGCAGCATGCTCAGCCGCGACGGACTCGATCATCGCGTGATACAGCTCGGTCGTGACATAGCGCGGCAACAGGCTCGCGAGCATCTCTGCCGGCGGCTGCTCGTAGATGTAATCCACATCAGCCGTGCCGAACTTCTTCGCTTCTTCATCAGCTTCGGTAGTGTCGGGCTCGTGTGTCGAAACACCCGCGCTCATCGCTGCCTCACCCGCGCGTGTCAGCTCTTCGGCTGGTATTTCCATCAGGCCTTCAGGCTCTTCCTTGCCCGGATCGATGACCGGTAGAATCCGCTGCATCACCACGCGCTGTGAAATCACTGACTTGAATTCGTTATAGACGACGTAAGCTGCGTCGATCTCGCCATCTATATAACGCTGCACAATGTCGTCGCCTATCTCACTCACTGCCGGGAAATGAAGATTCTCGAGCAGCCCGGGATGGTCACCGGTCACTTCGATCGGCGCCGATCGCTCGATCCGCTTGCGGACCGTCTCGCCTTCTTCCGGAGCAGCCATCGCGTTCGTCATCTCCGGATTGCTCGCGGCCATGCGATCGAAGCGCTCGTTCGCCGGTTCATCTTCAACGCGCGCTGCGGGATAACGCTTGCGGAACAGTTCGCGCGCCTTGCGGCCAATCGGCTCAAGATCGATATTCTTGTCGCCGCGTGCGTCCAGAAATTTATACGCCGCCTTGGTGATGTTGGTATTGAAGCCGCCGGCAAATCCTTTATCTCCGGAGACCACGACGATGACGATATTCTTTTCTTCGCGCGGTACAAGGATAGGATGACGCACCTCGCCGGTCGATGGATCATACGCATCCATGCGCCGCATCAGCGACTGGATCACGGAAGCCATCATCTGCGAGTAGGGCCGTGACGCGAGGGCGCGCTCCTGTGCCTTGCGCAGTTTCGCGGCCGAGATCATCTTCATGGCCTTGGTAATCTGGCGCGTATTTCTCACACTGCGAATGCGCCGCTTTAGATCGAGAACGTTTGCCATTGTTTTTCATTCCTGCTGACGCCCGATCGCGAGACCGGGTATGCAGCTAGGCGTTTGCCGCTACCTTTTTCTGATCCTTGTCCGCTGTCTGTTGAGCTGCCTGTTTCTTCTCGTCTTCGTTCAGAGGCTGGACTGCAGTCTCTTTCAACTTTGCGTCCTGGTGCTCGGCAATGAAGCCGTCCTTATATTCCTTCAAAGCATCTTTCAAGCGGTTCTTCAGGTCATCATCAAGCGTCTTCTTTGTGACGATGTCCTGCATCAGCGCGGACTGCGATGCATCCAGATACTTGTAGAGACCGTCTTCGAAGGCGCGGATCTGTTCGATCTTCAGGTCATCGAGGAAGCCGTTGGTACCGGCGAAAATGATCGCAATTTCCTTCTCTGTCGGCAGCGGAGAAAACTGCGGCTGCTTTAGAAGTTCAGTAAGACGCTGGCCACGGTTCAACTGGTTCTGCGTGATCTTGTCGAGATCCGATCCGAACTGCGCGAACGCCGCAAGTTCGCGATACTGCGCCAGATCCAGCTTCAACGTACCGGCAACCTGGCGCATGGCCTTGATCTGCGCCGAACCACCGACGCGGCTGACGGAAAGTCCGACGTTCACGGCAGGCCGGACGCCTGAGTTGAACAGATCAGTTTCCAGATAAATCTGGCCATCTGTAATCGAAATTACGTTGGTTGGAATGTAGGCCGAAACGTCACCAGCCTGTGTTTCGATGATCGGTAGCGCAGTCAGTGAACCGCCGCCGCGTTCGTCGCTCAGCTTGGCCGAACGCTCCAGTAGACGCGAATGGAGATAGAACACGTCGCCCGGATACGCCTCGCGACCTGGCGGACGACGCAGCAGCAATGAGATCTCGCGATACGCCGTTGCATGCTTCGACAGATCGTCATAGATGATCAGCGCATGCTTGCCGTTGTCACGGAAATATTCAGCCAGCGCCGTCGCGGAATAGGGAGCGATGTACTGCATCGGCGCGGGCTCCGATGCAGTAGCCGCGAGCACAATCGTGTATGCCATCGCGCCATATTCGTTCAGCGTCTGGACCACCTGCGCAACCGACGAACGCTTCTGACCGATCGCGCAATAGATGCAGATCAGGTTGTTCTTCGCGTTGTTGATGATGGTGTCGAGCACCACTGCAGTCTTGCCGGTCTGGCGATCACCAATGATCAGTGCGCGCTGGCCGCGGCCGATCGGAATCATGCTGTCGATGGCCTTGATGCCAGTGCTCATCGGCTCACGCACGGGCTGGCGATCGATGACACCAGGAGCGAGCCGCTCGATCGGCATCAACGTGGTGCCCTCGATCGGACCACGATCATCGATCGGCTCGCCGAGCGCATTTACCACGCGGCCAATCATCTTCTCGCCGACCGGGACGCTCATGATTTTGCCGGTCCGTTTGACCTGCTCGCCTTCGCGCAGCTCGGTGTAGTCGCCGAGCAACACAGCGCCGACCTGGTCTTCGTCCAGGTTCATCGTCAGGCCTGCTACGCCATGCGGAAACTCGAGCAGCTCACCGGCCATGGCTTTCTCGAGGCCATGAATGCGGGCGATACCATCCCCGAGCGAAATAATGGTGCCGACCTCATCGACCTGTGTTGCCGCGTCGTAATTTTCAATCTGTTCACGCAGCAGCTGCGTGATTTCATTTGCTTTTATTTTGGCCATCTTCGTCTAAATTCTTTCTGCGGAATCCTGAATGTGCGGGTGAATCCTGGAATGTGTTGCAAGCCTAAGGGTTTTCAGCCTGCGATCAATTGGTCTTTCAGTCGCGCCAGCCGCCCTCGCACCGAGCCGTCATAGACTGTCGACCCTATGCGAAGGATCATGCCGCCGACCAGTGTTCTGTCTTCCTTGAAGGTCGCGCGCACCTGTCTACCGGCGAGTGTCGCCGCCTGCTGTTCGATCTCGTGCCGCTCGCCTTCGTCCAGCTTCCGGGCACTCGTTACAGTGGCATCGGCAATCCCTGACCGAAGATTGATCTCGCGTCGATACTCGGCCAGTACCTCGTTGAAAGCGTGCAACCGGCCATTCCGCATCAGTACAGCGATGAAGTTGCGGACCTCGCGGCCCATGTTCATTTTTGAGTTCAACGAATCGAGAATCGCGACCCTCTTCTCCAGGTTGAACGACGGACTGCTCAGCACCTCGCCCAGTTCGCGGCTGTCATGAAGAGTCGAAGCAAAATCCTGCAACTGACTATCGACCGACGCAACGTCAAGCCTGGAATCGATCACGACATCAGCCAGTGCGCGTGCGTATGCTGCGGCATAGGCGGCCATCAGTTGCGCCTCCTTGCAAGATCAGGACCGAGGCTCGTTCCAAAATCATGAATCAACGTGCGGTCATCCGCTTCACTCAACTGCAGCTTGCCAGATGCGCGCGCGATGGCGATTTCGGCTCCGAACTTTCGCAGGTTGCGCTCGGCAGTCGAGGCCATCGCCGCAATCTCCTGCTCGGCGGAAGCAATAATTTTCTTACGCTCTTCTTCGATCGAATCCTTGATCCGCTGCTCGTCTGCGACGCCGTCCTGCTCAGCCTTCGTGCGCAACTGCTCGATCTCCTGGTCTAAACGACCCAGCCGCTTTTCAACCGCCAGCAGACGCCCGTTGGCTTCTTCGGTTGCGACCCGCGCTTCGGTCAGATGCTTGTCCAGCTCCTGCTGACGCCCGCGGAAGAATCCCGGCAGCAGCTTTACCGCGTAGAACAGGACGATGCCGGCGAGTAAGGCAAAGTTGAAATCTTCGAACGCGACCGATGACGCTTCCGGCGAAAGATGCAAGATCCGGCCAATGGCACGGACTGATGACGATTTCTTATAGACTGCGTCATCATCTTCCTGCTCGGCCGCCGCCATGTTCTGGCTCTTCTGCGTCTGTGGCGTCATAAAGTCGCCGGGCGGCAGTTGAGTGGCCGGTTGCGCAGCTGCCTTCTGCGCGAGCGCCGTATGGCTGGGCACCGCTACCGCAAATACCAGAAGAAAGCCCGCAAGGAGTACGCGCATGAACGCGCTCGGCCAGGAAATTGATAAAGATTTCAACGAGCACTCTCCGCAGCACTTCCCATGGTCGCAGGCGGCAGGATCACCTTCAACACTTCATTCGCCAGGGTTTCGGCATTCGCCTCAATCCCGGCACGAGCCGCCTCGACTTCGATCTCCATGTTGGCTTTTGCCATTTTCAACGTCTCATCAGAGGCATGTCGCGCGTCCGCCAGGATGTTCTCCCGTTCACGGTTCCAGTGCTGCAGCCTCTGCTCGCGTTGCCGGCCGATTTCGCTCCGGGCTGCGCGCAGACGTGCTTCGTATTCCTGTGATTTAGCGTCAGCCGATTGAATCGCGGCTGCAGCGTTTTCTACTGTTCCCAGGGTGCGCGAGCGACGCTCCGCCAGCACCTTTAAAAGCGGCGTATGTACCAGTATTTTGTAGAAGATAAGGACCAGCAGAAACAGGATGACGGTCGGCACAGAGCCGAGCAACAGGTCACCGAGTTGGTGCAGTATTAAGTCCATGCAGTCACCGGGTATGCCATCCGTAAGGATGGTGAGAAGCGAGAATGATAAGGAACACTCGTTTGTACCAGACCCGAAATTAGAGTGTCAATGCGAGCAGGATCAGCACGAGAATGACCGCCGAATTCGGTTGACGCAGGTTCGGCCCGGCGTAAACTAAGAATACCATCCTGACCCGGTTCAGGGTCATGCAGGCCGTAATTTGGGGGACATCACACCGCTTCCCCCGCTTACGGCCTGTCTCTATTTGGGTTCCTTCTGCGGCGCTACGCCACCCGGTTCCTGCCAGAAATGCCGATAGCGCCCAAGCAATGACGCGGGCCCGGTCACTTCCATTGAAACCAGGTCGCCGTTCGCACTTTCGACAAAGCTCTTGTTCTGGATAATCGCCCCGGCGCCCAATGCGGCCAGCACCCGGCCTTCGTTCTGCGGCACCATCATCCACTGTTCGACCATCGGGTCAAGCGTCAACGCCTCGTCAATCCGGGCCAGCAGCGCATCGACTCCTTCACCGGTTTTTGCTGAAATGCGAATCGTGTTCGGCATCAGTTCAAGAATCGAACGCTCATTCGTCGGCACCAGGTCCATCTTGTTCAGCACTTCCAGCCGCGTTTTCTCCATCACTTCAAGCTCGGACAGCACCTTCTCGACCTCGGCCTTCTGCGTGTCGCGCATCGGGCTAGACGCATCCTGCACATGCACCAGCACTTCTGCTTTCTGCACTTCTTCCAGCGTCGCACGGAAGGAGGTCACCAGGGTATGCGGCAGGTTGCGGATGAAACCGACTGTGTCGGACAGCAGTATCTTGCGCCGTGAGGGCAACTGGATCGCCCGCAGCTTGGGGTCAAGCGTGGCAAACATGCGCGCCGACTCGAGCACCTCCGCCTTGGTCACCGTGTTGAACAGCGTGCTCTTGCCCGCGTTGGTATAGCCGACCAGTGCCACCGTCGGCACCGGCACAGATTCGCGCCGCTGCCGCTGTTGTCCCCGCACCTGTCTGACACCTTCAAGCTCCCGGCGCAGCTGCACCAGCCGCTTCTGAATACGCCGCCGGTCCGTCTCAAGCTTGGTTTCACCCGGACCCCTGGTGCCAATGCCGCCGCCCGTCTGCGACATACTGCTGCCGCGCCCGGTCAACCGAGGAAGCATGTATTCCAGTTGTGCCAGTTCAACCTGCAGCTGGCCCTCCCGGGTTCGCGCGTGCCGCGCAAAAATGTCGAGGATCAGCTGCGTACGGTCAAGCACACGGCAGGGCAGTTCATTTTCAAGGTTACGTAACTGCGTCGGCGTCAGATCGTGATCAAATAGCACCACTTTCGCCTCGGTCGATGCAATTGCCCCCACCACTTCCTGTACCTTCCCTTTGCCGATCAGGGTTGCAGAATCAGGCCTCGGCCGCCGCTGCACCACCTCGCCCACAATGATGCCGCCGGCACTCGTGGTCAGTTCGCGAAACTCGACCATTGCCAGTTCCGCCTCTTCGAGCGTGGGGGAATGAACACGCGGGGCGTGCCGCGGCGCCTCACTGTTAGGCCCTTCTATATTTGGCGTTTCAGACGCGACGACACCTTCGTCCACGATTGAGGCAGCAGAGCGTGCCAATCGTGCCGAAGGCGTCAGCTTATAAGCGTTCTTGAGTGACGGGTCTGATTCGGTAACGTCCGAAACCAGCGAAACCAGCAGCACCCGCTCGCTCGTTGAATCAGCAGCCAATTTTGCTCCTCATCGTGAACCGTGCAGTTGCGGGTGCACTGAGGAGCGCAGCCGTTT
>CAXTNK010000128.1:0-10134 GCA_964245665.1 uncultured Acidobacteriaceae bacterium
TGCGATTCCGGCTGCTTCAGACAAGCACGAATCCGCTGACCGTGGTCGATATTCTTGCGCGTCGCGTCATCGAGGTGCGTGCCAAACTTCGCGAAGGTCTCGAGTTCCTCGAACTGAGAGTAGGCAAGTTTCAGATCGCCTGCGACCGCACGGTAAGCAGGTTTCTGTGCCTGGCTGCCGACGCGCGAGACAGATTGCGCGACATCTACTGCCGGTAACACGCCAAGTTCAAACAGCGTGGGAGAGAGGTAGACCTGTCCGTCAGTAATCGAGATCAGGTTAGTTGGTATGTAAGCAGAAATGTCCTGCGCATCGGTCTCAATGATCGGAAGAGCAGTCAGCGAACCACCACCAAGGTCCTTGATCAGATGAGTCGAGCGCTCGAGCATGCGCGAGTGAATGTAAAAGATGTCACCCGGATATGCTTCGCGGCCAGGCGGCCTGCGCAGCAATAGAGACAGTTCGCGGTAAGCCTGTGCGTGCTGCGTCAGGTCGTCATAGACGATGAGGACATCGCGCCCCTGTTCCATGAAGTACTCGGCGATGCTTGTCGCTGCGTACGGTGTGATGTAGATCAGCCCCGGAGCATTATTTCCTTCTGCCACAACCACGACCGTATATTCCATCGCGCCTTTTTCCTGCAGGTTGGCGACGACCTTGGCCACAGAGGATGCTCGCTGTCCTATCGCGCAGTAAACACAGATCACATTCTGCCCACGCTGATTCAGAATGGCATCTATGGCAATCGCTGTTTTGCCCGTCTGACGATCTCCGAGAATCAGCTCCCGCTGACCGCGGCCGATCGGAATCATCGCGTCGATGACCTTCAATCCCGTTTGGAGAGGAACAGTGACGGGGGCACGATCCATGATGGCCGGTGCGGGCCGTTCCACAGGGAGGCGATGCTCAGCCATCACCGGCGACTTGCCGTCCATCGGCTTTCCCAGCGGACTGATAACGCGCCCCAGTAGCGCGTTGCCCACGCCAACATCCATAACGCGTTTGGTGCGACGCACTTCATCACCGACATGCAAATCCTGATAATCGCAAAGCAGGATCAGTCCTACCTCATCTTCATCCACGTTGAACGCCATGCCCAGGCGATCGCCTGCGAAGCTGACCAGCTCCTCATTGCCGAGATTTGGCAGGCCCGAGATTGTGGCAATGCCCGTTGAGAGACTAGTAATGATTCCGATCTCCTCCGGTATCAGAGTTGGCGAGTACGTGGCGCAGGCAACTCTCAGGTCATCGAACGCTGTGTCTAGAGCGCTCATCAGTGCTCCGACGGACTCGCTCACTTGGCCTTTGCATTGTGCGCGGGTGCAGCTCCCGCACTTGTCTGTGATACCAGTACGTCGGCAAGGCTTCGATTAAAGGAATCGAGATAGCTCGAGATACTCCAGGCCAGCTTCTGTCCCTGCGCGGTAAGTTCAATTCCGCTGACCAGGTCTGCATGTGTCTCATACCGGATCCGGATAACTGCAGAAAAAGTTTCGTTCAACGCGTTCTGGATCGCTGCTCTCTGTTCAGAGGGGAGGTCGAACGCGCTGCAAATGAGAGACGCTTCCGGAGATGCTTTGAGAGCTGCACCCATCTCACTTTTATCCTTTGCATCCATCTCCCGCAACCGTCGGGTGAAAACCTCTCCAATGCGCTCTTCAAGAGTGACCGTGGAAAGATCAGTCAGTGTCTTCTTCGCGATAGCGAAGACCTGCTCCTGAGCCATGCGCCTGATCGCAACAGCCTGGTGCACCTGGTCATCCTTGAGCGCGGCTGCCTCTGAAAAACGAAGAACATCCGCTTCTTTGTGAGCTTCGTCAAGGAGACGATCGTGCTTGTCCCTGGCATCTGCGTCGGCCTTTGTCATAAGTGCAGTCCGCTGTTCGTCAAAGGTCTTACTCCTGGCATTGAAGTCGCTCTGCTGTTTACGCGCATCAGTCTCTTTCGCTTCGGCGTCTGCGAGCCTGGACGCGATGGACTTCTCACGCGTATCGATCGCATTGAGAATCGGTTGATAAAGAAAACGCCTGAGAAGCCAGACAAGAATCAGAAAATTGAGCATTTGTGCGACAACAGTGAACCAGTCGATAAGCATAGGTCATTTACCCGCGCCGGCATGCGCGATGATGTGGTTCCAGAAGGGATTGGCAAAGATCAGAATCATCGAAACAACGAAGCAATAGATGGCGAGTGATTCGATCATTGCCAGTCCGACAAAGAGCGTCCGGGTAATCGTTGCAGATGCATCCGGCTGTTGTGCAAGCGAGGTAAGTGCCGTCGCGACAGACTTCCCCTCGCCAAGGGCCGGGGCGAGACAGCCGATGCCGATCGTCATGCCTGCGGTGACAATCGATGCGACGGCAATTACGGTTGTGCTATCCATGATTACTCCTCAATGACACTTGCTTAGGATGTGGCTTTCGACGGGGGCAAAGGAACGCTATGCCGTCTGGGAACCAATGTGGCCGCGGCGATATAGACGCCTGCGAGGATCGTAAAGATATACGCCTGGACCATCCCGGTGAGCAGCCCGAGCGCGGTCATGACGATAGGAAACAGGAAAGGGGTAATCGTAAGCAGGATGCCGACAATCATGACGCCGCTCATCATGTTGCCGAAAAGACGTACAGCCAGCGCAAGCGTCCGCGACAGTTCGCTGATAATGTTGAAGGGCAGCATGATGATGGTTGGCTGCGTGTATGTCTTCAAGTAGCCGCCCAGACCCTGCTCCCTGATGCCGTAAAGTGGCACGGCGATAAAGACGCAGAGTGCAAGCGCCGCCGTAGTCGATAAAGACTCGGTCGGTGGCTTGTAGCCTGGAAGAATAATGCAGAGCGCGCACGATGCTACGAAGACAAAAAGCGTTCCCAGAAAAGGCAGGTACTTGCGTGGCTCTGCCAGGCCAACATCCTTGATCTGCGACTCGATAGTCGTGAGGATGATCTCGAGCCCACCCTGCCAGCGGGAGATATTACCCTCGATCGCAAGACGGCGCGTGATGAACACCGCGCCGACTGTCATCACCAGCATCATGCCCCATGTCGTGACAATGGTCTGATTCAACTTGAAGAACCCATGCTGCCAGAAGATGAATTGATCGGAGGTCAGGTTCATTGCGCTGCTCCGGTCCGAGGCAGCACTTTCATTTGTGCAGAAGACGAGTTGAAGAATCGCGTAACAATAAAGCGCGATACGATGAATCCTGTGAGGCTCGCAGTCAGAGTGCGCCAGTCACCCCGGGACAGGTAATAGAAGCCTGCGACTGCCGCCAGCGTTCGTATGAGCATGCTGGCCAGGAAGAGGAGAGCCGGTTGTCTGGCAGTAACTCCCTTCTGCACAGTCCACCAAAGACCCACGAAGAAGAACGCGCCAAGCAGTATCCCGCCGAGCCACGCGCCGATGATCCTGAGCGTCTCAACCATCGCTGTCCTCGTTGCGCATGGACGCAACCTGTTGCACAACCCAGTGCCACGCGTTGAAGCAGCCAAGGACCAGGCCGGCAAAGAGCAGCGTAAGTGTCCAGGAAAATGTCTGCCGATGCCGGGAATCCATCCAGACGCCGAGAACAGCGCCTATGACTGTGGGTACAGCGACAGACCAGCCGATTAGTCCGGACATGCCCAGTCCGAACCAGACTCCCTGGTCTCCATAGCGCGCTGCCCGCTGTTTTCTCGCGACGTTTGCACCGATACGGGCAGCGAAGATCTCATCTTCGCCGTGCATTGGCCCGGGAATATCGCTCCGCGTATCAGGCTTATTTGTCATGGGAGAACTCTGCAAGTCTGCCGGCGAATGTACTCTCCATTTTGAGGAGTGCGTCACGAACCTGGCGCTCCTGACTGCTCAGAGTCAGAAACTGACGTTTGACCGCGTCATGCAGTTGGCCCAGATCACTTCCACGAACGGCGCGCCGCACTGATACCAATACCTTCGCTCCGACCTTGACCAGTACTCCTTCATCCACGGCGAGATATACCGGCGGCCCATTGCTCTCCTGATAGGTAAAGATGCCCGGCGCTAGTGCTGCAGCGCAGTCACGCCTGTGTGGAAGAATGCCGAAGGATCCTTTATGCGTCTCTGCCACGATGCGTACCACGTCGTCCGTTCCCAGAAATACTCCGGAAGGGAGGAGGATATTAAGCTGCATGGGCGGACTCTGCAGGCACAGGTGGCGTTATGGAAGCGGAGACAGCCCTAACCGTGTGTTGAGTTTGCGGCGTTGCCTTTTTTGCTTCGCTGATGGCGCCGATCATATACAGCGCACTCTCCGGGAAGTCTTTGAATTCATCTCGCAGGATTCGTTCGCAGCCGTCGAGAGCATCGTCCAGGCTCACCTGCTTTCCCTTCAAGCCGCTGAACTGTTCCGTTGCGAAGAACGGTTGCGTCAGAAAGCGTTCGATTCGCCTTGCTCTTCCGACCGTAAGCCGATCGCCTGGCGAAAGTTGATCCAGACCGAGCATGGCTACGATGTCTTTCAGAGCCTCATACTCGGCGAGTGTCCTTCGAATCTGCTGAGCGATCCCATAATGCCGTTCACCTACGATGCTTTCTGTAGCCATCGCAGAGTTCGATTGCAGCAGGTCGATCGCGGGATAAAGTCCCTCGCTCGCTCGCTTTCTTGAAAGTACAAGCGATGCCGAGAGGTGTCCGAAGACGTGCTCGGCCGCTGGATCGGTCAGATCGTCCGCCGGTACATAGACGGCCTGGATAGAAGTGATCGCGCCTGCGCGCGTGTTCGCAATGCGCTCTTCCAATCCCGACAACTCTGTGCCCATGGTGGACTGATATCCAAGGCGTGAGGGCATCTGTCCCAGCAGGCCGGATACCTCCATTCCCGCTTGAATAAAGCGGAAAATGTTATCAACCAGAAACAGCACATCCCTATGCTCTTCGTCTCTGAAATATTCGGCCATGGTCAAGGCGCAGTGACCCACGCGAAAGCGCGCGCCGGGCGGTTCATTCATCTGGCCGTAGACCATCACCATGTCCTTCAGCACGCCGGCATCTTTCATGCCGCTGTACAGCTCTTCCCCTTCGCGACAGCGCTCGCCAATGCCGCAGAAGATGCTCATCCCTTTCTGGTGTCCGATCATGTTATGGATCATCTCAGTCAGCAATACTGTTTTGCCCACCCCGGCGCCTCCGAAGAGACCCGCCTTGCCTCCCCGTTCAAGTGGCACAAGTACATCGATGGCCTTGATGCCGGTTTGGAACACCTCGGATTTTGTAAGCCGTTCAGTCATCGGGGGCGGAGACCGATGTACACTACGCCACTGTATGTCCACCGGCTCAGCCTGGCGATCGATAGCGTGGCCGAACACATCAAACATGCGAGAAATGATCGTCTTTCCTACCGGGGCTTGAAGGGGCTTGCCTGTATCACTGACTGTCATGCCGCGGGCCAGCCCCTGAGTGGCTGTGAGCGCAATTCCTCGGACACGATGCTTATCGATTTGCTCCATAACCTCGATGACGATGGATTCTTTACTTCCACATCGCAGAATGGAAAATACGGCTGGTAGCAAAAGAGGAAAATGCGCATCCACAACACTGCCTCTTATGGACAGTACGACCCCGAAGTTGGTAGCTGCATATACGGCTGACATCATTTCTCCCGGAAGTTCTGATCTGATCGGGAACTCGGCGTTTGAAACTGTTCGTTTCACGGGGAGGAGTACATGTCTGGTATCCAGATGCCATGCCTGATCGAAGATGAAAGCTAACATCTTCGGCAACGTTCAACAGACAACTTAGAACATCGACTGATCTGTTCTGACCGAAATATCTTCTTGGTTAATGACACATTTCTGCTGCCTGCGTTGAATATGATTATCGCTGCATCTCAGGCGCCCGACTGTGCACTGTTGCTCCATGCTCCTGCGTGCTCGGCAGACAACATTCTTCATGCTCGCTATAACGATGTGAATAGATCCAAAGTCTCGCGCAACTTCCTTCGCGATCTCGATAATCGCTGCGGTCCAACGTCCACTCCCAAAAGCGACCCTGGCTCCGATATCCCAAGAGTCAAGCAGAGAACATCATGTCAATTGATAGCCAATCCCTGGTAAATCCCGGGTTCTGCGAAGAGTCAGCCTTAAAGGTGGACGCGATGCGGAATGCCGCTGCTATGGCACTAAGCGCATGCGCCGCGCTCACCCTGGGGGCTAGAGCGGTTGAGGAATTCCGGTGATGAGGTCCACATAGTTTCGAAAGCGCTCGCCAATGACAATTCCCTCAGGCGTAATTTCGTACCTCCGAATCTCACGACTGTGAGCGCCTCTCCGCATCTTTACAACCATCATGATTTGGCTGAGTTCGCCGTCGATCTCTACGTAACGCATTCTAATAATGTCGTCGGTCAGAAACGAGATGGCATAACTACTGAAGAGCAGTTCGGTGAACGTTTCTGGCATTTCCAGGGTACTTAGAATGGTGATGCCGATCGCTGTAAGTGCGAATATCATGCGGTAAAGCGATTCGCGGAAATCGGCGCGGAAGGCAGGTGCGAGGGCCATTTCGAAGCCTGCCAGGGAGTCTATCACCAGACGCTTCGCTCCCGTCCTTTTAACCGCATCTAGAATCTCCTGCATCATTTCGTCGACCGAAAGGTCGAGCGGTCGGAGATAAATGACTTCAAGACTTCCCTGTTCGACTGGCGTCTGGAGATCGAGGCCAAAATCGGTGGCACGTGCAGTGTATTCGTTGGGCCGCTCTTCGAAGACCGCCGCAATACCTGGTTCGCCCGCGCGTATGCCTGCAGCCAGGAATTGCGTCGCCATGAGAGATTTACCTGTACCCGAGGAACCCGCAATCAACAGGCTGTCCCCTTCCGGAACCCCTCCGCCCATCATCTCGTCCAATGCAACGATTCCTGTGGAAAGACGCTTAACACTGCCAACTTTTTTCCTTTGTCCGAGCAGTCCGAGTGTACGAGAGAAGGCCTGTAAACCAGCATCCGTAATTCGAAAGGTATGCAGTCCGGGCACCGATGCTTGTCCGCGTAGCTTCATGATCTGCATCTTGCGGACGACTGAATTCCGATCCACTTGTTGAAACAACCAGAAAAGACCGTCCGCAACGGTGAAAACAGGATTATCGCGCACTTCCGATTCGGAATACTCCCCAATCAGAAATGTTGTCGCCTCCCAACTTGTCAGAAGTATGGCAAGCTGTTGCACGAAGGTTTGGACAGCTCTATCGTTGCTGCTGCTTATTTCGCCGCGCAAAACGGAGCGGAAGGAATCTACCACTACAATACTCGGATTGACGGCTGTAACTTGTCTCGAAATTTCTTCCAATACTCCTTGTAGCCCGCGGTCGATGAGATCCTGGCTCAGATTGACAAAGCGCACAGCATTATTCAGCTTCGCTATATCGAAGAATGTGAACTGTTGCTGGTAACGAAGCATCTTCAGTGCTGGTTCGCCAAGCACAGTAAAATACAACGAAGGCCTTTCCACCGTAGCGTTCGCGAAGAGGAATTGATGCGCTAAGGTGGTCTTGCCACATCCCGGTGCGCCGGCGATGATGTTGAACGAGAATTCCGGAAGTCCGCCACCAAGTATCTCGTCAAGTCCCGATACT
This sequence comes from uncultured Acidobacteriaceae bacterium, assembly GCA_964245665.1. Lineage (GTDB taxonomy): Bacteria > Acidobacteriota > Terriglobia > Terriglobales > Acidobacteriaceae. The sequence goes on from CAXTNK010000128.1 coordinate 7,585, forward strand.
CCAGACGGTAATTGCCTGATTTTAACTGGGCCTTTTTCATTCATTTCGTTTCACACCTTTCAAGCCTGACGTCAGACCAATTCAAATCAGGCCACACATTTTCCAAGAGCTGTAACGTGAATGCTTCACCGACAAATGTCATCAATAGTCCCAATAGTTGCGCAATGAAGACCGTGCTCGGCTCCGCCCTGTCGCCTGACAACCCCTCTAACGAACCATCCGCGTTGGCCTTCCATGCATAAAGGGCCGGACACTCCTGCCTGGCCAGAGTCAATGCTCTTTCAATGAGCGAGCCCTGTCCCCCTGCACCCATCAGGAGACTTAGCGCGCGGCGAAGCTTAACAATTACGCTATTGACTGGATGCATGTCCGATAAAGCAGACATACCTTCGTCGCCTTCGCGGGCAAGGAGCTGTCTGGCGAGGGTTCGTGTCGTAGGAGCGTCTGAGCATCGCGTCATGAATCACCAGCGTTTGGCTGGCAGTGCCAAGCTTACGCTTCAATAACTGCATAGATGGATCAAAACGAGACAGCCCCTCCGCCTAAACCTTTGCAAATAGCATCAGTCAGGCAGACAACGGCGTTCATTATGGTTCTCGCAGTAATCTTATCGGCACTGTTCCGCGAGAGAGTCGATCGATAGCTCACTTTTGATCTGCTCACAGAAAACGATTAGATTAACTTAGGTTCTGGTCATCCGCAATGACTCTGCCCAACTTAACAGCTGCGCCACCGAACCAACTGTATAGGCGGAATTGACGTGGCGACTTTAACAGTAGAGCAAGCTTCATAAGGACAACTAATGTTTTCGCAACCAATGATTCGTGATTGGGCCCGCAGGCTTGTTGCCTCCGAGGCTAGCGCGGAACCACTATCTGCACAGACTGAAGTTGCAACTCTGCGCGTCTATCAGAAGCTGCGGCAAAAACTATGCGCACCTGTGGGTGCCGACGGGTTTCATGCGCTAGCTTCTCGGGCTTTATCGCTTACCCAGTCACAATACCCAAGGCTAAGCGCTGTCCAGGTAATGGCAAGCGGAGACTTGCACGGTCTTGGCGAAGTTGGATTGCAAACCGGCGTAGACGAAGAGAGTGATGTCGGAACCATTTTGATTGCGCAACTGCTTGGCTTGTTTCTGGCTCTTCTTGGGGAAGACACTACTGTGCGCTTGATAGACGGTTCACCTCTTTGGAGCGAAGTAACCCCCGAGTTGGACCTTCCAGGACCTACAGCAACGACGGCTGATATTCACTACTTCGGCCCGTTTGAGAATATTTTGCTGGAAGCTGAGCAGCTAAGAAGCGTAAGTGCACGCCTCGAGGCATTGGTGGGCAAACATGTCGGCATCGATGAGGTGATGAGCGTCGCGGGGAGTATACGCAATATGGCTTCGGTGCTCGACGTTTTTACCATCATCCGCCGCGAAACTGGCAATCCGACTCTGAACACACACGCCCTGCCAAAAAATGGCTATTTGCATTAAGGTTTGCTTGTGCAACTTTAAATGCTTGTTTACCAGTGCTAATTGGACCATCTGAGTGCGCGCGTTTTTCGTCTGCAAGAAAAGAACTAAAAGCCGCGACTCAACCAATCGATTAATCACTTGAGGGTCTCACAGGCGAATTGATAAGAGCATATACACCAACCTTCGCTTCCCCCGTAAGTAAACCGGTACTCCTTGCATAATTCCCGCCATCCTGTGCAGGCATGCTTGGGCGTTCTTGATTTTCCTGTGCAACCGAAGCCTGCTCTATTTTGATTGGCCAGCTTGCTGGCAAAGGCAGCACATTTAGCCACCGCATAAGTGGGTTCTACCAAGAAAATCTCTTGTGATTGATGTCACATCGGCTGGTCAGGAATCAGATGTAGTTTAGAGAGTATAGGCCGAGCCAGTCGATTGTACGAAGGCGGTCCAATGGAGGGTAGGATGGCATCTACATGTATCAATCCGCAATGTCGTGAAGACCACCTTGTATTCGGTGCAGGGTCTCTCTTTGCGATTTCTACAACACATCAAAATCGACAGATAAAGGCGCGGTTCGCATGGATGTGCGCTTCTTGTTCCCGAGCTTTTACTGCCACCATGAACGACGATGGAAAAGTTGTTATCTCCCGGCGTCTAGGACTCATCCGTGGGACCGACGTGTCGGCTAACACACGAATGAAGATGCTTTTCTGCGCGGACGGTATTCCACTGCCCGTGCCATTCATCGCTCCAACCGGGCATCCGGGAACCGGCGCAATCTAGCGGTTGCTCTTGTTCTTACAATATTCACGAATTCACAACTCTTAGAGTGCAAGTGATGGCTGCCTGGCTCCGGATGGCGGCCGATACCTCGATCTTTACACGACGTTGCGACTGCAACAGCAACCTCAGGTATCTCAAATCAGCGGTCGGCTTGTGTCGCTGAGCGATTATCGCGGGCAAATTAACACGGCTTCTATTTCCTCTCGCTGCAATTACACGCTGAGCCGCCAAGATCTCGACTGTTTTTCGCAAATACGGGCAATCCTCTTCGAGTCGTCATCTACATTACAGTGATATTTGTC
>CAXTNK010000129.1:0-5104 GCA_964245665.1 uncultured Acidobacteriaceae bacterium
CGCCGTTGGATTCTTTCCGGGGTAGAACTACCGGAGAAGGGTTTAACAAGCGGAAGGTTAAGAAATGGTGCGAGACGGCGGTGGAGAAGACGAACCGGCCTTCCACGTTGCCCTGTATCCGCCACCTCTCGATAGGGCGGCTGGAGTTTACGGCGCTCTCCTCGTTCGTTCTGGCATAAGAAATCCCAGCGCGATCGGGCTTGCCTTCAAGGTCATCCACCGAGACAAAGAAGGAGTTTCTGGGGACGACCGAGGCTCTCTGTTTAAGCACTGTAGCATCAGCACTCAGGCGCGGGGGGACTGAGCGCCTGGCATGGTCGATTAAGGAGCACGATCCCCGAGCCAGTTAACGCTTGCTTGGGAACAGTGAATTTTCCGAGATTGATCTCCTTTAAGCCAGCGGTAAAAGTCGCTGAGAGTCTCTTCTTTGAGGACGATCTCGCGAGGCTGCTGCAATACGATGTTCTCGGGACAAGTTTTGAGCCTTGTGGCAGGACAGGGCGATAAATTTTCCGGAGATCCGTCCGTCGCTACAGTATCCAGATTGCAGCGAATGCTGGATTCCTGCTGTCAGATTTCCGCTACATGCTCGCGCAGGTGGTGTTGCATAGGAGAGTATCTGCTTCGGATTCTTTTCGAATTCGAACGGCCGCCGAACCGAATACAGTGTCCGCTTGACCACGCTTCTCTCTATCCGGGGCCTTGATGATCCGGGGCCTTGATGCAGCGAAGTCGCGGCACCTCTGGCATAGAGTCCGACTTCGCGGCTGTTGGAAAAAAACGTACCCGGGAGGGAACTGAACGAGTACTTGCTGGACGCGCCCGGGAAAGTGACAGCTCGAGCCTCACCGCTAATGAACTGGCCGCAACTGGGATAGATTGGCCGGCATGGCTCTAGAACAAGACTCCGGGCAGTCGCACGACAATCCCCGTACTGATTGTCTTTGGATGAATACTACCGTCCAGGATCGAAAGACCTCCATAGCTGAATTCAGCGACACGCCAGTCGATACGCGGAATCAGCGTGTAATCCACCCCGCCGACGAACTGGTAGCTGAACCTGATCGCTGATGTAGAGCCGCCATTATTGCTCCCATTGCGCAGTGAAACGGTTGGGAGCTGTGCATAGGCAGCGCCGACCAGTCCCTCGACATAGGGCTTGATGGGTAAAATGTGCGGCCGAAAAGCAACGCGCGGACCAATGTAACCTGCATCAAACCGTGTCGAGTTTCCCGTTCCCAATATTTCCCCGCGCAGATCGACGCCGGTACTCAGGAAAATGAAGTGTCCGTGATCCAGGTACCCGCCAAATCCAGGCCCATAAACCCAGTCGGAGTTGGAACCGTTTACCCTGGCTGCCGTGAAATTTGCGTACACGCCAAGTTGCGCGTTTGCAGTTTCGGGAGCTATGAACATAAGGCTGACGGCAACGAACAAAAGATATCGAAGAATCTTCATGCGGGAGACTTCTCCTGATTAGGAATGACAGCGCCTTTTCTATGAACACCAATCACTTCCATAAGACGCGGATTGTCATGCCAGTGAGAAGATGGCGAGCCAAATGTACCTTGCACTGGCTCACGATGCAGGCCGAACTGGACTAGGCAGCATGCGGAACGCGGTATCATCGCTTCGCATACCGCCCTGATCGCACACTGCCCTGATTAAGGAATCAATACGACCTTGCCACAGGCGCTTCCATTTTCTGCCAGCGTCTGTGCTTCGCGCACATCTGCGAGCGGCAGAACCCGGGCAATCGGAATCTTCAGTTCACCCTGCTGCACATTCAAAGCGAGTGCGTGCAGGCGCTTCGCATCCGGCTTGCAGTACACCTCGACCACGTGAATATCACCGCGCCTGCCAGCAGCCTCCGGCTTGCCAACGACGGTTCCCAGGCGTCCGCCTTCTTTCAACTGTGGCAAGACACTCGCAATGGCAGTCCCGCCAACTGTATCGGCAATGGAGTCCACTTTACCCATTTGTTCAATCGCTGCATCGTCATCCAGGGCAACGGTCGCATCTGCGCCGACTCGCCCTGCCTCTTCAATCTGGTTTCCACGGACTCCTGCGATCACCCGCGCACCATGCTGTTTAGCGATAAAAACCGCCGTCCGGCCTACACTTCCGAGCGCACCAGTCACCAGCACCGTCTCACCCTGTTGAGGCTTGACCCCGAGTTCAATCAACTGGCAACCAGTCAGCAGAATCAACGGCAGTGCTGCGGCGTCCTCTGTGTTCAAGCCGTCTGGAATCGGTGTCAGCTCTTCAGCTTTAGCCACCACAAACTCGGCATAGGTGTGATTCAGGAGCCCCATGACCCGCTCACCAGTTTTGAATCGGTCGCCACCTCCAGCCGCCACTTGGCCAGCTGCGTCCCGACCCAGAATCGCGGGGAACTCGAGCGGCATCCGCTCCTTCATATCGCCGCGCCGGACCTTGTAGTCGATCGGATTAACACTTGTCCCCTCTACCTTCACCAGCAATTCGCCCGGACCGGGCTCCGGTTGCTCAACATCCGTGTATTCCAACCGGCTCACGTCGCCATATCCCTGCAATAAAACTGCCTTCATCCTGAGACCTCTTTCCTCTGCACACACGTCTATTCACTTGGATGACGATTGCGACCTGCTTCGCTGCGCAGCCGTTCAATGCTCCTGCCATCCGTATCAAAATATATTCTGCGGGTTGTGCAGGCGCGCACAACAACCTCGCACGTCGGTACGGGTTCCTATCAACAGTTGGAGGAATACGTTATGAAAAAGCAACTTTGTACCATCGCGTTGAGCGGATTGTTCGCCATCGGCATTACAGCCATTTCCGCTTCAGCGCAGGACGCTCCGCCATCCCAGGGCGACAGTATGCAACAGCAGGGCGGCGGCGGCCATCACGGCATGAGTGCCGATGATCAACTTGCCCACATGACGAAACGCTACAAACTCACCGCGGACCAGCAGTCACAGATCAAGCCGATCCTCGATGCTCAGCAGCAATCCATGATGCAGATGCATTCCGACAGCTCCATGTCCCGCCAGGACAAGATGGCGAAAATGCAGAGCATGCGTGAAGACAGCAAATCCAAAATTGAAGCTGTCCTGACAGCTGATCAAAAAGAAAAATTTGAAGCCGATCAGGCGAAGATGCAGCAGCGTCGCCAGGAACACATGGGAGGCGGTAATATGGGCGGCGACAGCGCGCCTCCACCGGCTCCGCCGCAGTAGCCATGCCCGTTCACCGATTACCTATCAGTACAGAAGAGCCGCCATCAGGCGGCTCTTCTTCTTGCATGCCAGCGCACATTGCTTGGGTGACAGCATATTCCATAACTGCTCCTCGCAACCTGGTCTTACCAGAGCAGACTGTCTGCTTTCCATACGTGCCTATGATCAATAGAGTGAAGTCGAGTGACGATCGCCTCGCATCGATAAGCTTTTGTCAGGCTGAGCGTTTGCGTTGATACTATGTCCCAGCGAGTGCTGCCCCCCGCGTGGCCCCGCACCCGGAGGTGCATCGATTGTCCGTTGCTCGTTTACTTCTGCGCTGGCTCTTTCATGCCATCGCTTTGCTTGTCGTGGCTTACATCGTTCCCGGCTTTCATGTTGTTAGCTTGACCACTGCCCTGGTCGCTGTGCTCATCATCGGCTTTCTGAATATGACACTGGGACTATTGCTGAAGATCGTCACGCTCCCGCTTAGTATTCTTACGCTCGGACTCTTTTTCCTCGTCATCAACGCGATCATCCTGTTGTCTGCAAGTCACATCACACCGGGTTTCCGCGTAGACAATTTCGCAGCAGCCTTCATCGGCGCCGTCGTCCTCGCCATCGTGCACGTACTCTTCTCTGTGGTCGCGGATTAGCACGAGTTGGACTGGCTTATCTTTGCGAAGGGCACGGATTCAGCCGGACTGCAAATGCTTGTACTCCCGAGGGGCGTCAGCCTGAGGTCATGGCCTGAGCTGAACCAATTCCCTCGAAGCATATATGGCTACTTGGTCGCGCAAAAAAGGCCGCCTCAGTCGAGGCGGCCTCTCACTTCCAAACGCAATGAAACTATTTGCCAGCCAGCTTCTGTGCCGCAATCTCGCCGGCAGCTGTCGTCTTGTCCTTGTCTTTCAGTACCGAATAAATTTCGTGCGCCTTAGCCGGATCCGTTACCTGGTAGATGGCCGCCAGGTTCAGCTGTGCTGTACCCGCCGGCACTGCGTTGGTCGGATGCTTTGCCAGGTCCTGCAGCAGGTTGATCGCGTCGGCGTTCCGCGACGACTGTGAATACATGTTCGCCAGCGCCAGCTTCGCGAGCGAACTGGTGTTCGCATTTCCTGCGCTCACGGCCTTCTTCAGATACGTCTCCGCCTGCGCATTCTGGCCCATGTCTCCATAACTGAGCCCGGCAAAATAAAGGGCATTGTGACCGGCTTCGGTAAAGCTGTACTTATTCGCCACGTTCAGGAACAGCGGGTTCGCGGCTTTGGCCCGCTCTGCTGCGTTCGCGAAAGTCTTCGTGCCTGGAGGAATCTGCTGACCTGCCTGCGCGATCGGTGTCACGAACAGGTCCATCGCGGTTCCGAAGGCGTCGTCTGCCGCTGCCGAACGCGCGTTATAAAACACAGCTACGCCGACCACCAGCAGAATAACAACGATCGCGACAATGGCCGTCCGGATCGCTGTCTTCTGGTTCACCTGCAGCCACTCGGCAGTCGCCGCAGTCGCGTGCACGAGCGGATCCTGCTGCTTCAATGCTTGACGTGTTTGTGTGTCCACGGAATCCTTTATGTATCTCCCATCCCTCATTGGCGAACGATGGGCGACCTTGAGTCAGGCGCAAAATAGATTTAAACCGGCGCTCTGCTGGCCTGCCGGCAAGGCGTAATACACGCCTCGCGGCTTTTGAAAAGTGTAACAGGTTGGGCGGAATCAGGCTGAACCGGGCATGCCAGCCGCGATCACAGTGCGGCCCTGAACCTGGCCGGCGGGACACCGCGCACGGCCTTGAAACTGGTCGCAAACGTGGAATAACTCTCAAAGCCGGCCATTGACGCCACCTCGCCGAGGGTCAGCGCGGCATCCCGCATCAACCCGGCGGCAATCTCTACTCGACGGCGCGA
>CAXTNK010000129.1:5114-9140 GCA_964245665.1 uncultured Acidobacteriaceae bacterium
ACGTACTGCCAGATGGAGCAGCCCATCGCGTGCCGGAACGTCCGGCTCAGATGAAACGGACTCGTCTCGGCCGCCTGCGCAATCGATGACACATCGATGTCCTCCTGCAGGTGCGCGTGGATGTAATCGAGCGTCCTTCGAAGCCGTCGGTCGCCGACGCCTTCCCGATAGCCGCGGTCATCCACAATCCGGCCATCATGCACCAGCAGGCCGGCCATCGCGATGAAGATCGAATCTCCCAGCATCTTTCCGTAGGGATGGCCGCTCACCGCATCCGCATGCAGTGCGCGCATCAACTTGCAAATCGTGGGCGATTGCACGCCGACGGCTGGCCGGATCTCGAGCTTCGCTGCCGACACAGCTTCTGCACCTGCCGCAGACGTCAACGCAGCAGGCGTGAAATAGACGCAGGCAAAGTCCACTGGCCGGTTCCACCAGCTCTTCAAGGTAGCGCCTGCCGGGATCACCGAAATATGATCCCACGGCAGTTCCGTATCGGCGCGCTTTCCATCCAGAATCCATCCCATCTTGAGTGGCCCGTTGTCGAGGCGAACCCCGAAATGATGAAACGGGGCCGACGGTGTAGGGTCATGCATCGGGCCGAAACACGACTGCTCCAGCGTGCACAGCTTCCATACTCCGCGTCGCGAGATCGTGTGCCTGAACCACGGCGGGACCCGGCTCAGTTCGGCTTGTGTCGCAGCTGCGCTCGCAATCGGCATGGAAAGAAAATAGCAGGATTTTGAGACTGCTCCATGGATTCGTGAAGACAGTTCCGGAGCGGCCCCGTACGCTCTTTCCTGTCAGCACTTTCCACCGGAGATTCATCATGTTGCACTCCAGCATTAAAGTCACCCTGCTCCTCATCGCAGCCACGTTTTCCCTTCATGCGCAGACCGACGCGCAACAACAATTAATCGCCGCTGACCGTGCCCTGCTCGAGGCGCTGACCGGCCCCGCCGCAAGCGTCGAAAAGTATGAGCCACTGCTCGCACCTGACTTTATCGATATCGAATTCGGTCAGGTGCATTCGCGCCAGGAAGACCTCGAAGAGGCGAAGAAACTCCGCGAATTCGGCTTCAAATACGAGAATCCGCGTGCCACCCTGCTCTCGCCAACCTCCGGCGTCGTGGTCGCGGAGGTAAGCTACAGCGGCGTGGTGAATGGCGCCGGTCTCAAGAACCATATTCTGTCCACCTCGGTCTTTTCCCTGGAACATGGACACTGGCTCGTGCGCGTGCAGATGGCAGAGCCGATGGAAGCTCCAACGACGGCAATCGTTGTGCCGGACAACGACCCCACCCTCGTCGCTCTGCGTGCACTGGCCGCCCAGGTCGAAGAGAAAGCGCGCGTTTCGGGATATCCGGCCTTCTCTCTGCCAAAGATCATGCTCGATGCCGGGATGCGTATCTCCCTCTTCACCTATGGCGACGGTACGGTGCACGAAGCGCAATTTGCCGATCTGCCGCCACAGATGCAGGACCTCTGGAAGCAGTGGGCCAGCTACACCACCGATCAGCCCGACGGCAAAGCCCTTTTCGACGATATGTTCCACCGCTTCTTCTTTGTCCACGAAATGGGACACTGGATGGCCAGCCAGGTGATCGCCGGTCTTCCCGGCAGCGAGATGAGTATTGTCGCGAAAAACGAGGCCAACAACAAATGGGCAAGAGAGATAGCCGCCAACCGCATCGCCTGCGCCTGGTATCGCGAGCACGATCCGCAGTATTTAGCTAAACTTGTCGCCGATTTCCGCCGTATCCAGTCGCGCCTGCCCAACCCTGTTCCCGCCGGCACCGACAAGAAGACCTACTTCACTGATAACTATCAGAAGCTCGGGATCGACCCGCTGGCGTACGGCTGGTACCAGCTGCAGATGGTTATCGAAGTCTACGATCAGCCCGCCCAGACCTTCCAGCAGGTCCTCGACGACCTGCCTAAGAACCGCTACGAGTGATGGACTGATCCTCATTAAGGGGCTTTGCGGAAGATTGACGCACAGCGCGAGCCCCTGGGTGGTCTGTCGCGCACATTTCATCACCGTATCCATTGAAGCGCAGTGCGGGGCGCCCCGCTTCTCGGTTTCAAGACGTGAGTCTACAGACCTAATTCGCCAAAGTTTCATCAACTCCAGTTACCAACGAGCGCCTTTAGGCACCTTAAGTCCACAAGGCTCGCTAAAATAGCAGTATATGACTCATCGCTACCGGAATTTGGCTGCCCGTGCGTCAATGTACGCCGCGCTGTGCCTTGCTCTCTGCTGTTCTGTTACGACTGCCTTTGCTGATAGTGCCCCCTTCGACCTCAAGGGTCCGGATATCGATGTGCACGTGACACGCTCTGGCAAAAGCCTGCCCGTCGCGCAAGTCCCGTCTCTGCAGGCCGGCGACCGCATTCGCATCCATCCCAATCTGCCGGATACGCAATCCGTGCACTACCTGCTGGTCGTCGCCTTCATGCGCGGCGTCACCAACCCGCCGCCGCCCACGTGGTTTTTCAAGGCGGAAACCTGGAAGCCGCCCTTTCGCGACGAGGGCATCGAAGTGACCGTGCCCGCCGAGGCACAGCAGGCCGCTATCTTCCTCGCGCCTGAAACCAGTGGTGACATTAAGACCCTCCGCAATGCCGTCCGAGGCCGCCCCGGGTCCTTCGTCCGCGTCCTGCAGGACCTGAACCTGGCCAGCCTCGAACGCTCGCGCATCGATACCTATCTCACCGCGATGCACCAGGTCTCGCCGACTGACGAAGCTGCTATCAAGGAAACCTCTACCACCCTGGCCCGCAGTCTTTCGCTCAAAATCAACCAGGATTGCTTCCTCCGTCCGACCGCCGAGCAGGCGCAGTGCCTCACCACCAACACTGACAACATGGCCGTCGATACTGGCCAGAATGCCTCAGTTGTCGCCCAGCTCACCACTGGCGCAACATCCGATCTCGCGACCCAGCTCGCCTATACGCCGAATGCGGGCGCCGGCTACTACAGTGCATATGTCGGCGCCATCTTTGACGTGGCCCGCATCCTCGATGGCCTGCATACTGCCCAGTATCAGTACATTCCGGCCCTGTCGTCGGCTGAAGGCGACACCATGCGCACCAAGCTCAACGTGCCGCCGTCGTTCCACAATCCCAAGTCTGTCATCATCATCTCGCTGCCGCCGATCGATAAGACGCAGCTGCCGACACTCTCACCCATCAACCTGAAGCAGGCCACCTGCCTGAAGAAGCCGCTGACCGTCCTCGGCATCGTCGGAGATCCGGCGCTGTATTCAACCCAGTACGGCCACGACTTCGTTCTGCACTTTACGGATAAACAGGGCAAGCCGCTCGATCTGCCTGCCACTCCCGATGCCACCCTCGGCGGCCTCAAAGTGGATGGCAGCAAGGTCGACACCTCCCGTTTCGCCCTCTCTGCCACTGGCTCGATCAAAGGTCTGTGGGGCTTTGAACCTTATGACGGTCCCAGCTTTACCTTCGATATCTCACACGCCAGTACCTGGAAGACCCCACCCACCGACCAGACAGCACTGGTCATCGGCCGAACCGATACTCTTCATCTTGAAGATGACGAAGCCGCCTGCGTCAGCGAAGTCGACGTCAAAATTCCCGGCGGCGCCACCACCAAGGCCGAGTTCAAGGTCACCAAGCCGACCGAGATCGAAGTCCATGTGCCCCTCAAGGACGCCAAGCCCGGCTCTCTCTCCGCCCTCGTCAAGGAGTATGGTCTTTCGACCACTGACGAAGTTGCCCTGAACAGTTACGCCGAAGCTGGACATCTCGACAGCCTGACGGCCTATGCGGGCGACCCGCAGGTACTGCTCAAAGGCACGCGCCTCGATGAAGTTTCCGGCGCCGACTTCCAGAACGTCCACTTCACGCCCGGCAAGCTTTCGCGCGAGGGTGGCCAGGACCAGCTCACCCTGACTGCGACCAACGCCGCTGCTGCCCAGGCCTTCACTGTCGGCACGAATGGCAAGGCAAAGTTTGCGCTGAAAGACGGCCGCATCCTTGAGCTGCCCGTCGAAGTTT
>CAXTNK010000129.1:9150-9545 GCA_964245665.1 uncultured Acidobacteriaceae bacterium
GTGCAGGCGCCGCCGTCGGATGCGACCATCCATCTGACCGACCAGGGCGAAGTTCCGCAGGATGGTGGCCTCACCTTCTCGCTCAAGACTGTCATCCCGGCCGTTTTCCCCCGCACAGAGAAGATTGAAGTAGCTACTGAAGATCTCTCTCTCAACACGACCCTCAGCCTGTCTGACTCCAGTCTTGTCCTCGAAGATGCGACCACTATGCTGGCGACACTCGATCCGCGCAAGAGCTTCGGCCCGTCGATCTTCGGCCCGCTTCAGTACCGTCCGGTCGCGAACGATGGCACCACCGGAGACTGGCAGCCTCTTGGAACCGTCGTCCGCCTGCCTGTCGTCAGCGGCGTCTCCTGCCCGCGTTGGCCCGCCGAGCCCGACTCCTGATCACCACC
>CAXTNK010000130.1:0-360 GCA_964245665.1 uncultured Acidobacteriaceae bacterium
CAGCACAACATCCACCTGGGACCACTGCGTTTTAACCGCCTGGTCTTTCGCGACCATCTGGTTCTTCGCGCTCACATAGCTGCTGAACACCAGCAATGCGGCGATCACAATAACAGCAATAACTGCGATAACCGCCAGTAAACCGCGTTTCATTTTGTTTCCTCCATAAGCTCTTCAAATCCTGAAACTTCCAATCGCCCAACCGGAATTAGTAGATCACCAGCTACCCGACGCACCGCCGCCGCCAGAGCTGCCACCGCCGAATCCGCCAAAACCACCACCCCCGCCATCGCCATCTCCGCCGCCGCCTCTTCCGCCTCCACCTCCGCCAAGAAACATGCCCAGCAGAAAACCAACCTG
>CAXTNK010000130.1:394-9389 GCA_964245665.1 uncultured Acidobacteriaceae bacterium
ACCACGAACAGCACGACCAGAAAGACCAGGCCGAAGAGTATGAGCTGTCCGAGAGTAAGTGGTTTGGCCTGTCGTTGCGCTGGCGGACCACGATGCTGTGCCTGCAGGGTCACACCCGCATCTGCAGCGATCCGGCTGGCAATCTGTGTCACAGCAAGAGTCACGGCGCCGTCATAATTACCCTGTCGCAGCAATGGCTCCATAGCGCGGCCGATCTCGCCGGCTTGTTGATCAGTGATGACACCCTCGAGACCATAGCCAACTTCAATCCTGCGCTTGCGGTCCTGGATGGCCAAAATGACGAGAATGCCCCGGTCATCCTTCTTCGGACCTACACCCCACTTGTCTTCGAGCTGGGTGGCAAAATCCTCGATCGGAACATCGTCCAGCGTCTTGACTGTGATAACGGCTATCTGCGCATGTGCCTGGTGATCTACCTGCGAACACAGGCTATCGAGACTCATTGCCGTTTGTGGCGACATGACATTCGCAAAGTCGCTCACGTAATTCTGTGGAGCAGGCAGATCCTTCACGCGTTCTGCGTGCAACGTCGCGCCAGAGGCGATACAAAGAAGAAGAATCAGGGTTCGCTGCAAGATTCGTGCCATCGGCGTCATTCTATCCTGAGGGTGCTGCAAGGATAGTGTATGCCGATGCAACACAAAGGGCCCCATGCGGGGCCCCTGCTGACATACACGCTTTCTACAGCTACATGCCGGAACTTAGATTCATGCCTTTCGCAATGCCCTGAATCATTTGCAGATGACTCTCAATGACCGGATCACCCTTGGACGCCGCGTCTTTCACCATCGAGCTCTGACCCGTTGAAATCTCGGTTTTGAATTCAGAATCGTCTTCCTTGTGATCCTTCACCATCGCCTGCACATACGCCTTGTCAAAATCGGCGCCTGACAATGCCTGAAGCTTGGCCATCATCATCTTCTGCTTTTTGTCCGGACCGTCGGGCATCTTCACCCCTATCTGCAGAGCAACAGGCGTCATTTGGTCAATCAGTTTGGTGTGATCTGTCACCATGCGCTGGGCAAATTCTTTTACCTGGTCATTACTGCTTTTCTGCAGAGCAAGTTGACCTACCTGCACTTCGGCCATGCTTCCTTGAAGAGCTTTCTTCACGAACATCATGTCAGCGGGCGAAGCTCCTCCGCTGCCTTGCTGCATGCTGCTCATACCCTGCATACTGCTCTGAGAGTTCTGGCCCTGCTGCTGTTGCATGTTTCCCTGTGGGGCTGCGCCGCCATTCTGCATCTGCGCAAAACCTGTGGCACAACATAGGACCGCCGCGCTTGCGAGAACGCCCAACTTGTTACAGATCCGATTGTTTTTCATAAAATCCTCCATCCATAAGGTAGGTAGCGGTTGCTTGTAAGTAAGTTGCCCGCGCGAACGGTTGGATTTGCAGCCGCTTCATCTGCCTAAAAGGCTCACTCATTAAATTGATAACAACGCGTTAGATCAGGAATATATTTGGCTGCGTGAATGTCGTATGTCATGTGTTTCACAGCATTTGAACATCATTCGCAGATTGCTCTCGCATAATGGAAGAAGAATCGCAAGCTGTAGGCAACCTTACCGACAAGGTAAATTGCGAATCGACCAATACTTTAAATTGAGTTTTATCCGAGGATGCTTAGAAATGAGTCAAACAGTTCAGCTTCACGCCCAGGATGGTCAGGTTCTTGACGCATACGTAGCAAAGCCGCAGGGAACGCCCATCGGCAGTCTTGTTGTTCTGCAAGAGATTTTTGGAGTTAATCAATCCATCCGCGATGTCGCCGATGCCTATGCGGCAGATGGATTCTTTGTCGTCGCGCCCGCGCTGTTCGATCGTTACGAGAAGAACGTTGACCTCGCCTATGACAGCGATGGCATGCAGAAGGCTTTCGCCCTGATGCATAAGCTTTCCGTTGATACGGCACTTCTCGATGTACAGGCGGCCCTGGCCTATGCGGAGGAACAGACCGGGAAGAAATCAGCTGTGCTCGGCTTCTGCTATGGGGGAAAACTCGCGTGGCTCACCTCCACCAGGCTGCATCCGTCAGCGGCAGTCGGTTACTACGCCGGCGGTATTGGGGAGTTCGCTGCGGAGCAGCCAAACGCGCCCACTATCCTTCATTTTGGGAGCAAGGATACGCATATTCCCAAAGAGCAGGTTGACAAGGTAATAGCCGCTCACGCAGACGTGCCTGTGTACTGGTATGACGCCGACCACGCTTTCGCGAACCACGCGCGGCCCAGCTTTAACAGTGACGCCACGAAGCTTGCCCGCGAGCGGTCCCTGGCGTTTCTCCAGGCCCACCTTGGTTAAGCAGGAGAAATAAGCAGGAGACAACTCAACCAGCTCACTTACCTTTTTGCTTCGCTTTCCGCGTCGATTGCTTCGCCTCGAGCATCTACTCGACTAACCTGTAAGAATTCACTTCGGAGCGCGCCATCACGGGCGTTCCCTGTCTTTTTCGGAGGCGACTCGAAGGATGCCAGAGGCGGCAATGAGCGGAACCGGCAGCACGCAGTGGCGTCCCAAAGTCAACCCGTGGGCCATCGCCGCCACGGTTGCGCTGGCGGCGTTCATGGAGGTGCTCGACACCTCCATCGCCAACGTTGCCCTGCCCTATATAGCAGGTGGACTTGCCGCCAGCCAGGACCAGAGTGAATGGGTCCTTACCACTTACCTGGTAGCAAATGCAGTCGTTCTTCCCATGGGCGGCTGGGCGGCCAGCGTCATCGGCCGCAAGAATTTTTTCATGCTGTGCATCGTCATCTTTACCTGCTCCTCTTTCCTTTGCGGACTGGCGCCGTCCCTTCCGCTGCTGCTCCTTTTCCGCGTATTCCAGGGTGCAGGCGGCGGTGGCTTGCAGCCAATGGCCCAGGCCATCATGGCCGATTCCTTCGAACCTCGGAAGCGCGGCCTCGCCTTCGCTCTCTACGGCCTCGTTGCTGTGCTTGCGCCCTCTATCGGGCCAACAATCGGTGGCTGGATCACCGATAACTACAGCTGGCACTGGATTTTCTACATCAATATCCCCGTTGGCATGCTGGCGCTTTTCCTCGTCCAACGATTAGTCGAAGACCCACCCTTCCTCAAACACGACTGGTCAAATTTCAAGAAGGTCGACTACATCGGCATCCTGTTGCTGGCCCTTTCAATGGGTTCGCTGGAAATCTTCCTGGACAAGGGTGAGGAACGCGATTGGTTCGGCTCGCACTTCGTGGTCGGCTTCATGATCACCTTCGCTATTTCATTCACTCTGCTCATCTGGTGGGAATGGCGTGTGAAGTCACCCCTGATGGAATTGCGTCTCTACAAATTCAAAAACTTCGCTATCTGTTCTTTCCTGATGCTGATTACCGGCGGCATGCTGAACGCCGGAACTGTTCTTCAGCCGCAGTTTCTGCAGGCAGATCTGGGCTACACGGCCACTATTGCCGGGCTGGCTCTGGGCGGCGGCGGCCTCGTCTTGCTCGTGGTGATGCCGTTGGCAGGCCAGGCAGTCACCCGCTTTCCTGCGCGCAACATCATCTGCTTTGGCTTCTTCCTCTTTGCGATCGGATATATCTATTCAGCGACTCACCTCAATCTCGGTATGAGCTTCGGTTTTGCTTCCTGGATGCGCATGGTCCAGATCGTGGCCATCCCGTTCGTCTTCATTTCGGTGACAACTGCAGCGTATTTCGGCCTGCCCTCCGAGAAGAACAACCAGGTAGCCGGCCTGATCAATTTTGCCCGGAACATCGGTGGCAGCATCCTCATCTCGCTCAGCAACGCGTTCGTCACGGAGAGCGCGCAGTTCCACCAGGCCAATCTGTTGAGCGCCGTGTCGCCAGGCTCGTCGAACTACCAGCAACGCCTCCAGCAATACACGAACTACTTCAAGGGCGTCGGTGGTTCTGCGAATGCCAACATCATGGCCCAGACCAGTATCTACAACCAGTTGCACGCCCAGGCCCAGGCCCTGGCTTATGTCGACGTCTACTTTGTACTCGGCGCTGCGTCCATCATCATGATCTTTCTCAGCCTTATCCTCGACAAAAACAACCCCAAAGCAGGCGGTGCCCCCACCGGCGCCGTCCACTAGGTACGGCGCGTACGGCGAATCGCGCTGCGTGTTTATGCCTTCGTTGGTCGCATGTTTCTGTGGCTTTAAGTGGACTCCCGGCTGATTCACACATCGCGTATGCCATCCCACAGATCGGAGCACTTCGCCGAGCCACAAAATTGTCATCCTGAGCAAAGAGCAGCGTAGTCGAATGGACCTGCATTTTTTATGCCTGCACGCCCGGAATCTTTCGCCGGAGCCAAGACGATGTATCCTCAGCAACAAAATGGAAGCAGCAACCACCGCAAGCAATCTCCGCAGAAGCGCGAAGCGCGTCAGCCCATACGGCAAGTACCCCGTACGGCGAGTACTACACTGGAGAGGTTGATAAGTGACCACCGAACCGGAGTGTTTGCATGACCGCTGTCGAATACGCACAAAAAGCGCAGGGCCGTTTTCTTGAAGAGTTGAAGGGCCTGCTCTGCATCCCCAGTATCTCTACGCTGCCCGAGCATGCGCATGATGTCCGCCATACCGCGAACCTGTTGGCGAAAGAACTGGCTCGTATTGGACTCGAAAATGTCCGCATCATTGAAGGCACGGGCCACCCCGCCGGCCACCCGCTCATTTACGCTGACTGGCTGCATTCTCCGGGCAAGCCAACCTGCCTCTGCTATGGACATTATGATGTGCAGCCGCCCGACCCACTCGAAGAATGGAAGACGCCACCGTTTGAGCCGACCGAGCGCGACGGTAACATTTATGCCCGCGGCGCAGTCGATGACAAGGGACAGATGTACATGCATCTGAAGGCGCTCGAATCGCTGCTCGCTGCCAGCGCGGCAGACGGTGGTGCACAAGCGATTGGGACCGGAAACCATGGAATTCTGCCGCTTAACATCCGCGTCATTCTGGAAGGCGAAGAAGAGGTGGGTGGTGAGAATATCTCCCGTTTCGTCCGCGAGCATCCCGAGGCTCTCAAGGCAGACTTTGCGCTCATTTCGGATACCGAGATGTTCGCGCCTGATCTGCCCACTCTTTGTGTGGGCCTGCGCGGCATGATCTACACCGAGATAGAAGCCCGCGGCGCGCGGACAGATCTGCATTCCGGTATGTATGGCGGGGCGGCGCCCAATCCATTTATCGCACTGGCGCAGATCCTCGCAAAGTTGAAGGACGAAAACGGCCGCATCCTTATTCCCGGCTTCTATGACAAGGTTGCATCGCCGTCGGGTGATGAGCTGCGGGCCTGGCAGAGTCTGCCGTTTGACGAAGCTCATTATCTCGAAACAGAAGTTGGTTCGTCGGCACTGGTAGGAGAGGCAGGATTTAGCGTGCTCGAACGCACCTGGTCGCGGCCAACACTCGATGTGCACGGCATGCCCGGAGGCTTCATTGGCGCCGGTGCCAAGACTGTCATCCCGGCAAAAGCAACAGTCAAGGTGTCGATGCGCCTCGTCCCGGACATGACGCCCACGGAAACCTTCGACCTCTACAAGACTTACGTGGAAAGTCTCTGTCCCGCAGGTATTACCCTCAGCGTCCGCCTCATTCATTCCGGCGATCCGATTGTCATCAAGACGGACAATCCCTATATCAAGGCGGCAGAAAAGGCTTTGCACCAGGTCTTCGGCAAAGAGACCGTTTTTATCCGTTCAGGCGGCTCGATTCCCATCGTCGGGGACTTCGAGCGGCACCTGAAAATTCCCTCCGTAATGATGGGCTTCGGCCTGCCGGACGACAACCTCCATGCTCCCAATGAAAAGTTCCACATTGCCAACTTCTACCGCGGCATCGAGTCGATCATCCGTTTCTTCGAAGCAGTCGGTGAAACTCCAGGAACTGCTGCCACAGAGCCTTTGACCCAGGCGGCAGGGAAGGCGTGAGTCGAAGCGACTTCTTCCTTACATACCGAACAGACGCTTTTGTCCTGGCCGGCGGCCGCAGCTCTCGTATGGGGCAGGATAAAACACTGCTGCAGTTTGAAACAGTTCCGCTGATTGAGAGCGCACTCAATTTGTTGCGTTCGCTCGGCCTCATGCCGCGCATTGTGGGCAGTCGTCCCGATCTCGAGAGATATGCAGCCGTCCTTCCCGATCTCCGCGAACAGTGCGGACCACTTTCCGGTATCGAAGCGGGACTGCTCGCTTCGTCAGGTGAAGCCGCGCTATTTATTCCCGTCGATGTGCCGCTTCTGCCCGCCAGGCTTCTTCACCTTTTGCTCACGCGTGCGGCGCTCACGCACGCGCCGGCTACGATTCCTCGCATCCTGGGTCAGTCGCAGCCGCTTGTCGCGATCTATTCCCGCGATCTGCTTCCCGCCATCTCCAAAGCTCTCGACGAAGGGGACTACAAAGTAATGCGAGTCGTTCAGCAAGGGGCTGCCGCCCTCGGCCGCCCGGTCGACATATTTAACGTCGAGACTGTCTTGACTGCCTCTTCCAGCTATGAATGCTGGCCGGCAATTACTACCAGTGCCTTCCTGAACTGCAACACTCCCGAAGATTTAACCCGCGCAGCCCGACTTGCAGGGCATCTCAAGAACGACGATCCTACCATTCGCAGGAATAATGACTGATGAGTGAACATCCGGAACTGGAACCAGTGCGCGAAAACGAGGCAAGCCTCAAACCGAATAGCCGGTCCGTGCCGGAAGAGCCGTTGAGTTTTCCCAGGGATCTGCCGATTGAAATCGTCGGAGACTCGGACTTTGCCACCCGGGCCGAGCGGTTACCTGGCGATGCCGAGCATGTTGCCCCGGACCAGCAGCCCTACATCGTTTTTGATCACGTTTTCAAGTCGTTTGGCGATCTTAAAGTCCTTGACGATGTGTCCTTCGAAGTTCAGGCCGGGGAAACGCTCTGCATTCTCGGCAGGTCGGGCGTGGGGAAGTCTGTTTCCCTGCAACAGATCATGGGTTTTCTCAAGCCGGATTCGGGCAGCATCCGCATCGCCGGCCGTGAGATCACCACTTTGAACGAAGAAGAAATGGAGCAGATCCGCAAAAAGGTCACCATGGTTTTTCAAAGTGGCGCCCTCTTCGATTCGTTAACTGTAGGTGAAAATGTTGCTTTTCCCTTGCGGGAGCGCAAGGAACTGGAAGAAGATCAGATCCAGCAGGTAGTTGGCGGATTGCTGGACATGGTCGGCGTTGCCGGCATGGGACATCTCACTCCCACTGATCTGTCAACTGGCATGAAGCGCTCGGTGGCTATCGCGCGTGCGCTTGCGGCTCAACCGGAGGCAATCCTGTATGACGAGCCGACTACCATGGTAGACCCGATGATGGGCCGTCTCCTCGGTGACTTGATCCAGAAGTTGAAACACCAGCTGAAGCTCACCAGCATCGTGGTTACGCACGATATGCGCTTTGCCGAGCACCTGGCAGATCACATCATGTTCCTGCACCAGGCGAAGGTTCATTTCTTTGGGACTATGGATGAAATGCGCGCCAGCGATGACGAAATTGTCCGCCAGTTCCTCGACCTCGATGCGCTCATTCTGCCGAAGGTCTAGATGGGGAACTCGACTCGTGCGAGGACCAAAAGGGGACTTTTGATCTGTGGATAGTCACATAAATGTAGCGCTTAAGGTGTATCGAAGGCACAATGGGTACATGCTAGACTGGGCTTCATTCACATAGTAGTTGTCTCCAGAAACAGAACCTCGTCCGTTACTTGCCAACTACCAGCGGCCAAGTAAATATCAGATCTCCAACTCCTCGCCGCAGTCTGCCAAGAGGTCTTAAGCGAAACTGGATTGATACATGGCCGCCCCTCCCCATTTAGGCAAGTTGATCCATCCCGTTCCTGAGAGTCGGAATCCCGTGTCGCCAGGCAGCTCCAAGCAGGTCAATCCGGGACGCACATGGACACACACCTTCAAGGTCACGGCCTTCTGGGTGATGCTGGACATACTCAGCGTGTTCATCGCCGCCGCAGTCGCGGTGCGCGAATGGATAGGGCCTCTTGCAGGAAAGGGTGGCGCTGTCCACACCGTTGGTATGCTGGCCGGCTCCCGCACGTTGTCCATCATGTATCTGGGCTGGTTTATCGTGGCCCTGATCGTGGTGAGCCGGCGCATGCATCTGTATGCAGCGATCGAGGCTCGCAATACGCTTCACGACATGCGTCTCAGTATCCAGGCATGTTTCACGGCTGGATTGTTACTAAGTGGCGGACTATATTTCGCTCGTGGTGAGGTAGTCTCCCGTGGCGTCGTCAGTTTGACGATTCTGCTGACGACCCTTCTGATCGTGGTCCGTCGCCTTTTCTGGCGCTACATTGTCTACCGGCGTTACGAAAGGGGCCTCGAGGCTCGCAACATACTTGTGGTCGGGACTGGCCGAGTCGGGCAGGCTCTCCGCCACCATGTGGAAGGGATCCGGCATCTCGGGTACACCTTTAAAGGTTACGTACGGATTCCGGGCACTGATCTTGATTCGAATGTGAGAACCAGCGATGTGCTGGGCGACTTTGAAGATGTTCTGGAACTCGCGCGGCTCCATTTTGTTGATGAGCTTTTCCTCTGCAGTCCAGTAGAACCAGGTCTCGTCAAGCAGCTCGTCGAGCAGGCACGCGGCTCAAGCGTGGACATTCGTGTGGTCCCTGAACTTTATGACGGGCTCGCGTGGAACAGCCCGGTTGAGTACATCGGGCAGTTTCCGACGATCTCGTTGCATCGCAGTAATGTTCCGGTCGTCGGCCTGATGATGAAGCGCGCTCTCGATATTCTGCTCTCGCTTGGCGCGTTGACCGTCCTTTCCCCGATCCTGCTCACCATTGCTATTGCTATCCGCATGGATTCTAATGGGCCGATCTTCTACGGTTCGGAGCGCATCGGCAAAAAAGGCCGTACGTTCTGCTGCTTCAAGTTCCGCACCATGGTCCCCGATGCAGAAAAACGCCGAGCCGAGATACTGCACATGAACGAGCGTGATT
>CAXTNK010000131.1:0-8297 GCA_964245665.1 uncultured Acidobacteriaceae bacterium
TTTCCGCCGCCATAGACGATGTTGAGCACCTGCGCAAAAGTTCGCGGAATGCTTAGTGCCGTTGAACTAGTAACGTCATACGGTGTTTTCGTAGTTGGTGGCACGTCGAGAGAGTCCACGGCAGGGCTTTCGATTCCATCCATAATGCAGGCGAGTCGGATTGACCCTGAGTGCTGCGCTTCCGTCGCAAGGATGGCACCTGCTGCAGCGAGATATTCCTTGCTGTTGATCAGCGGAGCCGCGCCAAGGTAAGCGCTTAAGCCAACATCCTCGAATTGGCGCGCGAGTTTCAAGTAACTTGCCACACTGGCAAACCCGTAGCCCAATGCATCCAGGTTGATGGCCGGCTTTTTGATTGCAGCCGAACCTAGTGCCTTGCGTAGGTAAAGAACATGATCGATTTCCTGTTCTCGGAGATACGTCGCGATAAGTGCAGCAGGAGAAGAACCAAAATTTGGGACTTTGCTGCCACCCTTGGTAGGTCCGCTTTCATCTTCTGAACTGATCACGCCAAGTTGAACGAGAGTCGCACCGTAGGTCGTCATCGAGAAGAACTCAGCTTCAAGGTACTCCAGGTTAAGTGCGAAGTTAAGGATTTCAGTGTCGCTATAGGAAGCCGCGGAAACTTCCTGCTCATTCGCAAACTTGCTGCCAACTATGGCAGCACCTGCCAACGCGATCCCTGCTATGCTCCCGTTCTTCAGGAAGTTACGACGGTTTGATGATGTGATACGTGTTACTTCATTTAGTTTCATTTGATTCCCTAGTGATGCCAGGTTGTCTTTCATTGTCGTTGGTGCGGAGAGTCGGGGAAGGAACTCTACAGGCGCGCATAAGATCTGCGTGTCTTGGAGCTCAACTTGCAAGCACAAGACTGGACTACTAGGACGAATTTAAACATAGCAATATGACGTTGGGCTCCTGGCCCACACAGAAGTATTTGATAGTGTGCGCAGAACGTAAATCATAAGAAATCTTACATTGACAACATATGCCCTTGTGGATGGGGTACTTGGGCCGATCCTGCTGCGGCATCTGTTCAGAGAAGCGCCGAGACATACCAACGAGGTATATGTTGGCCGAATTCGCATGTAGCCGGCCGAGTCAAAGATATGAGCTTGAGATGGTTATTCATCTTATCAAGCAACACCAATAGGGATAGTGGAGGATGATTTCGCAAGTTTATCCTCTACCGCCTTCATACTGCCGAATAGCTCGGTTGTGGAAAACGATGTGCCGCCTCTACTTTCTTTGAGGAGCAGTCTTCCTCATAAACGGTGCGCAGGTAGCGTTTATAAGGCGACTTGCGGTTTCCGGTACTCCGCTTCATTCTGCACATTCTTCGAGGCTACTCACCAATAACGCTTAAGCTGAGCCTACTTGGACGAGAGAAGAACACATCCTCCTGACCTTTTGTATCCAGTTGTTCCTCCACGATGATTTGTTATGAGCTTTTCTTTCGCCCGTTTCGCGAACTTTAGGCCGCTCGCCCAGCGCTAGTCGCTTGCTTCGTGACTTATGGGCACTGGCCATCCAAACCTCGGTCATCGTGCGGCCGTTATCTTGCTCTGGTGTCAAAGCTTCTCGATTGTTTTGCGCATTTAGGTGCTAATACGGCGTATTAGTAAGGAAAAGCTCCTGCTAATTTATGTAGGTCCACGGGGAGGAGTAGATTTGATCTACAGGCTATTTGATGTGTCTTCTTGGTTAGGCCACGGCGATCCCTTGTTGATCCTGCAAAGTGCAATTCGTCGTTCGCCCGGTATGCGCGTGACGCTCGAGAGACGGTAGGACGCAATTCTGAGTCAGCAGAATGACTATCTCAATGGTCGGCGGTTCATACCTCTTCTTCGAATTATCAAGAGTTCACCCAGTCTGCCGGAACTTACACGTTAAAACTCGATCTTCTAATTGAGGTGTGACGATCAGAATGAGTCGGGCAAACAGTCAGCCCCTCATGATGTGATCTTTGTTGAGTTGCTTGTTATTGCGACGTGACTGTCCCCTGTCTCGATGGCAAATAGTTCTACTCCGTAGACAAGATTTTGCCGGAGCGTAAAAGACTTGGCGCAACTCCCACATAGCCAGTAGTGGCCCAATCTATTTGCGGACTTCCCATTCATGGTTTCAATCCGCGCATCAGGCATGTCGAAGACGAAAATCCGGCCTTCTCTTAAATAATGAAGCGGTTTGCCACACTCATCGTTTGCACAGTGACTGATCATTCCTTTTCTCCTCTAACTTACTTTGTTACCTGAACGCCGCAGTTTAAAATAGGCCCACGACGACATGATTTGCAAATGGATTGTTTGCGGAGTGAAGCTAAAGCTGCGGCTGCAGGCGAATGAAGCAGACGCGAGTGAAGGAATGAAAGGCACACCATCGCGAGCCTTTAGTAATGGCCTAATTATTAGGCGAAGTACCTGGAACTCGCCCGTTTCACATTGGTGATTTACCGGTGATCGTATGCTCTTCTTTATCCACAGTCTGCTAAAGCAGGACGACGTACTGAGCCAGCCAGAGAGCATATTGACACTTACACCTATCTTCGTAGGAAGCACTGGCGTAATGGGCCTGGAGCAGACATAGACGATGATGTATGTAGAAGCCTGTCCCTGTGACGGCTGGCCGACATAGGAAGGTGGTTCCGCAGGTATTACTATCCCAGCTGAGAGAACAGGTTGAGATCGAGCCACTCAGACCTTCGAACATAGGATCGGGCGTCGGGTGCTCCCTTCGGTATCTACTTGCAAGCGTTCCCTCGCATTGTTTACTCCGACGCTTCATGCCTCACTCCTCATGGCGCTTCTGAGTCTGAGTTCGCAGGTGGAAGACTCTTCGGCAGGTACAATTGGTCTGTTGACGCTCATTGACAAAGTTGAAGTATTTGCAAGGTAGTGAATGACGTCGCATTGACAAGTTGGTCCCGACACTTTCAGAGTCGATACGGACGCAAGCCGATCTTCAATGTGTACCCCGACTGCTGACGGCGGGCAGGCAAGGAACAGCTGCTTGATAGGGAGCTGGAAGCCGGCGGTGCTCACCGGCTTCCAGTTTTGTTTAATTAGGCTTCCACCATCGCTGCTTTGGCAGCTTCTTTCAGCTTCGCCTCATGCAATGCGTTCTGCTTCTCGCCTACGCCATCGGTCCATTGGCCAACTGGCGTCGAATCGATTGGTGAGGTCTTTTCCGTTCCCGGCTGCGGACTGTAGGGAGTGACATCCAGGCCCTCTCCACCCTTGATCTCTGACTGCACCGTACGAAGGCCATTGCCGCTATTCCAGGGCCCCTTGAAGTCGGTCTCGCCATATTGGCTTTCGCCGGTCGAACCATTGAAGTATTGATCGACCAGTTTCGGCGTGGGCTCGATGATGCCAACTGAGAATTGCGGCTTCTCCATGCTTTCAAGCGCTGCGGTGAACGAACGCATATGCGTGATCTCGCGTGTCATGAGGAACTGAAGAGCCTCTTTGGATCCCTTATCTTGTGTGAAGCCTATGAGCCGCTCATAGACGATTTTCGCTCGCGCTTCAGCAGCGATGTTGCTGCGGAGATCCACAGCCAAGTCACCAGTCACCTTCAAATAGTTGGCTGTCCATGCATTGCCCATTGAATCGAAAAGTGCGACTCCGCCGCCTCCGGCGATCGCCACAAGCGGATCAGCTTCTGCTGCTTCCCGGTCGCTTTTCATCGGCTTAAGGTGCATCCGGATCAAAGCGCCGACAACTTCAAGGTGACTGAGCTCCTCGGTACCTATATCCATCAGCAAATCCTTGCGGGCAGGATCTTCGCAGTTAAAGCCTTGTATGGAATACTGCATTGCGGCAGCCAACTCACCATTCGCTCCACCAAATTGGTCCAGAAGCATTCTGCCGAACTTGGGGTCAGGTTCGCCGATATTTACCGTATACATAAGTTTTTTTACGTGGTGGTACATTGAAACCTCCTTGACGCTTCCACTGCCGTCAAGCACATGTGATGTACTAAGAAACCGTTGGTTGTGACGGCTAGCCGACATATGGAGGCTATTTTCATTTGCACCCCAAAGATTGAGGGAACTCGAATACCGTCATGTCTTATCCTTTAACAAACATACTGATCGAAGCCCTTCCCGAAGATACTAGGCGCCGCGTCAAAGCCCAGCTAACCCGGGTCGCAATCCCGATTCGCGCTTTGCTTTATGAACCTGAAGATTTGCCAAAGTATGTGCATTTCCCGACATCTGGTATAGCGTCAATTGTCATAACAATGCGTAACGGAGAGACAACAGAAGTAGGCACCGTTGGGCGGGAGGGTGCGCCCCAAAGCCTTCATGTCCTTGGCCCTGCTGGGTCGCCCACGCGGTCTTTCATGCAGATCGCAGGCACAGGCTTGCGGATGGAATACAAGGTATTTCAGCGACTCTTTGAAAGCGATGACGCATTAAGGAGAACGGTCCTGGCCTATGCCCAATACCATGCCCTCATGCTCGGACAAATGGCTGGTTGCAATCGGCTTCACGAAGTCGAGCCCAGGTTGGCGCGCTGGCTTCTGATGATTCGTGATCGAACGGGCGACGATTTGCTGAAGTTGACGCAAGAGTTTGTGGGACAAATGATCGGCTCCCAACGAACGACAGTGGGCGCGGTGGCTGGATCCCTTCAGGACCGCGGCTTGATTGAGTATGCTCGCGGCACAATACGCATCGTCGATGCGGTCGGTCTCGAAAATGTGAGTTGCGAATGCTACCGAACCACGCGAAAGCTGTTGGCTGGACTGTATGGACTCGCCGGCGAGAAGCTATCCGATGATCGGAGTGATTGACCTAGGGAACTCAAGGCGCTATTTGCGGAAGGGTGGCGCCGAACGGATTGTTCATCTCACAGATGTTGCCCGTGTCGCTTCTAGATTTCTGAGCCAAATAGGCTTCTGACCTATGGCATGGCTCCTCATAGAATGGTCATAGGCGCGCTTACCCCACTGCAAGGTAAGAAAGCATAGCTGTTCAAGTACTGGCAGCAACCGGTCTGTACCGAAGCCTGGTTTTTCTCAGCGTCTTACAGGCATCCTCTTAATTCAGATGGTTCTTCAATCACACTATCAGCGGTTAACTGAGAATCTGTCTGCTGAAGCTACAGAGCTATGCCCTGGCAAGATCGATCATGATCGATGGACGCAGACTCATCCTTTTGGCTGACGATTAATCCATCGATGTTTGCCCGCGCGACTTATCAGGTTGTAGCAACTAGTGATGACGTATGGAGCTCCGTCTGAAAATTCGAGCGTAATTGACTTGAAAGCTACATGCATAATAGGGCTGTCGGTCAAATGAGCGAAGGAAAGCGAAGATTGCAAATTGAAGCCAACACAGCACAGTAGGTTACAGCCATCCGATTTAGATATCGGATGCATGGAATCTATATTTTCGCATAGGACGGATGGTCACAGTATGAAGTCATCACAGGAACTCATCGACGCGTTAGCAGACGCAGGCTTTCAGGCTTTTTCCCATAGCGGTCGCGGAATGGATGGCAGGATTTGCGTATCTGTTAAGAATGCATCAGCATGGGCTATCGCTTATGGTTTAGGTAGAGTACGACCAAACGCAGAAGTTGTCTCACATCCATACCTCGATCAGCTCGGACGCAACAGTGTTCTCTACTGGCCTCATTACGAATGGCCGAAAGGTTTAGAGTTTGAATTGGATCAGGAGCCGAACGAAGACGACGAAACACTCCTGCCGAAGTAGAGTTGTCAAGCAGCCATTGCTTGCGTCAATCGATATCGTCGCTCTGCAAGCTACAAAGTTCCTGACGGTGCAGACAAGCGTCATAGGCAAAGGCCAGCATGGTCCTGTTGCCGATTGACTCGTGGCGTGCCAACGCCGAATCAAGTGCCAGTCCTCTTCGTGGGAAATCCAAGGCAGCTTGTATGCCGTAACGACCATCGCGCGACCGCTGCTGTTCTGGGCCGCTGGCGTGGCCGGAGGAACCCCTTCTTCCATCAGGTATGTATGGAACAAACGAACTATGGTCGGTTGTAGCTGGATCGTCGCGTTCGACATACCGGCTTGGAGAATGGCAACATACAGTCGTATATCGCCGCGTGTTGCGACGAAACCAAGTAGCCCCGTCGCTTCACGCCTGACGCGCGGTAGTGACGAGCCAGAGGAAAATTCTTGCGGTTGCCCTGATCCACATAACTTACATTGGTCATCTTGAACATCACAGAAAAAGGAAGCGTTGTAGCCGCTCCGGCGTGGACAGGCGACGCAAGCACCAGCTGCGGGGTTCAGGCTCTGGTCTTCACAGTCGAATGACGCATCAGCTAAAGCAAGATACAGATTGTTCTGAATCCATGCCGCGACATGTTTCGCTCGGAGTGAATGCGCTTCGTTGTCCTGCCGGTCGTTGCGCCAGCATTGCTTGCGGGCTTCGGCCTGCGACTCCTGCGGCGAACGAGCGATCTGACGCCGTGACGAGAAACATCAACGCTAGCTTATAGATCTTGATTTCATACTTTTTTTCTCCTTTGCATCTGCACAGGATCCAATCTAGATGCTTAAACCCAAGATGTGCTGAAGCGCAACCTTAATGCTCGACATCCAGCTTTAGTAGGGTGAAAGGGGGTATAGCGTGGCAGATCGACATGGGAGCGACGCCATAAAGAGGTCGTAAAAACCGCAGAATTAATGCGTTAGAGTATTCTCTTCAGTCAACCGCTATGGTCAGAAGGCGGATCGACATGGTAGTGCCCGAACCAAGCACGCTGCCCGCTGTCAGGGTTCCAACGTGTACCGTTGCGATCCAAATGGGCATTGGAAAGACCCAAAGCCGCTTCCATCTTGATCGAAGAAACGCGCATTCGAGGCACGGTAGAAGCGGTCGAAAATGTGTGGCAATACCTCTGGTGAGATCCCAACTCCACAATCGGTCACCACAAGGACTGCTTTGTTGATCCATCTAAAGTTGCGGTTTTTTGTACACCTGCAGCGTTGACAATGGTCAACCCGGTGCTCTACCGTGTGCGATGTAATCAGTTACATTATGTGATCAATTGAGCCTGATTTGAGCTTCTCAGCACGTTTCAGGCATAGCAGGGCGTACTTGTCGTGCACTTTCGGAGGCAGTATGAAAAGCATCAGGTTTATCCTCAGCATCTTTTCAGTATTTGCGGTTGCTGTCATGATGCAATTTGCAGCTCATGCTCAGAGTGTGCGCGGCTCAATGGCCGGAAACGTGACCGACCCGACCGGCGCTGTGATCGCAGGGGCGCAAATTTCCGTAAGGAATACCGCGACCGGTGTCTCGCTTGACACGACATCCACTTCGGCTGGTTCCTACCGCTTTCCAGAACTGCCGCTAGGAACGTATGACGTCACAGCTTCGGCCGCGGGTTTCGGCACCCAGGTGCAGCACGGCGTTCAGATCACCATTGGCAGCACGTCGGCTTTGAACCTTATCCTAGCGCCTGGTGGCGGAGCCACGACAGTCAACGTGGATGCCTCCGCACCAACGGTGGAAACGGAATCCTCTGATGTTGGCGGAACCGTCGATGCGAAACAGATCGTAGAGTTGCCGCTTGCACTTGGTGGCGTTGGTGCTCTCCGTTCGCCGGAAGCATTCGAGTTCCTGCTCCCAGGTACCACTGGTCCCGGTACGGCAAACAGCAACAACGGCATCTTTCTGTCGAAAATTTCGGGCGGTCAGGAATATGGAAACGAAGTGTTGCTGGATGGCGCCAGCCAAACGCGGAGTGAGAACGGTTCCTCCTTCGACGAAGAAGCGCCCTCTGTCGAAGCTCTTCAAGAGTTCAAAATCACCACTGCCATCCCGGAAGCAGAGTACGGCCGTACGACCGGTGGTATTGAGAACTTTGTCACCAAATCCGGCGGAAACAGCTATCACGGGACGGCGTTCGACATCTTTCGCAACGAGGCCATGGATGCGAATACCTGGTTCAACGATGGCAATCGTGCTCTGACCTGCGTCGGTACTAACGACACACCAGCCTGCGCTGCGCAATTCAAGAAGCCAAGCGATCGCCAGAACGACTACGGCGGCAGCCTCGGCGGCCCATTGAGTATTCCGCACCTTTACAACGCTAAGGACAAGCTCTTCTTCTTCTTCGCATGGGAGCAGTTTCAGCAGAACCTGGGAGCGACGCAGACCAGCACCGTACCCACTCTCGCTGAACGCGGCGGCGACTTCAATGACCGCTTGGGAGCTGCACTCACCTCAAGCAGCGGCGCACCTATTACGAATCCCTGCACTGGAGCGGCCATTCTCGCCGGACAGATCTTCGATCCTGCCACCCAG
>CAXTNK010000131.1:8307-9034 GCA_964245665.1 uncultured Acidobacteriaceae bacterium
AATGTGAATGGCACGCCTTGCAGGTTGCCATTTACCGGAAATAAGATTCTTCCCTCCAGAAACAGTGCGGCAGCCAATGCATTGCTGAACTACATCCCCACGCCCTCAAGTCCGGCGCTTTTCAATAACTTCTTCTTCGCCAGTACAATTCCACTGGTCAACACGACCTACACGGTTCGTATTGATACCAGCCTTTCTGAGAAGAGCAAGATTTTCGCGTCTTACAGCACGCGTGACAATAATCGCACTTCGGGAGGCAATCCTCTGTTGCCGTACCCTGAAGACCCCAACACCTGGAAACAAGATTTCGAGACGCATCTTGCTCGTGTCGGGTGGGACTACGCCCTCAAGCCGACAGTATTGAATCACCTAAACTTCGGCTTCAATCGGACAAACAGTGCCAATTTTGCTGTACCCACTTTTCAGAACATCGACTACGCGCAGAAAATCGGCATCAAGAACGCTCCCGCATCTCTTAACTTCCCGCAGGTCACATTTGATGGTCGTGATGATCTGGTTAATCTAGGCGACACGAATAACGATGACAACATCGACAATGGCTGGCGTGCGAATGACAGCGTAAATTTGGAAAAGGGCCGCAATAGCTTCAAATTCGGCTTGGACTATCGGCTCCAGCAGTATTCGCCAATCAACAACCCTACCCCTGCGGTCAACTTCGCGCGTGTGCAGACCGCCTCTGATCCCGGCAATGGTGAGAATGACGGCA
>CAXTNK010000132.1:0-8738 GCA_964245665.1 uncultured Acidobacteriaceae bacterium
ATTTAAAAGCTCCCGAGATTGCGGCAGTCTTCGCGTCGGCCGATCTCTTTGTCGATGCAGTCTTCGGAACCGGGTTCAAACCACCGATGCGCGGACCGGCAGTGGCGGCTGGCGAGTTGCTCAGCCGATATCCACGAACTCCCGTCGTGTCCGTCGACCTTCCTTCCGGATGGGATGCAGATTCCCGCGAGTTTTCTCAATCGGGCGCGTTCCGTTCTGATGCGGTTGTCACCTTTACGGCGCCCAAGCTGGCCCACATCTCTGGCCACTTCATGCAAGGAAGCGGGTTAACGCGCCCCGGAAACCTGCAGCAGGGCCCGGTGGTGGTGGCTAATATTGGCTCGCCGGATGAGGCGGTTCAAAGCAACAATGGCCTCACCTGGGCGGGATCGTCGAAGCAGATCACGGACAAGCCTCGATCGCCCGATGGCAATAAGGGTAAGTTCGGCCACGTCCTGGTGATCGGGGGCGCGGACGGCAAAGCCGGTGCTCCGGCGATGGCCTCTCTGGCCGCTATGCGCGCTGGTGCGGGGCTGGTGACGGCTGGCGTTGTAGGCTCAATCCTTTCCAATGTGGCAGCGATCGCACCCGAGTTGATGACGATGCCGCTACTGGCAGGCAGCAGCGGAGCCGTCTCGCCCGCAAACCTGGACGCCGCGAGCTTAAAGCACATGACCGAAAAGAAGTCGGTTCTCGCAATTGGGCCGGGACTTGGCGAAGACCCGGATGCGCAGGATTTTGTGCTGGGGCTGATCGACAAGACCGATCTGCCGATGGTGATTGATGCCGACGCGCTGAACGCTATAGCGCAAAGGAACTATCAACTCAATGGCCGCCGTGCCGATGGCACCCTGCGGACGATCGTGCTCACTCCACATCCGGGGGAGATGGCGCGCCTGGTGAGCAAGAGCATCAAGGAAGTCGAGGCCGACCGCGAAAACATTGCCCGAGCGTATGCGAGGACGCACCAGGTGATCCTGGTGCTGAAGGGTTGGCGCACGATTATCGCGCATCCGGACGGTCGTCTGGCCATCAATACGACCGGAAACCCCGGCCTCGCCAAAGGCGGAAGTGGTGACATTCTGACCGGCATCGTCGCCGCCCTGCTTTCCCAGTACGGTGTCCACGATGGTGAGGATCCGGGAGTCGCGGTCGAGACGGCGGTTTATCTACATGGACTTGCTGCGGATTTCGCTGTCTCCGCTCAGAACGAGCACACGCTCCTCGCGACCGACGTAATTGGTCACCTATGGAGAGCTTTCCGCTTTCGTGCCCGGACAGGAGACGGCTTCACCTGGCTGCAGGGACTTCCCGGGACACTGGACCCAGCAAGGCCAAGGCCGTGAGTGAAACGATAACGATGATCGAGCGCACGTTCGCGACAGCTTCCGCCGAAGAGACAATCGAAGCAGGCCGCGAACTCGCTTTGCTGCTCACGCCACCGCTGTTGTTGATTCTGCGCGGCGATCTTGGCGCCGGCAAAACCACGCTGGTCAAGGGCTTAGCTGAAGCTCTTGGCGCAGCGAACGCAGAAGACGTGACCAGTCCTACGTTCACGCTGGTGCATGAATATCAGGGCGTCTCGCCGGTCACGCACAAGTCACTCCAGCTTTTTCATCTCGATCTTTATCGACTGGACGAGGATCGGCAGCTAGCTGCGCTCGGCATCGAGGAAATGAACGCGGAGAATAGCCTGGTGCTGATTGAGTGGGGAGAAAAGTTTCCTTCCCTGGCAGCGCATGCCGATGGCGAGATTTCGATTATGCACGGAGAAGGCGATACCCGCTCGATTGTCCTTCGACTGACCTACCCCAAGCAGGTCGTACTCGCCAGCACCTGAATGCCTGATGCGTTCTTGCAAAGGTTGAAGCCGAGCGCGCCTGCATCGCAATCGTGGAACGGGTGAGGGGCGCTTGGCGGTATCGTTCGAGAAGCCGAAAATCGAAGATTTAGTTTCAAGGTAGATTATGAGATTGCGGCCGGTTTCAATCTGCCCTTCCATCGGAAATGGTGGCGGTCCGAGCGCGCTGCTGGGTGCTATTCGTAATCGCCGTTGTGCTATATATGGTGGCCTTTGGCGCGGCCAATAGCAGAATGCCAGGCTCGAGTTCTCAGATAAATCTTTGGACTGTGAAGATATGCACACATTGAGAGTTTCCGCAGCCCGTCAATTCTCTCAATCTTGATTTCGCCTGCTGCGATTCATGATGGTAAGTTTAAGCTCCGGCTCTTTCAGCACTATGTAGACCCTCTTAGGAATCAGCGCATTATCCTTTGTGGGCAGCATCACGGCCTGAGATGATGCATCGCATGCGCATCCAGGATACGGACGTAATGGCTGCTGCGCGCGACAGGGGTTTACGCGGCAGGGACTTAAAGGATCGGTCGGCGGTGAAGTATGCAATTCTGGAACGCAATGGCGGGATCAGTGTGATTGAAGTGGATGACGAGAGTGATGAAGATGAGAATTGACGCCGGCTAACGATGCTCGACACGCATCTTTATGTCGGAGAACGCTGCTTGAATGAGTGTGGTCAAAGCTGCAGCTTGTACAACCAATCCTGGTTTCAGTTGCACATGACGCATCGACTTGCCTGATCCTCGCAGGAAGGTGGTGTGGGTCAGGAAGCGCAGCCCCATGGAAGAACCCAACGTTTGTGTGCGATGTAAATACATTGACATAGCCGAATGGCGCATCTCAAAGGCAAGCGACCGGACAGCTGTCATGAAGAAGTTCTCTGACTTCATCTCCGCAGTGACGCATAACCTCAAACCACTCATACGCGAACGAACCTAGTTTCCCTGCGTGTCATTTCATCCACGCATCGATGGCAGGGTCTCGCTCAACTGCACCGGCGAATCGCAGTAATCCTGATGGCACGTTTGCTTTGCCTCTCCCGTCCGAAAAGATAATACCTCCGAACGCGAGTAATAGAACTGCATCGTTACGATGACCGATGTTCCCTTCCATCGCAGGAACCGGCGAATTGAGGTCATCCGCTTACGAACCAGGTGTCTTAGCAGGCGCTCTGGTGCCTCGTTACAGGTATCCTGTCGATGCGCGCGAGGGCGAGGATGACCTGGGCTCAAACCTACCTGCTGTTTGGACATGGATTGTTTTTTTCGGCGACGATTGCAGCGCTGCCGATTATCACTCTGCTATTTCTGCTTGGAGTGCTGCGCAAGCCGGCATGGGTGACGGGACTTTGCGGGTTAGGCGTCACCTTTCTCGTAGCGCTCGTGGCTTACCGCATGCCGCTGGTGCCAGCGTTGAGCGCGGCTGCGGAAGGCATCGCGTTTGGACTTTTCCCGATTACGTGGATCATTTTCTGGGCGCTGGCGCTCTTCCATATCTCCGTTGAGACGGGGCAGTTCGAGGGAATCAAGCAATCAATCGGCCGGTTGACCGCCGAGCCTCGCATGCAGGCGCTGTTAATTGCGTTCGCCTTCGGCGCATTTCTTGAAGGCGCGGCTGGCTTCGGCGCGCCAGTCGCGATCGCGTCGACCATGCTCATCGGTCTGGGCTTCTCGCCCTTTGCGGCGGCTTCACTCTGCCTGCTGGGAAATACAGCGCCGGTTACGTTTGGTTCGATCGGGATCCCGATCATCACACTCGCCGGAACGACGGGCCTGTCCGTGACGAAGCTGAGCGCGGCTGCTGGCCGTTTGTGTACGCCTGTCGTCTTCATTCTTCCCGCCTACATGATTGTGGCAATGTGGGGATTCCGAGGCTTGTCGGGCGTGTTGCTGCCGACGCTGGTTGCGGGTACTGTGTATGCGGGTGTGCAGTATTTCATCTCGGTTTACGTGGGCGCGCAGCTAACGAATATTCTTTCGTCGCTGGCGGCGATGGCGGCACTCGTGGTGCTGCTGCGCTTCTGGAGTCCAGCGGCAAAGAGTGCGGTAGATGCGAGCGTGGCCTCGCAGCCTGTGATCGCCGGTACAACTGGTCAGGCGGTTGCATCCAGGCAAAGTGCGGGGATGATGCTCTATGCGTGGCTGCCATACATGCTGTTGGTGTCATGCGTCCTGCTGTGGGGATGGACACCGGTCCGCGGCCTTCTCGACCGAACGACGTTTATCGTGCACTGGCCCATGCTGCACAACGTGGTGGTGCGAATGCCGCCGATTGTCAAAGCGCCATCGCCGTATCCGGCAGTCTATGCAGTGAACTGGCTGGCGGCTGCGGGGACAGCCTGC
Source organism: uncultured Acidobacteriaceae bacterium (assembly GCA_964245665.1). Lineage (GTDB taxonomy): Bacteria > Acidobacteriota > Terriglobia > Terriglobales > Acidobacteriaceae. The sequence continues at coordinate 4,201 of CAXTNK010000132.1, forward strand.
ATGGTCGCAACGCTGGTTTCTGCGCTGACAGTCAGGCTGAGTCTGCGACAATTTGCGCGTACACTGCTCAAAGTAACGTATCAGTTGCGATTACCTACGCTGACCGTGACGTCGGTGCTGGCGATGGCGTTCCTGATGAACTACTGCGGCGCGACTGCGACCCTCGGACTAGCATTTGCGGCGACTGGCGCGCTGTTCCCATTTTTCAGTGCAGCGCTGGGCTGGCTGGGTGTGTTTATCACGGGGTCGGATACGTCTTCGAATGCATTGTTTGGAAACCTGCAGGTCGTGACTGCGGGACGACTTGGATTCGACCCTGTGTTGATGGCAGCGACGAATTCTGTCGGCGGCGTAATGGGCAAGATGATCAGTCTGCAGACGATTGCCGTCGCGGCAGCAGCGACGGGGATTTCGGTCGCAGAACAATCGAAGCTGCTGCGGTCCATGCTGAAGCATGCGTTGTTGCTGGTGGGCCTGGTGGGGTGCCTGGCGCTGCTGATGGCTTATGGGCGTTGGTGATGCTTTGGTGACAGGGCTGAACAGTAAGCCTCCGACGGCAAGTCGGCCGCCTGAGGCTCTTGCTTGTAAAACAGAAAAGCCCGACGTTGTTGGTCGGGCCTTTTCTGTTTACTGGTCAGTGTCTAGCTGCAGCCGCTGGTGCTGCCGCAGGACATGCAGCGGTAGCAACTACCGTTTCTTACCATGATGGCGCCGCAGGTCAGGCATGACGGGGCGTCGCCCATGTCATACATACTGCGCATCGCGTCGGCGGCGTGGCCGCTGGTCGGTAGCACCGAGCCAGCGTGGCCGGGGATGATGGTTTGTCCTGCACCGGTGACTGGGTGGCCAGAGGCCATCAGGTCGATGTCGCCGACAGTGGGGCTTGAACCCAGGTCTCCAAATGATCGAGTTGGAGCACCTGTACTGTGGGACCCCCCGATGGTTCCGACCACCGGAACCGACGGTGGCTGGGGTGCGCCGAGACCGGCGAAGAGATCAAGCTGCTGGCCGGAGAGGAAGCGCAACTGGAGCCAGCGGAAGATGTAATCCATGATGGATTTGGCATAGCCGATGTGCTCGTTGCCCGTCCAGCCGGAGGGCTCGAAGCGGGTGTGGGCGAACTTCTCGCACAGCACCTTCAGCGGCACGCCGTGCTGGAGTGAGAGCGAGATGGCGGTTGCGAATGAGTCCATCAGTCCGGAGACAGTGGAACCTTCCTTGGCCATCTTGATGAAGATTTCGCCCGGCTCGCCGGAGGGGTAAAGGCCGACAGTGATGTAGCCTTCGTGTCCCGCGATCGAGAACTTGTGGGTAAGCGATGCGCGTTCTTCCTGCAAGCGGTGACGGACGGCGCGCGGTGGGGCGTTGGGGTTTTGCGCGTTTGAACCCAGGTCCCTGGGGGTGGCTTCAGTCGCGGCTGGTGGAGCGGGTATCGCGGCCGTGGTCACCGCGTTCTGGATGGCGATCTCGAAGGTGTGGGCTGCGTCGGCGATGGCCTTTGCGCTCACTTCGAGCTTGCTCGAGATCTTGTTTTCAAGGGCGCGTTCGAGTGACTGCACGTCCTTGGTCGAAGCCGCGTTGCCCTGCGCAATCGCAGTAAGGATGCGTTCGGCTGAAGCAGCGAGTGCTGCGGCTGCGGGGTTGGACCTCTTCGTATCTTCGGATGAAGTGTTGAGGACCTGCACGCCCTTCGATCCATCACGATAGATAGCGACGGCCTTGATGCCCATCTTCCAGGCTTCGACATACACTTCGGCGATGTCATCGGCCGTCGCTTCCGTTGGCAGATTGACAGTCTTCGAGATGGCGCCGGACAGGAATGGCTGGGTCGCTGCCATCATCTTGATGTGACCGTTGTAGTGGATGGTGCGCGTGCCCTTGGCTGGTTTGAAAGAGCAGTCAAAGACGCTGAGGTGCTCGGGCTTGATGGCAGGCGCGCCTTCGATGGTGCCAGTCGAATCGATGTAGCTGACGATCGACTGGACCTGGTCATCCGAGTAGCCGAGCTTGAAGAGCGCAGCCGGAACAGTCTGGTTGACGATCTTGATCATGCCGCCGCCAACGAGCTTCTTGTATTTCACCAGAGCGAGTTCAGGCTCGATGCCTGTGGTGTCGCAATCCATCATGAAGCCGATGGTTCCTGTTGGTGCGAGCACGGTGACCTGAGAGTTGCGATAGCCAAACTTCTCGCCGTGGGCGAGTGCCTGATCCCAGCATTCTTTCGAAGCAGCGATGAGCGTGTCGAGTTGCGGAACATTGAACGGCTCCGCGGACGACTTGCTCTTGCCGATGTTGTTGACTTCAGCGCGATGCATGCGGATGACGTCGAGGAACGGCTCGCGGTTCACGTAGAAGCCGGGGCACGCGCCGCCTGTTCGGCTGACCGACTGAGTGAGTGTAGTCGCTGATCCAAGTTCCGGGCAGCTCTCGGCAAGCTTCGCGGATTGCAGATACGCTTCGCCGCACATGATGGCGGTAAGGGTTGCGGCAAAGTCGCGGCCGGCGTCGGAATCGTACGGCAGGCCCATGGCCATCAGCAGCGCGCCGAGGTTTGCATAGCCGAGACCGAGGGGCCGGTAGTCATGCGAATTCTTGCTGATCAGTTCAGTCGGATAACCAGCGGAATCGACGAGAATATCCATCGCGATGATGAGCGTGTCGACGGCAGCGCGATAAGCGGCGATGTCAAATGTACCTGACGGTGTGACGAACTTCATCAAGTTGAAGCTGGCCAGGTTGCAGGCCGAGTTGTCGAGGAACATGTACTCGGAGCAGGGATTCGACGCATTGATGCGGCCGCTGTTCTTCGAGGTGTGCCAACGATTGATGGTCGTGTCGTATTGCATGCCGGGGTCGCCGCACGCCCATGTTGCCTGTGCGATCTTACGCATCAGGTCGCGCGCCTTGTAGGTGTTGACGGGTGTGCCGTCCTTGACGGTCCTGGTGGAGAAGTCGCCGTCAGCTACCCAGGCCTGCATGAACTCGTCATTGACGCGGACAGAGTTGTTGGCGTTCTGGAAGAAAATCGACGAGTAGGCCTCCGAGTCGGGACCGCTGCCGTCGTAACCTGCGGCGACCAGCGAGTGGGCTTTGGCTTCTTCCTTGGCCTTGCACTCGACGAAGTCAACGATGTCCGGATGGTCGACGTTGAGGATGACCATCTTGGCGGCGCGACGGGTCTTGCCGCCAGACTTGATGACACCAGCAAAGGCGTCGAAGCCGCGCATGAAGCTGAGTGGGCCGGATGCAGTGCCGCCGCCGGAGAGCAGTTCCTGCGAGCCACGGATTGGCGACAGGTTGGTGCCGGTGCCGGAGCCCCACTTGAAGAGCATGCCTTCGGTCTTCGCAAGGGTGAGGATGGAGTCGAGTGAGTCATCGACAGAATTGATGAAGCAGGCCGAGCACTGCGGATTGCGATAGCCGGTGACCGAGTAGCGGACCTCGCGCGTCTTGGAATCCCAGTGCCAGTTGCGGGCGTCAGAATCAGGCTCGAGACGATCGCAGCCAACGTTAAACCAGACGGGTGAATTGAAAGCGACCTTCTGGTTGACGAGCAGGTGGACCAGGTCGTCGTGGAAATTGGTAGCGTCCTCTTTGGTGGCGAAGTAGCCCTTGTCCATACCCCAGTCGCGGATGCTCTCGGCCACGCGGGCGATGAGCTCACGGACACCGGTCTCACGCTTGTAGGCACTGGTAAGTTCGGCCGCGCCGCCGGGGGCTGCGTCCATCGGGCCGTGCAGATATTTGGAGGCGACAATGTTGGTCGCGGTCATCGACCAGTCGACCGGTACCTCGACTTCCTTCTGCTCGAAAATGGTCTTGCCTTTGGAGTCGGTGATGGCCGCGGTGCGGCGCTCCCACTGGACTTCGCTATAGGGCGATGCGCCTGGTTTCGTGAAGCGGCGGGTGTACTGGAGTCCTGGGCGGGCACCGTTGGTTTTTGAGCTTCCGGCACCGTTACTGGTTCGGGAGGATTCAGATGCGGAAGTAGCGGGGGATTGCTTGGTGGCCTCGGCCATTGGGGAACTCCTAATATGTTCGAAATGTGGACTACAGAAACAGTTGGATCGGAGACAAGAACAGCAGTGCTACGAGATACAAAAGATGGAGCGCCGTGCCTCTTTTCCTGGTGGAAATGAAGCGCCGGTCTGGTACGGATGCCGTGTTGCTTTTCTTCGGTGACGGCCGGGTGAGCGGCAAGCTCATTCTCGAGCTGCAAGTGTGAAGTTAGCCCTGTGTATAGACCGTGTCAAGATCAAAACCCCTACATCTTGTGATTAGATGCCCGGAACCACCTATAGTCGCGAGATGCCCTATTTCAGCCTGTGGAGAACCGGAACGTGCCCGTCTGGAGCGGATTTTCCGACTGTCGGCCGGAAATATCCTGTCCGAGCCAGTCATTACGATCGTCCGGTGTCTTTGAAGGTACGCGCCCGGGGGGAGGGTGCCAAGGTGCGGGAATGGTGCAGGTTTTTGTGGAGAGCTGTGGGAATGTGGGCAATTCGTCCGCGACGGGTTAGCCGGTGGCTTTTTTTGTC
>CAXTNK010000133.1:0-7823 GCA_964245665.1 uncultured Acidobacteriaceae bacterium
CACCTCGATCTCGATGGTGTCGTCGACGACCGGCGTGTCGAGTGGGATGAGACCAGGGACGCGCGAAAAGCCATAATAGGCAGCGCCGAAGACAGTTAATTCGTGATTGCCAAAAGTCCAGGCGCGCAGTCCATCAAGCTTATATTGTTCCCGCTCTTCAGGGCGCGCCAGGAATCCGTTGCCGAAGGACATCTCGGCTGCAAGCCAGGCGGGACGAGTCGCGTGTGGTGAAGACCATGCAGCAGAGGCATCACCATCGCGCCCGTCGCTCGCGACCTCAAGAAATGGCGCAACATGGTCGCGCACGCTATAGTTCACCGCCAGGTTGATGGAATGGTCGCCATAACGCGCATTGAAAGCGGCATTATCGACACTCACGCCTCCGATGACGCCGGGGATGATGATGTTTGGGTCGGAGTAGCCGTTGCCGTGAGCATTGGCAGTGAGATTATTCTGAAAGAGAAAGCCGCCAATCTGGAAGAACTGCGCAATGGGTTCGCCATGATCGCCGGCAACACCCGGGGCGAAATATTGCGGAGCCTTAATGCCGCCCGAAGCTGTTTCGGTAGGGAACCCTGGCACAGAGAATGGTATGCCTGGTCTTCCCGGATTAGCGGCGAGCAGGTCTTCTGGCGTATAGGCTGTTGCTGACGGATCCGGCGAAAGCACATCCGATTCACCATGGACTGTAACAGTTTCGTTGCGCAGGAGTCGCAGATGAAGTGTCTGATCGCTCTCTATGTCTAGATCAACCTGAAACGAAGAAAATTGCGCGGCCTTCGCAGTGATGTGTGTGATCCCTCGCGGCAGCATGACAGAAAAGTGGCCGGTGCTATCCGCTCCCGCGCTCATAATAGTGGAAGCTGTGATGACAGCGCCCGGAATCGGAACACCCTGTGCCGTGGTGACATCGCCGTCAAGCCTGAAGGTATCCAGTTGGGCGTGAAGTGGAATCACCAGTAAGGCACATGGAACAGCCGCAAGGATCGTACTTGCCCAGGTCCGGTGCTTCTGCGGGAACATAGTTGAGGATATCGTCGGCATCAAGGCTTCGGGACTACTGAGGCGTCCAATGTGGATGACTCGTGAAGAGCCCTCCGATAAAGCCAAGCTGGTAGACGAGAAAACTACCGAAGCAAACGCTCACAACGCCTGATGCAGTCGTGAGATAGCGGCTAAGTTTGGGCAGGCGATCGCCCGCGTACGCGAGCGGCATCGACATGGCCATCGTCATGCACATCATGCCAAGCATCGGGCCGCCACCAAAAATGACTCGGAACACAATCGCCCAAAGAGGCTTATGAATCGTCGAGAGCACGAGCAGTGCGACGGCAGCCGAGCCGGCGAGGCCATGCACCACGCCGATCGCCAGGGGACGTAGACCCTGAAAGAATCCACTGGGCAAACGGCCGGCCGATGCTGGGGCAGCAGCTTCTGCGGACGGGGCGAGGTAATCAAGCACTTGCTTTGCCGATGAGCTTCTTGATCGGAACCATGCGGTAAGTTTTTGCATGAGGCCGCTTAGATTTAGTAAGCCTAGCAGGATCAGCATGAGTCCGACGCTGAACTCCATGGAGAGGCCGACTCGGGGTGGAATGACAACACCGCCCAGAATGATGAGGCAGCCAACAACGAAGATGGTCAGTGTGTGACCGAGACCCCAAAGGCCGCCGATCAAAGCTGCACCGCGAATACCTCGTTGCCTGGTGACGATCGTCGAGATGGCCACGACGTGATCTGTATCTGTCGAGTGCCGGATACCGAGGATAAGGCCAATGCCCGCTATGAACAACGCTGGCCCGAGCTTTTGTTGAGAAAAGCTTGCGGCAGAGATGCCGGTGGTCGCAAATGCTCGGATGGCGATCGCCGCTCCCAACAAAGTCATGAAGCCGGCGGAAGCAATCGGCAGCCAGCGCTTCGTAAGCGGTCCATCGACTTGTATGCGGCCCATGAAGCGACGCGCGTAGACCATCAGCAAGCCGAAGCTGATGAGTACGGCGGCAAGGCCAATACTGAAGCTGGTAATGAGAAAGAAACCGAAGCCGATGCGATGCAGAGAGAAGGCACTGAGCAGAACCACAAGTGCCGCAGGGCAGGGAATGATGCCGCCGGTAATTCCAAGAGTCAAAAGCTGGAGCATCGAGATGGGTTTGCTTGTGGAAGTCACTACGGGCGTTACGTCATCCGCATTGGACTTCTTCTTTGAGGAGAACCAGTGCCCATGCAGTTCGCCGACGGTGTGTGCGTGGTCCATGTCCTCGCCTGTCCAGCGCCGCAGGAACATGTAAGCGCCCAGCGCTGCGATGGTGAGTCCTGACAATAGGCCGAGCCATGGATAGAGTTGTTCGGGCAGGATGTAGCGCGAGGCATAGAGCGTGATCGCGCCCAACGCGAAGACACTGGCCGTATGAGCTGTCGTGACAATCAGACCAAGCAGGAGTGCATGGCGTGCCGTTCCGCGTGAGCCAACGAGATAGGCCGCAACGATCGTCTTACCATGTCCCGGCTCGAGAGCGTGCAGTGCGCCGAGACTCATCGAGATGATGGCAGCTGTCAGTAGAAACCAGACGCTGAGATGTTGTGTCGTAATCAGTTCAGTGAACCGATTGCGTGCCGTGCCTTGGCGGTTTGCTTCGAGATAAATCGCTGGCGAAGCTACTCTCGTCAGGGTCGCAGACGATGCGGGCTGAGAGATAGTGGCTGCTGCAGCCGGTTTTGTTTGCTGAGGATAATCAGAATGTTTCGGTGTCGGCTCACGCTTGGTAGGCGCGGCCAATTCCTTCGTGGGCTTGGCAGTGCGTTCTGAGAGCACAGGAGGAACGATGATCCGCATCGTGGCAGACAGATCCTGTGGGGGACTGTTGAGCATGTCTGTTGGATAGTTGCTCAACTCCGTGCTGCGATCTTTGCTAGGCGCCGAACTGTTCAGCAGCAATGATGACGATCCACCGACGATGATTTCTTTCCAGCCAGCGTGACCCGGATAGTTGTTGTCGCCATAGGTGAGTTGGACTCCGCTCATATTGGATGAACGCGGGTAGATCGCGTGCAAAACGTAGCCCATCTTCATCGTGGGCAGCCCGCCGGCGCCAGGCGGAAAAATGACGCCCTTGGAAATAACGTTTAGCTTGAGCGCCTGCCCATCGGCTCGCAGGCTCAGCCCGTCAACCAGTTCACTTCCGCGCTTCGAGAGAAATTGTGCAATACCAGCCTGGTCGGTCGCGGAGATGTTGTATTGCTGCAGTTCCTGGTAGGTCGGAATTTCGGCCAGGTCAATGAAGTAGTGCAGCTCGATGCCGTCCGGCTGAAGTGTGATCTTCGTGTAGTGGTTCACGCTGAAATTGCCCATCGGATGCGCAAAACATAAGCGAACGGGGGCAAGCAGAAACGGCAGCAGGAACAGCAGGATGCGCTTACCGAACATTGATGGCCTTCTGCTGAGAAGTTTTACTATTGGAAACGATGGAGGCGAGCGTTGACTGCCGAGACATGGAATCTAACTGCTGACGAGCGGCTGGCGCATACAACACACTGAATTGTGGATTGATGGCCAGCGCTTCGCGTAATTGTGTGACTGCCTGTGCCTGGTCCCCCAGTTTGGCAGAGATCATCCCGGCGTGGAACAGCAGTATGGGATCTTTTGTGCCAAGTCGAGAGGCGTGAGCCATCGCATCTTTCGCTTCGGCAAGTTTGCCGTTCTTATAAAAAGCCCAGGCCAACGCATCCCACGTATAGATGTCGCTGCGCACCTCGAACTCCTTGCGTGCCAGAGTGAGTGATTCTTGAAGGTTGCGATCGTGATCTGCATAGAAGAGCGCCAGGTCGCGGTTGTGCAGAACCTGGTTGATGTGACCCAGCAGACCGATGTATTGCACAAGTTTGTATTGCTTTTCAGCGTCAGCAGAGTCGCCGGTCTTTTTGTAGATGTCACCCAGTTCAGCGATATAGATCGGCATCGGCACCACCGCAATCGCACTTTGATACAGGGTGATCGCTTCCTTGTATTTACCCTGGCTTGCGCGCACTTTGCCCAGCCCAGCAAGGGCGCGATAGTCGCCTGGGTAAACGGTAAGCGCAGTCAGATAAGCATCGGCTGCTGCTGGAATTTCTCCGGCCTGATAGGAGAATTCACCTAGTTCAAAGTAGAGCCACGCAAGATTCTCGCTGGGAAGATGGGCCTGCACACCTTCGTCCACGGCACTCTGCATCTCGGCGATAGCTCCTTCGACATCTCCTGCTATGAATTTCAGGTAAGCAGTGCGTGTCTGCTGCGCATAGGCTTCTCGTGCTTCGAGCAGTCCGGTGCTGGCGGGCTGCAATCGCGAGTAAGCGATACTCGCCTTCTCGTACTCGCCCATGTCGGCATAGGCATCGCCAACGATGGCGAAAGCAGACACGTCTCCAGAACCAAGGGCCAATGCCTTCTGGGCGAAGTCGAGAGCGTCGGTAAAACGATGTTCACCCATGCAGACTTCAGCCATGGACTCGAGAGGTGCGGTTGCGGAGAGGTCTGTACTCACCATGTCCAGCGACTTGGTCAAAGCCTGTTCTGCGAGTTGATAATCTTCGACGTCCCCGGTTTCCCGTGCGCGCTGAAAGAATGCTGCGCCCAGTCCAGAGTAGGCAGCCGGATCTTTAGGATGTGCAGTGACCTGCGCCTGCATTTTGTGAATAAGGCGATTGGTCCCGGTTGGTTTGGGGATCAGGAGCGTGGTCGGTATACCACCATCGTCTTTTGTCTCTGCCACTGGGACAGCAACAGGTGCCGCGAGCTTCGGCTCGTCCGGGTTCGCTGCCTGGATCTGAGGCACAGCAGAGATTGCGGCTGCGGTCTGTTTGCCGTTGCCGATCTTCCCGCGCGCATCTAGCGCAAAGATCGAGCTTGGATCTGCCTGCATGGCTGCGGCGAAGTTCTGCGCAGCGCCGTCGGGCTTGCTTAGCTTTAATGCGATCTGCCCAGCATGGTCAAAGATTTGTGCACTACGAATGCCGACGCTCAGCGCCTTCTGGATTTGCACGTCGGCTTCCACATATTTTTCGTTTGCGTAGAGCGCGGAGGCATAGGCATCAAGCGTCCAGACATCCTGGCGTTTTGCGACTTGCTGCTGTGCAAGGTGCAGCGCGTCAGCTTTCTTATCTGGGCGGCCAGCGTAGTACAAGATCAGGTCGACATTGTTGTTGCTCGGCTGCCCTGATTGGGCTGCTGCGGCTGCAGCGAAGCGTGCAAATGTTTCTGTAGCTGCTGGCTGCGTTGCCTGTCGCTGCGTCTCAGCCAGCAGGTAAAGTGTGTCAGCCTGTGAAGCATGTACGGCTTGTTGTCGTGTGAGAAGTGCTTGAAGGAGGCTAGCTGCCTCAGCTGGTTTTCTCTGCTCCATGCGGACGCGCGCCAGCAGCTTCGTTGTATCCGGTGATTGCGTGCCAAGTGCTTCTGAGCCGGCAAGTACACTGGCCGCTGCGTCGGTCTGGCCAGAAGCGAGATCAACTGCTGCGATCTTGTTGGCTATATAGACTTGCTGCTCTGGGTCGACCTGGGGTGTCTCACTGTAAGCCTGGTTCAGAAACTCGACTGCCCCGGAAGGGTCACCGTAAAGCTCCCGCAGATCTGCGCCAAGGATCAAGCCGGCCACGTTGTTGGGCCGCATATTGATCATCCACTGGACTGAAGTTTCTGCCTCGGCATACTTGCCGAGTGCTATGTCGGCTTCAGCGACATACCCGTAAACTGTCACATCATCTGGTACTTTATTGTTCAGATCCCGCGCAGCTTTGAGGGCGTTGCTGTAGTCTTTCGCTTCGAGCAGCAGTGCGACATTCGCCTTTGCCAATTGAAAGTCGTCAGAAGCGTAGCTGCGGCCTTTCTCTATAGCTTCGCCAGCCTGCACTAAATACGCCGGATTGGCGGTGTCGCGAGCCATGCGTATACATGCCAGGGCGAGTTCGTTGTAGCCCTGTGCGCGCTTCGGATTCTTGTCGATCTGCCGCTGCGCCTGTTCGACACGTTGCGCGTCTACACTCGTTGCTGCTGTAGCCGGGGATGTGGTGACGGCGGTTGTATTTGTCTGTGCCTGCAGAAAGACGGTGGCATAAAAAACAGTCGCGAGGACTGCGGATGCAGAACCATGAAACTTTTTCATCGGGTGACCTACGAAGGTAGTACGTCGTCAACCCTCCTGGAGGATTCTGCGTAACGGCTGATAAGCACGATTGCTCAGAATCCTCTATTCAGAGAGTTTTTGGCCTGCTTACTTCACAGGGCAAGTGGTATTACCGCCCTGATCTGCCGGTGGGGCAGCATCCGAGTTACTGCTTCCGGCCGTTGGTTGAATGCCACAGCCGACTTCTGACGGATCGATATGACGGCTATCGCGTCCGCTGTAGGCGTAATGCACATAGGGAAAGGTTTCCTGCGTCGCAACGTCGGGCGCATTCACACCATCACCAATAGCATTATTCGGGAAGACGTCGTACTTCGGATTGAGCACGCCGCCGCCTACTACCCGAGCTGCGATATCAGTTACGTCGTCGGTGAGACGACGGCCATCGGGGAAGCCGGCAAGGTCGCCTGCGAGGACGCCCATGCGCTTACGTTTACCGACCGGGGTTGGCGGGACGCCGGTGTTCAAGCGCAAAAGGTCGGCCGCTGGTCCAGGAGGTGTGCCCTTTGCTGCGATTGGAGCCATGTAGGTGAAGAGCAGTTCAAGGTCCGTACGGGGCGGAGGAGGGATGTTGATTCCGTAAATTGCATTGAAGATGCGCGGTAACGTTGGATCGAGACCGAAGGCTGCAAACTGGATATCGTTCTTCGGTTGATCCATGCTCCAGCGATCTTTATAGCCCGTTCCGACGATCAACTCATTGATCAAAGGATTGGCTAGGCGCTGCACCTGGTAGTAGGGACCGCCGTACTCTGCTGGAAGCGGTGAACGGCGGACCGTGACCTGAGGACGTGAAGTCGTTGCCCAGGATCCGATGGTTGCTTTCGGATCGGTAGCAGCATGCCGCTTTCCATCGCTGGTCAGCATGGAGATGGGTACTTCAATCACGATTGTGTTTACGTTGAATCCAGAGACTGAGTTCGGCGCCAGGTTGGTGTGATCATCTGCATCCTGCGCAGCGGTCAGCACGCCCGGTGTTCCTGAGCCGGTCTCACGGAAGTTGAAGCTATCAAACGCTGCTCCAAGATCGATAAAGAACGGATCAGCGACCGTGCCGGCAAAGACACGAATGTCGTCCGAGCCGCCACTGCTCAACGTGTGAATACCCTGTGCTGCCAGAGCGTCGTAGTCCGGCATGGTGCGCGCACCGATGTTGCTCGGGACCGCGTACAGCGCATCGCCGCCCGATGCTTCCAGTTTGGTCGCGTGCCCGTTCTTCACCATGGTGACTGAGTAGTTCTGACGGACACCAAGACCAGCTGCGCCGGGGCCGTCGAGCGAGGTAATAGCAGGTGGCACAACTTGCGTCCCCGGTTTCACTGGAGCAGGCGAATTCGCAGGAGCATTCAGTCCGGATCCGGCGCCCGCGGCAGAGGTGAAGAGGTTCGGCGCTCTGTATTCGGTGTTAAAGCGAAACTGAAAGGTCACATCAGCTACAGCGTCAAACGTGTTGTCGACCTTGATCTCGTAAAGAACGTTCGGATCAAACGGGAAATAGTTAGGTCCGTTGCTCGGCTCAAGAAATGGATCGACATTCATGATGAATGTGACGCGGTCTGGGTGATCGTAACTGACAAAGGAATAAAAATCGGTGATGTCGGCTGCGTGATCGAGCGCAGTGATCGGGGCTTCGCGATGGCTTGATGCAAATGACGAGTAGGGTGTCAT
>CAXTNK010000133.1:7833-8670 GCA_964245665.1 uncultured Acidobacteriaceae bacterium
CCATGCACATAGCGACGGCTAATGAAATAGGGCGTCTCAACATGGCTGGTCTCCGGTGATAAATCTCGCTGGAAGGGCAAATCCCCGTCGAGCAAGGTACACGGGAGGTTGCGAGGATCTCGACGTACGCAGCGATGCTAGACCTTAAAAGAGCATATTGGGAACAATATAAAGCTATTATTTTGTTTAACTTATAGTGGGTGTGTAAGGTGTAATACGTTGCGTAACCCCAAGTGGATGTCGGGTACCTCAATCATCTTTGGTCATCTCGAGCATTATTACCATCCCCACCCTGTCCTCTCATCTGTTCCATGATGGATGGTTCAACTCCAACTATGTCCTCGTCTGTATATAGCTTTCAGCTCTGCGGAAATGATCAGGGCAATTGTGAATCGCACCTGCCCCGATTGCCTATGGTTTACAGCTCTATTCCCAGCCCATCATTGATGGCGATCGCTAGATCCAGCTCGGTCCCTAAATAGCGTTCCGTCGTAGCGACAGAAGCATGGCCAAGCAGCAGCTGAATCTGCTCGAGATTGCCTCCAGCCTTGCGGCACAGCTTCGCACACGTTCTGCGGAGATCATGCGGGGCTAGGTTCCCGAACGAAGTCCGCGCAGCATAGTCGACGACCAGGCGCCAGATGGCTTTCTCGTCCGCGATGCCCTCACCGATGACTTTGTCACCCTTATTGACGGAGCGGAAGATGCGACCTTCTGTAATCGAAGCCGATTGTAACCACTCATCGATCCGAACTTTGACGAGCGCTGGGATCGGTAAGGTCCGGATGCGGCCGCCCTTGCCTTCGAGATCCGGGATCACCCAGCGGCCTTCGCGCT
>CAXTNK010000134.1:0-3764 GCA_964245665.1 uncultured Acidobacteriaceae bacterium
CCGTAACTATGAGCCCTGCAGCGACCGCAAGCGTTGTCCAGCTTGTGCTCAGGTGGATGGCCGGTTGAGAAATCGGCGTGACACCACTCGCCACGAGCGCTTCGCGGATAAAGGTGACGTGCGCAACTTCATCAACCGCCAGCTGCTGCGCAAAGTAGCCGACCGAAGTGTCTTGAAAAGGAACGGCAGTCGGGCTGGGTAGGGTCACAGCCGCAGCGCCGGCGCCGGTCAGGTTCGACGGCAATGTGCTGCCGATGGCGGCAAGATAGTACTGCGCCCCCAAGTACTCGAAGTTGAGTGCGAAGTTGAAGATATCTGCATCAGTCAGGGCCTGCGCGCGCGCGGGCTCAGAATACAACACTGCACCAGAGGCTGCTGTAGCTAAGCCGGCGAGGCCGAGTCCGGTACGTCCTATAAAAGATCGGCGGTCTACGCTGTTCCGGAGTATTGCGTCTATTGTGGCTTCGGGCATGATAGTGGTCCTCGACATTCTATTAACGTTGCTGCGGCTCGATCAAGTCGTTGTCACGGCGCCGTTAACACCATTTGGGAAGAACAGGCCCGAAGTAGCGCCCGCACCAGCTGTGCCATAGACGATATTGAGCACCTGTTGGGGCGTTCTACGGAACACTTGACCGTTGTAGTCGTCATTGGCAAAAGCAAACGGATTGCCCCCGCTGGCCCTGAGGTTTGTTCCGTTGTGCTGGCCGCCGGAAAGCTTCTGGCGAAGGGCTGAGATGGCGTCGGTGGCTGCGCCGCCACCGATCGACGCGATGTAGCCGCGAACGCAGCCGGCGTGTTCGGCTTCAATCGCAAGGATGCTCGCACCATAGGCAATGTTGTTAGGATCCGTCAGAAGTCCTGCCGCGCCCGCGTAGGCCGTGACACCAACATCCTCAAAAATGTAGGCGCCGAGCAGGAAATCGAGCTCACTGGCGAAGGGGTTGAACGTCTGGCCGGGCGCAATCAAGCCACTGGCAACGGCAAGGGTCGTGAAGCTCGTGCTCAAGTCAATAACCGGTTCTGGGATCGCGGCTGCTCCCAGTGCCGTCCTGAGGAAGTTTACGTGGGCGAGTTCGTCGTTCGCGATCCTCTGCGCCCAGTAGGCGATGGCAGTTGTCTGAAACGGGACCAGTGTCGAAGATGGCGTCAGCGCGGTGTTGGCGCCTCCGTATGCCGCAGGGATGCCTGCTCCCGTTACGGCACGAAGATAATATTCTGCTTCTAGGTATTCGAGGTTGAGGGCGAAGTTTAACACGTCCGCATCCGCATCCGCCTGAGCTGTGGCCGGCCGGCTGGCAAGACCAGCAACAGCTAATAGTGCCACAGCTCCGGCACCCACTCTTCCGATTACTCTTCGGCTTGTAGTGTCGCTACTCACTATATTTTTCATTTGGCTGCTCTCCGACATTTGACCTACCTGGAAACGCTTTGGGTTTTCGCAGCGTCAACGACAGTTCGAGCACGCGGCGACGGTTTCCAGTTGGTTGATCCATTTCATCTTTCGCCTCACGTTGATGTGCAAACTAAACGTATCGCGGCAACGTTACAGCAAAGCGAAGCAGCGATCGGCGATGATGATGCAATTATCTACGCGGACATTCCTACTGCCTTTGAAGGCAGAAATTTCAGGAGCCTTAACGAGGCGGCATCTTCCGCTCTCGACCCCTCAGGAAGGCTCAGCTGTTAAAGGCCTGTGAAGCCGCAGCCTTCTTTTTGGGGTTCGCAATCCGCAGTCAGACCATCGTGTCCGCAGGCACCAGAACGGCCGAATTCGTTCCCACAGGCGCACTCAAAGAGCCGGCGTATCGTGCTTTCCAGTTCACGCGCAGCCCTGTGAGCATGCCCTGGAAGCGCTTGGCGACGAGAGGCCAATGGCGGGAAGCCAACCATTCTCGCATTTCTGCCTGAATGGCTTGCTGCTGGTCGGGCCTATCCAACAGGAAAGCGATACCATCGGCAATATCGGCACTTTCGGTGCCGCGGAAGCGATAAACGGCGGACTCCGCCTCATCGAACAACGGCAACGGCGTGACAGCTACCGGCACGCCAGCTGTCATCGCCATGCGCAAAGCCGCACTCGACCCCTCTTTAGACACTTGATATGGGAGCGCTATGAGGTCGCATTGGCTGAGCAACTCGCGCGAATCCTGATCAGGCATGAACTCCGTATGCCACTCCCCGGTGGCGCCGAGACCCGCGGCCGCGGCCGCGGCCCTGCAACGATCAATTTCCGCCGCAGACTCCCCCCCATCATATTGCGCGTTGACGAGCCGAAGCCGAACCTGGCCATGACGATCGCGTAGCCGCGCGACGGCCTCAATAAGTTGGAAGATGCCCTTGTCCTTAAAAAAGAAACCGTAGCAGCCGATGACCACAGGGCGGTCCTTTGCCGATGCAGCGAAATGGCGTGGCGGCTCGCTCAACGCCAAGGCGCCCTGCGGGATCATAACTACGTTCGCGAGCACGCCGAGCGCCTTCAGCCGGTTCACGTCGTGGATCGTGTGCACCACGATGCGAGCAACGTCAGCGAGAGCCGCAATGACCTTACCTCGATCTTCCGAGGGCACGTCGAGGATGCGCTGCGTGGAATGGAGGGCCACCACAACCGGCCTGCTTGTCCGCGAAGCCGAACCTAACAACTCTGCAAGCGCGTTCCATCCGATCAGGCCAGGTTGGTGCTGAATCCCCAGGATGTCGGGATCCGCCTGGGCAACTGCCCGGGCGAGAGGCGGAGCTCCGGAAGGAAGGCCGAGTTCCCAACAGGAACGAACAATAGCGTCGATCGACTCCCGCGCCTTCCCTGGAGTCCTGTGGTCACAGAGCACCGTTATTTCGCCGGCCTCCCCCGTGGCGAGCATCGCCTCCAGCAGATGGCGAGAATACTCGGCGACGCCGCAGCGCACCCCCCAGCTTGAAACCCAGCCGATCCGCAGCCGCGGCGTGGGGGCCAGAACCAGGAGATCGGCAGCTGCCTTGATAACCCCTTCCGCGTATGACCGCGCGTCAAGCAGGCGTGTGGGTCTTGACCTCGGCACCCCGCCTGACACCGCGTCGCACAAAGCGCTCGTCAGATCGTCCACATCAGGCTCGACCCAAAGCGAACCACTTGCTGCGAGATGGCTGCCCGACGGTGCGAAGTTGAAAGCGAGGAGACGAACGGCCTCATCGCAGAAATCGAGATGGCCGCTGTAGCCGGTGACAATGAGCGGTAGCCGAGCCGCTATGGCCTCCGCGGCGGGGATGTTGAACCCCTCTCCACGCGTCGGCAGCACAACCGCATCGGCCTGCCGATAGAGACTCAGCATCTCCTTATCTGCAATATCCTGATCGATCAGGGTTACTGCAGGCGCGTCGCGATGCGCCGCTTGCCATGCTTTAATCTGGTGGGCGACGGTATTATGAGGATTCGGAAACACCTTGATGATGAGGTGCACTTGGTCCGAGCTCCGGAACGCACGCGCATAGGCAGCGAGGAGAACATCGACGCCCTTGCGCGGAAAGCCTGATGAGACATGGAGGAAGGTGAAGGGACGCGCTACCGCTGCCCTGCGCGCGGTATCCAGCGCCTCGTATGCCTCAAGCCGCGGTGCAAATCCGACGACACGAACCGGAATCGCAAGGCCGGAGTCGATGAGGGTCTTTGCCACAAACACAGTCGGGGCAAGCACCCCGCCAAAGCTGGCGTTGAGGACGTTGATCGTGTCCAGGGGGATGAGCGATTCTTCCCAGAAAAAATAGGCCAGCTTCAGATCGCCAGGGTC
>CAXTNK010000134.1:3774-7274 GCA_964245665.1 uncultured Acidobacteriaceae bacterium
GTGCTGGCTGATGATGACGTGCGGAGCAGTCACTGGCTTCGGCCGTGCCACGAGCGCCTCGACCTCTGCCAACTCCCCCAGGGGCACACCGCTCAAGTCTGTGGTCGCGCCGCCTTCAACAGGCGCCAGACGGACATCGCCTGGCCGCGCCACGTTAAGTGCCCGCGCCAGCGTGCGGTTGATCACCGCGAGGCTGTAGCTACCGTTGACATGCCCGGCGACTGTGATTGTCATCAATGACAATACACTCTTCGTCCCGGTGACACCAGGCGGAGCAGCGCCGGCCGCTGACAAAGCGAGTAGAAGCACGTCCTGATGACGGTCCCAACGCACGCGCTCAAGCGCCACGCGCTGACGAGCGACCAGCGCGACCTGATGCTCTTCTTGTTCGGCAAGTTGGAGCAGCCTGTCTACGATGCCGTCGATCGTGTCGTCGACGAGCAGGCCGCCGGTGCCGCTCAACGTGTAAGGAACCGCCGCGACAGGAAGTGCCAGGACCGGCAGATCATGCGCCATCGCCTCGATTAGAGGTACTCCAAAGCCCTCATGACGGCTCATGGAAAGATAGACGTCCGCGCTGGCGTAATAGCCGTGCAGCTCATCGTCTGATATTGGACCGGTGAGGACTACGTCGTCTGCGATCCGGTATTCCTTGATTCGCGCTTCTACAGCAGCGAGATAGGCATCTTGCGGGCCACCATGACGACCGGCCAAAACGAGCCGGCAAGGTCTGCGGTATCGGCTGCGGAAGGCTGCAAAAACATCAAGCAGCTCCGTCTGCCCCTTGGATCGCACGACGCGGCCCACGAAGAGAATCGTGAATCGATCGGGATCCTTCAATTTCGGTGTGGCGGCCGCACGCGCGAGAAGCGCGTCGGCATCGAAGAGCGTGTTGCAAACTTGTACTGGGTAGAAGCCCAGCGCCCGAAGCTCGATTGCATTATACTCACTATCGGCGAGCGAACTGCAGACGAGAGGGCGCCAATGCTTCAGCTGTTCCCGCCCCAGAACTGCGTGGCGCTGCAAGGAGGCATCGCCCTGCAACAAATCGGGCGGTGTGATGTTATGATACAGGAGGATCTTTGGTGCCGGTATCGATGCCACTGCATCGAAGGCGTCAAAGCCCATCGAATGACGAACGATCAGAATGTAGTGTTCGTGGCGCGGCAAATCCTCGGCCAGGCGCAGTTCATGCGCGAGTGCAGGCTCGCGGAAGCTGACAAAAATCTCACTTTCATAACCGAGATCACGCAGCCGCTGGCGCGTCAGCAGCATGCTGTTTGTGATTGCGTCGCCGCTCGCGGAGCCCGCGTGATACTGATGGATGGTGGTTCGTGGTGGCACGGGGCCGCGCCGGCGGCTCACCACGCCTTCCCTGGTCGCAGGAACCGCGATGTCCGCAACCGGATGAGCCAGCTTTTCGGGCGGCTCCGGAAGAGTCGGTTGCGTGATCTCAGGTCCCGCAGCGCCGCGCCGCGAACGAAGCCGACGAAGTGGCGCCGTGATCCGCCAGGAAGTACTTTGGCGCAGGGCGTTATAGGCAGCCGTCGCCTCCCGCTGAAGTTGCTCGTTGATCGCCGAACGCTGCTGCTCGTAAAGGGCGCGCAGAGTTTCCGCTTTGGCATGTGTCGCCTGCCCCACGGCGTCGAGTTCGGCGGCCTCCGCCCGACGAGCAAGCGCGGTTGCTTGCGCTTCCGCCGCCAACCGTTGCATGTTCTCATCCCGCAAAGCAGCACGGAGCTGCTCTGCATCGCGCGACATCTCGTCAGCTTTTACTCGTGCTCGCGCTGCCCCGAGGGCCTCATACTCCGAGCGCACCTCAGCCGCGATGGCACGCTCGAGCAATGTCATCACTCGGCCCGACGCGTCATTTTCGGCCGCTTGAATGCGCCGGGCCCATTCTGTGTCGGCTGCCCGCACAAAGTCGTCGAAGACGTTGACCGGCGTCCCAAAAGCATGGGCCAGGACATCGTACCGCTCCGCCGAGACGTAGAACCGGTTGAGTCCGTCGAACCAGACAAAACGGTAATTAGCTTCGACGAGAATGGACTCCCATGCGTCGTGCGTCGCCACGGTCGACATCGGCGCCGTCGCCTCAACCAGGACGATCCATGGTCGGAACGAGCTGAAGTCGGCGCCGGCCAGCACAGCGCGCTCGGCGCCCTCTACATCTATCTTGAGGAAATGGATTGTGCCTCTAGCATGGTCGCGGCAGACGCTTGTCAAAGTATCCACAGCTACCTCGGCCCGACGCATCTCCATGCCCGCTTTCCGGATCCGATCTACGGCCGCCGGATCCGTCGTTGATAGGCCCGTGCCGTCGACCACGAACAGCTCGGCTCGGCCGGGCCGCTCCCCCAGAACGATCTGGAGATTGATGTCCCGTGGACGGGCAGCCGCGAGACGCAGGCTGAACTCCGCAGTTGGCTCCACATTGATACCGCTCCACCCGCGGTCGTAGAAGGCGCGGGTCACCGAATCGGTGTCCGGATGTGCTGCGCCCACGTCGATGTAGAAGCCGTTCTCAATGCCACGGAGCGCACGCCACAGGAGCACGTCTTCGAAATTCTGGGCGTAAGAAACGAACGTCACGGCGTAGCTCCTACGGGCGTCGCTCGTGGGCGAGCCAAGCGTGTGTAACTTTGCCTTCTTCAAGATTCGGGAGCAAGCCCCGATACTCCGACAAGATCAAGCAAGTTTTTCAGCCGTGACAGGGATTTGCAGGTTTCGTCGCACCTCTGTCAGGCTGGACAGACCGCAATCACCGCAGTACCAGTTTGTCTCAACGACGGGTTTTGACCCGGTAAGAGCGGTGCTGATCGATGCGGCTGCCATGGACCAGGAGACAACGGATCGTCGAAACGAGCGAGCCGTCGGGCACGGAGTTCCATGACCTTGCGACGGAGGCCGACATCCTCGCCTGCTTCCGGCTGATCCTGGGGCGGATGCCGAATCCCGAAGAATGGCGCGGACATAGCTCGCGCGCGGGAGAGCCCCTCGCGCAGGTTGTCGCAAGCTATGTCACCAGCCTTGAGTTTCAGCGTCGCGGCTTTCTCGGCCGGGAGACGGCTGATGATATCGCAGTCGCCGAGATGCAGGGCTTTCGGATTTATTCTAGCCTCGGAGATGCCGCCGTCGGCAAGCATGTGCGCGGCGACAACTACGAACGGGATGTGACGGCGGTCTTCCGGTCCAGGCTGCGGCCCGGGATGAGTGTCGTCGATATCGGCGCGAATATAGGCTATTTCACCATGCTTGCCGCCAGCCTAGTGGGCTCTGAGGGACGTGTACTTGCGGTCGAACCGAACCCGCGGAACGTGCGCCTGCTAGAGGCAAGCCGCAGAGCGAATCACTTCAACCATGTGACGGTTGCGCAAACCGCGGCCGGACGCGAGACGGGACTTCTGACACTCAATACCTCCTTCTCCAACGGCACGACCTCCGCACCGCCGGACGAACTCGGACAATTTCTGATATCAGAGTCGGTGCCTTGCATGCGG
>CAXTNK010000134.1:7284-8457 GCA_964245665.1 uncultured Acidobacteriaceae bacterium
CGCCGCCGAGTATCGGCTCCCCGCGCCGTTCGTGATCAAGGTCGATGTCGAGGGTGCGGAATTCAACGCGCTCCTTGGTGCAGAGGAGACAATTCGTCGGTGTCGTCCCTTGATCATCAGCGAATTTAGTCCGTCCATGATGCTCGGCATCTCGAATATCTCGGGCGAGGAGTATCTGCGCTGGCTGATGGCGCTGGGCTACGATCTCAGCGTCGTAGAGCCCGATGGAAGCCTGACGCCAACGCCCAGTGAGGACGACGTGATGCTGATCTATCAGTCAAGGATGACTGACCATATCGACATCGTGGCGCAGCATCGCGAGGCGAGCCATCCTCAGCTGTGACGGTCTATTCTGGAAGGAAACCGATGCGACAAGCGACGCTCAGACAAGAAACGGAAGCACGATGGCAGCATCTGGAATCATACGGCTGACGGCTTACAGTGCCTTCCGGCCGCTCAATAAGGCAATGAGGAAGCCAAAAATCGGCGCCGAGTGCCACACCCAGTCAGGTTTCACGCTTCTGGAAATTCTGGTTGTCATTGTCATTCTTGGTTTGCTGATCGGCTTAGTGGCGCCAGCAGTCCTGCGTCAGCTCGGCGGGGCTCGCGTCTCCATCGCACATCAATCCATCGCGCGGCTCGGCTCGGTCCTCGATATGTACAAACTGGATGTCGGGAGTTACCCGTCGACGGATCAGGGTCTCGAGGCCCTGGTGCAAGCGCCGGCCGGCGTCGGTAACTGGAACGGACCGTATGTGCAGTCCGGTCAGGTGCCTGTCGATCCCTGGAACCATCCGTACGTCTATCGCGACCCGTCGGACCGCGCCGGACATGACTACGACCTGTGCTCGGCCGGGCCCAATGGCAACGCAACAGGCGACGCCATGATCTGCAACTGAGGCAGGTCACTCTTCAGCGTCAAACGCCCGGCCAAGACACCGCCGCCTCGGCATCGGGGCGGCGGCATTTCGCTGCGACCGCCATGGCGTCGTGGCAGTCGGCGCAAGCCCCGCCACGCCACGCGCCCGGTTCACGGCACGTCGTGACCGGGTCCCTGCACGCCTGACGGTGCCGCCGATGGCCATACCGCCGGCCATCGCCGGGCGCTGATCGTTTTGCGCGAATACGGCACACACCTTTGATAGTGCTGTCGGTTCCCGAAAGGGGAATTTT
>CAXTNK010000135.1:0-3863 GCA_964245665.1 uncultured Acidobacteriaceae bacterium
TGCGCTCGGGACCTTGAAGGGGACACCTCACGAAACGGAAATTTATGAATGCTAACGCTGGAATTCACGCCTTCTAGCCCTCGTCGGTGGATTTGGTGACGATAGTCTCAGAACTGGGGAGCGGAGCTCGGAAAATTTCTAGGGTGCAGCGGACTGTCAGGGATCCCGGCCCCCCTGCTCTCCAGGCAAGAACGCTTACAAGCTCTTGAATGCTGGGTTATCTGAAGGCCATCTGGATTTTGAATCCCCACGAAAATGCCGGTTGGCATACGTTGTTGACTGAGGGCTCAACGACTTGCTTTTATTTCGCAGAAGCCTCTGGGTGATCAATCACCATTGTTGCGACCGTCTTTTCTTCCGCAAAAGTCTGAGTGGCGAAGCCGCAATGAGGATGTTCACAGTCGAGCACAACGGAGATGGCATACTCTTGCCCAAAGGAGAGTGGAAGAACAGCGATTCCAGCCGTGTCTGTTACGCCTGTTCGTGTTGGTTCGTTTCCGCTGCTGCCAGTTGGGGCTAACGAAGATCCTCTCAAGCTTTCTCTTCGAGGTTCCCGGCCTCGATCCATTTACATATGTGCCGGTCCCTTGCGTACTTCTCAACGCTCTGATTGCCTGTCAATACCAAGCCTACGCGCATGGCGTACCGATCCGATAGACGCTTTGGTGTGAATAGTCACGATTGTCTAAGAGCACGCTCGCGTCTAGGCAACCTAGAACACTGCGCCCAAAGATTAATTAACATGGTCGAGCTTGTTTATCATTGTGCTCAAATGATGTACCTCGTTGTGTTTCGATTCACCGCATTTGCTTCCGAAGAGAACTGGACAGTTCAACCGTGGCGGGATTGACCTGTTGCCACCGGGTCTTAGGCAATGGATTCACAACGAGCTAGGTGTCGGAATGGCCACTGGCCTACAACAGGTTGTTCGAAAGAGGTAATAATCAGAAGGACCGCCTTAACTTCTGGACTGGCAAAACGTAAGCAAGCTTTCTGCTAACACCTAGAGTATCGGTGATGTTGGTGTCTTTTCCACACTCTTCGAGCGAACAGGATAGCCAGCCTTGCTTCACCCACCACTTCTTTACAGA
Source organism: uncultured Acidobacteriaceae bacterium (assembly GCA_964245665.1). Classification (GTDB taxonomy): domain Bacteria; phylum Acidobacteriota; class Terriglobia; order Terriglobales; family Acidobacteriaceae. The sequence goes on from CAXTNK010000135.1 coordinate 1,092, forward strand.
GCGCAAACATATCAATATTTCCTGAAGTTCACTTCAACATGGATGGAAACATCCACCGGCTGTCCATCGTGCATTGCTGGGTTGAAACGATATTGCTGCACAGCCGCGAGAGCAGACGCATCGAACTCCGGCGCTAGGCTGCGAACAACCTTGACATTGCGGGGCAGACCTTTCTTATCCACCACCATCTTTACAAGAACTTGTCCCTGAAAGCCGGGCGCCTGATGGCCTTTCTTGGGAAATTCCGGGTCGACTGAATAGATCAGCGCAGGCGCCGATACACCACTGCCAACTGTGTATATCTGCTCGTTGTGCAACATGCTGGTCGTAGGTGCCAGTGAATGGTCAACTCGCAAAGTTAACGCAACAGCAGAGTAAGCATAGCCCGCAGCAATTGCGGCCGCCGCGATTGCAATTGCACCTTTCATTCTCCAACCCAGTAGCCTTCGCTTCGTCCTCAAATTCATCACTCTCTTCTCAAGTATGTTGGCGTCAAAGATGCCCACGGTGATCTTAACTATGTGAGAATCCTGCTTCTGAAACGAAGCCGGTATCCGACTCGCTAACCGTAGAAGCGCGCCCGCATACTGTGTCGGTTGCATGACGGCTTCGGCCACCATCTGGTCGCACACTATTTCGCGTATCTGTGCAATCTGCACCTTCAACAGTCGGGTTAAAGGATGCCAGGCGATCGGCAGGGAGAGGCACTCATATAAGAAATTGAGCAAGTAGTCGCGACGCACGATATGCGCACATTCATGCGCCAACGCTGCGAGCAATTCATCGTCATCTGTATCGTTGAGGAAGTTCGATGGCAACAACAGGATCGGACGACGCCAGCCGATTACTGCCGGCCCGCTGACTTGTTGTGTGCTATGCAGCATGGCGTGATTGACTTTGAAGACTTTGTTGCAACGTTGCCAAATCTGCTGCTGTGTGGAGGTCAATGTTACCGCATCTAGGGAATGCGATAGCTTCCGTGCCTTGCTAATACCGAGCAGCAGGCGCAGCGACGCGGTCAGCCCCAACACGAGGTACAGGCCCGTCATTCCGTTGATCCAACCACGAGACAATACAAGAACGCCGTGTTCGAAGAAGCGTTGCTGAGCCAGCGACTGCGTGTCGCCAGCCAGCACCGTTACACTGGCTTGGCTCACATGTGCCGAGGCGATCGTCCATTCGCGAATCATTCCAACTGCTGGCATGATCACGGCAAGCGGGAGCGTCGCTGCCCAAACTCCATGCAGCACCTGCGGATGCGCTTGGCGACACAGCCTGCTGACGAGCCAAGCACCGGCTGCAACCAACGGCACGAGCCACAATGTATTCAGGGCGTAAGAGAGTATGAAGTTCACTCGGCTTTCTCCTTTACAGATTGGATCTTTGACTCATCCTGAGCTAGCCTACGTGCCAACTCGGCAATGCGTGCCGGATCTACCTGCCTCGCCTTAATGAGGCTCATCACTAGGTCTTCCGACGATCCTCCAAACATCTTCTCGACCAACTCTTTCACCACCCCAACATCGCCTTATCCTTCGACGCAGTGGCACGGTAGGTAAAAGCACGCCCTTTTAGGGTCCGCTTAACCTTGCCCTTCTGCTCTAGGTTATTCAGCACGGTTTGAACAGTTGTATACGCAAGCGGTGGCTCGGTCAGAAGATTTCTTGCACCTCCTGCACATTGCTCGGTCCCTCCCGCCATAACACCTGCATCATCTGCAATTCAAGCGGCGTGAGCGCTGCCATACCTTTTCGCCGACCAGTCATACATTGCTCCTATTTAAGTAGGAGTCTAGCCCTCTCCGACTCTCAGCGCAACTATAACAATAGGAACCATTGCCTTTGAAACCGCGGTCAACTGATAATTCCGTCACTAGCCTCATTACGAAGCAGCATTTCGTTCTACTTCGTTGCTTTTTGACTCTATATCCTATAAAAATAGGATATAGAGGTCTGCATGCTTCTAACCACAAATCACCGCCAAACCCTCACCCCTCTCCAATTCAGAATCATGCGCGTTTTATGGCAGACCGGCCCTAGCAACGTAAGGTCCGTCCAAACATCGATGCTCGGCAACAGCAAATCGGCATACACGACGGTTCAAACAACCTTGAACAAGCTTGAGCGAAGGGGAAAAGTAAGACGCCACCTAGACGGGCGGAGCTTTTTATATACCGCGGTAGTGAGTGAAGAGAGCGCGGTCTTCGCAGCTGTTCAAGAACTTGTCGATCGACTCTTTGCGGGCTCAGCAGAAGAATTGCCCCAAAGCCTGATGAAAGGGCGTCGACTCGATCTAGGACGGCTCAAGGAAGTTGTAGCCGGGCTTGAGCAGTCTGCTCCGAAGGGGGAGTGAACTTGGACAATCGTTCGTTGTCATCATCGGTGCAGAGCCGCAGTAAAGAATCTGACATCCTGCATCTTCCGGAACCACACTTTGCAGATGAGATTACCGTTGAGCCTTTGTGGCGATCGCTTGTCTCCGGAATCCGTGAAACATTCTCTCCGCGAAAGCTTCCGCCGCTAAATCTCATCTCGGCACCCGTCGCAGTCGAAGATCCATTCGCAGTTAGACAAGACCCATTCTCCTCCGGCTTTTCATTGGCTGTTCACCTTGTTCTTCTCGCGCTCATAGGCTGGTTCTTCTACATGGCGCCCACCTTCATATCAACCCGATCAAACAGACGAAGACCGTCACAACCTTTGACGTAAGTCCTTATCTGCCGATTGCGCCGAGTGCCCACTCACCGGCGTCCCTGTACCAGGGGCTTTCGTC
>CAXTNK010000135.1:3873-8269 GCA_964245665.1 uncultured Acidobacteriaceae bacterium
GTGGATCTCATGACATCCTGCAAACGCCCAAAGGACGGTTGCCCAAGTTTGAGAAGAAACCAATTGTGCCTCCTATGGTGATCGAGAACCCTAAACCGAAGCTCGCCATCGAGCCGGCGATCAAGATGCCGGAGAACATTCAGCAACCGCAGAGTGCACTTCCTGACCTCGGTAATCCTAAGAGCACAGTCGTCGGTCCCCAGTCCAACGGAACAGGATCCAGCTTAGGGATGGGTACTGGCCGGAATGGCGGCATCGGCTCAGGCAGCGGCTACGGACCAGGCGGCAATGGCGGAACAGGTGGCGGAACATTTCAGGTGGGCGGGGGCGTGTCGGCACCCGTGCTCATCTACTCTGTTGATCCGGAATTTTCAGACGAGGCCCGACGCCAAAAGTATCAGGGCATTAGCACGCTTGCAGTCATCGTCGATGCTCAAGGAAACGTGCAGAATCCCCGGGTAGTGCAAGCTTTGGGCATGGGACTCGACGAAAGAGCCATTCAGGCCGTCAAACTATATCGCTTTCGCCCAGCGCAATTACAAGGCAAGCCTGTGCCAGTCCGGATCTGGGTACAGGTCATCTTCAGGATTTACTAAGCAGGTAGGGCACCACTGCAGATTTTTTGAGGAACCAGCCTGGCAGGATGTTTGCTCCAGGGCTATTGCTATTCCGTTGCCACCAACAGCTGCGAGCCGTTGCGACCTGCGAGACCTTATCCACCACGTAAATTGTTTTCTGCATGGTTGAGGCTTGGAACATGAGCAGCAACGGCAAAGAGCATACGAGTAACTTCATGGTGGAAACATAGCATGACAGGACCGGCTCTTCTATTTGCGTGCGGACTGACCGCCATAGGGCACCGGACGACGGACACCTTGCCGTCGACCAGAATGACCTTCATGTCCGGGTAGATAAATATTTGCTTGGCGCCGAGGTCGACGATCTTGCCAGGATCGCCGAGCGTTGTTTTGACCTCGTCTCTGCTCATGCCAAGCTTGACCGTCTTGCTTTCTACGGCGGACGCCACTGCGGGATCGGCGACCACATTGTCGATGACTTTCTTCACGTCATCAGGAGTCGCGGTGTCGAGGTTGGGGATTTTGACGTTCAACTCGGCGCGATAGCGCGTGCTCCTTCCACGCCGAGCGTTGTGACATCGACAGTGAGCAATTCCAGCTGCACGGCGTCGCGCTTCACATAAATGCTGGTCATGTAGACCTTGTCTCTCGGATTGAGGAGCCGAGACTGTGCTGTGCTGCCGCCGAAAGCGGCCGAAAAGCCTGTGGTCTGGCTGATCTGGCCGTTGGAGTAATTCGTGTTCACGATGTCATTTTTGGTGTTGGCTACATCGGCGTAGATACCGGGAAGCCGGACGGCGAGGACCACGCCTGGCTTCGTGATCCGTGTGTAGTCGTTGTTAATCATGACCACGCCGACCTGGGTGAGGGGATAGTCGGCGACCAGAGCTTCGCGTATGGCCTTGCCATTCAAGGCGAAGGAGGCGAGAGGAAGGGTCAGAGCTGCGGCCGTCGCGGTAATCACACGAAGGGATGAGGAACGGAACAAGGGCGAGAACATATCTAAAAGTCCCTTCACGTAATAGTTATCAAAACATTTGGCTCGGGCGGGGGGTGTGTCTTCGGATACTTATGGTTCTCAAAGGCCAGTGGCTCTTGAATAAAGCAGGGCGGCATTAGCCGCCCTGCCGTTCGTCAGACCGGAGTGTCTTCGGGCTCGTATGCATCGCCGTTCTCGGCGGTGGCGAGTTTCGAATAGTCGATGCGCAGGATGGTTTCGGCAACGATCTCCACGGTCGTGCGCTTGATGTCCTGGTCGTCGGTATATTCACCGGTGCGCAGGTAGCCCTGCACAAGGACTGGATCGCCCTTCTTGAGGTTGCCGGCAAACTTGCCGATATTGCCCCAGGCCGTGACACGGAACCAGTCGGTAGATTGCTGCGGCTGGCCGGACTTATCTTTCCATTTCCGGGTGGAAGCGATGTTGAAGCGGGTCACTGCTTTGCCGCTCTGAGTGTGAAAGGTTTCTGCATCCTTGCCGAGGTTTCCTGAGATCTGTGCTGCGTTGATGTAAGGCATGTGTGCTCTCCTGTGTTAGTTTTTATCCCGTTGGGACATACTGCCCGGAGGGACGGGGGGTGCATGAGCTCCCAAGAGGCGCGGCAAGTTGCGCCGTGCCAAGGGAAAGAATTGTTGGAGCGGGGACCCAGAGCCGTGCGAGGGGGGAGGAGTCCGGGAATTGTTTCGCGCAGTGCCGATGGGCGTGAATGCTGTTGCACCTCCCCGATGGCCAATGGAAAAAACTCGGGAGAGCTTTGCACTGCCAAAGCCGGTGCCGATCGAGGGGTCTGCAAACGAACGCAGAAATCTTTCGCACGCAAGCGGCGCGTGTGACTCCGTTGTCGATTGCACTGAAACATGAAAGTCCGGCTGGGCACAGCGTTCATGCCACCCACAGCAATTGGAAGCGGCGATTATCGACGAACCTGTAGTCTGTCGCAGCCCAGATGATCCCACTCTTGTCCACTCCAATGCTGTGAATGTGTTCGTTTGTAGTGAAGTCAATGTAATCGGCACCTTCAACGTACATTCGTAATCGGTATAGTCCCGGCTTCGTCATTTGCCCGATCAGACAGACATCCAAGACCCAATGATCGCCAGCCCATACCCATCCTTTTTCCATTGGCCGCTCTACTGCTATCACTGCCGTGCTCTCTCCTCTTTCCTCAAGCTGCTTGCCCCTGCCCAACGGGACAGGGGCAGACCATGAACATTGCTATTTCAGGCCTGGGCACGATGCGATGCGGTTTTCGGTGCATGAGAAAGACGGCCAGGGTGAAGATCAGAGTGGCGACGAGGATGCCGGTAATGAATCCATAGAGTCGGGCACGTTCGAGTTCGTTCGATCGGGACTTGGGCATTGTTTCGTCTTCGCTGAAGAACGATGGGCCGGGTTCGCACGTCGTCCATTCTTTTGCTTTGCTCGTGTTCATTGGCGTTTCCCTTTCATGATTTGGTTAATGGCGGATGCCATGCCGGTGCGAGACACGCGGCGGCTCGGATGGAAGCAGCGCGGCATCGCTATCACTGGCGGCCGCAGGATGGGAAGCTTTGAGCTGTTGTTGTTGCGGCGGTGCGGCGCTGTGTCTTTGTGACTCACTGCGTAAAACGCTGCCTTCGAGTCGTGCCCACTGCTCTGCGTACTTTGGCGCAAGGGTCTCCATCTGTTTGTCTGCGTGCGGTGTGTAGGCACTGTCTGCCGTGCGCCGGGCGTAGTCGTCCCATTGATGGATGGTTCGGGCATCCTCGGGACGGCTGCGTGGTGCGCCGCTACTGATCGCCTCGTAGATCGTGCTGCGATCGTGCTCGGTGGCTCGCATGCGCAGAGCAATCATGCTGTCCAGCCGGGAGTAGTCGATCTCGCCCTTCTGCAGAGTAAGTATGTCGGCCCGATGAACGTCGTACACGTGAGAGATATCCTGTCCCGACCATGGTGAGGCCATAGCATGCAGCTGGGCCGCTTCTCGAACCTGCTTCTCGGCCCGCTGCGCATAGTCGCTGTCAATCGCACAGGAGAGTTCGAGCGTCTTCGCGTCCTCGCGACGTTCGGTTTTCAGCAGGCGGACTTCGGGATAGGTGCCGTCCTCACGCTCGTGCTTTGGCTTCCGGTTCTCGTAGCCGGGCGCGCGGTGGGGATGGATGACGCCAGACAACTTGGGATCGCCGTACTCGCGATTCAGGCGCTCAGCCAGCCGGTTCCCCACTTCGCGATCAAAAGCCGTGCCCAGCCTGGGTATGGTGAGGATCGCCTGATAATTCCCGGGACTGCTTTCAAGAACCGCAGCAGGCTTGTAGCCGTCGGCAATGAGCCGCGCGAGTTTCTTGCGGTCCATGTCATCGATCAGGATGTGGTGCTTCTTTTCTGAGAGCGGCGTGTAGTAGAGATTTTCACCGCGACGGCCGAGACGCTGCATCTCGGCAGTGCGCTCGGCGATCTCTGCCGGCGCGAAGCCTTTGGTCACGCCGTCCTGTTTGTCGAGGATGAAAGCCCGTTTCTGGCCGTCCGGCAGCATCCTGATCGAAGTGACGCGATAGCGTTCAGCCTGCACGGCTTCGTGATATTGCTCAAACTGCCGGAGCTGCGATGATTTCATCGGCTGCGTCTTTTCTTCATGTATCCGTTGTTGTTCCACCAGGGGCGCGATCGCGGCGGCCTCGACTTGTATCAGTGGCGCGGTTTGCTGCTGCTGTTGTACAGGCACGGCCTTCGACGAAAGAAAGAGAGGAGGCGGCTGTGTCTTTGCGATAGCCTCGGCATACGCCAGCAGCTGCTCACCTGTATGCGGTTGATAGAGCAATGGCTGTGCACGGGTGTAGAG
>CAXTNK010000136.1:0-3784 GCA_964245665.1 uncultured Acidobacteriaceae bacterium
ACATTATTATTGACGGCGGTAACTCGCACTACGTCGACGATATCCGTCACTCCAAAGCTGTTTCGGAGCAAGGAATCAAGTGGGTCGATGCGGGCACCAGCGGCGGCGTCTTTGGACTCGAACGCGGCTACTGTCTGATGATCGGCGGCTCCGATGAAGCAGTGAAGTATCTCGATCCGATCTTCAAAACACTCGCACCAGGCACAGGCAGTGTTGACCGCACGCCCGGCCGCGACAAGGCTCCTGCGACCACCGCCGAAGAAGGCTATCTGCACTGCGGACCTCCGGGTGCCGGCCACTTCACGAAGATGGTCCACAACGGCATTGAGTACGGCATGATGGCCGCTTATGCTGAGGGTCTGAATATCCTGAAGCACGCCAACGCGGGCAAAACGCTCAACGAAGCGGACGCTGAGACGGCGCCGATGCGCGAACCCGAGCTTTACCAGTACGATCTGCCGATTCCTGAAATTGCCGAAGTTTGGCGTCGAGGCAGTGTTGTCGCTTCTTGGCTGCTCGATCTCACCGCTGCATCGCTCGTCGAATCGCCTGACCTGGCTGACTACAGCGGACGTGTATCCGACTCCGGCGAAGGCCGCTGGACCATCCTCGCCGCGATCGACGAAGGGGTTCCCGCGGATGTTCTCAGTGCTGCATTGTTCTCGCGCTTTACCTCTCAGGGCAGTGCTGTCTATGCCAACAAGCTGCTTTCCGCCATGAGATATCAGTTCGGCGGCCACAAGGAGAAGAGCAGCAGCTAAGGCGTTCGCTCCGTCATCTCCACCACTGGATTGTCATCCTGAGCGAAGCGCAGCGAGTCGAAGGGCCTGCGTTTCGCTCGTCGTGGCGGGAATGTCGTCAAACCAGGTCAAAGCAGGTCGGAGAAGAAAGACGTATGGCAAACGAAGCAGCCGAGCAGGTTCCCTCCTGCCTCATGACGATTTTTGGCGCAAGCGGTGACCTTACGAAGCGCCTTCTTCTGCCCTCGATCTACAACCTGATCGCTGCCGGCATCTTGCCGGATAACTTTCGACTCCTGGGCGTCGCCATGGAACAGTGGGACGATAACAAGTTCAAGGACCACGTCTCTTCGACTCTGAGAGAATTCTGGGGCAGCGATGCTGACCAGAAGGTGATCGACTTCCTCACCCAGCGCGCCAGTTACCAGCAGGCCAACTTCGACCAGCCCGCCTCGTTCGATACCCTCAAGGGCACGATCGACAAGCTGGAGAAAGAGAACCAGACCGGCGGCAACCGCCTTTTTTACCTTGCCGTCGCACCCAGTTTTATCGCGACCATGGCTGCGCAACTCTCCCGGGTCGGCCTGTTGACAGAAGACGGTGACAAGTGGCGTCGCCTGGTGATCGAAAAGCCGTTCGGCCATGATCTTGAATCAGCCATCAAGCTCAATGCCGATCTGCAGCAGAGCTTGCGCGAAGACCAGATCTACCGCATCGACCACTTTGCCGGCAAAGACACCGTTCAGGATCTTGCCGTCTTCCGCTTCTCGAATTCCATCTTCGAGCCACTTTGGAACCGCTCGCTCATCGACAATGTCCAGATCACGGCGGCCGAAATCGTCGGCGTGGAAGGCCGCGCCGGCTACTATGAAAAAGCAGGCGCGCTGCGTGACATGGTGCCGAACCACATGGCTGAATTGTTGTCGCTCGTTGCCATGGAGCCGCCGGTTTCCTTCAGTGCCGAACACATGCGCGACAAGCAGGTCGAACTGATGGAATCCGTGCATAAATACAAGCCGGAAGAGGTCGACGAATTTGCCGTGCGCGGCCAGTACGGTGCAGGCAGCATCAATGGCAAGGCGGTGCCTGCCTATCGCGACGAGCCGAATGTCGATAAAACATCCATAACGGATACGTATGTCGCCATGCGGGTCGAGATCGATAACTGGCGCTGGTCGGGCGTGCCCTTTTACATCCGCACGGGCAAACGTCTGTCCTGCGCACTGACTGAAATTGTTGTGACGTTCCGTCAGCCGCCTGCCCGTCTTTTTCCCAGCAACGGCCAGAGTGACAAGTCACCCAACCAGCTCATCTTCAACCTGCAGCCGAAGCAGGGCATACAGCTCGATTTCGGAACGAAAGCACCTGGGCTGAATACAGTTGTCGATCAGAACAGTATGAAGTTTTCGTTTCCAGCCGGGCCGTTCGGCAACCATGGCAAGGGTTATGACCGCCTGCTGCATGACGTCATGATCGGTAACCCGATCCTCTTTCAGCGTGCAGGCTTTGTGGAGCAGGGCTGGAAGATGGTACAGCCACTGCTCGACGCCTGGTCGAAGCCACCGAAAGAAGATTTCCCGAATTATGCAGCGGGATCAACCGGCCCGAAAGCTGCCGACGATCTGCTGGCGGCGGAAGGACGCAACTGGCATTCGCTCGAATAGAAGTGAACAAAGTAGCCACCCGCCGTACAACTAAAGGTCTGAAAGCTTTGGCTGCTTCGGTCGATAATTGTGTCATGTCTAATTCATGCAGTGCGTGCAAAGACGGCACACAACAGCCGTTTGCCTTCACGATGGCGTTCCAGCCCATCGTGGACGTCAGGACAGGTTCCGTATTCGCCTATGAAGCGCTGGTACGCGGCTTACATGGTGAATCCGCAGGTTCGATTCTGAGCCAGGTAACGGATGAGAATCGTTATGCCTTCGATCAGCATTGCCGCGTTAAAGCGATCACGCTTGCCCAGACCGGAGCCATGCTCTCCATCAACTTCATGCCAGGCGCTGTGTACAGCCCCGCTGCCTGCATCCAGCTTACCCTCAAGACTGCCACGTCACTCAACTTCCCACTGGACCGTTTGATCTTCGAAATTACCGAGGCTGAACAAGTCAGAGACCGGGCCCATCTGCGCAACATTGTGCAGGAGTACCAGAAGCGCGGATTCAAAGTGGCTCTCGATGATTTCGGCGCCGGCTATTGTGGTCTCAACCTGCTGGCTGATACCCCGACGGACATTATCAAGCTGGATATGGATTTAACAAGAAATCTGCACATTCGTCCGGCCGCCTTTACGATCGTCAACATGATGGTCGCTCTGGCCAGGACCATGAACATCACGCTGATTGCAGAAGGTGTGGAAACGAGCGAAGAATACACGGCGCTCCGCAACTGTGGTATTTACCTGATGCAGGGCTATCTTTTCGCGAAGCCTCAACTCGAATCACTACCACAAGTCACAACTGCGTTCGTCGGAGTAAAAACAGGACCGCCGTCACCTCTTCTTACTCGTCCGAAACTGAACATCATTCATTCGACGCATTAAACAATGTGGTTAAGGGGTCGGACCGACTACTAAGTAGCTTCACCTGGCCCCTTCAACAGGAAACGACATAAGTTACATCGCTTCCGGCGCTTCGATCCCCATCATCGCGAGTAATCGCACCAGCTCCCGCTCCGCAACGGCTGCAGTCGCCAGCAGCAACTGCTTCTTCGCCGCATCCTTCTCCGTCATAATGTGATGGCGATGGTAAAAGTTGTTGAACTGTTGCGCCAACTGGAACGCGTGCTTCGCTATGAATGCAGGCTCAGCCGTTGCGATCGCCTGCTGCACCAGCAGGCTAGTCTTCCCTGCCGCCACCCACAATTCCCAGATGCCGCTGCCTTCTTCTTCGCTTTGGATGGCAGCAGGCGAACCCGCATCAAACCCCTCCAGGACCGCGACTGGCGTGGTCTCTGCTTTGCGGAAAATACTGCGCGCCCGAACGATCGCGTACTGCACGTAAGGCCCGGTTTCGCCTTCGAAGCTGAGCGCTTCCTTGAAGTCA
>CAXTNK010000136.1:3794-4735 GCA_964245665.1 uncultured Acidobacteriaceae bacterium
AATTGCGCGTGAACTTGAGCATGAAGTAGCGCAGTGCGCCGACCGCAATACTGTTGGCGATGCGCCGGCGATCGGCTTCCGTCCGCTCCGGGTGCCGCGTATTCACTTCATTCAGCGCCGCCTCAATCAGCTTGTCGATCAGGTCATCTGCCTTCACGCCGAAGCCCTTGCGGCCGGACACTTCAATGTACGCGCGCCCCCTGTCCTCTTCCGCAACCTCGTAGCCAAGGTCGAGCGCACAGCGCGGCGTCAACGCCACCATCTCGTAAGAAAAGTGCGTATACCGCGCTGCTTCTTCGACATAGCCCATGCCGCGCAGTGCCTCGATCACATTGCTCTGCGGATCCGACTGCCGGCTGTCGATGACGTTGTAAATGGCCTGCGCGCCGCCAAAATGCGGATGCTCCTCTTCGCCGCGCTCAGCCGAGATCCAACATTCGTGAGGGCCTTCGTGATCAGGATATTTGTAGAACGGCACGTAGCCGAAGTCGCGCCCCAGCAGGCCGAACTTCCATAGGTGATATGCGATGTCCTTGCCGACATAGGTGACCGTTCCGTTGGAACGCACAATCACTTTTGCGTCTTCGTCCGTGCCGCCCTCTGCAAGCTCCGCGGCGCCGGGACGCCGCATCACCCAGCAGCCCTTGTTCTTGCCGACGGTCTCGAAGTACAGCACGCCTTTGGCCTTCAACTGCTCAAAGGCCAGGTCCCAGAAATGCAGGTGCAGGATCTCGCTCTCGCGCGGCAGAAAGTCATACTCGATGTCGAGCCGCTGCATGGTTTCAAGATGCCGGCGCAACACTGCCGTTGCAATCAGCTCGGCAATTTCTGACGTCTCATTGTTGCCTTCTTCGAGTTCATGCAACACCGCGAGCCGGATTTTCTTACGCGCCTCGAGCTGCGTCGGATCGGCTGTGTACCACTGCGAAACGCGCGCGTAC
>CAXTNK010000136.1:4745-5742 GCA_964245665.1 uncultured Acidobacteriaceae bacterium
GTACAGGTCCCAGCAGTAGTAGTCGATCCTCATGTCCTGCTGCTTCAGCGACACCATCAGGCTGCGCACATCTTCAAGGTTCAGTTTCTCGAGATCGGCCAGGCCAACCACTACATCGGCCACCTGCACGCCGGTGTTATCGATGTAGTTCTGCACGTCCACCTTCTGCCCCGCCGCGCGCAACAGGCGCACAAACGTATCGCCCAGAATGGCATTACGCAGATGGCCAACATGCGCAGCCTTATTAGGATTGATACTTGTGTGCTCGACCAGCGAATGCAGTCTTACAGCCGGTTCAACGCGGCGATCGCGCGCAATATTCAACAGCGCGGATTCGCGATCGAGCCGTGCGTTGATATAACCGGCTCCGGCAATTTCAAAGCTCGAGAAGCCAGGTAGAGGGGATAACTCGGCAACAATCTCTTCGGCAATTTTGCGCGGAGCTTTTTTCAATTTGCGCGCAAGTTCAAAGGCGACCGGCACCGCGAACTCGCCCATCTTCGTATCGGGGGGCTGCTCGATTGCAAGTGTCGGCGCTTCAATCTGGTACTTCTCGAGCAGTACTGCCGTCAGGCGCGCGCGCAAAACCTTCTGCTGTTCTAAATACACTTATTATTCACCGTGCCAGCATTGTGCGGGACGACCAGGCACGCTGGAAATGCTTGATTTTACTAGCGATTTTAGCAGACACACGCCTCTTCCGCGTTTGACGCTCGGTCTTCAACAACCTAAGATTGAAACAGTGCTTCCCTGGTTTGCTGAAGCCGTAGTCTGCCTGCCCATCATGCCGGAAAACTCAAAGTTCTATATCACCACGCCGATCTACTACGTCAACGCGCGGCCGCACCTCGGCACCGCCTACTCGACGATCGTGACGGATGTGATCGCACGCCGCAAACGCGCTACCGGCGCCGACGTTTATTTCCTCACCGGCACGGATGAGCATGGACAGAAAATTCAGCGTTCTGCAAAGGCGCTGAACAAGACGCCGCAGCAG
>CAXTNK010000136.1:5752-8230 GCA_964245665.1 uncultured Acidobacteriaceae bacterium
GTCTTGGTCTCAGTAATGACGACTTCATCCGCACCACGGAACCACGCCACAAACGCGGCGTCCAGAAGCTGTTCGCCCTTCTGCAAGAGCGCGGCTTCATCTATAAGGGAACGTACACGGGTCAGTACTGCGTGTCGGATGAGGCCTATGTCGACGGACCGCCGGGTACGTTTTGCCCTGACTGCGGCAACCTGACCGAGACGGTCAGTGAAGAGAATTACTACTTCAAGCTATCGGCATTCGAGCGACCTCTGCTGGAACTCTACGAGCGCGAGCCGAACTTCATCCGTCCGGAAACGCGCCGCAATGAAGTGATGGCGTTCGTACGCAGCGGCCTCAAGGATCTATCGATCAGCCGCACCAGTTTCGATTGGGGCATCCCCGTCAGCGGCGACCGAAAGCATGTCGTCTATGTCTGGATGGATGCGCTCGCCAACTACATCACGGCCCTCGGCTGGGGCAGCGACGACCCTGCCGACATCGCGCGCTTCAACAAGTATTGGCCGGCAGATCTGCACGTCATCGGCAAAGAGATCACGCGCTTCCACTGCGTCTACTGGCCCGCATTTCTGATGGCCGCCGGACTTCCCCTGCCTAAGAGCATCTTCGGTCACGGGTGGATATTGTTCGAGCAATCGAAGATGTCGAAGTCCCGAGGCAATGTCGTCCGCGCGGAGACGATTCTCGATGTGTTTGGGACCGAGGTCGGCAACGATGCACTGCGTTATTTTCTGCTGCGTGAAGTTGTCTTCGGGCAGGATGGCAGCTTCTCTTTCGATGCCCTGGTGCAGCGCTACAACGCCGACCTGGCCAATGGCTTCGGCAATCTTGTCAGCCGTACGCTGAACATGATCACGCGCTATTTCGACGGTCTCGTTCCGGAAGCAGCAGCAGACGCAGCCGTACAGAGTTTTGCCGAGCAGGCGATTCGCGACTTCGACAGCCGCTTCGATGCGTACGACTTCTCCCGCGCGCTCGAAAGCCTGTGGACACTGGTCGCTCGCGTCGATGGCTACATCAGCGAGAACGCGCCGTGGAAGGTCGCAGCTTCGACCGAACCAGCCGACCGCGACAAACTCGCGACCATCCTCTACACCTGCGCCGAGGCGATCCGCATCATCACAGCGCTCGCCCATCCGGTGCTGCCAGTCGCGACCGCAAAGATCTGGACGCAGCTTGGGCTAGGCGACATCACAACAGCAGACTTGCAGAATATTCAGTGGGGCGGCTTGAAAGCTGGCACCAAACTTGGCGAACTCGCTCCCATCTTTCCCCGCGCAGAAAAGGACGCGACCCAACGTATGCAGGACATAGAAAACAAGAACGCCGCGCCGCACGCCCAGCACCCCGAAGACGCACCGTCGACATCGCCCGCAGCCGGTCCAAAGACCAGCAACCTGCCCGGCGCCTCGCCCGCTGTCCACACGGCGCAAATTCCCGCTGGCTCCTCTGAAGCAGCAGCCGAGCATCATGCATTTGCTTCGGGCCAGCCTCCTGTGCCGCTGGCTTCGGGTGAACATACGCCCGTGACCACAGCTTCGGAACCGGTCCCGGCTGCGAGTGAAGCGCCGAAGATCACCATCGACGACTTCGCCAAAGTCGAACTGCGAGTCGCGAAGGTACTGGTCGCCGAACGAGTGCCCAAGGCCGACAAACTGCTGCGCCTCGAAGTCGATCTCGGCTACGAGCAGCGACAGATCCTGGCCGGCATCGCTGAATCCTACACGCCGGAATCGCTCATCGGCCGCAAGGTCGTCATCGTCGCCAATCTCGCGCCACGTAAGCTGCGTGGCCTTGAATCGAACGGTATGATCGTCGCCGCATCCGTCGAAGGCGGCAAGGCAGTGCTCGCCGGGTTCCTCGAAGATATCGAAATCGGCGCGAGGCTCAAATAGCGTTGCTGACTGACTCCCACGCTCATCTCGACCATGCCCGCTATAGTGAGGATCGCGCCGCGATCCTTAAAAATGCGTGGGATGCGGGCGTGCGGACGATCCTGTCGATCGGCATCGGCGATGGGCCGGACACCATGCACCGCGCGCTGGCTGTCAGCAGGGAGCTTGCCGGCCAGCCGGAGACGCCGAAGATCTTCGCCAGCGCCGGTATTCATCCGCATGAAGCTTCGCTCGCCGACGACGCCGCACTCGCCAAGCTCGATTCTCTGCTAACCGAGCCGGAAGTCATTGCCTGTGGCGAGATCGGCCTCGACTACTACTACGACAACTCACCGCGCGAGATACAGAAGACCGTGTTCCGCCAGCAGATGGACATCGCCGCCACTCGGAAAAAGCCGATCATCATCCACTGCCGGCCGTCGGACAACTCAACCAATGCCTGGGATGACACGCTTACCGTGCTCGAGGAGCAATGGGCGGCGACGGGCCTCGGCGGCATACTGCACTGTTTTACCGGTGAGTGGGAGCACGCACGACGGGCCATGGACGCTGGCTTCATGATCTCGTTTGCCGGAAACATCAC
>CAXTNK010000137.1:0-449 GCA_964245665.1 uncultured Acidobacteriaceae bacterium
GTCTTCGAGGATGAGAAATCCCGCTGGGCCGGAGTTGCTCTGCTTGCTGCCACCCTGACGCTGTCAATTGGGGGAACCGGCCTTTACGTGATGGATGAATACCTGAACCCGAGAAATCTTTCGGCGTTTTCAACTGTGTTCGCCATCGTCAGGGTGCTCGATCGCAAGTATGCGCAGGCCGTCCTCTTCCTGGTGTTCACCGCCGCCATGCATCCCTTTATGGCATGCTTCGCAGCAGCCTATTGCGTCCTGCTCACATGGATGGATCGAGCCACGCCTGCCGCATCTGATTCACTCGCCTTATCTCCGCTGAACTTCCTCTATAAACCACCTTCGGCTGCCTACGAGCAGGTCACATCGAAACACTACTTTCACTACGTTCAACGGTGGCACTGGTACGAATTGCTGGGCGGCATTGCGCCGTTCGCGTTCCTTTGGTGGTTCAGTCG
>CAXTNK010000137.1:459-8160 GCA_964245665.1 uncultured Acidobacteriaceae bacterium
GCACAGGGGCGTCAGCAGTCGGCTGGTTCGTTGGAAGAGGCCTCGCGCATGCGCAACCTCCGTATCATGTGCCGGACGCTGGTAATTTACGGCGTCGCTTCATTTTGCGCCGCACTGGTGCTCGATCTTCCGCGGGCCTTTGAAACGCTCGCTCGTCTGCAACCGATGCGCATGCTGTTCGTTACCTACATCCTGTTTATCCTGTTCAGCGGCGGCTTCATTGCCGAGTATTTCTTGAAGAAACGCCTGTGGCGATGGCTGCTCTTTTTTGTGCCAATCTCTGCAGCCCTGTGCTACTCCCAGGTGGCATTATTCCCCGCGAGCCGCCATATCGAATGGCCCGGTGCGCAACCGACGAACCAATGGGTGCAGGCTTTCCTGTGGATCCGCGACAACACGCCGAACAATGCTGTATTTGCGTTGGACCCGAACTTTGCAGAATTGGCAGGAGAAGATGAAAACGGTTTTCGTGCAGTAGCGGAACGCAGTCGTATGGCGAACTACGCGAAAGACCGTGGTGTCGCGACCATGTTCCCACAACTTGCCGGCGAGTGGCTCGCGCAAACCAGTGCCCTCGCTGGCTGGAAAAATTTCGACGTCGCGGACCTTCAGCGGCTTCATCGGACCTATGGTGTGGATTGGGTAGTGCTGCAGCAGCCAGGCATCGTTGGACTCGATTGTCCATATCTAAACCCCGCGGTCCGCGTCTGCCGGGTGCCCTGATCAGCATGTATACTTGAGGGTAGCGCAGGGCACAAATTCAGCGGGGAGAGCAGTTCTGGCGATGGTTTTCTCGCAGGCAGCCAGAACCGGTAAACGTAGTTCGATTTACTCTCGGAGGACAAGCTGAAGGTCGAAACAGCTCAATCAAGCGCGCGCGATACTTTCGAAGGCACTTCACTCGCGCCGGGAACACCAGAAATTTTTCCGCTGCGGCGCTGGACCCAGCCACTGGGTAGCCTCATGCGGCAATATCAGGATGCGAACCCTGTCCCTCATATATTCCTCGAGAATTTTCTCGATACCGGGACAGCTCGTCTGGCAGCTGCCCAGTTTCCGGAACCAAATACGACCGAGTGGACCCACTACCAGCACCATAACGAAAATAAGCACGGTATGACGCAGCGTCAGTTTTTTCCTGCCAGCATCGGTGCGGTGAGCGATGCGCTTAATGCGCCTGATTTTCTCCGCTGGCTCTCGGCACTGACTGGTATCCCACAGCTGATAGCGGATCCCAGCCTGGATGGCGGCGGCATGCACCAGTCAACACGCGGTGGCTTCCTGAATGTACATACCGACTTTTCCCATCACCACTACCAGCCCAGCTGGATACGACGCGTCAACCTGATTATCTATTTGAACGACGGGTGGGAAACTGCCTGGGGCGGACAGCTCGAGTTATGGGATACCAGGATGCGCTCCTGTGTCGTCAAGTATCCGCCATTGCTGAATTGCGCTGTCATTTTCAACACGGACGAGTACTCCTACCACGGATTTCCAGATCCGCTGGAATGGCCCGCCGAGACTGCACGCAAGAGCCTCGCCTTCTATTACTACACTCTCGAGGAAGCAGCCGGCACCACGGGTAAAAGCTCGACCCGCTCAACCAATTATCGTGCTCGGCCAAGCGACGGATGGGCTAAAGCCACCATGATCTGGCTGGACAAGCAGGCAGTGAATCTGTATTCGAAAGCGAAGAAGCGATTCGGCTTTTCCGACGAGTTCGCCAGCCGGATCCTCGACAAGTTCTCGCGCCGGAAATAGGACCTTTTTACCGCGCAGACGTGTGGAGCTATCCCGCGACCATCTCTGAAAGATCGCCGATTCCGGAGAAACGTTCTAGCACCTCGCCGATCAGTGCCAGGCGGTTCCGCCGGAGCTTCTCGTCAGATGCCATCACCATCACCTTGTCGAAAAATGCATCGACCACCGGCCGCAGCTGCGCTGTCACTTCCAGTGCCTCGCGATAGTGCCGCTCCAGTTGCTGGCGATCGATCTTCGGCATCAATTCCTTAGCCTTTGCATGCAGCGCGTGCTCTTCTGCTTCACTCAGATCGTCTTCGATCACAAGGTTGTCCGTAGGCGCAATTCCCTTTTCCGCAGCCTGCCGCAGGATATTCTTGATGCGCTTGAATGCCGCCGAGACAGCGATGAAATCTTCTGACCCGCGTACAATCGTCAGGGCTTCGGCGCGTGCAATCGCATCCGTCGCATCATCGCTACCCTTAGCCAGCACCGCATTCACCACGTCATAGCGGAAGCCGCGTACATCGCGGAGGTAGAACTCAAGCCGCTCCTTCAGGAACGCTGCGACTGCTGGCTGCCTGGAACCCGCAGCCTCTTCAAGCTGGCTGAGCTTCAACGGCAGGCCGCTCTCGGCGAGAATCTTCACGACACCATTAGCCGCACGACGCAGGGCAAACGGATCCTTGGACCCTGTCGGCTCAAGGCCAATAGAGAACATCGCCACAATGGTCTGCATCCGGTCCGCCAGTCCCAGCAACTGTCCTTCGACCGTTCCAGGAATCGCATCCTCCATTGAAGCTGGCTGGTACTGCGCATAGATGGCCTGTGCGACTGTCTCGCCATGTCCTTGCGCCCGCGCGTACAGGCCGCCGACAATTCCCTGCAATTCGGTGAACTCTTTCACGAGTTCAGCGGTCAGGTCCGTCTTCGCCAGCTTGACTGCAGTTAACAAAGCGCTCGTATTTACATTGGACACATGGTGAGCGAGCGCAGTCGCGACGCGCTCATTGGCACTCGTCTTTTCGAAGTAGCTGCCGAGGTCTTTCTGAAACGTGACACTCTTCAACTTCTCCACGCGGTCCGTCAGCGGGATCTTCTGGTCGTAATCCCAGAAGAAGCGAGCGTCATTGAACCGCGCCCGGAGTACCCGCGCATTGCCATGCCGGATGATCGCGGCGCCCTGCTGATTCACTTCCGTGTTGAGCACGGCCAGGAAATATGGCGCCAGCTTGTGTGCTGCATCCTCGACCGCAAAGTACTTCTGGTGATCGCGCATCACTGTCACCAGCACTTCTTCCGGTAGCGTCAGGTATTCAGATTCAAAGCTGCCCAGGACCACCGATGGCCACTCGGTCAGGTGTGTCACAGTCTCGACCAGGGCTTCATCTTCCCGCCATCGTGCGTCCGGAATAGTTCTTACCGCCGCATCGAGAGCCTTGCGAATCCTGTGGCGACGCGCTGCAACATCGGGCAAAACAAAAGCGCTTTCAAGCGCATTGAGATAATCATCGGGCGCTCCTAATAAAATAGGCGTTTCGCCGTGCAGGATGCGATGGCCGCGAGTCGCTCGATTCGCAACCATGCCTCCAAACGTCACCGGCAGAACTTCCGCGTCGAGCAGCGCCACCATCCATTGCAGCGGCCGCACAAACCGCTCCAGCTTGCCGGGGCGCCAGTACATGCTTTTCGCCCAGTAGATCTGCGACAGTTCGCGCGGCAACTGTTCCACTAGTACCTCGGCAGCTGTCTTCCCCTTTTTCGACACCGCAGCAGCTACGTATTCGCCTTTAGGTGTTGAAATGGTTCTCAATGCTGCTACATCGACGCCCGATTTTTTCGCAAATGCCAGCGCAGCAGGAGTCGGCTGCCCGTCCTTGAAAGCAATCTTCGCAGCCGGTCCCATCACTTGCTCTTGGCTATCTGCCTGGCTCGCGATCACGCCATCTACCAGCACAGCCAGCCGCCTTGGTGTCGAATAGCCGACTGCCGTGAACCCGGAGTCGAGCAGCTTCTCGCGTGTCAGCAGGTCGACGAGGCGCCGCGACAATTCAGCCTCGGCACCGGCAATCATCCGTGCCGGGATCTCTTCCAATCCAACTTCAAACAAAAACTTAGCCATCAATTCCTTCTCTACTAACTCTTTGTTCATCTCGCCAACTCAGACCTGTCATCCTGAGGAAGTCAAAGGATCTGCGTCTTCTCAACCGGACTCAAAACGGGTGTCCCAGGTCTAGCTTCTGAGACGTGGGAATTCACCTAAGCCGCAAGCTCCCGGATCGCGTTCTGCCCCGCGTACGCTTTTGCAATAGCAACGGCAAGATTGCGAATCCGCGCAATCACCCCCACCCGCTCGGTTACCGAAATTGCCCCGCGCGCATCGAGCAGGTTGAACAGGTGCGAGCACTTCAGGCAAAGGTCATACGCAGCGAGCACCGGAAACCTGCGCCTCTCTGCCTGAAGAACCTTCTCATCGGGCAGACGCCGCAGCAATGCCTGGCATTCTTCTTCGTACAGATTCAAATGCTTCCAGAGCTTTTCGACATCGGCGTCCTCGAAGTTGTACACAGAAAACTGGACCTCTTCTAGATGCCGAACCTCTCCATACGTGACCGCCCTTCCTGACACAGGATCACGTGCCCACACTATGTCATAGATGGAATCGACATCCTGCAGGAAGGCTGCGATTCGCTCGAGACCATACGTAATCTCGGCGGAAATAGGATCGAGATCGATCCCGCCGCATTGCTGAAAATAGGTAAACTGCGTGATCTCGAGGCCGTCCAACATCACCTGCCAGCCAATGCCCCACGCACCAAGCGTCGGCGATTCCCAGTTGTCTTCTTCGAACTTCAGGTCATGGTGACGCAGATCAATTCCCATCGCCCCAAGCGACTCGAGATACACCTCCTGCACATTTCCTGGTGGCGGCTTCAAGATCACCTGGAATTGTGTGTGCTTGAACAACCGGTTCGGATTCTCGCCATAGCGGCCATCCGCCGGCCTCCTCGAAGGCTGCGCATAGGCGACTGAAAATGGCTTTGGACCAAGTACCCGCAGGAATGTTTCGGGCGACATGGTGCCGGCACCCACCTCTACGTCGTACGGTTGCTGCAGCACGCAGCCGCGTGCAGCCCAGAAGGTCTGCAGATTAAATAGGAGTTGCTGGAAGGTAAGCGCGTTCGGGTTGGACACTCCGCGATTCTAAATGAAGACGGGTGCGCTCACAGCGGAGAAGACTACGCTTACTGGGCCTCGCCCGTAGAGGTCGCGACGTTTCGCAACATGGCATTGCTCTCGCCAAAGGTCGAAAGAGAGGGCCCCGTGAACCCGGCGAAAGCAGGATCCGGAGTGTTCAGGATCGTCCGCAGTTCCGTCGGAGTTCCATCCGTGTAGAGCTTTCTCAAATCGGTTCCCGCCGTCAGTACTTCGGCGTGAGCGCCCGGTTTGTATCGTCCACGAAATACGTACGCAGCAGCCAAGCCGCCAGCCACAACCGGCTGGAATATCACCACCGGTACAACATATTTCTTTTTCAGGAACGACTCGATGACACCGTCAATCGGCTTGCTGCGGGGTACCGTGCCCGCAACCTGCGGCAGAACATACGAGTGATATTCGATGCGCTCATGCTTCATGGCGTACTGCGTGATGCTGCGCGCTACCTGTTTCGGTGTAGTCAGACCGACGTCTGCGATCATGTTCCGGTGAATGGAGTGAGGGTAATAGAAATTAAGGACCTGTCGAGAAAGGTCGGCGCAGTTATTGAAGAACAGGTTGAAGTGGCTCACATTCCTGCGGTCATTGAACTCCGCAATCAGCGCCTCATCCTTGCTCTCGGGTGCATCAAGCTGGAAGACATAAATCTTTCGGTCATAGGAAGCACCCACCAGCTGTATCCATTCGCCATCCGGTGTTTTGTTATCCAGTCCGTCCGGTACCAGCGCTTCGAGGTGCTCGCGACGATAGGCATCCCGCAGCTCAGCCTCCTGCGCGGGCGTAACTGAATCAGGAATTTGAGCGATTGTGTCAACCGCGAACAGGTAAGGAATCAGTGGGATCGCCAGCCAGTCATACCCACCAACATGATGATACCGACTGATCACGACGCCAGCTTCGTCAGGCCCGCATTTTCGAAGTTCCGTCGGCGACGCTGCGCACACATTCGACAGATAGATTGCCGCATGCCCCGTGGGATTGACATACCCGAATGTGCCGAATGGCTCTTCCATCATCAGTCCGACACTCGCGCGCGCAGCCGAAGAAGCCATCAGGAAAACAGACAGACACAACAGGAATTTTCGTGCAGGCATCATCTTCGATCTTCCGAACGGGGCGCCAAAAGCGCCTATAGGATTGAACACGCTTTGGCGCGAAAAGATGCGCCAACAGGCTGCAATCCTGCAAAAAGTGTGGCATATTGGTAGATTTGGAGCAGCGCCTTTGAGTTGTACTCAGGCATCATCGGTAATTCCGCTGGCATACTTCAGTAAGGCCGATGTGAGTGCTTGAACACTTCTTCTTTACGTGTACCGGGCTTGCACATAGCGGAGTCCTGTCCACCTGCAATATTGAGGGCTTCGTCCCGCGCCGCGCACAAACGGGTCTGCATTGTGCGGGCCGCATTCCCGGCGAGAGCATCCGTCACGTCCTCGAAACTCCATTGCGTCAAGTGGTAGCTGTAGACGTAGTCACTATCATGAGCGGTCCGGCCAGAATAATGCTGCCATGTTCCGACAACTGCGCGGCCTGTGTCATCGACCATGAGCGCATACACCTGATGACCGCCGCTTGCCTCTTGACCCTCCGAATAAATTGGAGCACCGGCGATAGACCGCGGCCAGCGCGACCGCCATTCCCGCGTCTTCTGGTCCAGGTAGAACGTGGTGAAAAACGTCGTCTTCTGGCAGGATCCCGCGCAATCCTGGTAGGTCGCGACCAGTTCCGGCTGGTCTTCCCGGGTGAACTTTAGCCACCCTGCGAAGCGCAGGTTCGCACCCAAAAGCAGCAGTTTTGACGTCTCGTATTTCAGGCTCAGGTCATACGCGCTCAGCGTCTCATCGCCCGGGAGAGCAGTCGCGCTCGACTGTTTTGCAACAATAGCGAGCATATGCGAGTCGCGCTGCAGCGTGGCAGAGGCTACCGGTGCGATCGCGGAGGACGAAGTCTCCGCACCATTAGCCGCTGCAGCATAGGTGTCCGGCGCCACATATGCCACCTCGACAATCGAGGTGTAGTCGACATTCCGCAGGATGTGCGCCACCGAGGCCATGGTCGCCGTATCTGTTTTCTGGTTCACCCAGTTGAAGCCATCGAGCACCTGGCTGTCCGCAGCAAAGGTCGACATCATAAATGAGAAGCTCAACCCCATCAGCCACTTACGCACGATAGCCCGCCTTAATCCAGCCCCAGTTTCTTCCAGATGCCGTCTACCCGCTGCCTCGTTTCGCGGTCCATCTCGATCATCGGCGGCCACGGCCGGGTGAATCCTTCAGCTGCCCACTTGCGCGTTGCATCAATTCCCATCTTGCTTCCATAGTTCGGCAGCCGCGAGGCATGGTCGAGTGAATCAACCGGGCCCATGGTGAACTGAATGTCGCGCTCCGGATCGATGTTGTTCGCCGTCCGCAGCGTCACCTCTCCCAGGTCCTGCACGTCGCAGTCTTCATCGACCACCACGATCACTTTCGTAAACATCGCCTGGCCCAGGGCCCAGATCCCATTCATGACCTTCCGCGCCTGGCCCGCATAGCTCTTGCGGATCGAGACGATCATCAGGTTATGAAACACTCCATCTGCCGGCAGGTTGATGTCGACGATCTCGGGGATGGTCAGCCGCATCAGCGGCAGAAAGATCCGCTCCACGGCCTTGCCCATCCACGCATCTTCCATTGGCGGTTTACCGACAATCGTCGCCGAGTAAATCGGATCTTTCCTGTGCGTGATACAGGTAATGTG
>CAXTNK010000138.1:0-8146 GCA_964245665.1 uncultured Acidobacteriaceae bacterium
CTACTACTCGTCACATCGAACACCCATCGCTGACCCGATCCTGATCCTCAACGGGGAGGGTTCGGGGGCCGGGCCAGTGAACAATGCTGTCGTGATGAGCCAGGTCAGCCCGGCCTATGCTCCGCCGGGAGCACACCTGGTCGCCGCCAGCGTTGTCGGCCAGGCACCAGAAGCGCAGTCCACCATGGAGAAGCTGGAGTCCGAAGTTCGCGAACACCTGATGAACTGGTTTGGAGTCGATGTTGAGAGCTGGGAGGTGATTGGCGGCTACCCGATCACCCGGGCACTCCCGCTCTGCCGCACCGCCATGTGGGAACAGAGTGCGGTTCGCTTTGCAGACGGTGTTTTTGTCTGCGGGGATTACCGGGAACTGCCCTCGATCCAGGGCGCCCTCTCTTCGGGCAAGCGTGCAGCGGAGGCCGCTTTGCGCCAGTTGCGCTAGTCGATTCGGTGCGAACACGATTGGTAAAACCAAATCATTTGCCGGCTTTTGACGGTTCAAACCGTCGCTTGGTATAGTCAATTGAGAGCATTCAAGCTCTCCCACCGCCAGTATGTTCCTCAGTAGCTCAATGGCAGAGCATTCGACTGTTAATCGAAGGGTTGTAGGTTCGAGTCCTACCTGAGGAGCCAATCATCCGTTATAGTGGGTGACTTATAAGCGGACGTTTGACAGGTACTCCGTTTGTACCCCATATATCTTCATGCTCGACTACATTTCGCGCAAAGCTGTTGGGTGGAATTCCCGTCCGCCTATATGTTCGGCGTACGTCGTCGGGTCTGATCGGCGTGGTCCCCTACTCCCCCTTTAAAGTTTGTTGCAGCGAATTATAAGTAGCTCAATTTCGCTGTTTCGTACCTCGCAGAGTAGATCAGGGGAAGGCAGCATCTCAGATTGTGCCTGCTAGCAAGTATCGCGAGTGAGCGGGGCGCTCAGCACTGTCTCGCCTCAAAACGATGAAGACACGTATATCCAAGGCCTGATCGCAGATCAACACTGAGTGCAATCGTTGTCGACAAGCTTCGCCTGATAGCGTCCATTGTTGCGCAGCGGCCTTCGCTTCCCACTCTCTTTCTATTAGAAAGAGAGGTGCTTTGTAGTACCGGTGATCGGCGCACGAAGCAGAGGAGCCTTAAATGGCAGGCGGCAGTCGGTATTCGGAGTCGCACTCGGACGTGCAAAGGCATCATAGACAGAACGCACCGGACAGGAGATTTTATGGAACGCCGTGACTTTCTCAAATCAGCAACCGCCGCTAGTCTTGCCGCCGCAGGTTCCGTTGGTCTTAGCCAATCGCAGCAAACGAGCGCATCGCCTTCAAAAAGCAGTCCTATAGCGCGTCCTGAGAACCCTGCGATGCTCTACCGCGAACTTGGAACGACTGGCGAACGTGTCTCGGTGATTGGTATGGGCGGGTTTCATCTGGCCAAGGACCCGAGCACGACGCCGGAGGATGCGATCCGGCTTGTTCGCTCGGCTTCTGATAACGGCATCACATTTTTTGACAATTGCTGGGACTATAACGAGGGCATCTCCGAGATCCGCCTTGGCAAGGCCTTGAAAGATGGCTACCGGCAAAAGGCGTTTGTGATGACCAAGCTCGATGCAAGAACGGCGAAGGATTACAACAAGCAGCTTGAGCAATCGATGGGACGCCTGGACGTGGACGTGATTGATCTCGTTCAATTTCACGAGATCCTTCGTTTCGAAGATCCGGATCGAATCTTTGCGGACGACGGCGCGATTCACGCAGCCATGGCCGCTCGCGCGGCGGGCAAGATCCGCTACATTGGCTTCACCGGCCACAAAGATCCCCAGATTCACCTTCGCATGTTCGAGGTAGCAGCGCAGCATGGATTTCATTTCGATACGGTGCAGATGCCTGTGAATGGCATGGATGCGCACTTTCGTTCGTTCACTCACAATGTGATCCCGGTTGCGCAGAAGGCCGGTACTGGCATACTTGCCATGAAGACCTTCGGGGATGGTTATATCCTGCGATCTGGCACAATCGATCCTGTTGAGGCGCTTCACTATGGATTGTCTCAGCCTGTATCGGTCGTCATTACAGGCATCGACAAGCCTGAGATCCTCACTCAGGCTCTTACAGCGGTGAGCACGTTTAAACCATTCAGTGCCGACCAGACCGAAGCCTTTCTTGCGAAGACTCGCGAGGCGGCAATGACTGGCAAATTCGAACCATTCAAAACCTCAAGTATCTTCGACGGAACCGCGAACAATCCCAAGTGGCTTGGTGGCTCTTCAGGGACAGACATCGAACCTTCTTCTCCTGCGACTGAAAGCAAGCGTGTCGGCTGATCTCTGATGGTATTTTCAAGCGCGAGAAGCTGCTTTTTGGGCGAAGGTGTAAAAGCAGGTCAGTCTGAGTCGACAGGCGAGCACGACGTTATACCGACCCGGTAATTACCTAGAGAAGATGAAGGAGCGCGTGGAATGTCTAAACCCTCAACTCTGCTAGCCATCATTGTTTCGCTATCCTTTGTTCATTTAGCAGACGGGCAGCAGGCACCGAGTGCAGACTCTCAGGAAGGTAAAAAAAACTTCCTTACGCGCTGCGCATCTTGTCACGGCACGACTGGCAATGGTGGTGAATTTGCTCCTGGCATCACCACGAGGATTCCCCTGAGGACAGATGATGACCTCATTCGCGTTCTTCATAATGGGCTGTCTGGTTCCGGTATGCCGGCTTTCCCAGATATCGTAGACGGTGATCGGACTAGGCTGATCGCCTATCTGCGTAGCTTGCACTCGCCGGAAAGTGTGGAGGCTAAGCACGTTGTAGTCCAGATGGAGGGATCTGGTTCTATTGCAGGAGCAGCCCTGAATCAATCATCTACGGATCTCCAGCTTCTTGGCGATGACAAACAGGTACATCTACTACGAAAGCTTCCTGATGGAAAATATCGAGAAGTCACTTCACAGCAGGACTGGCCCAGCTACAACGGCGATACAGTCGGCTATCGCTACAGCCACATCGCGCAGATAACTGCGGATAATGTAAGTCGATTAGCGCCGGTGTGGATCAACTCTTTGCATGGCACGCATGACCTGCAATGTACTCCGATTGTGGTTGGAGGGATCATGTATGTGACCTCGGCAAACGAGGTGTATGCCCTTGACGCAGGGAGTGGCCGTTCGATCTGGCACTACCAGCGTCCCCGCACGCCAGGAATTGGCGGTGTAGCTGCAGGCGGTGTCAATCGAGGCGTTGCAGTGGCTGGTGACCAGGTTTTCCTGGCAACTGACAATGCACACCTCATATCGCTGAATCGATATACCGGTGCTCTCGGCTGGGAAACAGAAATGATCGATTGGCATCTGAACTATAACGGAACGGCCGCGCCACTGATCGTGGGGAACATGGTGGTTGCAGGTATTGCTGGTGGAGATGACGGTGCACGTGGCTTTGTCGCAGCTTATGACCAACACACTGGAAAAGAGGTCTGGCGGACATGGACAGTGCCGGCCGCCGGCGAGCCCGGATCCGAGACCTGGACGAAGGAATCACTAGAGCATCCCAGCGGCGCAACCTGGATGACTGGCTATTTTGATAAAGAAACCAACAGCATCATCTGGCCTGTGGGGAATCCTGGGCCTGATCTTATCGGTGACCAGCGTCCAGGAGATAATCTCTACACAGACTCGGTGCTTGCTCTTGATCCTGAAACAGGGAAGAGGAAGTGGCATTTCCAGTTTACGCAGCACGACGTTCACGATTTCGACGCCATGGCGCCGTCTGCTCTCATCAATACCACCTGGCACAACAAGCCGCGGAAACTGCTCGTTCAGGCGAACCGCAACGGATTCATGTACGTGCTTGATCGCACGAGCGGAAAATTTCTCTATGGTGCGCCGTACACGCCCAAGATCACGTGGGCATCGGGTCTGGACTCGAACGGACGCCCGATTGTTGTGCCGGGTAAAGAGCCTACCTATGATGGAAACCTAGTATGTCCTTGGTTGAATGGGGCTTCTAACTGGTATTCGACGTCCTGGAATCCAATTACCAAACTTTACTACGTACAAACAAACGATAAGTGTGGCATCTACACACGGACCGATATGCAGTACAAGGCAGGGCGCGGTTATATGGGTGGCTCCTTTGGCGGAGACCCTGCTGATCCAGGAAAGCGCATTCTACGGGCAATCGATATCACCACCGGTAAGTCCGTCTGGCAGATCCCGCAGACTGGAGACGCGACCACCTGGGGTGGCGTGCTTTCAACGGCAGGCGATGTGGTGTTTTTCAGTGCAGATGATGGAACCTTCAACGCAGCTAATGCTCGTTATGGAAAGCTGCTGTATTCGTTCGCGACCAATCAAGCACCACACGCGTCGCCGATGACTTACATGTTCGATCACAGACAGTTCGTTGCTCTTGCATCAGGGTCTGACATCATCGCGTTCGCACTCCCACGGTAATTGTTCTATGCCGAGTAAGACCATTCTGGCGACTCAATTCAAATTCAAGTGAGAACCGACTGCGCCGGTGAGCGACAGAACCCCGGCGCAGTTAATTCGGCTTAGAGTCCACTAGTTCGTCTTCGATATGCGACCGACCAGAGAGAGATCGACCGAGACATCATTCTGTGCTTTCCAAATCAGGAAGCTTGGATTCTTTAGGCCCCACTGCACGTAGGGAACGACGAACTGTCCCTTCACCGTAGCTTTCGAGTCGTCGATGTGTATTTGCAGCGGAATCGTTACTACATGAGGAGTGCCTAGTAGCGTGAACACTCCGCTCGCCTGGATGGTCGAGTCTCCGGTAGCCGTAATCGTTCCGGTGTAGCTCTTCGGTTCGAAAGAAACCGTGGTGAATTGTTCTACTTTGAGAATGTCTTTGTTCATCTTCTTGTCGCGGCTGTCGTTTCCTGTCTTGCCGCTCCCAGCTGCAACAATGACTTTCCCTAACATATTTCCAGCGGACCGATCAAAGTCGATCGATCCGGATTGTACGTGGAACGTGCCGTTTACGACTTCGTGGGTGGTATTCAGCTTAATCCTGACTTCGCTCGTATCGGGGTTAACGGCGAAGGTTTGGTGTTGGCCGAGGGCGACTGGACCAAGTACCACTGCCAGAGCGATGATCGTGAGATACTTCATTCCACCTCTTTGTAATGTCCTGACTACAGGCCTCTGGTTACAGCCATATCAGGTGGCTAGTGTTTGCGGAGTAGCAATGGCGGGTTGGGTGACGCGTGTCAGCCTGGCTGTCACGCGCATCACACCCGGCCACACCTTTAGACAAAACGGCAGAACAGCACGAGCGAGAGAGTTGTTCAAGCCGTCGGCGGCAATCTCCGCAAGGCGCATCTGCGCCAGTAGAGCCGAACGCAACTTCGCTTGAAAAATGGGAGCGGGCTCTGATGCGATATAAGCAGAGGAAGCGCAACGGGCAGTATGCAGCGCGATCGATATGCCATCGCCGGTGAAAGAGGGAATCACTGCCGCCTGATCGCCGATGCAGTAGAGCCCATCGTCCGTTGTGCGGCGGATATATCCATATGGAATATGGGTGATCGCTATTGGTTTGGCGAGAAGCGGCTCTGCACCTTCAAGCCGCATTGCCAGATGGGGACAGTCCTGCTGCATCTTGGCGAGGAAGGTTTCCCACCGATTACTGCCATGCGGCAGATAACGCTGTTGCACGACACAGCAGAGGTTGGCGATGCCGTCTTCCACGGGCTGGATACCTCCGTAGCCTCCGGGATAGAGCATTAACTCAGAGGCGCCGGCCAGCTCGGCCGTTTGCGCGGGAGACAGGCGAAAGTACATCTTGAAGGCGACCCATTGCTCCGGGTCTTTCGGGCGGGTGTGGCCACGCAGGTCATGCTTGCCCGTAGCCAGAAAGACGGTTGAAGCTTCGTAGCTGGTGCCGTCATCAAGCATGGCCTGCCAGCGGTTGGCCGTCGTATGGTTTAGCGATTGCACACGACGGCCGCGCTCTACGCGGACTCCGGCCGCGATAGCCGCGGCGGTAAGAGCTGTATCAAGCGCTCTGCGCGTAAGCGATGCTGCAGGAAAAGGCAACGGAGCCTCCGCTGCGCGTCTGGCCGCCGCAAGGCGCACGTTATTGATAGGCACAGCCCCGAGAGAAGCTACATCGATGCCGAGGGCATGCAGGTCCTCAAGAGCTTCCCCACTTAGAAACTCTCCGCAGACCTTGTGGCGTGGTGTGACTTCGCGTTCGATTAGAGTTACACTTTCTCCCTTGCGTGCGAGTGCTATAGAGGCGGCACAGCCAGCCACTCCACCACCAAGAATTAGAACCTCGTTCGCCAAATTGTCACTCCCCGTTCAACAAAATTGCCATTCAACTACAGCAAAGGTGCGACGAAACCATCGAACCAGATAGACGTGCAGAAAATTGACTAAGTGTCAGGCTTAGATACGTCACCTTCACTCAGTTATCCGCAAGTGAAGCGTTTGTGACGATTGAAGCAAAACTCATTTATTTCAGCTGCAGGTTTAATTGCGACGGGTTGTGAGCTCATGCCAGTTCAACCCGAGATCGACTAAAAGAATGGAGGCAAGTGTGAATGCGATCACGCCAACAGCGGATAGCACGTCGCCCAGATGGCTCCAGTAAGCGGGCACCAGGTTAAGCACGCGGCTGGAGACGAAGGTAAAGGTAACTGCATAGGAGCGGGCCATCCATTGGCGATGTGCGACAACCTGGCGGTTACGTGCAGCGATTACCGCAGCGGTGGTGCAGACAATCCATGCGGCGCCCTGCATGGAGGTCCCCGGCAAACCCGGGTGCCCCCAGGCAAGGGCGATACCGGTGAAGGCGCCAAGAATGACTGAGGCGAAATAGATTCGGCCCAAGACGCGGTGAGCCTCCAGGTGGCGCTGCCGAAAACGAGACGAGAACTGCAGGGGCCCAGCCAGCAAAGCAAAGGTGCCACAGAGCGTATGCGGAATGAGAAGGCGACGGTCAGCAATGACCTGCAAACGGTAAGCGTGATACATCGGATAATCAGAGATCAGGAGCAGCTCTGAAGTGATGAAGACGAACAGCACAGTGAGACCGAGCGAGATCCAGAGGATCCTCTTGAACCTGTAACCGACCGACCTGGGCGCTGAAAGAGTGGAAGTTGGCATCATTCGCATCTCCGATAGTTAGACATGACTAAGGCCACCGGATCTGTCACCGAAACAGTACTCTTATATCGTATTCGAACCAGACATTGAAGGATCGCTGCGCTCACTTCCAACGCCCTAAGCATAGACGTTCAGGCGGCCGATGCTCCAGTGTCGCTGCTTGTTGCGGGGCATCAGCCGCAGTCAGTAAGCGCATCCAGTCCTCCCGCCGGAACGCCCTGCGGAAAGATATTTGCCCGCCGTGATGCGCAACCCGATGCCATCCTACAATCCTTCCCAGCCAACCAAATAACCGGCCGGTAAACTCCGACCGCTTTAAATCGTAGATATACCAGCTTAACTGTGCGGTCGCTTCCATCGACCTCAGTAATGAGGTGGTCTCCTCATCCTCCAGATGATGTGCCATTAGTGAACTCAAGACGACATACACTGGCTTTCCAGACTGGTAGGCTAGAGCATAGCCCGTCACCTGGTTGCGTCTGAACTGCTTCGACGTCGACTTCGCTGCAGCTCGCGCTGCGTAAGAATTCAGGTCGATTCCGGTTAACTCCACAGGAGTGACGCGCCTCTGTGGCCGGTTTGTAAGCATCTCCGCGCCCCGGTCAGAAGGTGGGAGTGCTGTCGAGATGAAGCCTATAGTTGCGATCGTACTTCCGCAGCCGCCGAACTTTTCATGCAGAATGCAACCGTCAGGATGGCGCGGCTCAGATCTTTCCGCGAGAGGCAGCTCGGCTAAATAATCGGCGATCAATTGATGCTCGGTCAATCCATTCATATGAGACGCGTGAGCTACTCCGGTACTGCTCTACATGCTGCCTCAGAAATTGAATGGAGTATCTTCTTCTCTCTTTAACCTTACTCAGAATAAAGAGGAACGGTATTTGTTCGCCGTACAACCAACCTAACGTATAAAGATGACCTTGAGCCAACGTCAAAATGACACTTTGTTCATCTTCTGCCCGGTCAAGATTTTCCAGTACCATGGAGAGCATGCGACTGCTTCTGGTTGAAGACGAGCGT
>CAXTNK010000139.1:0-7496 GCA_964245665.1 uncultured Acidobacteriaceae bacterium
CTCCATGAACAGTACTATGGTCCCGGTCACAAATCGCCTGCTGGAGAGTCTTCCACCTGATGAATTAGCTCATGTGTTAGCTGCTTCCGAACCGATTGCGCTGCCACTGCGAACCATTCTCTATGAGCCCGGAGTTCGTCCTGAATACGCCTACTTTTTGACCGACGGCATCGCTTCCGTAGTGCGCAACGCTGCCAACGGAACCGTCGTGGAAGTCGGCATTGTCGGGCGCGAGGGATTGATCGGGCAATCCACCTTCTCGGCTCGCTGAAACTCCCTACACAATGTTTTATGCAGATCGCAGGCAGTGGACAAAGAATCCTTCTGACGGATCTCGAGATGATGTTTGCCGCTCCATGTTCCCTGCACACAGGCATTCGGAATTTATTCAATTCCGGATGATCAATGCTGGCCAACTTGCCGCGTGTAATGCCAAGCATTCAATCGAGCAACGACTCGCGCGGTGGCTGCTTAATGTTCAAGACCGAATGCAAACTGAGCAGTTTGCATTGACCCATGAATTTCTCGCTGGAATGCTCGCAGTCCAACGGCCTACTCTTTCCATTGTTGCCAAGCACTTTCAGGTGGCTGGCATCATCTCGTATCGTCACGGCCATGTTCAGATCCTTCAGCCGCAGGAACTGGAAAGCATGGCCTGTGAGTGCTACAGCATCTCTCCCCACCTTTTCGCGGGTCTCTACGCGCATAGTACAGAACAGACCAACCTCTTGCCGCCCTCGGCTCA
The DNA here is from genome assembly GCA_964245665.1 of uncultured Acidobacteriaceae bacterium. Taxonomy (GTDB): domain Bacteria; phylum Acidobacteriota; class Terriglobia; order Terriglobales; family Acidobacteriaceae. The sequence continues at coordinate 746 of CAXTNK010000139.1, forward strand.
TGCTGCTGCTGTAAATGGCATCCACAGCATCTAGTTCACGACGGCTTCTGGTTGTGCTTCACCATTCGTCGGGTCATGATAATCTGTCGCACTTATTTAAAGCCCTGAGTCACGCCTTGAGCGAGAAGTCTATCGATTTCGTCTGCCCAGGCACGAGGCTCGAACGTGACCCGGATCACGGCATGCGCATGCGGGTTCTTTGATTGCGGTCCCCAAGCGGTCAAGACGCGGACGATGCAAAGGTCCGGGTACTTCTTGTGTACTCTAAAGATAAGATTGTCTGCGGCTTCAGGTTCAACTGAATAGCAGACCAGCAGGAGATCGAAATGACCCTCTCGCAGGCGGTCGTTCAGGTTCTTAGGATCTGTGCTTTCTGTCTCATACCGGGAGTTGAGCACCAACGCTCTAGTCTTCACGAGAGTTTCATCCTTGCCGACGATGAGGATTCGGTGAGCCATAAGCGAAGCTTTCATGGAGCTAATTGGTACTTCACAACGTAGCAATATTCCGCCAACTTACTCTGTACGGTAGCCGACAATTCCACCTGGAAGTGGCGACATTACGATCGCCTGGCATCCAATTGCCAGGGTGACACAATGGCAGATGTTTCTTCGGAGCTTTTGCTTTCAAGACTTCGCATCGCTGACGAGAAGCTGGCACTTCTTGAAACGGCTGTATGTGAGCTGCAGGTCCCCCTTGAAACAATCGCGAATCTCTCTTTTCTCGCGTGTGAGTCGCTTAAGTACCCAGAACAAGCAGAAGGTTATCTACGCTCCCTTGATAAACAGATTGCGAGGATTGCCGACCTTCTATCCAAATCACCTAACGCGCACGGGTAATGAAGTTACTGAAAGGCCGCTCCCGTGCCAGGAGCGAGCAAGTCATCCACTGCGTTCATCCATGTGGCAGGAGTGGAATCGACCGTCACGATTCTGTGCGCAATGGGATGCTGGGGTATCGGAGAACTCTGCGAAAGCAAGCGAATAATGCAGAGGTTAGGGAACTCCTCATGGGCAGCCGCGATAAGGACAGATGCTTCGTCTGCCGGTATCGAACAACACACAAGCAGAAGGTCGTAATGCTCTTGACGGAGCTCGGCGATGACGTCGCGGGGATCCACAACTCTAGCTTCATATTTACGATCAAGGATGCTCGCTCGTGAAGAGAGAAGAGCGCGATCAGCTCCTGTGGTGAGGATCTTTTTGTTCACATGCCCCTCCCTGGGCTCGCATCAAGCATGAAAAATATAAGTTCGCTGCTGGCCCATTGCGGTCTTCCACCTGACAAATGGCCCGGTGCTCAACGAACTTGTTGCGCATTGTGAACAATCGAACCTTGGGCTTTTGATCGGAAGTTATCTCGTGGTGGGAAGGCGCGAGGCAGAACGGCCATGTTCAATCTTCTTGTTCAGGTGGGGGGAGAATCTGTGCTCTCGGTGCTATTTCGCACAGCAACGCGTATGAGTAAAGGACGGTCATTCCGTCTTCGAAAGCGACGACGACACTCTCTTCCAGACGATCGACATGGATGACTTTCATGGCAACAGAATGAGCTAACTGGACATGTTTGTCCGTCTGCTCCCCTACAGGGTCCCCGGACAGGGGCGGGCTTGCATTGAAGAGGCTTCTCGTTGCGAACTCTCGCATGGAGCTTTGATACGCCAAAAATTGCGTTTTTGTTGAGTATCCGTGCGTCACCCTACAGACGCAAGAGCTTGTGGCTCCTTTAATTTGTGCGGGAGCTCCTATGAAAACTAAGCTGCTTTGTATCGGCGCTGAACCGGTGTTGCTACAAAGCCGTTGCGAGGTTCTGGCGCAGGCAGGCTATGAAGCAGAATGCTTCGATGTGTCCAATGTTTCAGAACGGTTGAACACCGAACTTCCTCCTGTGGTTGTCCTGTGCAGCGCACTCTCAGCCGTGACGAAGCGACACCTGTTGAAACTTCTTCCCCCCAGTACAAAAATCGTTGATCTTCCCCCTGTTTCTCTCACCGGTCCAAATGAGCTACTGAAGCAGGTTCGCGCAGTTCTCTAGTCGCTGGTAGGGAATGCCAGCCCTTTCACCGCCCGTCTTCCCTCTAGGTAGCCTGCTCCTGGACTTCTTCCGCGGCCTCAAGCAACAGCCGTCTGAGTTTGGTCGCCAATCCCTTTTCTGCAAGTCCGTTATGCGGCTGGATCTGCCTATCTCACTACGAGCGAACTCTTTCCGCAGGAGATCGTGCATCGGCGATCGCCGTCTTTTAGGCTTTTGGCACCCTCTTCGCTGGCGTGCTCGGTCCTACGGTGTTCGGGGCATTGCTTAATCGTGGAGATCGACTGCCAATTTTTGGGGTTTCACGGCTTCGGCCGTTGCCATGCTGATCGCCGGAGCAGCATAAGCGATCTGGGTTGCAGCCTCAGAGCGAAGATTGCTGGAAGACCTTGTATAGCAGGTAAGGACCGATCCAGCGTGGCTTTCTACTTAGTCAGCTGAGTAATTTTGTAATAGTCGGGAAAGGTCGTTTGCAGAAGATCGTGAAGACGATCGTCTCTGCGTTCGAGCGGCTGGATGCTGCTTACAACAACGCCGGTGGGATCGTCTGGCGCCTAGATCTTCGAGAGGCGCTTGAGGCTGGAGGCGTGGATCCCGGCGATCCGGCGCTTAACTGTGATGCCCTGGACAACGTCTTCGATCTCATGGCGTAGCGTTCGTCCGAGGGCGATCAACTCGGCCTTTTGGAGAATCTCTGCGAACTTCGTACCCTCGGCCTAGAAAAAGCAGCTGCTTGAAGCGATCCGTGGCCATGTCATCGCCAAAGGTGACTTGATTGCACGTTATGGTCGATAGCTCAGCTCGGATCGCCACGCTTGCCGCGATAGACGAACACGTGCCCAGAATACTTCTACGATCTTGTCTATCCGGACTGCATCTTATCGAGTCAGGAGAGAAAACAATGGCAAAACTCACAACGGCGAAGAAAAAGACTGAACTGAAGAGCGATTTCGGACTTCCGGAGCAACGCAAGTATCCCATGCCGGACGCCGCTCATGCCCGGAATGCAAAGGCTCGGGCGTCACAGGCGGAGAATGCGGGCAAGCTGAGCGCGGCTGACAAGAAAAAGGTAGATAGCAAAGCGGATAAAGTTTTAACAGAGAAGTAACAGACCGCAGCGTTGAAATCTTCCCATCCTGATCGCATTCTGAAGGCTTAATTCCGAGTCACTGGCCGCTGGCCCGCAGCGCTTGAGGCTGCCTCTCAACGCTGGCGCCGATGCGCATCCGACGTCACCGGCATTTGCTTACGCATAGCATGGCATCGTCCGATGTGAGCCTTCATGTAAATGAGCACCTGAGCGTGCCCAATCTTTAATCGAACAGGCTCGCTACTCCTATATGCCGACATATGAGGACGGAGGCCATCGAGGCATCTCTACCTTGCGGTGTGTAGACAAGCTGCTTTGATCTTCCGCGAAAAAGTGGAGGGGTTAAGCTACTCTTCGTTGCATGTCGGCCGGGCTGAGGAAGCCGAGGGCGGAATGGAGACGGTGGGAGTATAGAAGCCTTCGATGTAGGCAAATATATTACTTGGCCTGATCTCTGGTGTCGCAGATGGAAAGATGAACGCGTTCAGTTTTGAGAGTATGGAAGAAGCTTTTTATCGGCGCATGATCCCGCCAAATACCTTTACTGCTCAGGGACGGAATGATGTGAGTGCCGGCGAGGTACTGATGATAGGCCGCAGCAGCGTATTGAATCCCTCGATCCGAATGGTGCAGCAGCCCAGCTGCGGGACGCTGCTGTTCCAGAGCCATCGTCAGCGCGTCCGTCGCAATCTCCGTGTGGAGCGTGTCGCGCGTGGACCAGCCAACAATCTTCCTCGTGTAAGTGTCGAGCATCGCGGCAAGGTAGAGCCAGCCCTCTCCGGTAGGAATATACGTACGATCGGCGAGCCAGATCCGGTTGGGTGCCTGCGCTGTAAAGTTGCGGGCAAGCAGGTTGGGAGCAAACGGATAGATATGTCGACTGGCCGTGTTTCCAGCACGTCGTGGCAATGCAGTTAAACCGAAAATGCCAGCACGTGCATCCGTGTTTCAATGTGGCTACGGCCTACGTTCTGCCCGCGGCGGTGCAAAACGGCATGGACTCACGGTGATCCATACGTGCCGCTGCTGGCGCTATGTCTACCGAAGCTAAAGAGCTGTGCGTAGCAACATCGATCATGATCGATGAATGCACACTGATTGTTTCGGCTGACGATTAATCCATCGATGTTTGCTCGCACGACTTATCAGGTTGTAGCAGCTAGTGATGACGTATGGAGCTCCGTCTGCAAATTCAAGCGTAGTGGAATAGAAAGCTACATGCATAATATGGCTATCGATCAGATAAGCGAACGAAGACCCACATTGCAAATTGAAGCCAACATAGCACGGTAGGTTGCAGCCATCCGATTTAGATATCGGATGCATGGAATCTATATCGTTGCATAGGACGGATGGTCACAGTATGAAGTCATCACAGGAACTCATCGACGCATTAATAGACGCAGGCTTTCGGGCATCTTCCTACAGCGGACGCGGAATGGATGGCAAGAACTGCGTATCTGTTAAGAACGCATCAGCATGGGCTATCGCTTATGGCTTAGGTAGAGTACGACCAAACGCACTAAATGTCCCACATCCATACATCGATCAGCTTGGACGCAACAGTGTTCTCTACTGGCCTCATTACGAATGGCCGAAAGGATTCGAGATTGAATCGGATCAGGAGTCGAACGAAGACGACGAAACACTCCTGCCGAAGTAGAGTGTCAAGCAGCCATTACTGGCGTCAATGAAAGTCTCACAGCAGAGGCGCTTGAACAGCTTCGATTAAATGAGGCTGTAGCGGCTAGTGTTCGTGAATCTGAAAGCATTATTGCTGCTGAAGTAGAGTACGCGAGCGCGACAGGAGTATCTAAGTTTGCAGATTCCGGCGCAGGGGCGTGAAAGATACCGAGTTGTTGCAGGCGGCTGCCACCCATTGCCTTCGACGTATCGCTTCCTGATATTCCCGGAAGTTATTTCAAAACGACAAGGGACCTTAATGTACTCTCCACCCTCTCGTTCCTTGATGAAGACATGCAAAAGATCACAAGGATCATAGCGAACGAGACGTCCTTGGACCTACCTGCGATTGTGCTCAAGGTGCTATCCCAGTTGTCAATGCTGAACAGCTGTATCCCATCTCTTCGAATAAGCCTGTTCTCTCCCGGCAGAAAATCGATGTGGAATTTCTGCGGCTCTGCAGGACGACGCAGGATGAAGTTGCTAATCGTCATGCCGGCGGTCCAGGCCGTAAGAGAAGTGAATCCGAGTCCACGGTGGACCCGTCGGTGATACACCTGAACGATCTGTGAAGTCAGCCAATGTTCTAATCGTGGCAAGGTGAGGACAGCTTTATCTTAGACTTGTGGCCGCCCCTATCAGCTAGAGATGAAAATTCGTACCCTTCAGCAAATGGATATCACCCATGAGCGTGCCCGCGAGTCGTTTTATATGACCGCCGATGTGAGGAGTCTTGGGCGGCCGAAACTTTAAGGCGATCTTGTGTTCTCGGCAGCCTCGCCCTAAAGCGTGACCGTGAAACTCCTTCGCCTTATGTACGTGAATGGTTTGTGGCAGCCCTTTTACGGCCCAGATCATTTCACTTTGGAGGCGGTCCAGTGGTGCTTGCTTGGGAAGCACAGCGTGACTGATCGCGAGTGCTACCGAGAGCGAAGAGGGCGCAGGTAAGGACAAGTGAAACTCGGCAACGACGCGTGTGCGACGTCGATTATGAGCGTCAGTCAGAGTCTGCCAATCGGTCGTCTCTCCACTTTGTCGACGATGATGACGTCTGCCAATGTGTGATCGATCTGAAACAGATCCGAAGGCTTCTTGGGTCATGAACCGGTGCGCACAGATCCAGATCGGTTGCGAGCCGCCTTAAGTCCATCACGCTCTCTCGTCACCGTCGACGGATCTATTTGCCTGACCCTGGTCCAGACCGCTTTGTAAGAAGGTCTTTCAAGATGGTGTCTGCGGCACTCTAGGTCAACTTGCGTATGCAGATCGACTACTCGCGGGCTTTCTCGTTCGGTGTAATAGGCTTCAATCTCGCGCTGAATGATGGCTTCGACTTCTTCGTCTAGTCTGCGGCTTCCTGTAGGAGCTCCCGCATTGCCGGGCAGTAACGAGCTTGGAACGAGCTTCGCTCGATACCGCACCACGAGCCTATAAACCATTTGCGCTCGACAGACCCTTTTCTCGCGCGACAGCGGCAATCCGATCTGGCCCGACGCCATTTACCAGCATTGCTTCCATCGCGTGAGCGCATTTGCTCGTGATTTCCCAATCTGCGCCAGAAGCAGCTTTCATATCTGGCTTCGGCGACATACTGGGCTGCAAATCGCATAAGCGATTGTTCTACAGGCTACGGATTCTTCTACAGTCGAAGATAAGGGAACGAGGAAGTCCTGTAGATGGAATAACGACATTCTACAGGTTAAGGAAAGCGACACCCTTAGAAGCTGATGCCTTGTTCGTTCCGGATGACAGGATGGGCTAAAAGGGAACGGAAAAGAGCTGTAAGCGATGCTGGCATCAACGAGTGTAGATACCAGCATCGACATAAAGCGAAGACCTATCGGCAGACAATAGTTCCATTGACCCCATCAGGGAAGAAGCCGCCGGAACATTTTCCGCCGCCATAGACGATGTTGAGCACCTGCGCAAAAGTTCGCGGAATGCTTA
>CAXTNK010000140.1:0-7481 GCA_964245665.1 uncultured Acidobacteriaceae bacterium
TATAACTCGCATCGGCCACACCACTCACCGTCACCTTTGTACCCGCTGAAAAAGCCGTGAAACCATTGTTCGGTAGAGGCGCAGTGCTCGCGCAGGTCACCACGTTGTTGCTGCGCACGCATTGCCCCAGCGTCGCCGCTTCACTGTAGGTAAGGCTGTTGCCGTTGCTGGTCACTCCAGCCTGCGTCACCGTCGAAACTGCCGCGACTGCATACAGCCCATCAAACGTAGCGTCTGGCCCAACGGAGTTGATATTGATCGGTGAACCGGCACTTACAACACCGGGTATAGGGACGGCAGAGTTGACCGTCACCACTCCCGCTGTTCGCATAAAAGAGGTCGGATTGACCACGATGCTCTGTCCCTGTCCGTAGATATTGACATCGTGAATTCCCACGTTCGCCGCCCCGGGCGACACGGTAATGACTGGCGTGCCAATATTCCACGAGCCCAGGCTGGCACTTCCGCTTCGCGCCCCATAATGCCCATTCAATGACACGTTGGAATACAGCGTCACATTGCCGCGGCAGTTCGCATCCGGTAGCTGCACCTGCGCGCTTGTGCGTGCGCCCTGCTGTGATGCTGCCGTCGCTGCGTTGATTGCCGACTGGATGGCGAGCGTGTCATTCACATTGCCATTACACGTCGCGCCATAAGACCGCACGTCGAACACATCTGTATGCGCCACTCTCTGATCGACAACCGCTGCCGCACATGCATTCGTGAATTCCGGGCTTACGATCGGCGTCGCAACCGTGTTAGGAATGATCACCATCTCGACCGGCGTCGCCGCGCACGCCGCCGTCACTGCCGCTTGCACCGACCCATACTGGTCCGCATACAAAATGTGATTAATGATCGGCGCAGCCAAGGATGCAGCGCCCAGCGCTCCCTCTACCGCCTGGGGGCTCGTCGTATTCGCGTGGATAGCATTCAGGTCTTTGCCACCACTCACAGAAACCGCACTTATCTGCGTGTCCACATAATGCTTGGTCGTCGCCTGTGCAGCCGCCGTCGGATCAGCACTCAATACCAGCGGCCCCGACATCGAGCCGCCAATCAAAGGCACAAACGTCTGGCTCAATCCTGCGATGGAACTGTCAACATACTGCTTTGACGCAGTCGACACCGCGACCGCCGCCGGGATCAGCTGCGTCCGTATTTCTGCAATCGTCGTCTGCGCCACCGCAGGCACCAGCCAGTACTCCTTACTGACCGCGCCGCTCAGTAAGTGATACACCGCCGTGTAGTAGGTGCCCGCCGGTATTGCTCCAGCATTCGGTGTCAGGTTAAGCGAAAGCAGTCCATCCGCACCGATCGTTGCTGTCAGATTGCCCGCGGCTATAGTCCCGTTAGCCGCTGTCGAAAACGAAGTCCAGCTCACCAGCACCGTACCGCTTGCAACCGAACCGTCGGCGTTATAAATGGTGTCCTGGATCGTCGTCGTCGCGATCTGCGCTTCTGCGTTCCAGCTGTTTCCGAAAAGCAAAGCTCCCGCCAGCAGCGCAGCCACGCTGATCATTCCGCGCAGACCGCAACTCGTCATTCTCAACGTCTTTGCCAAGCGCGCTCTCCCCATCTGAATCACTTCTGCTTTCCTGTTTTTTTTGCCGGTTGGTTCTTCAAGGCTTCCTTCTTGTGAATCTCTTCCATCAACAGCCTGCCCAGCGACGGCGCCCGTCGCTTCGGCTTCATCGTCGCGTCTTCATGCAGCTTGCCAAGCTCCCACAGAAGTCGCAGCGGCGCCGTGCCTCCACCTTTCGCGGACTCGATCATCTTGGTTGTTATTTCACTTAGCTGCTTGAGCAGTTCAGTCTTGATGAAGTGCTGTCCATCCTTCACCGGTAGTCCTCGCGTCTTCAGTAGCTCGGCGACTTTCACTTCGATCTCGTCCGTACCCACAATCCCCGGCTTCTTCGTAATGCTCGCCCGCTTGGTCCCGGCCTTTCTCTTAGCTATTGCACACACTTCCTGCAAGACCCCGCTCACCGCTGATTCCGCTACACCTGGTTGCTCCATCCATGACCGCCAAACGAAAAGGGGACGCCATCGGCGCCCCCTCATCTGGTTTCTTTACTCTTAAGTTCAGGATATCAAGTTAGCAATAATCACTCGGCATTTTTAGGAAGCTTCCTAAGTGCCATAACTTGCATTCACTTAGACATCTTCCAACTTAGTTCCCCTGCACGGTCATTTCAAGCTGACTCACTAAGTCATCAAATCGCGGGTCCATTAAAGCTCCTCAGCTTCTTAATAGTTTCTAAATCCTTAAGTCGATCCATCATCTTGTCACCCCGTCCAGAGCAAGGCGCAATAGAGGAATTTGAATTCCCAGCAATTCAACTCCTCAAAGTAACTTTTCAATACCAGCAAATCACAGGCCGAAATGCCATCCACCTTCGCCAAACAAAAATGGGCACAGTCCTTATACGAAAGACTGCGCCCACCCTCACACATCTGCGTTCTAGTATCTTGGTGTCTCGAGCAACTCCACCTCCAGCAGTATCTCGGTCAGCCGGTCCAGCGTCTCTGCATAACGCCGCATGATCGTCCTCACGCTCGTACCCAGCATCATCGCCACCTCACCCTGTGTGTATTCCTGCAGCGCGATACGCGCAATCAGATCACGCCCCTCACGGTCCAGTTTTCCCAGGCATGACTCCACATCGTGAACGAAAATGATCGCATCTTCGAAATTGCGCAGCCCCGTGTGGCTTGCCTTGCCACGAAACACCAGGTTGCCCAGCACAGACGGACTGCGTCCCATCTGCATCGACGTCCACATGTACCGGCGCAGAAACTGCTCCGTGTATTTGCGGTAGAACGCCAGTCCTCCCGCATCCTCCGCCTGCTCCTCGGCCTCCTCAATACACCGGCTGATATATCTCTTGTCGTTGCGCAGAGACATATCGCTCGAAGCGACCAGGTGCAACACCCGCGCCGCGCTCACTGGATCCTACCCTGAACTGCGTGAACAGATTTCCGTTTGCGTCCAGGGCGACGGGCAGCGCCCGCCAGCGGATACTCCGCGAGTTTGCGCTCACATCGTCCGCAATAGACAGTGAGTCGAGCGGCTTGCCGTACCCAAAGGTTTCCGCAACCCTCGCATATCTTCAATTGCATCGTTTGAAAGTGCATCAGTTTCTCCAGGATCGCGTGCCTTACTGTTTGCGGGTCTGTTGACCCGTCTGTTAGTTTTGCGATTACTTTCAGCGTGTACACCTGCTCTTCTGCCCTGCCTCTTCCATCCTCCTCCCGGTTGGTAGGCGCAATTCTGCACTCAAAAGCGCGCATGCATCCGAAGACGCTGCACACTCGTCGCATGGCATAGTCCAGCAATGCTGGCTTGCGCATACGGCTCGTGCACTCAAATCTGTTAGTTGAAAGTAAATCGACATTACGGCGGTGAACCTCAACCGTCAATGCCTTCCGCGCACTTTATCTTGCATTTCGCCTGACACTCGAACCAGCCGCAGATTTGCGGCATAGTTCGCACTCCTCAACACCTTTTCGACATATGTGCGCTGCACTTTTATAGCGAGAACACCGACATTCACACATGACACCGATAGAACTGCGCGAAAAACTCCGAATAGACTTACTAACGCGGATCGCGGCAGGACTGATCACTCAAACAAAGCTGTCGACGATTTCGAAAGTCAGGCAGCCGACAATTTCGCGCTTCCTGAAGAACGCCGAAATAAGCTGGTCGAGTGCGACTGCGCTGATGATCGCCCTCGGCATTCGAGTCGAAGACTACCTCGATTCGCCAACTTCGTTCAGGGACGCCAGGAGGGATCAATTCATTCCTCTCGTGAAGCAAATCACAGCCGCCATCACGCCCGTGATTACGCCCAATCAGGTCGAACAATGGACAGATATTTCAATCTCTTCTTTAGGCTCATCGCTGGTTACGGGGAGAGGCGATCGTGCATTTTGGACCCCCTTCGTTGCGATTGATGTCACACAGGACCAGATAACTTTTATGCATCCTGCTTTGAGGCCACACACAAGAGTTGTGATTGATCGTCATCATCAGGAAGCGCTTGTCATGTATCAACGTAGACGCGCCATGTATCTGGTTTCAGGCGAGAGCCCATTGCGCATTGGGTACCTTCAAAAGAAAGGAAGTAAGCTGGAAATTCACAGACTGGGTGTCGGTACGGACGAAATCCGCAGAGAAGACATCGTTGGAAGAGTATGCGAGGTGATTGTCCGCAGCCGAGTCTAGAGAACCTACTTTCATGTCCTGTATGACTTCTCAGGTTTCCGATTGCGCAGCAGCTCTGATGAACTTTTAAATTACGAGCCAGCCCAAACCCGTTCTCCCATCCTCTGCAAAATTCCCGCCAGCACCCACCACCATCCGCCAACTCCGCTGACGCGCGCAGGGCTCTTCGCCATACGCGCAGTACCGTACGCGAAGTACCGCAGTACCTGCTAGCATCTCAGTGGAGGACACCAATGGAAGTCAGCACCAGTACCCCCGGCAACGCCGCCCGCCGGAATGAAGACATCGCTCTTGATCTGCTCAAGTTTGTAGCCACCACTGCCGGCGTCGGCCGTAAAGAGAGCGGCGCTACCACCGGTTTTACCGCGCCCGCTTCGACCAAGCCGGACGACCAGGTCGCCCACCTTCTCGATCTCTACAGCCGCTGCCTGACCGCCGTCCAGGGCAAGGGAGCAGCGCGCTAAAGCGCCGCCCTTGCCAGCGCCGTCCTTGCCTGTCACGCCCGCAATCCCGGCCAGTTTGTCTGCCGCCAGACAGGTGGCCGTCTTCGGCGCAGGCGCTTTCGGCCGGAATCACATCCGCGTCTATCGCCAACTGGAACAGGACGGCTTTCCCGTCCATCTTGCCGCGGTCATCGATCCGGCGGTTTCCAGTCTGGACGCTCTCAACCTGACCGATGCACCGATTGCGCCGCCGCGCCTCTTCGCAACCGCAGACGAATGCCTCGCTGCACATCATTCAGGATCGATCAAACTCGACGCAGCCTCAATCTGCACTCCGACCACCCTCCACGCATCCATCGCCGCCGCGGTCCTGAACGCCGGCATAAATGCACTGGTTGAGAAGCCCATCACCCGCACGCTCGCAGAGGCCGACGATCTGGTCGCCCGCGCCGCGGCCAACAAACTCGTCCTGCAGGTCGGCCACCTGGAGCGCTTCAACCCCGCCGTCCGCGCTTTCGTACCCTACCTCAACAAACCCATGTTTTTCGAGGCGCACCGCCTCAGCATCTTCACCCCGCGTTCGCTCGATGTCGACGTCGTCCTCGACCTCATGGTCCACGACCTGGACGTCGTCCTGTCCTTCGCGCAATCCCCGGTCCGCGAGATTCGTGCCGTCGGCCTGCCTATTCTTTCCGCCAGAACCGACATCGCCAACGTTCGCGTGGAGTTCGAATCCGGCTGCGTCGCCAACTTCACCGCCAGCCGCGTCAGCACCGAGCGCGTCCGCAAACTCCGCTTCTTCCAGCCCCACCAGTACGTCTCGATCGACTACGCCCGCCAGGAAATCCTCATCATCGAGACCACTGCCGACCCGGCCACTCCCAACCACGCAGTAGCCTCGCCGCCGAATACCATGAACCTGCCGCAGGCCCCCGGCCTCAAGCTGGCCAGGCCATCCGTCAACCCGGGTGAACCCCTGCGCCTCGAGATCGAGGCTTTTCTCGACGCCATCGCCAATGGCGCCCTTCCCATCGTTTCCGGTGAAGATGGCCGCGCTGCCCTCTCCCTGGCCCTCGACATCACTGCAGCCATTGATTCCCATATCTCCGCGCACATTGCCGCGCCCATGAAACCGATCGATCTGCCCGTCCTTCCTGAAAGGTCGTTCTGAAATGGGAAGTCCGTGCAGAAGCAGGGAAGCTGCAACTACCGTACCTTGTCTGTCGAAAGACTTCATCTGCGGATGTGCGCCCGAATGCTAACCTTCTAGGCATGTTGAGCGCATCCAGGGGAGCCCTTTGAGTACCATCGCCAAGGAACTGGACGCCGGCGCCCTGCACCCGATCACCGCCCCTCAACCGACGGATACTATCGCGCCTAAGGGCAGCTTGTATATTCCTTCGCTCGATGGCATCCGCGCCATCTCGTTCTTCATCGTTTTCGTTGCCCATGCAGGCTTTGGCGAGATCGTCCCCGGCGGCTTCGGTGTCACCGTCTTCTTCGTACTGAGCGGTTTCCTCATCACCACGCTGCTGCGCATGGAGTTTGCGAAGCATGGCGACATCCGCCTCGGCAGCTTCTACCTTCGGCGCGTCTTCCGCATCCTGCCGCCCCTTTACATCGCTCTCCTGTTGGGCGCCGTGCTCGCGCATTTCGATACCATTCGGCCAGGTGTTCCATTTCTAGGCACGCTCATGCAATGCCTGCAGGTCTCGAATTACCACCAGATTTTTACCCGTGTGCCCGTCATCCTGCCAGGCTCGGGCGTACTGTGGTCGCTCGCCGTTGAGGAGCACTTCTACCTCATCTTCCCCATCGCCTACCTCTGGATGTGCCGGCGCCTGCCCGTCCGTCGGCAGGTTGTTCTGCTGCTTGGCCTCTGCGTTGCAGCACTGGCATGGCGTTACACCCTGCGGTACGCCTTTCACGCCAATGCCCTGCGCACCTTCATGGCAACAGATACGCGCTTCGACTCCATCCTTCTCGGTTCGATTTTCGCTATCATCGCAAACCCCACCCTGCACGATCCCTTGAGCAGCAGGATCATCCAGCGCATGAAGTGGATGCTCCCACTGGCCTTTGCCCTGCTCATCTTTACGCTGGTTTTTCGCAACGATAATTTCCGTGAAACCCTACGCTACACCCTGCAGGGAATGGCGCTGGTGCCCATCTTCATCGCCGCCATTCATTACCAGAAATCACCGGTCGTACGCTTCCTGAATCTGCCAGTGGTTCGCTTCCTCGGTGTACTTTCGTACGTCCTCTACCTGTGTCACTTCATGATCCTGATCCGCGTGGGAGAATCGATCCACGTCAACATCTACCTGCAGACAATCATCTCTCTCGCTTTCGCCCTGGTCTTTGCCACAGCGGTCCACTATGGAGTAGAACGCCCCCTCGGCCGCATCCGCAAAAAACTTTCCGAAGCAAGCAGCTAAGGATTCATCAGCCGTCCCGCCTTCCAGCCCCCCAATTCGTCATCCTGAGCGAAGCCGAAGCATCTGTATTTCGCCACCCGCGCCACATACCCGGCGGAATACCGCAATGCACGCTCCGCTCCAGATCGCACGCCGTTGCTCTTGCATCAGGTCAAGGGTGTTTCGCCCTACGTGCTCTGAGAGATGAAACTTCAGCGCAACGCCTTCTATTCCGAAAAGGCAGCGAACCTAGGTGAATACCCGCCTGAAATTGTGGGCAGGGTAGGCGGCAACCGGCTCCTCTACCTCACTCGTAGCTTCCATGGGCCGCAGAGACTGCGTCCAGCCCAGTAGCAGGAAGATCAGCTGGTAGACCGGAACGTTTAGGAA
>CAXTNK010000141.1:0-5890 GCA_964245665.1 uncultured Acidobacteriaceae bacterium
CCATTGTTGCCAAGCACTTTCAGGTGGCTGGCATCATCTCGTATCGTCACGGCCAAGTTCAGATCCTTCAGCCTCGGGAATTGGAAAGCATGGCCTGTGAGTGCTACAGCATCTCTCACCACCTTTTCGCGGGTCTCTACTCGCATAGTACAAAACAGACCAACCTCTTGCCGCCCTCGGCTCATGCTGCTGCTGTAAATGGCATGCATAGCATCTAGTTCACGACGGCTTCTGGTTGTGCTTAACCATTTGCCGGGTAATGACCATCTATCGCATTTATTTAAAGCCCTAAGTTACCCCTTGAGCGAGAAGTCTATCGATTTCATCTGCCCAGGCACCAGGCTCGAATGTAACCCGGATCACGGCATGCGCATGCGGGTTCTTTGGTTGCTGTCCCCAGGCGGTCAGCAGGCGGACAATACAAAGGTCTGGGTACCGCTTGTGTGCTTTGAAAATGAGCTTGTCTGCTACTTCAGGTTCAACTGAATAGCAGACCAGCAGGAGATCGAAATGACACTCTCGGAGGCGGTCGTTTAGGTTCGTAGGGTCAGTGCTTTCTGTCTCATATCGGGAATTCAGCACCAACGCTCTAGTCTTCACGAGAGTTTCATCCGTGCCTACAATGAGGATTCGGTGAGCCATAAGAGAAGCCTTCATGGAGCTAATGGTAACTTCACAACGTAGCAATATTCCGCCACTTTACTCTGTACGGTAGTCGATTCCAACCTGGAAGTGGCAACATGCGATCACCTGGCATCCAATCGCCGGCGTGACGTTATGGCAGATGCTTCTTGGGGGCTTTTGCCTTCAAGACTTCGCGTCGCTGACGAGAAGCTGGCACTTCTTGAGCATCAGCGCCGCACAGACGCACCCGCACCACCTTCGGGCTGAATAGATCCAAATAGCCTCATCCGCTCTCCTTCTCGCTCGATGGACCGCCTTCTACCCTGTAGAAGTTCATGAATAGAAATCGACCCGCAGATCTGATTGCTTTCTCGATCAACAACATCGAGTTTTGACAGGCCAGCCGTACTCATCACTTCGGCTGCTCCGCGGGCTGTGCCATCCGCGTACACATAGAATTGGGGCAAAACGGCTGACTCTTGCGGAGGTTCCGATGACATCAGATCTCGAACGATGACTAGTTCTAATGGGTCGACACCATATTCTCGGCTGAGATGGTAACCGCGCCGACTCAGTTTTTCCGTCAAAATGGACCGTGGCATCAGGAGCGCCGTGACCAGATACGAAGCAACGCACGCCACGGTGAGAGGGAGAAGGGCCGGCAGGCAGTGCGTGACCTCCAGGCTGAAAAGAATTGCTGTTAGTGGAACCCCGAGCGAACCAGCAAGCATGGACCCCATTCCAATCAACGCCCAAAAAGCTTCATCTGGGCCCGTTGCGTGTGCCAGGTGAGCCGTGCCAGCTCCAACCGCGCCGCCGATCATGAGTAACGGCGCGAGAACGCCACCGGATGTTCCGGACCCTAAAGAAAACGCCCACATGAGGGTTTTAGCGACAAGAATGCCGACAATCAAACCGACCGAAGGATTGCCCCTCAGCAATTCTGCAATATTGTCATAGCCGACACCAAGACCGCGTGGAAAGAAGAGTCCGCCGATCCCAATACCGATCCCGCCGATGGCAGGCCACCACATCCAATGCAGATGAAGGTGTTCAAAAAGATCTTCGAACGCATACATCATGCGACTCATGCCAGCCGCAATGAAGCCCAGGAACGCGCCGAGCAACAATGACCCAACAGCAAATCCGAGCGGGTGAGTGGACCCGTGGGCTGGCATTTGGAAGAGGGGCCCGGCACCTAGCAAATAAACACGCAGCAGCCCTGCCGTAGCGCTTGCCATGGCTACTGGGACGAGGCTTCGTGGCCGCCACTCGAAGAGGAGAAGTTCGACCGCGAGCAGAATTGCTGCAAGAGGTGTCGCGAACGTAGCGGACATGCCTGCTGCGGCGCCAGCAACTAGCAGTGTCGTTCTTTCCGCGTCTGTAACACGCAACCATTGTGCGATGAGGGAGCCTACTGCTCCACCAGACATGATGATCGGTCCCTCGGCACCGAAGGGGCCGCCTGAACCGATCGAGATCGCCGCAGAGATGGGCTTCAGTATGGCTACTTTAGGGTCTACTCGAGCACGATGCAGCAGAATCGCCTCAATAGCTTCGGGGATGCCGTGACCACGAATCTTGTCAGACCCAAACCGTGCCATTATTCCTACAAGCAAACCACCAAGCACGGGCACCACAATCATCCAATGACCTAAAGGGCTGCCTGCGGGAGATACCGGCAGAACACTGAAGCGGTGATAGTAGAAAAGGTTAGTGGCGAGTGCGATGCAGCGTAAAAGCAAGACGGCCAGGGCTGTCGCAAACACTCCGATGCCGACTGAAACGGTAGAGAGTAGCCATACCCTTCGGTCAACGGTGAAATCTCTCAATGCCGAAGGCTCTGACCTCACTGGGCACGCCTCACACGTGGTTCATCGCCCCTCGCGAAAACTTTGCGCGAAGCATAGATCGACATCAAGGAACTGATCAACTTAGGTGCCAAGTCATACAATTCGCGGGCGTGATCTTCAGAAAGAGCCTGCAGTAGGCGAGTGGCCTTTTGAGTGACCATCAATCGGACGCAGCGCCGGTCGGTCGGATCTTGGATGCGCTGGAGCAATCCTGCTTCTTCACAACGCTTACTCAATTCGACTACTGTATGGTGCCGCAAGCCCAACCGCTCTGCCACGAAGGAAATAGTCGTTTCCTCTCCCTCGGGAGCCCCTGCAACCTGGAGAAGCAACTGATGCTGCTGTGGCTGCAGGCCAGCCTCTACTGCACAACGCTCACTAAAACTGAGGAACTGGCGGAGCTTGTAACGAAAATTGGCGAGATCTTGCAAGCTCACAGCATCGTTCGACAAGCTGGTATCGGGCATGTAGATATTATATCGTTATCCGATACGCCTTGCTCGCGCGAAGGGGCAAATACTTCGAGCAGCCGACGATCACTTGCTCGCCATTGTGGCCCTTTCCTGTAATCAATTCTTTCTCAGTGATAAACCACATTCCGTGACGATAAGATCCATTGGCACGTCATATGCCTGTGGTCGTATCGTAGCGAGTCTGGCCATCTCAAACCCAATCCCGATCGAGAACAGCTCTTTCTTTGAGGCTCTCAGTGTTCGATCGTAATATCCGCCTCCATAGCCAAGTCGATAGCATCGTTCATCGAAGCCAACCAGGGGCACGACTACAGTGCCTGGAAGCACAGCCGGACCATTTTGTGGATGGGGAATCTCGTATACACCCTTCGTCATTGGTATCCTTGGCCGCCACACGCGAAACTCAAGTGCTTTCTTCTGTGCAACAACAACCGGCAATGCTGCGGTCCAGCCCTTCTCGATCAACAGCTCGACTAACGGCAATACATCGATTTCTCCTTTGATTGGCCAATAGAACCCGACCATTCCAGCGGACCGCCTCTTGAATAATGCAACCAACCTCTGCAGAACTTCTTGGCTTTTTTCAAGGTGGGTGGATGGCGATAGTTGTTGTCGCGTGCGTAGCATTTCGGCCCGCACCGATTTGCGCCACGCGGTTAGTTCTGTCGGAGATGTCATGTTTTTGTCCAGAGCACTATTCGTCGAAATCGACGACATCTATTGCGCAGATCCCCACAAATCTGCCGAAAGTGCAGTCAGGCGATTGTCTTGCCTGGGCCGCAGGTTCTCGACGAGCTTTTCTCAGGGAGAAGGCTCTATGACAGCACGATTATGTACCGAATTTACCGTGGCGAGCATGAGGATTTCTTTATCTCAAGTTCTGAAGCTGAGCGGATAATAGTCCTTCCCATATCAAGACTGGACTGCCACACGTGCTCAAGCAGCTCAACATTGAGGAAGAGGAGATCAGTCGAGTAAAGACCGTCTTCCATAATCCGCGCGCATCGAGCGCTTGGGTGGCGGGCTCTGAATAGAGTCACCTTTCTGAACGCTTCATGCTGAACGATACCCTATAGCGGGAAATCACCCCGACACTGAACTCAGTCACAAGGAAGAAGACTTTGCGCTAGATGTTTCCTGCTTACTATATCGTCGTACGATGTTTATTGGACAGGCCTTGAGACATTGGGCCTCGGCAACCAGTTAATGAGCACTTGCTGGGAGATACAGGAGTCAGTTTTCTATGAAATGAGGTGGACATTGGACTTCGGATTGATTCTTATATGCTTTCTACCCTTATGCGCTGTCATCATTTTCGTTTTGTTGCTTGTCATGGAAAGGCACCCGCGGGATCCGTCGGGTTTGAGGGTCGAAAAGGGAGCTATGGGGATGTCAGTCTGCTCATTTCTACATTCGCTTCCTCGTCCTGGCTTGAACCCCTTTACCGTTCCTTACTCATTTCGGCGGCAGCTTCCTGGATGGCCTGCTCGGGCACGCCGTGAGCGATGAGCCTGCGGCTGAATTCTTCGACCGTGCTGTCCTTGGCGCGCTGGGCTTCGAGCTCGGCCAGGTGCTTGCGCAGACCGTTCGAGATGTAGGCGCGGATGAGGGCCTGGTAGCCGCCGAAGCCGAATAATGGAGCGAGCTCTTTGAGAACGTCGATGACGTGATCAGGCAGGCGGAGCGAGATCAGGGTCATGGGTTTGTCGGGCTGCATATTGCACTTAATGCGCTCAGTCATTTTCATAGCGTCTCCTTTGCGCCGGTTCCGCAAGACGAGCGGAGATGAGCGGGGCACATCACCTTCACGAACCACGTGGACGACAAACAGCAGCTGAGCCTTGTTCATTGCTTTGCGGTCAGGACAAGCACGTGTTTACTGAACTCGGTACCAGCAAGATGGGAAATGGCCTTGTCCATGGTGACCAGGGCGAGGCGGCTCTGAACAGCGAGACCGAGGATGTAGGCATCGGTCACCTGCTTGGTCCCGTAAAGCCGCGTGAAGAACGGGCTGCACAGAGTTTGCCAGTCAGCGGCGATAGGAAGGTAGTGGTATCCGGGATGCTGGGCGAGCTGCCCCAAGACTGCCGTAGCTTCGCTCATCGTGATCTGCCCTGGACGAGGCGCGGTAGCGTTGCGGAGAAAGCCCGCTTCGGTAAATGCGCAAATGGCCCACTTCAGATTGGGAGCAGAGTAGAACCAATTTTTGACCAATCCATGATGAACATGGCTTCTGGTAGTGAGCGCAACCAGGACATTGACATCGAGCAAGTAGCGAGAAGCCTTAGACAAGCTCATCCTCGGACGCATCTTTGACCATCTCGAGTGTGAGCGGATCGCCTGTCGCTACGATTTCAAGATAACCATGCTCGTTCATCTTGAGCCGGGGCGAATCGCTTGCCTGTTCCCGTGTTTGCTCGGCGCGGCGGACCAACTCACCGAGCGCCGCCGAAAGAGTAATTCCTTTGGCGCCGGCATAGGCAGAAGTGAAATCGTACACGTCCGGATCGAGATTGACAGTCAGTCGCATGCATACAGTATGCACCATTTTACATAATGATGCATGTTTTCTTATTGGTGACGAGAGGGTGCCAAGCCCAGGCTTACGCAGTGATGACCTTCGCAGCGAGCTGCTCACCAATCGTTACAGCGTTGGTGATGTGGTTGATCGTCGCGGCGATATCGCCCATCTGCTGGACGGCAGTAGACAATTGTTGGTTTGCTGCGACAATCTGGCTCGTCAGGCTCACAACCTGCGGATCATCATCGTGAAAGGCACGGTTTACACAGGCCCAGTAGTTTTGGCGGGCCAACACATACTGCGCGCTTAGAGCGTCGCGCTGATCCTGCGTCTGGCAGGCTTGGCTGAGCATATTGATTTGCGACTGCAACGTGAAGTACGTGGCCCCAAGTTCCTGTAGCGCGCTCGGCATCTGCCTC
>CAXTNK010000141.1:5959-6455 GCA_964245665.1 uncultured Acidobacteriaceae bacterium
TGAATTCCAGAATTTTGCTGCCGCTCTGGAGACGGCCGACGCAATTTGTGGCACTTGCGAAATCCAGTTTTGCACCGCGACCAGCGTGATCGGCGCTGCGCGAATCGCCATTGGCTTATCCGCCGCCACAAGATGAATGCGGCTCGCCATCCCGCTCAATGACTTTTCCATGTTCGTGGTGGCCGACTGCTGTGCCATGACCAAAGCAACCGATTCTGGTCGATCTGGGCCGCAAGAATAGACTGCACTTTGCTTTTAAGTTCGGGATCAGTGAGTTGCGGGGTTAGCTCATAGGGGCTGAAGACGGCGTTAAGAAATGGTGATGGATCGACCTGTCCCTGGTTGATCAGCGCCTTCGCGAGCGACTGCGTAACGTTCGTGTAAGTTGAGCCGATCGTGTTGTAGAAAGGTTCCTCGCTCTGAAACCACGTGTCCAGCGCAGAGGTAAACTTGTCCAGCTCTAAGGCAGCCTCTCTTTCCTGACGCTCTTGGATCG
>CAXTNK010000142.1:0-6425 GCA_964245665.1 uncultured Acidobacteriaceae bacterium
TCGGGCCCGTGTAGCTGGGCGGCTGGCCATACGTCGGAGAGCTGTTCCCCGAGTATCCCGCCGTGGCGATATTCTGCTGCACTACCTCTTCTGTGTCATCAGAGGGATAGCCCGAAGTCATGGCGCCCTCGAAGAAGGAGCCGATGCCCGAGTTGCTGTTATCGCCACCGGTTCCAAGAACGATACCACCCTGCTGGCTCATGGGAATGTAACCAGGCTTTATGGTGGGAAGCGTTCCGTCGTACTGCACTGCGAGGCCTGTGTACGTGCCGCCTTGAGGGTCACCGGTCTTCAGGGCGAAGGTGTTTTGTCCGTTGTTCTTGAGCACCGCCGTAACGAAGTTGGTGGTGACGGACTGATTGGTTAAGTTCGAGCCATTCCCTTGGTACTGTCCGTTTTCTAGATCCGCGGCCAGCCAAGGGCCGGACCCGTTGCACGGGGGGAAGACGCACGCTGTCCCAAAATTGATGGCATCCATGCTTCCGTTGCCGTCGTCGTTAGAGTCGATCTCAGCATTGCCATAATCGAAGCAGCATCCGCTGTTCACGTTTGTGCCGCTGGTGACCATGTACATGCCCTCGGCCGCCCCGTTTTTGGCAACCCCAACCGTGGCGTTATTCCGGTAGCCGACTCCAGATGTCACACTGACGCCGTAGACTTTGTTCCCGTTGAGCATGATGGGCAGCGCGTTCGCTACCGCGCCAACATCGGGGCTCCTTACTTTCCCACCGGGTCCTTCAATGGTCAGATCATTGTGGTTGGCTGTCTGATCGTAGATCTTCGTAATGGTGCAGGTCGTCCCCGCACAGAAGGAATCCTGCTTGGCAGAATCCGCGTAACCATTTGAGGCCAAGGCCTCGATGTCGACGCTTGTACTATCCGAGGCGCGGGTGACCTGGTAAAGACTTCCAGCGTAGACGCCGAACAAGGCCCGAATCGTGCTGTGCGCGGCGATGCAGGGTGTGGCGCCCTCGGCATAGAGATCGCACGTCGAGGTCCCTCCGCTGCCGCCGCCCTGCCCCGGGCCTGGACCTGCCAGGGGTGGTTGACCAGGTTGTGGCGGTGGTGGCGACTGCTGGTTGTTGGTGATGTAGCTCAGATTGCGGAGACCTCTCTGATAGAGCTCAAGACGGAAGTCCTCCGCGTCGTCCCTGGTGACCGTTTCAAAATGATTGCTCAGGTCGAAATTGATGTCCCCGCGATTGTCCGCTGTGTCTCCCGGGCTGAAAAATGCGCTCAAAGAGACGCAGCAATACCCGTATGTCGTGTAAAACTGCCCCGGCACGCTAGCGGTGGGGACAAAATCCATATAAGGGCTGAAGATCGTGGTGGTGATGTTTGGTTGTACAGTGGAAAGAAAAGTAGTTAAATTTCCGCCGCTTTGCTTGTATTGAACCTCGATAGCAGGAAGCAGGAAAGCCGGCTCTGACGTAGAAGCAAACTGATCGAAAGTGTTGAATGCACTGATGACTCCATCTTCGCTTCCATACACGTTCGACTGAACGTCGCCTGTATTGAAAACCGGCTGCACATTGGCTAAAACGCTGATTCCACTGTCTGCCACAAATGTCTGTAAAAGCTTCGTCTGATCTACTGTGTTTCCGGTGTTGAAGGCGACCGCCGGCACTTTGAAGAGGGCGTCGGATATATAGTTACGTCCCAGCGAGTCAAGGGTGCCATTCAAAACCTGATACACGGCATGCGCAGTGGCCGTGTCGCGCAGGTCGAGGGCGAGCACCATCTGCATATTTTTTGCGGTCATGTAGTTCAACACCTGCTGCAGTGTCGAAGGGTTCTCGGCGTTCGGACTGGGCACTGTGGAACCGACGGAGGTTCGAAGCAGGAGGCCCTGCGCCTCGGAGAGGCTTAGATTCGCAATCACAGGGTTGTGATCGGCCTGGGGATCCGCTACACCTCCGGGCCTGCCGATGCTGTTGATGTAGGCATCCGATGAGCCGCTCGGATAGTCAAAAGGGTTGAAGTACTGCTCATCAAGGTTGTATCCCGCGTTCGTCTCACGTCCCCAGGACTGATCGTGGCTCATGACTGGTACCCCGTCAGAGGTCAGCTTGATATCCAGCTCTATCTGCTCCAGTCCCTGCGACGCCGCAAAACCGATCGCCTGCAGGCTGTTCTCTGGTATGCCCGCATACTCTCCGTTCACAAGCGCATGCAAGCCGCGGTGGGAGGACACCAGCACAAGATCGGAGTGAGGATGGGTGATCTCGTTGATGGTATGCACTGCATCGAGCCCATAAGGGTTGTAGTACGAGGAGGCGACGTTAGTCTGCGCTAGAACCCGAGCCGGAATCGCAAGACAGAGGAGGACGGCAAAGGCAAGCATGCCGCTCCAGTGTGTTCTGGAGAACACGTTCTGTTTCGGTTTCCTGACCTTTGCATCAAGCAAATTGGCTAACAAATGCTTACAGCTGTTCTGTATCCGCAACCATACAGAAAGAGCGGCTTGTAGTGCCAATAGGAAAGCCATGTTGCTATCGCGGCTTGAACTTCGCCTGAATTTCATAACCTGCACTCCTCTTGTTAACAAATTGTTAATTGTGGAAGGTGACCTTATCCTGGGCAATACGGTATAGCCTGGGATTGATGGATCAGTTGTTTTACGCTGTTAAGTGTAGGCATCTGACCACAGGTAACTGCTTACGTCATGTGAATTTTTGAAGCGATGGATAAAGCACTTCTATCATCGGTTTGCATCAGCGCTGAACGCTTCTGATCAAGTGGATATTTCAGATACTGATGCGAGACAAAGGTAGAAGCAGAACGGTGCGCGCAGACGCGCGTTGCTGGCGAAAAATGTTTACACGAATCAGTTCACTATGCTGAAGCTATCGTTAGCAAACCACCGCTTCAGGTCAAACATTTCACGGACACTTGTCGGACGCTTGACGGACACATTCTGTAACGTGCCCTAAATCAACAACGTAATTGATGCATCTGCTTCGCGACGCGCGATGCAGGAAGCGTCAGAACTTTATGCCCGCCGTGCAATGTGGAGTGACCTAGCCGATTTGTCATACCAGTAGATTGTTAGCGTGTGTAGAATCGCAAAAACCATCAAAAAGAGCAGCACTACGAGCCGAGGCAGCCGCCGGCAGGTGAACCTCGGTCGATGATGAAACGAATGAACCATGATCTTGAACACAATATCCTGCGTTCGTCGATACCGCCTTGAAAACAGTCGACATAATGTAAAACCACATTTCATCCTGCAGAGGACTATAAGGCTGCTCTATTTATGTGAAGGGCGTAATGGCCATGGTAAATGCTCCTGGGCGGTCACACGTTCTCCAGGAATGAGGAACGTTAAGTATCATGCGACCAGCAATGATTCGGTAATGTCACCGATACTTATTGACACACATCCGAATGCTTTTGCTAACAGGGACTTACCTGACTGTCACATACGACGACGCAAGCCTGATTGCCAGAGATCCCAGCTCTTGTTTTCTCGCTTGTGCCCTTGTGAGGAGTAAGCGTCTGATCTTGGCCGCATGGACACGGGACGAAGCAGGCGCGAGCATGTCCGCGGGGATCGTAGGTTAACCGGTAGGAGAGGCTGGGGTGGTGAGCACGCCCGAAAAGTACCGCTGGGATCGTTTTCCGCTGGAAGTGGCAGAGCAGTGTGCCTGGTTGTACTTTTGCTTCGCTCTGAGCTATGCACTGTAGAGGAGATGATGGTGAAGCGAGGCGTGCAGCGCAGCGATGAGACGGTTCGGAAATGGTGTCAGAAGTTCGGGCGCTCCTTATGCCGTCTGGCTCCCTGGAAGACGAGCGCAGATGGAGCGGCGAAGCGACACATGACACAAGTGAGATCGTGAGCGTTGCGGCAAGACTCGGAGAGCGTTGCTGGCGCGATGGCTTTAGGTATGTGAAGGCCTGCATCCTGCTCACGGAGCTGGTTCCGGAAACAACGCAGCAGGCGACGCTCTGGCCGCAGGGTGACAAAGAGCGCCGGGCGAAGCTCTGGAAAGTTATCGACGCCCTAAACCAGAGCCACGGGCGCGGCACAATTAAGATGCTCGATTCCGGCGTACAACAGACCTGGAAGCTCCGGGCTGCTTATCGCTCGCCGCGGTGGACAACGCGCTGGGAGAGCTGCCGTGCGCGAAGCCAGGTAAGGCTCGCGGGGGGATGAAATAAAGCTACTGTAAAAGAGCGGCCTAGCTGAACCGGAGTCTTGAAGCGTGAAGAATGCAAGGAAATTCCTCCCTCCCGGTACCGAGGTAATGCATACGGATTCCAGGGTATGAAACCTGCTGCCGAGAGGTTCCTACAGAGATAGAGAACTTGCTGAGGCTCGTGGTGATGGAGCTGGCAGTGACTCGGCTCAACAGGTCCAAGCCGTCGCATACTTCATTTCGGGAGGCGATGGTGGAGCACTTCGCGGAGCAGATTGACCCGCTTCACCTGAAGCTGGGCCTGGTCACAGTGGGCATGCAGGCAGACCGATTCGGAGTGCCAGTGTACTTCACTAACCCGGAAGGGATGAAAACACCGGAAGGCGCGGAATGGGTCGACCAGCCTCATCGATTCAGTCGCCGCTATTTCTTACTTGCGCACCTCGTCTTCCAGGGTCAATGTCGCTTTGATTGTTCCGCAAATCCGCCAGAGGAGTCTTCGATCTGAACGTGCACATGCCTCCTCATACACCGGCTAGCTAGCTGATCGCGCTTTCTGAAGCGCTCGGAGCTTAGATGAACATTCGCAGAACTAGCGCTTCCTCTCGAACCTCCATCATCATCTCTACGATGCTGTCAGCCGCCTGCCTAGCTCTCGGCCAGACTACAGCCCCCTCAAAGGTCCACCACAGGTTCTCTATCGACATTTTTTCTCAATGGCTGCTCAGCATACAATTTTCGGGTCCTGTAGGTGATACTGAGTCACCGACACCAAGCCTTGAGGGAAGCGTTGTCATTGCTCATAAACTGAGTTTGTCTTCCCAGGATACTCAGGCGCTAAGTCTCCTGTCAGATAAGTGTTATGACCAAATCACGGCGATCAATACAGAAGTGCATGGCATTATCACTGAGATCCGAAAGCAGACGACAGCGAATCTCTCTTCTGCAGCTTCTCTTCCCGCCGTTCCATCCTCTCTTAAGGATCTCTCAGCAGAACGCGATGCCGTCGTCATGCAGTGTGCAGGCGATCTCTCGACTGCTCTTACCCTGCTGGAGCAGATGCCGTTCGAGGTTACGTTACAAAACAGCTTCGCCTCAAAGGTCACAGTGCGACCTTTGACAGCTCCCCCTCTTGGCGGAATTCACTATCCACACGCTCTTACGCCAATCCCTCAATAGAAGACTGGAGCTCGACATGATTAAACGCTTAATGTGGGTTTTGCTCGCGTGTCTTTGTGTCGGTTCTTGCGTCCTGCACGCGCAGGATGTAGAGGGTGTCTCAGAAATCGAGTACGACACATCTACCAACCAAATCCTTATTTGCTCTGGTTCAATCAGCTCCTCCTCATAACCTGGGCAGCAAAATAGTCAAGAGCAACGTCGGAGAACAAGACGCTCTTCTCATAAAGGATGAAGCAGGCGGCTACCAGGGAGCAGAGACACTAGCTCTTCATACCTATCGCCTCATGGCCGTTCGTGGCGAAAAGTTAGTCGATGTCACTCAGGAGATGCTGCCGTGGTTTAAAGCTCACATTGCTCCGATTGTAGAGCAAGAAGCCAAGCGCAACAGCAGTGACGCCACTTGCCGGCAAAGACGTAGCAGAAGCAACGAGTGAATACACGCTTGGGGCGCTTGCTGGTCAGCTCGGCAAATCCAATCCTAATCTAAGTAAAGCAGAGCAGTGGGAACAGTCAGATGATCCAAGGATCCGGTTGCTTGCTTTACAGGTGTACTCGGAGTCATCGAGCCCCACGGCAGATGCGGGTTTGCAACGGCTGGCCGCTCAGCATGATGAAAACGTCTCAAGGTCAGCAGCTTCAATCCTGGCTGCGCGGCAGACTGCCCATCAGTAGCTGACACCTCCCGGTGCAAGATAGAGTTACATTTTCATGTAAGGAGGACTTCACCGGCGAGTCAGTCACGGTGAGGTCCTAAGGTATTGCCGTCTCGGAACTGCAGACCCGAGGCAAATGTCCGGAGGAGACAGTGCATCGACAGATCAAGTGTCTGAACAATGACCTTGAAGTCGATCATGGCAAGCTGAAGCAGATGATCCGGCCAATGCGAGGTTTCAAAACGCTGAAGAACGCATACGCGACCATCATCAGATTTGAAGTGATGCGTGCGCTTCGCAAGAGCTAGGCGGCAGTTCTTAACCTCACCCAGAACATCTGCGGTGAAGCGCGCATCGTGGAACGCGCTTTCGGCCTCGCTGCGAGTGTGCACGCTCGGGCTCTGGTTGCATAAAGCACGGGTAGGGAGGCCATAATGTGGCAAGGCGGGAG
>CAXTNK010000143.1:0-6392 GCA_964245665.1 uncultured Acidobacteriaceae bacterium
GCAATGCGCTGCTCGGTTGTCTCAATACCGTGATCACAGGAGTTACGAACTATGTGAGTCAGAGGATCCTTGATCGCCTCGATGATCGTTTTATCGAGTTCGGTCTCTGCTCCTTCCATGACGATCTCGATTTTCTTGCCCATCCCGGAGGCAAGATCACGCACCACACGTGGCAGCTTGTTCCACACAACGCCAATGGGTTGCATGCGCGTGCGCATCACTCCTTCCTGCAGTTCGCTCGTTATGAGGTTCAGCCGCTGTGCCGCAGCGCTTGTGCTGGCTGATTGCGATGGTTCTTGCAGAATCTGGTTGCGTGCGAGGACAAGCTCGCCCACCAGATTCATGAGTTTGTCGAGAAGACTCACCTCGACTCGAATCGTCGAAGTTGCAGAATTCTGGTCTTCAGTACGCCGTCGACTTTGTGGTTCTCCGTCACTACTATGAACCAGACCTGGAATCAGACCTGGCAGGTCCTTGGCCTGCATAGATCCCTGAATCTTCAACTCAGGTGCGGAATGACCCAGCAATACTGCGGCTTCGGATTTTGCTTCAGGAGGCACGGATAGTTGCTCGTGTGGTGCAGCACCTTTCGCTGCGAGACGGGTGGACTCTATGCGTTCGGCCTCAAGCCGATCATCGGCAACCCTCTCTGCATTGCGGCGTTCTTCATGCGGAGGCTCTGTCGAGTCAAGGGGCTGAGATCCGGGCGACTCCACACTCTGGTATGCATGCTCAAGGCGTTGCCGAAGAACTTCATAAATATCTTTGCCTTCTGCACCGTTCTCCTCTACGTTCACGAGGATTGCCCGCACTGCGTCTACTGTCTCGAGCACCAAAGACACCACATCTGGTGTAAGCTCACGCTGTTTCTCTCGAACCTGGCCAAGAATGTTCTCCGTTACATGCGTGATTGAGCCGAGGATATCGAAGCCAAAGAATCCCGACGTACCCTTGATGGTATGGATCGTCCTAAAGACGCTGGCGATCAGCTTCTCGTTCTTCGGGTCTTGCTCAAGCTCGACAATTTCCTGATCAAGGTTTGCAAGATTCTCATTGCTCTCAATCAAGAAATCGCGTATCTCTTCTGCGAACTCCATGCAACTCCTCGCAATTCGCACTACCGCGCCAGCGTTCAATATCTTCTGCCGGCAGAAGAACGTCGTCGGCAAGGAATGTACAGCCTTTTGTGTGTATCGGCAGCATTCGGATGGAAATGAGATAAAAAGATCTGAAGTTCGCTTGACGAAGATCGGCTCAAGCATTTGCCGTGTCCATTCCCGCAGACCGAGCAGAACACTGCACCCCGCTCTCTACACAGCACGCGACGCGCCAGTTAGAGAGCAGCAGAATTAGGTTTGTCAAAGAATCAGACTGACGAAAGTACTGAACGAGAAAGGCGGTGCTGGAGGCAGGCTATCGAACTGGCCAGCGTCCAAGAAAGACTCTGAAACCAGCTGCTATCTGAATTGGCCGCGGTCTCCCGGCAGACAATCTCCACATCCGATATCCCAGCGTTTCTCTCTTCCTTAAGGGCATCGGTTGCTGCGGGGACAGCGTCCCTATGTCCCCGGCTTTCAGCTCTTTCGAGAGCAGCTTGCGAGGCAGTTCGAGCGAAGTCTCTTTTTGCCGGACTGGAAAGACCACGATCATCCGGTGCGCGTCAATTCACCGACGATGAACCCCTAAGGACGAAGCTGCGCCGTCGCCGTTCCATTATCCTGCAGCGATTTCAAGTAGTTGCCATAGCCGATGATCAACGTCGAGCCGATCAGCAGCGTCAGCCCCAGGGCCACCAGCGCCTTCGTTCGCCGGCTCGTTCCGATCCACTCTTTCAGCACCAGTCCCCAAAGCGTCGCGAAGATGATGATGGATGCCATGTGCAGCGCCCAGGATGAAAAGTCATACTTGCCCATCTTGGTCTGGCCGAGCGAGTAGAAGAAGAACTGGAAATACCAGATGACGCCGGCCAGCGCCGCAAAGAAATAGTTCTGCAGCAGCGTACCCGGAGAGATGCGCTGGGCCATCTGACCCAGCTGCACCGGATCGACATATTGCAGTGTCTCGCCGCTCATTTTCGCGGCCCGCATGGGATTGTTCCCCGGTTCGCCGCCGAATTGCGCAAACGAACGGTTACGCATGATCAGCACCACCGACCATACAAAATTTGTCGCGAAGCCACCCCACAGCACCACCACCAGCACCGGCAGGTTCTGCCAGAGGTCCAATCGTCCACCTGCCAGCAGATGCTGCTTCGCCACTGCTGCAATCGGCGCTCCGGCCGTCAATCCAAACGCGAAGAACGCACTCATCACGCCGGCAAACACTGCCACCGCCAGGCCGCGAACCAGCGAGAAGTCGGACTCACCCGCCTCGACCCGCTCTTCCGCCGTCACCTCCCGCTCTTTCGACCAGCCAGCGAAGCCGTTGACCGCGACCGCAATGAGGCACACCAGCACACCGAGCAGGATTACCTGCCCCGACCGCTCATGCATGATGGTGTAAATCGCCCCGCTGTAGATCGGCGGGATCAATGTCCCGAACGCCGTGCACAGGCCGAGGGAGATGGAGTAGCCCAGTGCAATCCCGAGATAGCGTACCGACAGGCCGAACGTGAGGCCGCCGACACCCCAAAGCGCTCCGAACACGATCGCGTAGGTCAGGGATGAGTGGGGCGATGCGCCCAGAATGGTGAAAAGATGCGGCACAAAAATGGAGGCGATGACCACTGGTGCGACGATCCAGGCGGCAAACCCCTGCACGATCCAGTAAATCTCCCAGGACCAGCGCTTGATCCCGCGGAAAGGAATAAAGTTGGTCGCGGAGGCGAAACCGCCGATCCAGTGATACACAATACCGATGAACGGGTTAGCTCCCACAGGCCCTCGATTGCAACACTTCTTTGCCTTTTTGTTGATCCTTGCGCACAACCGGACTACTCTATCCGACCAGCGTTGCTTTTGGGAAATATAATCTCTATTGAATTGAGCAGTCCCGGCCGCGATGGCCAATGGAGGCACTTCTGCGGGTTTCGCTCTTCATCACCTGTTATAACGACACGCTATTTCCCGAATCGGGACAGGCTGTCGTCCGCGTACTCGAGCGCCTCGGCCACTCCGTCGACTTTCCTGCCGGCCAGACATGTTGCGGCCAGATGCACTACAACACCGGCTACCAGCAGGACGCCATGCCCCTCCTCCCGCGCTTCATTGGCCAGTTTCTCCACGCCGAGGCAGTCGTCGTTCCCTCTTCCAGCTGCGTTGCCATGATGCGTGAGCATTATCCATCAATGGCAGAGCGACTGCAGGCTACCGGCGACCATCCCGGGATCGTGGACGACGTCGCATCCCTCCTGCCCCGCGTCTGGGAGTTTTCTGCCTTCCTGACCGAGCGACTCGGCCTTACCGATGTGGGTGCCTACTATCCGCACCGAGTCACGTATCACGCCAGCTGTCACGGCCTGCGCTCGCTCAACCTCGGCGATGGGCCGCAATCACTCCTACGCGCCGTTCGCGGTATCGACCTCGTGCCGCTCGATCATGTCGAGCAATGCTGCGGCTTCGGCGGTACCTTTGCGGTCAAGAATGCTGACGTGTCCAGTGCGATGCTTGCCGAAAAAACTACTGCCGTCCTGAACACCGGCGCTGAAGTCTGCACCGCGTGCGATAACAGTTGCCTCATGCACATTGCCGGCGCGCTGCATCGTCAACGGACCGGCGTCCGCACGGTACATCTCGCGCAGATATTAGCCGGCGAAGAAGGGCAATAAATAATGCGCAGCCTGACCACGATTGCAACCACTACTGGGCCCCTGGACCCGCGCACCGCATCGGCCTTCCCCATCGCGGCTCACGCTGCCGTCGGCAATACGCAGTTGCGCAAGAACGTCCGCCACGCGACCGAGGTCATCCAGAACAAACGCGCCCGCGTGGTCGGTGAAATGCCCGACTGGCAGGCTCTTCGCGAAGCAGGCAAGCGTATCCGCGAACACACCATGCAGCATCTCGACGCCTACCTGCTGCAGTTTGAAGAGAACTGCACCCGCGCTGGCGGCCAGGTGCACTGGGCGCGCGATGCCGAAGAAGCCAGACGGATCGTCGTCCAACTCGCACTTGATTCAAACGAACAAACCGCGACCAAAGAGGTCATCAAGATCAAGTCGATGACTACGGAAGAGATCCAGCTCAACCACGCGCTTGAAGCTGCCGGCGTCACGCCGTATGAGACCGATCTCGCCGAGCTCATCATCCAGCTCGGCCACGATCAGCCCTCGCACATCGTCGTGCCCGCGTTGCACAAGAACCGTCAGCAGATCCGCGACATCTTCATCCGCGAGATGAACCTGCCCGACCTTGGCGAATCCCCGCAGGATCTGGCCGATGCAGCCCGGCGTTTTCTGCGCGAAAAATTTCTTCGCGTCCAGACAGCTATTAGCGGCGCCAACTTTCTCATCGCCGAAACTGGCAGTGTCTGTGTCGTCGAAAGTGAAGGCAATGGCCGCATGTGCCTTACCCTGCCGCAGACGCTCATCACCATCGCCGGCATCGACAAAATCCTGCCGCGCTATCAGGATCTCGAAGTTCTTCTGCAGACCCTGCCGCGCAGTGCCACCGGCGAGCGCATGAATCCTTACAATTCCATCTGGACCGGCGTTCATCCGTCCGATGGCCCGCGCGCCTTCCACGTCGTCGTCATGGACAACGGTCGAACCGATGTCCTCGCCGACAAGGAAGCGCGCCAGACGCTCAACTGTATCCGCTGCGGCGCCTGCCAAAATGCCTGCCCCGTCTACCGGCAGACCGGCGGCCATGCCTACGGCAGCGTCTATGCCGGACCCATCGGCGCCATCCTGACACCGCAGTTACAGAAAATGGAACACGGCGAGAGCCTTCCCTACGCCAGTTCCCTATGTGGCGCCTGCTACGAAGTCTGCCCGGTCAAGATAAACATCCCGGAAGTCCTCATCCATCTGCGCAACCGCGTCGTCGAAAAGAAGACGGCGGGCCTAGGCATCCTCACCAGTCCCGAAGCCATCGCCATGAAGACCATGAGCTTCATCTTCCAGAGCGAATCGCGTTTCCGTGCTGCCCAGCGACTTGGCCGCGCAGCCGAGTCGCCACTTACGCACAAAGACGGTAACGGCGAACGCTGGATCAGTTGGCTTCCCGGCTTTGCCGGCGGCTGGACACAGGTGCGCGATCTCCGCTCCATGCCAAAACAGACCTTCCGCGAGTGGTTCGAAGAGCGCGAGCAGACCCGAGGCGCCCATGGCCACTAGCGAAGAAGCCAAATCCGAAATCCTCGCCCGCATCCGCGCTGCCAACCACGGTGAGACCTCTTCACCCTCTGCCGCGACAGCCTGGGATGGCATCACGCGCACGTACAAATCCGCCGCCGCATTGACGACAGAAGCCCGCCTGCATCTTCTCGTCGACCGCCTCCGTGACTACGACGCAGAAGTCGATTGCCTCACGCGCGAGCAGGTCCCCGCCGCCATCAGCAAAGCACTGGCAGTTCGCAACAATCCGACCATGCTCGTGCCGCAGGGCTTCTCAGCCGACTTGCTCCCCACAGCCGAAACCATTACGACAGACACCAACTTTTCGTCCGCCGAGCTCGATCGCTTCAACGGCATCCTGACTGAAGCGACCCTCGCCGTAGCCGAAACAGGCACCATCGTCCTGCAGAATGTTCCGGGCCAGGGTCGCCGCGCTGCTACGCTCGTGCCAGATTTTCACCTCTGCATTGTCAATGCGCATGACATCGTCGAAACTGTGCCCGAAGCAGTGCGCAGCCTCGAACACACCGCGCACCTGCCCACAACCTTCATTTCCGGACCATCTGCAACAGCTGACATCGAAATGACAAGAATCAAGGGGGTTCACGGCCCACGCTTCCTGCACGTTCTGATCGTCACCTCTGCGTGACTGCTATGGAACGGACGTCCTGCCGACCCGCCCGGTAGAATAAAGTCAACTCGCTGGCGTCCTAATTTCAATAGAGAGTATATTTCTGTTGGGCAATGCAGGAGAGTTTCACAATGGCGAATGGGCACAATTCAAATTCACCCGAAGCAGTCCGCGTTTTCGCTGCGCTGGACAGCTTTCGCATCGAACTGCCATCCTGGGGCTTTGCCAATACAGGTACTCGGTTCGGGAAATTCGTCAACGACCTGCAACTTCGCGCGCCGTCTGGCGAATGACGCGACCGACAGGATCGCAAGCCCGAGCAACACCGGCGGAAACACCACCATGTTGACCGCCGACCAGCCGAAATTCGCCAGCAATTGGCCGGATGAGAACGAACCCACCGCCATCATGCCGAACACCAGAAAATCGTTGAAGGCCTGAACTTTATTACGCTCCTGCGGCCGATGCGTCTCCAGCACCAGCGCG
>CAXTNK010000144.1:0-6389 GCA_964245665.1 uncultured Acidobacteriaceae bacterium
CGCAAGCGGCTGCAAGCGGGCCAGCGGCGACCGTATGAGCTGCACCAGCTGCCACGACCCGCACACCCGCCCTTCCCCTGAACAGCGCGTCTCTTTCTATCGCGGTAAATGCCTGGTCTGCCACAGCGCACCTGGCTTTGCGGCTAACCACCATCCCGAGCAGGCTGATTGCACCTTCTGCCACATGCCGCGCACCTCCGCAGAAGACATCCCGCACGTTGCCTGGACCGACCACCGCATCCTGCGCCGGCCGGAGCTACCTGACCCAAGGCACGATGCTTCGAGTACGGACGGCCTTACTGCCATCTTTTCACCGCAGGCAGACATTCGGGACCAGGCTGTTGCTGCTTACGAGGCTGTCGTCAATGGTCAATCGCGGAATGCAGACGGAGCTCTCGCGCAGCTCCGCGCTGCTTACTCCGCCGGCGCGCACGATACGGTGGTCCTTGAAGGAATGGGAGTCCTGGCCGGGCTGAAAGGCGACGAAGCCGAATCAGAAAAACGCTTCCGGGAACTCCTGGCGCTCGATCCACTGCAACTTACCGGAGGAACGGACCTGGGGGTGCTGCTGGCGCGCAAAGGAGATCTGCAGGCTGCGGTAGATCTTTGGAAGCCGCTGCTGGCAAGGAACGCCGACCTGATTGATTTAGCGCGCGACCTCGCCACCGTGCAGTGTGCGCTCCACGATGACGCGGGCGCGCAGAAGACCATGGCCTACGCACTTCAGTTCTCGCCGGGCGTGCGCAGCGCATGGGCATTCAGGTGCTCGAGTTCTGCCAATACGCCATAAAGAGCGCTGAAGACTGACGGCTCAACAGGCCAGGTTTTCCAGGCAGTAGACGATCTACATCCGTAGGGGGTAGGATCACTACTGCCATGGCGAGCAGGGATGCATACAAGAATCGGATTGAGCTGGTACAAGGCACATTAGACATGCTGCTGCTGCGGGCTCTCCAATGGGGACCTCAGCACGGCTACGGCCTGGTACAGACCTTGCGTGTGCATTCCGGCGATGTGCTGCAGGTGGAGACAGGATCGTTATATCCAGCGCTGCACCGGCTCGAGCGACAGGGCTGGGTGCGCTCGGCGTGGAAGCACACAGAGAGCAAACAGCGCGCAAAGTATTACCGCATTACCGCCGCTGGCAAAAAGCAATTGACCAGCGACCTCGGACGCTGGGAACAGATGGTCGCTGCGGTCTCGGCAATCATGCAGCGGAAGCCGGAAGGCGGCGATGCATGAGACTCGGGTGGATGCGCTTTGTGAGACAAAAAAGTGAATTGAACGAGGAATTGCGCACCCATCTGAGCATGGCTATCGAGGACAGGATGGGCCGTGGTGAAACAGAAGATGAAGCGCGCAGGAATGCGATGCGAGAGCTTGGGAACTTTCCTCTTGTCGCAGATGTAACTCGCCAGATGTGGGGCGGCGTGTGGTTCGAACGCATCGTTCAGGATGTTCGGTATGCTCTGCGGCAGTTGCGACGATCACCGGGGTTTGCCATCACGGTAGTGTTGACACTGGCGCTTGGATTGGGCGCTGCGGTCGCGATGTATACGGTGGTAGATCGAGTGCTGCTGCGGCCACTTCCCTACCGTGATGCCAGCTCACTGGTCCAAATCGATGAAGTTACAAAAGATGGCCAGCCAGGATGGGGCACAGCTTTTCTCGACATCGTCGAATGGCGGACGCGCAGTCACAGGTTCGAGAACATCGCGTACTACTCTGTCGAAGCAGGCAAGGGCCATCTCGGGTTTCTTGAAGGAAAAGATGGATCGATTGGAGTTTCGGATGCGACGGTAAGCGCGAACCTCTTCCGTACGCTTGGTGTCCATGCAGAGATGGGACGCACCTTCCTCGAAGGAGCGGATGGCGCCGCTCGACCAGAGGAAGCCAACACGATCCTGCTGAGTGACACGATCTGGCGAAATGCATTCGGAGCAGATCCTGAGATCCTCGGCCGCACAATCAAGCTGAGCGGTGAAGCCTTTACCGTCATTGGCGTGATGTCGAGAAACTTCGTATTCCCTTACGGCCTGGAGTATCCGATGGTCTGGGTGCCGATGATTCCAGGTGACGCGGACAAAGTACGCACGAAGAACGAAACACCGAACTACCAAGTGATTGCACGGCTTTCTCCGGGCTCGAGTCTGCCTGACACGGTTCGCGAGATGAATGAAATTCAGCGCGGCGTGGCAGCACAATATACCGACGCTGACGTTCGCGCGCATGTCACTTCCATCCACATTGCGCGGTATGAAGACGCACTGGTGGATGACAACGTGAGGAAGTCTTTGTTCGCGCTGGGAGGCGCATCCGCAGTGCTGTGGTTGATCGCATGCGTGAATGTAACCAGCCTGCTGCTGGCCCGGGCGACGGCGCGGCAACGTGAGATCGCAGTACGCGGCGCGCTGGGTGCGGGCCGTCGGCGCATCATTCAGCAGCTCCTGATCGAAGGATTGATGCTGAGCGGGACCGCAGCAGTGATCGGCACTGCGGTGGCAATGCTGATGCTGAGGACGTTTGAGCACGGGTTGCATACGCAATTCAACATCTACACCGTCCTGACGCCAAATCTGCGCGTGCTGGGAATGTTGCTCATACTGACGGTCATAAGTGCGTTAGCTTCGTCGGTCTGGCCGGCGATTGCCGCGGCGAGGGCACCAATAGAGCCGGCCCTGCGGCAGGGCACTTCGCGAAACGGGACGGGACAGGTGGCACACAGACTGCGCGCGTCGCTGGTCGTGGCACAGATTGCGATGTCGCTGACTCTCCTGGCAGCCTGCGGTCTTCTGCTGCGCACGATCTATACGCTGCGGCACATACCGCTTGGCTTCCAGACCGACCATGTCATGGTCGCCAGCATGACCATCCCCAGTTACAAGTATGCAAAAAGGGATTTGTATAAAGATCTTTATGCGCCGCTGCTCGAGAGGGTGCAGCACCTTCCCGGTGTTGAGAGCGCGTCACTGACGACCGAGGTGCCGCTGGGCAAGACTTTTCGGATGCTCTTTACCTTTGGCAACGATGGCAGGAGCTCTGCTGATCTTCGCCGCAGCAAGATGCGGGTGGAGACGAGAGCAGTAACGCCCGACATGCAGAAGGTATTCCAGTTCCGCATGCTGAAAGGACGCTTCTTCAACGAAGACGACACAGCAACATCCCTGCCTGTCGCCATCGTGAACCGCGAGTTTATCCGTGAGTATCAGGGAGAACATAGCGACCCGGAAAAATTTTTAGGAACTCCGCTGATGTACGTGAATGAAGGAAGACCGGCAGCGGTGGTCGTTGGTGTGCTCGGCGATGAACGACAGGACGATATTACGAATCCTGCGATGCCCGAACTCGAAGTGTGTATGCCCCAGATCACCCCGAACAGCATGTTCTACCAGCCGACCGGGAAGGGCATGGACATCGCTGTGCGCACGAGACGGAATCCGGCAGAGATAATTCCCGAACTGCGCGCGCTCATGCGTAAAGCAAGCCCGGAGCTCAACAACAGCAGCTTCACCACCATGCAGCAGGTGGTTGAAGATTCCTATGGGAGCCAGCAATTAGCCGCGCACCTGCTTGAAATCTTTGCTGGTACTGCTTTCGTGATCTGCATCGCGGGCATTTACGGATTGCTGGCTTACCTGGTCACGAAGCGGACGCATGAGTTGGGTATCCGCATTGCGCTGGGCTCGCAGAGAATGCGCCTGGTAGCGATGGTGCTTCGACAGGCAGCCGGAATGCTGATTGCCGGACTTGCGGCTGGCTTGCTGCTTGCTTATTTTACAAGCCGTCTGGTCGGCACTCTGCTTTATGGTGTCAAGCCGCACGATCCGTGGACGATGACGGCGGTGACTCTTGTTCTGTTCGTGGGCGGCCTGGCAGCCGCGTGCATTCCGGCACGTCGTGCGGCAGCCGTAGATCCGATGGTATCTTTGCGGAGCGAATAGGCAAGCAGGGCCGCGACATGGCTTATCGCTTTAAATAAATTCGAGTCGCATTCGATGAAGCTTAGTCTGCGCTGCAACTTGAAGTCCTGCTATCGTCACGTTCAGAAGTTCTAATTAAGTCTCAATTGTCTCCGCAATGCGCGCACACATATCGTGGTAGGGCCGTCCAACTGACATTCCCGTGAAGAAGAGGAAGCTGGCTTGCAGACTTTAGGACAGAATCTCCGTGTAGCTTTTCGCCAGTTGAGCAAAGCACCCAGTTTTACAGTGGCTGTTGTCCTGATGCTGGCGCTGGGTATCGGCGCCACGACCGCCATCTTTTCGCTGGTTGAGGGAATCCTGCTGCGGCCTCTTCCTTTCAAAGACGCGGGCAGGATTGTCCTGCTCGGTGATCATCTGGGCGACAGTCCCGGCATCCGTGTTACGGCGCGCGAGATCAGCACCTATGAGACGTCGACAAGTGCCTTCTCCTCTGTCGGCGCTTTCATCGGCAGCAAGTATGCAGTATCGAATGCAAATACAGCGCTCGGTCTTCCGGAAGAAGTCTCTGCCGCGCGCTTGACGGCGAGTGTATTTCCCACGCTCGGCGTGCAGCCCCTGATGGGACGCGTATTTACTGCGGAGGAAGAGAACTCTCAGCAGGCGTTAGCAGTAATCAGCTATGCGCTTTGGGTCAACCGCTTTCACAGCAATCCCGAGATTCTCGGCCGTTCCATCGTGCTCGATAGAAAAAGCTACACGGTCATCGGCGTGATGCCGCGCAATTTCGAGTTTCCGATTACGTCCGGCCTGCTTGATCAGACACAGTTGTGGGTGCCGATGAGCCTGAACCCCGAAGACCTGTCCGACCTGAATAGCGGCTTCTGGGGATACCGCATGGTGGCGCGGCTCAAACCCGGTGTGACGCCAGCACAGGCGGCGCAGGATGCTGATCGTGTAGCGAGGCA
Source organism: uncultured Acidobacteriaceae bacterium (assembly GCA_964245665.1). Classification (GTDB taxonomy): domain Bacteria; phylum Acidobacteriota; class Terriglobia; order Terriglobales; family Acidobacteriaceae. The sequence continues at coordinate 4,889 of CAXTNK010000144.1, forward strand.
GATCATGCGCGACTTCCCTCCCGGCATGTCGGCACTGCACATTCGCGGTGACGTGCGAACCTTGCTCGAGAACACAGTGTCTGACGTGCGTCCCCTGCTGCGCACGCTCTTCGTCGCGGTCGCGATCGTACTGCTTATCGCCTGCGCTAATGTCGCTGGCATGATGCTGGTCCGCGCCATCCGCCGTCGTCGGGAATACGCTGTGCGGCTCGCTCTGGGAGCACGTACTGCAGCTATCCTGCGCGAGTCTGTACTCGAAGGAGTGATCCTCAGCGTTGCTGCCGGACTCCTGGGACTGGCCGTGTCCACTGTGATCATCCGGACAACGCTACACCTGCTGCCGGACAGTATGCCGCGTATCAACTCGATTGCAACCGATGGCAGCGTGGTGACTTTCGCGCTGTCGATAGCCCTGGTGACGGGCGTGCTCTGTAGTCTCGCGCCTGCGTTCGCAGCCCGGCGAACCAACCTGCTGACGAACCTGAAAGAAGGCAATAGCAGCGGCAGCGGAACCGCCAGCCATTCATGGCTGCGCTCAACACTGGTGGTGGCTGAAATCGCGATTGCTCTGGTGCTGCTCACAGTTGCCGGCGCATTCCTGCGCAGCTTCCAGAAAATGCGCGCTGTCGATCCGGGATACCGGCCTGACCACTTGCTTATTGCGAACTATCAACTGCCGCTCAACCAATATCCAACCGATATTTTTGTGAATCAGTTCAATCAGCAAGTAGTCGAACACCTCTTGAGCAAGCCTGCTGTTACCAACGCAGCCATCACCAGTATTCTGCCCGGTGAGCCCTGGGGCGGATCGGCCTTCACCATTGAAGGCGTGCCGGCTGCCGCATGGAAGCTGAAATTCGCGATGTTCGCTTCGATAACAGGCGACTACTTTCATGCGATGGGCATTCCGCTCATTACAGGACGCACCTTTACTCCGGACGACCGGGCCGACACGCCGCTCGTGATCGTGGTGAATCAATCGATGGCGAAGCACCAGTGGCCCGGACAGCACGCAATCGGGAAACGGATGCACGTCGGCAATCCGAAGAAGAATTATCCCTGGGCAACAGTCGTCGGCATTGTGGGTGATACGAAACGTGGGGCGTTGGACGAGCCGGACGAAGACCAGTGGTATAACCCCGCACAGCAGCCGGCAACGCTGTTTGGACCGAATCCAGCGGGCGCGCGCAGCGGACCTGGCAACGGCTACATCGTAGTCCGCTCCAGTCTGCCGCCGGATCAGATGGTGCAGACATTGCGTTCTACCGTCGCCGGCATCGATCCCCTGCTCGCATTGCAGCAGGTGCAATCGATGAACGCAGTGGTTGCAGAAGTGGAGGCGCCGCGCCGCTTCAATACCTGGCTCATCACCAGCTTCGCCCTCGGAGCATTGCTGCTGGCGGTCACTGGCATTTACGCAGTCGTGGGTTTTTCTGTGTCCCTGCGCACGCAAGCGATAGCGATTGGTATGGGATTGGGTGCGCAGGGGGGAGGCATCGCG
>CAXTNK010000145.1:0-6384 GCA_964245665.1 uncultured Acidobacteriaceae bacterium
AATGATGTTGGGGTGGCGCTATCTTGGGCTGGGGAAACTCCCGAGCTGGCAGACATCATCGCCTACACGCGTCGCTTCAAGATCAGTCTTGTCGCTATGACGTCGCGTCCTGAAAGTGCTTTAGGACGCGCGGCCGATATCGGCCTATTCCTCCCGATTAGCCAGGAGGCTTGCCCCAATGGTCTGGCACCCACGACGAGCACTACAATGCAGTTGGTGGCGGGCGACGCCTTGGCAATACTGCTGCTGGAGCGGGGGGGCTTTTCGTCTACGGATTTCCAGCGATTCCACCCGGGAGGAAAACTCGGTTCGCGCCTTCTGACCGTGGGCCAGCTGATGCACCATGGGGACGCCCTGCCGATAGTGAAAGAGAATACCCTTCTGTCGCAAGGGATTGTCGAAATGACTTCCAAACGATTTGGTATTGCCGCAGTCGTTGATGAAAAAGGTCATCTCATTGGAGTTCTGACGGATGGCGACCTTCGTCGAGCGTTTCGAAGCGGTTTCGCCGATATGCTAGTGAGGGAAGCCATGGGGAAGCGTCCCCAAGTGGTTTCAACTGATACGTTGGCAGCCAAGGCTTTGGCATTGATGAACGATGTACGGATCACCTGCATCTTCGTGACGGAAGGTGAGGTTCCAATCGGTCTTGTTCATATCCACGACCTGCTGCGCACCGGCGTCGCCTGATGATGAAATATTAGCACTGATTTAGATGGTCCCACTCATTGGCAACGAGCGCCAGGATGCGGTCATCACTGGCGACATCATTGATCTGTGTCAGATCCGAATGCGCGCACCCGACACATGGCTCGCCTCGACCCAGCTGTCGAGCCCAGAGACGAAGCGCAGCGGCGTGATGCGCCGGGGGGTCGCGAGCGCTCTTAGCACCGGCAAACGTGACGATCCGCTCACGCGGTGGACGAGGCCCGGACTCACGACGACGATGTCGAGATTGCCGAACTCAGCCTCGCCGATGGAAAGGCCCTCCTGCTGCGCCAGGGCACCGAGGTCGCTCTCGCCTTCGGCCGTCCAGCGCGACTTGCCGCTCGGGCCGAACTCGGCCATCTCGTGGCTTTCGCGGATGAAGTCGAGCCGGCTGTTACCGCCTGGGAAACCCACATAGAGCAGGAGGCTTTCAGCCGGCGAAGGCAGCGCCTCGACTGAGACCGCCTGGTGGAAGGACATCTCCTCCTCGATCTTGTCGAGGCGATAGATCACCGGATGGTCGTCGAACACCGCGCGGAGCAGGCGCACGGCGGCGTCTCGGAAGAGGAGTTTTGCCATAGTGTCAAGTGACTCGCGAAGCCGGCTGTCCCGGTCGGCCTCCTGGGCGATGCCTTTGCCCTGCAGATCGATGGCGAGCGCATCCTTGCGCGTCAGGCCACTCGGCGCGAGCACGCCCGGCAGCACCACGAAGCCGTTGGCGATCAGCTCCTGCAGAACAGGCTGAAGCTCACCCACGCAGGATCCAACGGCGATACGGCCCGCAAGGATTTGCGCCGCATCTGTTCGGTCCGTCCACAGGCCGCCTAGAATGCTCCGACTGCGCCCGGCGCCATGGGCGTTGCTAAGCACCGCATGCAGGAGATCGAGGTAGACAGACTTGCCGGTGAGAGACAGGCTGAGGTCGATGCTGTCAGGCTTGATCTTAATGAAGGGAAGCTGCGACTCGCTGATCGCACGCGTAAAAGGCATGTCGAAACCACAATGGCCGTCGCCAAGGCCAACTTGGTGCAGATCGGGCCGATAGCTGTCTGCCGTCGTCTCGCCGATGACCTCGTTATTCAGGAAAGCGCGGATCTTCGCGGGCTCCGTCAGGTCCCGGCGGTACAACCAGCCGATAGCACCCTGTGACGTAAGTTTGTCGATTGACCCGCTGATCATCAGAAAAAGTCCTCGCCAAGTTGAGTTAGGATCGGATTAGATCATAAGAATACGTTCTCTTATCATGATAACAAAATTTCACAGACGCATCTAGCCTCTTTAGAAAGTCCTTTTGGAGTTACACCATTCGGTTCGATTTCGGGTGAATATGACTTACGGCCCGAGGATGGAGCGGTATAGATTGAGATGTGCATCCAGCGCCGCGTCGGGGGTAAAAGGACGTGGCATTGTTGCCGCCATCTCGGCCAGACGCTCCGGGTGATCCGCGAGATCCATAATAACTTGGGCAAGGCTTGTCGCCTGGCCGACTGCGAAGTGCAGGCCGTTGACCCCGGGCACGACCTTCTCCGCCATGCCGCCAATATTGGAACAGATGACCGGCTTGCCATTGGCGAGGGCCTCCTGGATGACTACGGGGGAGTTTTCCCACCACGTGGATGGCACTACGACTGCATCCATTCCCTGCATTAGCCGATGCACGTCCCGATTATCGTAGGCCCCGTGATAAACCACGCTTTGGCCGGCTTCTGCGAGCGCCTCGACCACGGCGGCTTGAAACGTCGGTGGCTGGTTGGAATAGTCACCATAAATTTCGATGGTCGCGCCACGCACATCCATCTTGTTGAGATACTTCGCGGCATCGATGAGAACAGAGATGCCCTTGAGCGGCGACATCTGACCGAAGAAGCCGAATCTCAGCGCTTTGGTCTCGCCCGCTCGCGCCGCCGCGGCAGAGAAGCTCACTGCGGCGGAGGATGCAGTCTTGCTGCGTCGAGCCGTTGGAGGCCGCGAGACGGCCCTTGGGGAAGCAGCAACCGCACTGTGGCCGGCCGCTGTCGGGGGCATGTTCTCGAGCACCGCGAGCTTGTGCGCCGGCAGGCCCCACTCCCGGAACCTGTCAGCCAGAAAGTGGCTTGGTGAGATGAAGAGATCGACATCTTCGAAGAACATTTGAATGTAGCGCTTGCGCAAGAAGAAGTCCCGCTGCCTGAAGTGCGGGAAGCAACTGGCGCAAGCGCTGTAACTCTCCCGCTCGCAGAGATGCATCGTCTGCGTTTTTACCATTTGCCCGTGATGGTTGCAGATCGCCAGAAACTCATGGAGGCTGAGGACAATACGTGTCTTCGGAGAATAACGCTTGATTACGGAGAATGACTCGACACCGAAGCGGGCGAAATGATGCGAATGAACGATGTCGGGTCGCAGTTCCGAGACAAGCTTGCCAAGGGCCTTCGGAAAATTCGGATCCGGATTAGCGAACTTGAAATAATCGAACTCGGCTCCCGGATGGTAGAGATAGTCATCCGGCCCGTAGGGTTGCGTCAGCGTCGCGCCCAGGCGGAATTCGCTTTTGACGCCAGCGCAGCCGAGGAACCACGTCTGGGCAGAGCGGTTCTTAAGCGCCTGGAATAAGGTCAGAGCAGCGATTTCTGCGCCGCCGCGCGTTTCTTTCGGGTGCGAATGCGTCATGATAAGTACGCTGGGGGTCGTACTCATCGGGGTTTTGTAGACGGCTTTCGCGAGGTCATCCATCTAGAGCGCCGTCGTGAATGGGTCGCGTCGATCCCCGGACCACCGCTGTCGCTGAGGTGAGGCGGCTGACGGCGAGCTCGTCCGATGCCCACCGCCCTTGGAAGCGCCAGGCGTTGTAAAGGGTAAGGTTAAAACGCCACGAGGCCTGCTGGTTGCCCTGTGACTGCCTCTCGAGGTGATAGAGCCTGGCGCGCCGGTCGACGACACAGAAATAGCCGAGCGCCTTCACCTTCTCGCAGAGATCGGCATCCTCGAAATCACCAATGACGTAGCCCTCATCGAACCCGCCGACGGCACGCGCAACCTCGGCTGACAGCAGGAGGCATGCGCCGGTGACGGCGTCCACGGGATGTACACTCCGGCTGTCTTCAAGGAGGAAACCCTTATTCGGGTGTTGGCAGAAGAACCAGTTTCCGAATTCCGAAAGACGCTCGTAGGTGCAACCATCATGCTGTGTTGTCTCATCCTCGAAGACGAGAAGAGCGCCGATGACGCCAATATTCGGATTGGTCTTCGCCGTCTCTAGCATATAGTCGAGCCAGTTTGGCTCATCTGGGAAGACGTCGGAATTCAGAAAGCAAATATATTCGCCACGTGCAACCTCAAGGCCGACATTGTTGGCAGGCGCATAACCGAGATTCTCGCCCATTGCCACGAGTGTGAATGGGAACTGAAAGCGTGCGAGGCATGAGGCGGCGAGATGCTCGGTCTGACGGAGCTGGGAAGGATCGTCGAGTACGTAAATCAGCTCATGATCGCGCGACAGCGTTCGCGAGAAGAAGGCGAGCTGATATTCCATGAAATCGATGCGGCCATAGAGCGGCACAATGACCGAGGATTTCGGCTGCTCCGTCGGCTCGCCAAAATGCATGACTGTATAATCGGGCTTGTTCCGAAGTCGAAAGTGGTTGATCGATTGGATGGCGGGGCCGACGACGTTGTCATAACCGCGGACCAGTTCGTTGTAGCGCAGATCGAGCCGGGCCAGGAGGTCCTTGATCGTATCAACCCCGGCGCTGCGGATCGCGGCCATGGATTTGAAGCCTACCTCACCGTGAATGGTATCCACTTCAGCATAGGGGGTCTCGCCTGGCACATAGACATCGGGGAGATAGGCGAGGAACCCGCATTTCGCGCTGAGGCCGCCGAACCTGTCGGCGAAGCCGTCACGCACATCGGCCCGCGAGATGGTGATCCAAGCCTTAGGATCAATCACCGCCCGGCGGCCGCCGCAACGCAGCACCATCGACTTTACAATGCCGAAGGGATCAAGCGTCCAGCCAAAGATCCATAGACCGTGCGGGGGGCAGACGAAGGCGAGGTCGAGTTGCAAGAAGACGGGTCGCTCGAAGCTGTCTAGAGTATCGACGCCGGTAAAGATCGGGCGGTCGAGCATGCTGACGAGCGACTTCCATTGCTCGGACCGTACGGCATGGGCCATGAGGCTTCGGGCATGCGCTATTTGGGCACGCTGTTCGAGCGTTTGGGCGGCGTTCAGCGCGGAGTAGAAAGTATAGTCGCCCCGACGGAGCGTAAGGTCGTAAGGCATCCCTCGGAGGTCGCGTTGATCGGGGATGAAGATGACAATGCCCGTGCCGAGCTTACGAACATCGGCGCGGTCAAAGACGCAGGCGCAAGGTTCGGCGGTGACTGTGCGGCCGCCGAAGTTCAGGATCGCTTCGCAGCCGGCGTCCTGGTCATCCCAGCCGAAGCCGATCCAGCCGAGCACAAGCCAGCCCCCGAGTGCAGAGCAGAATGCGAGAGACTCGATATTGCCGGCAGCATTCACCGTACCCAACCGCAGTCTGTGTAAAAAGACAGGCCACTCATCCTACTACTCACATTGTAAAAGCACGGCACAGTGATGCTGCACCGCAGCGTAACGCTGTAATAAGATATTTTCAATGGGTAACCGTAAGCCAGGTCAACGTCTTCAATTTGACGTCGGTTCTAGCAAAATGCTGTTTGTATTGACTTCAAAGTAAGGCGACAGGTGCCTGCGCCCCAGAAACTCCTATGCTTTAGCTCAGGTTGCGATCCTCTTGAACTTTAAGATGGCATCTGCGCCTTCTCACCCAACAATTCCCAAAAGGGGAATTTTGGGAAGTTGCTATGTAGTTGGCTTGCTTTCCCGGGGGCCCTGGACGTATTCCAACACGTGTTGGAGAGCAACAATGCCGAAGAAACTCACTATTACCGTGGATGCCGAAGTTTATGATGGCCTGCATACTGTCATTGGGCGCCGGCGGATCAGCCGCTTCCTGAACGATCTTGCTCGCCCCCATGTAGTCGGTCAGGACCTCTCACCCGGCTACACTGCCATGGCGGCCGACGAAGCGCGCGAGGCCGACGCCGACGCCTGGAGCGAGGGCCTGCTTAATGATGTCGGGCAGGAACCAGCACGGCATGGCTGATGCCGCTGTTCCGCAGCGCGGTGAGGTCTGGCTCGTGTCGTTCGATCCCGCGATCGGCGGTGAGATCCAGAAGACCCGCCCTGCCCTCGTCATTAGCAACGATACCGCGAACGCCCTCCTCAATCGGGTCCAGGTCGTCCCGATTTCCTCACAGGTGTCTCGTCTCTATCCAGCCGAGGCCTTCATCAGCCTGAACGGTGAACGGCGCAAAGCCATGGCCGACCAGGTCACCACCGCCAGCAAGCGGAGGCTTGTTCGGCGGCTCGGCGCACTGGCACCGGAAGACCTCACTGCCGTCATTCGAGTTGTTTGCATCCAGCTTGGAATTTGAAGGAATGTCCGCCAACTTGGTCGAAAGGGGGGAGCGGCTATCTCCTTCTCATCCCGCTGTGGGCACCGGGTCGTGTCTGTCACCTTGGTGGAAAACAGGTGTAGTTGAGGCGGCCGTAGATCATGCGGCAACGTCGCAATCCGGGTGGGCCAGCCATCGAGGAGCGGCGTTCTCAGTTCGGCCCTTGCTTCGGTCTGCATGTTTCGGTGCTGAAGCTAC
>CAXTNK010000146.1:0-6225 GCA_964245665.1 uncultured Acidobacteriaceae bacterium
TTTCCGATCGGAGATGTCGCGCAGTACGTGGACAAAGCCATAGGGTTGGCCATCCTCCTCTTTACGCAGCAGCCTCGCCGTGGATTCAAGCCAGAGGTAGGTACCATCCCTCTTACGGCACCGATACGCAAGCGGACTTGTCTCACTGCCGTCGCGCATCTGCTGCAGCAGTTCGCCAATTCTGCCTATATCATCAGGATGAGCAAGGTGCCCGTAATACCCGCCAACCAGATCTTCCTGTTGCCAGCCCAGCATTTCCGTAATCGCGGGCGATACGTATTCGCGGCTGCCATTTAAGCCTGTCAGCACGATGACGTCACGCGAGGCCTCGGCTAGGGACCGGAAACGGCTCTCGCTTGCCTCCAGGTTTACCCTGACCCGATTGCTCGCCGCCTTCGCCACTTCAATGACATAGAGGGCCAGCATGGATAATGCCACGAAAGACTGCAGGAACAGGATCCTGTCCCGCGGCGAGCTGTGCACATCCGGCCCGAGTGGCCCATATCCCTTAACCGTCAGGTAGCCGCCAATCAGGGTCACCAATAACAGACCGGCTGCTGAACCGGTAAAGCCAACCCGTACGCCGAGTAAGAGCAGCGTCAGCAGGACTACCCACAACGTGGGATAGCTGGTAAAACGGAAAACTCCGAGAGAGACCACCGCGAGAAGCAGGAACAGACCGGCAGTTTCAATCCCGGAACGCCTGGAAAATCGTCGCCCGTAGTGTTGTGACAGGTACAGCGGCGTCAGCATGGCGATTCCGAGGACGTCTGCTGCGAACCAATAGCGGATAGCAGGCAGCAACGGCGCGCGGTAGACAACATGCAAAAAAAACGCGGCTATGGTTGAAGCGAAGGCTGGCGCAAGCAGTACGCCATTGACGAGAAAACTGCGAAGCTGGGTAGCCGCTGTCAGATCAGGACTGGCGGCTACCGTAGAAAACATGAGGGTGGCGGCGATCGTCACCTCTGTCATATTGCAGAAGCTGAAGAAAGCAGAGCTGAACAGAGTATTCGCCTGGGTCATGTTCAGGGAAAAATCAATGGCATAGCCCAACAGCAGGAACGCAGGCCATTGTCGACGGGGAGCGCAGAGCAGAACGCCGATCAGGAAGCCATTCGAAGCCCAGACGAGCGAAACCCCGCTCATCTTTATACTTTCTGCGTTCAACAGCATACTGGCGATTGATAACAAGGTAAGTCCAAGCGCGACCCGCAGGAGCCTTCCGGCCTGCGGCAGACGTCCCGAACGGACCCTCAAAACAACTCCCGCCATGCCTGCTTTACTCCTCCGTAATCATCATCCGCGAGGATTTCGGCTGAACCTTCCGATAATGTTCGCGACGAACTGGCCGTACACTCCAACACTCGAGGTCGAGTCAATCAAAGACGTATTGAGCGTGCATCCATCCATTCCGAGGACCCGGCTGGTGACTGCGCGCCTAGCCGTTGCCCTGCTGGCTCTATCGGCCGCTGGAGTGAAAATGTGAATGCAGAGGTACAAGATTGTGCGGCGTCGCTGGGCTGAACCCGGAGCGGTAGAGTGTGCCAGACTTCGTTGACCTAGTAAGTGAGGCTGTCGTCGCGGACAGCCACGCAGAGTTGATACAAGTTTAGCCAGAATCTTTCTCAAGAGACTTGCGCACTGGGCGCGCGGCGCCTTCAGCTAGCTTCCAGCACGGTAAGTCGTAAAAGTTGATCCTCTACCAGCCACGTCCCGGACCGTGAATTCGCCCTCCCGGTGCGAGACGGTTTCCCGTCGCTGCCCTATTTCTTCGGCTTCTTTTTGGCAGGCCGTGAATCGGCAGGCCGGGAAACCGTCTCTTCGGGCGTCAAAGTCGGTGGGCCACCAGCGCTGTTCTTTGTGCTTTTAGCTTCAGTCTTTTTGACGCTTGCGGTAGTCTTTTTGGCTGATTCAGGTTGCGGCTGCACCTTGGACGCCTTCTTGATCCTGGCATCACCGCCAGCGGTCGTTACTGCAGACTCGATCAGCGCAGGCTTGACCGTTCTGGTCGAAACTTCTTCTTTCACACCTGCCGGCTTTGAAAGCACGGGATCACTCTTAGCTTCCGGTTTCAGTGTCCTCGCCAGCTTACCGAGGTCGTAGCCAGCAGAAACTGCTGCAATCTCGCCGGCGGCGGCCTCTTCTGCAACCTGCTTCAGGACGCGGGTGTCCGGGGTGCCGGACGTAGAAGCGTCGAGCAATTTTGGCAGCTGCAGCCACCACAAAAGCTGATCGAACGGCTCCTTGATGAAGTAAGTCGTCGCTGCAGCCGCGTGTACGCCGGTCAACCAGCGAACATCAGGGTCATTACCCATCAGATCAACCAGCGTGGTGACAGTTGTACGCACGTCCGGTGTCTTCAGCGAAGCGGGCTCAACTAACTCCGGCAGGAGCAGCTTCACTCGTGCGGCGGCGCGCCACGAGTCTTCTCCTTCGATCTGCAGTGCTTTGAACGCTTTGGCCAGTACTTTCCGCAGATGGAGGGCTTCGAAGCCATCCTCAGCCTGCTCACCGGCCGCAAGCTTCAACTGTGGCAGAAGCCAGCGTAGCGCAATCGCCGCACCTGCTGTTGCGGCGATGGCGCCGGCATTCGTACGAGGACTGATACTGGGTAAAACCTCCCGTGCCGCTTCCGGCCAGGGCGTAGAGGACTCTGCTTCAAGCAAAGGCAGCTGCAACAGTGCACCGTAGCTTGCCCGAAGCACAGTCTGCGATTCAGCTTTGCTTGCAGCCGATTCAGTCGCAGCGCTGGCACCTGCTTTCGGCTCAGGGCTACCGACAACACTGTATGACGCTTTCAGGACAGCCAGCGTGCGCTTTACGAGTTCATCGATGACTTCAGGCCTGACGTCGGCAGAAGATAATTCACTTGACGCTTTGGACACAGGCACAGGGCTGGCTTTCGTCGCCGCTGCAAGCTGATGTGACTCCTCCACCAGTGAACGCATGAGCGCAGGCTCGAGCAGGGCATAGACAGCATCATGAACGGGCTTCATCTGCAGATCAACAAATGCCTCTTCCAGGCTGGGAACACCTTCGCCGCGCAGTTGATCATGCAGCTCCGACCAGGGATGTTGTGCATCGGAGCGCAGTTCGCGCCACTGCAGGAGTACGCAATACTGGTAGCCGCGCAGGTCGATCGTGAAGCCGCTGTTTGCAAGATCCGATGCTTTCCTGATGTATTCCAGGTTGCTGCTTACATCCCGATAACCGAGGAAAACCTCTCCATCGGCGGTCAGGCCAAGTCCATCGCGAAGATCTCGCTGGCGCAGCGAACCGCTGGCTTTATCTGCAAAAAAGGTCGAGTGGTGGATCGTACCTGTGGTCGAGCCAATGTTGTTGTTGAACAGAACGAGCGCACACTGCTGCCCGCTGCGGTTGGAGTAGGCAAAGACATTTTCATCCACCGCTCCCTCGGGCCGCCAATAGTCATAGAGGAGGAAATGCTCACTCTCGGCGAAGAGCCGGCGTTGATGGAGAAGTGGGGCAATTTCACGCTGATGGCGTTCGACCAGCCAGTCGTTGGGCGTCTCGTTGTAACGCGGACGGTAATACTCCATACCGTATTTCTCGGTGAAGCCTTCCACCTGGCCGTGTCCAAACATAGGCAGGCCGGGCAGTGTAGCCATTAATGATGCGACACCGAAGAACTTGTCCCCTGACCCGAACTGGTCAATGGCTGTCCTTTCATCAGGATTGCTCATGAAGTTTACGTAACGCTTCATGATTCCAGGATCGAATTCCATGGTGTTTTTGAGGACTGACCGGTACTTGGCATTATCTTCGTCCCTCATCATGACCATGAAAGCGCTGTTGTAGACGCGATGCATGCCAAGAGTGCGGACAAAATAACCTTCCATCAGCCAGAATGCTTCGGCCAGCAGCAGGGTGCCTGGCACTTCGGCCGCGACGCGGTCGACTACCTCACGCCAGAACTCATCGGGAATAGCCGCGTCGAACTCTGCCTGCGTCATACTGGCCTCGGCACGCGAGGGAATAGCGCCGCCCGAGCCTGGAAGCGGAAACCACAGCCGCTGGATATGGCGCTTGGCCAGCGTCATGGCTGCGTCGAAGCGGATGATGGGAAACGACCGTGCAACATGCAGGATGGTCTGGATCACCTGCTCACGAACCTGAGCGCTCAGGTAGTTTAGCTGGGCTGTATCGTTCCACGGGAAGCTGGTGCCGTCATTGCCGTGGTAGACGAATTGTGTGCTGCCCGTCCACTTGTCTCGTCGGCGAAACACAACCGCGGCGTCACTCTGCTCGTAGTAGTGATCTTCGATCTTGATCTCGACCCGGTCATCATTTGAAAGGTCCGGCCCCTCGAAGCGATAGGCGGGATAGGGCGAATTGTCCCGGGCGAGGAACCATTCCGGGTGCTCGATGACCCAGCGTGAATCGATGCCCATGTGATTAGGAACCATATCGCTGGCCAGCCGGATGCCGCGTGCCTGCGACCGGTCGCGCAGGTTCCGATAGGCTTCTTCGCCACCCAAGTCGGCGGCGATCGAGTAGTCGTAGAGCGAATAGGCCGACGCGACTGCTTCTGCATTGCCGCAAAGGCGCTTGATCGTCTGCGAGGCCTTGCTGCGTTCCCACACGCCGATTAGCCAGAGAGCGTTGAAGCCACGATGCGCAAGTGTCGACAGCTCTTCGTCAGGAATTTGATCCAGGCGGTGTATATGCCGGCCGTAGCGCTTCGAGAGCTGGTCAAGCCAGACGTAGGTACTCTTGGCGATCAGAACAGTGTTCGGCATCCAGTCCTGATCCGGGCTGAAGCGCTCGTATTCGTTCTGCTGACCCCCAAATTCGAGAACTTCTCCGGGATGATGGTCATGCGGCGCATCGCTCTGATCGCGTCGACGCCCGGCCGCGCCTGCTCCTTGTCCTTCTGAAGGCGGATGAAAGCGCATCCAGATGGCAATGTCTTCTTCCTTGAGGACATCCGAGGCGAGGACTAGTTTGCGTGTGATGTCGCCGATGTGCGCTGTCCATTTACGACGGATGTATTCCAGCTGTCCACCAAGCGAATCAGGCGAGACCAGCGCCGGTGCGCGCATCATGTCAATCAGATTGGGATAGTCAGGGTCGGCGGCCGGCCGGGTCGCGAAGTAATCCCTTAATTTTTCGGTAACTGCGCTATAGGTATGGGTCGGCGCCAGGTTCATTTCGTCAAACAGTTCTTTGAACGACACGAACGCCGGATTCTTGTTCGCCAGCCATAACAAAACCAGTTCTTCGAAGGCTGCATGCCGATTGGGATAGCCGTTGGTTGACCCGGCAAGCCACTTCGCCGCGGTCTGCCTACCCTTATAGACATCGATACCCGGAAATTTCTCGACGAAGGCAAGCAGCAGTTTCTCCAGCTTCTTCGAGCCGACTTTCACGGAGAACCACTTCAATGCGTCGGTGATGACGAGCGGGTCAACCTGCGTGCGGTACTGCGCGAAAAGAGCGTGAGTAATTTCATCGAGCAGACCCATGGCGAAGAGTGCGCCATGGTTCACCACGAGTTCGGGATTATCCGAGGTTTCCCGGACTGTATTCATCTGGTGAGCGAGTCGCCGACTGGCCGCTGCATCGGCAAAGATGACGTTTCCCGTCAACGAGAAGAGTGTCTCCTCGACCGTATATCGTTCGCGTGCCGTCCTGGATATGTGAAACTCCATCACCGGCTGCGATGCTTGTCTTTCTACCCGCTTCACTCGCTTGTCACCCTTCGTTTCCAGACCGCCCGAAATTCCGGACACTCCTATGCCCATACTAACGGCATTGTCGGGTACGTGGTGGTTCCGGTGTGCGGGACTCTTTCTGCATCGGATGCTCGTTCAGCCCGATGGGTACCTGCAAACAGGAAATTGATCCAGGTTTATGCGATATGTGCTTGTGACTTGAACGACCGCGAGGCTTTGAACCAGAAGGCGAGATGCGCACGCAAGATCGTATGGCAGTGGCGGTGAGGTGCGGCTTTCCAATTTTGTTTTTTGATCGGGTAGGTCGAACGAAACTAGCAGTATTTCTGGTAGACTCACTTCAGTCGTTGCGTGACAACTTGATAATTTCTCTTTCGTATTCATTTTGTCCGCACGAAGCTAGCAGAATCAGAGTCAACGCAGTATCTGCTCATGCGCTCTGAAGTCTCTCGCTGATTCAGCCAGGATGTTGTGAACGTCTTGGGGACGTAGCTCAGTTGGTTAGAGCGCTGCCCTGTCACGGCAG
>CAXTNK010000147.1:0-1094 GCA_964245665.1 uncultured Acidobacteriaceae bacterium
CCAGCACTTCATCCAGACAGACGCCGCTATCAATCCCGGCAACTCTGGCGGACCGCTGTTGAACATGGCCGGCCAGGTGATCGGCGTCAACACAGCCATCTTTACGCAGTCTGCGGGTTATGAAGGCATTGGTTTTGCGATGCCTGCGAACACCGTCATCAACACCTACAACGATCTGATTGGCCCAACCCATAAGGTTACCCGAGGCTCGATCGGCATCACCTTCCAGCCAGCCATGTCGAGTGCTGTCAGCCGCGTGTACAACTTCAAATCAGGCGTCATGATCAATACCGTCACTCCGCATGGGCCGTCCGAACAGGCTGGTCTGAAGCCGAATGACATCATCACTTCGGTCGATGGCAAGCCGGTGAAGGATGGCGATGAACTGGTGAACATCATCTCTGAAAAGAAGCCAGGAACCTCGGTCAAACTGGGCTACACGCGGAACGGCAAGGCCGATACTACGACGGTTACCATACAGGATCGCGAAAAACTGTTCGCGGGGGACAATAAGGCTGCCACTCCCATGGAACCCAACGCGCCAAATGCTCCTGACGCGGGTCAGACCAAACTTGGGCTGACGGTCGTTGACATTCCGCAGCAATTCGCCTCTAAGGGTATCCACGGAGTATTGGTTCAGTCGGTGAAGCCGGGTTCATTCGCGGACGAAATTGGTCAGCAGATCAGCCTGCAGGGTGCCGTCATCAATGAAATCAACAAGATGCCGGTAAACAGCAAGGCTGACTTCAACCGAATTGCCGCCGGGTTGCAGTCGGGCCAGGATGTCGTGTTCTCCATATCGGACCCGCGGCAGCCGACCGCAGGCAGCACGCTGATCGGCGGAACGCTACCATAACCACACTTAAGTACCGCGAGAAGATGGCCAGTACCGTACCCTAAATAGGGTTGGTTACGGTATTGGCCTGTTTGTTACAGTTGCGTTGTCGATAACTAGACAGTAAGCTTTTGAAAGTGACTTAGAGTAATTGCGAACAAGTTGTAAATCATTCCCGGTTGGTTTTTTCGGCAAGCGATGCGATAGGGAAATGGTTGGAAACTTGACAGTTGTTCGCAAATGCCCTGTAAATTCAACA
>CAXTNK010000147.1:1104-6075 GCA_964245665.1 uncultured Acidobacteriaceae bacterium
GGCCACACCGCATGCAGCTTTCCTCGGCGGGCCGAACGATGGTCCTGATTTTAAGTCTGGCCACACTCCCAGCCTTTGCCGCCAATACGCGGCGCACTGCGACCATTGGCCACTCACGTGCCAGTCTGAAGCATACGATTTCGCATCGTCTCGTGCATTCTCATAAGACTTTTATTCCCAAAGGGCAACGCCAGATTGATCCCGAACGCGCCAGCCAGATCCAGAGCGCCCTGATTCGCGAAAAGTACATGACCGGCACGCCCAGCGGTCAGTGGGATGCCGACACAGAAACGGCTATGCTCAAGTACCAATCTGACCATGGCTGGCAGACCAAGCTGACGCCCGACTCGCGAGCTTTGATCAGCCTGGGGCTTGGACCGGCGCAGGATCCGAAACCCTCAGCAGCAATTCTGAACACCCAGACAGCGAACAGCAGCTCGGGTGCAGCGGAAGCCGATACCTTGGCATCTGCTCACGCGATCCGCGAATAGTCCTTCCAATCAGGAACAATAAAAGCCCCGCTTGATGCGGGGCTTTTGTTTTGGAAACTGGGGTATTTAACGTTCGAGCGCGATCTGATCCTTGATGGTCTCACGGCGGCGAATCTGCCTCACCCTCTTGCCACTGATCAGCAATTCTGCAGCGCGGCCGCGTGAGTTGTAATTGGAACTGAGTGACATACCATAGGCCCCGGCATCGAGAATGGCCAACAAATCTCCTGGTTTCACCTCGGCCATGATGCGATCACGGGCAAAAAAATCTCCCGTTTCACACACCGGCCCGACTATATCGGCGGTCATGGCAGGAGCTTCTTCCCGACGTTTAACCGGCACAATTTCGTGATGCGCCTGGTAGAGGGTCGGGCGAATGAGGTCGTTCATGCCGGCATCTGTGATGACAAAGGTCTTCGCGCCATTCTGCTTCACGTAGAGAACACGCGTGATCAAGGCGCCTGCCTGTGCGATCAGAAAGCGACCCGGCTCGAGCAGAAGTTCGATATCCAGGTCACCCAACCCGGCCTGGATGGCGGCGGCATAGGTTCTAACTGCATCTTCCGGATCGCTATTCGCCTCGAGCGAATACTCGATACCGAGCCCGCCGCCGGCGTCGAGCGACCGGAGGTGAATGCCGTCTTCACTCCTCAACGAGCGAACCAGTTCGGCCACGCGGGCGACCGCAGCGCCAAATGGTTTGGCACTACGAATCTGCGAACCGATGTGCACACTGATGCCCGTCGGCTCCAGCCATTTTGCGTCTGCGGCGAAACGGTACAGCCTGCGTGCCGAGGCCATGTCGACGCCGAATTTGTGTTCGCTCAGGCCGGTTGAGATGTAAGGATGTGTCTCCGCAAAAACATCGGGATTGACGCGCAGGGCAATGCTGGCCTTATGCTTCCGTTTCGCGGCGCGCTCGGCAATCAGCTCCAGTTCCTGCTCGCTCTCCACATTGAAGAGCCGGATGCCGTACTTGAGTGCGAGATCGATCTCTTCAGATGTTTTGCCTACGCCCGAAAACACAATACGCTTCGCGGCTTTTGTATCGGCAAAAAGTACGCGCTCAAGTTCGCCGCCTGAAACGATATCAAAGCCCGCACCCTGCTTCGCGAGCAGCCGCAAGAGGTGCACATTGGAATTCGCTTTGACGGCGTAACAGACCAGGTGCGGCATGTTCGTGAAGTGTCGGGCGAAGAGAGCAAAGCGCTCGACTACCTGCGTCGCCGAGTATACGTAGAGTGGCGTGTCATACGCGGTTGCCAGCTTGTCTAGAGAAACTTCGTCGCAGGCAAGGCGACCACGCTTCTGCGTGTAGCCGAATGGGCGAGAAGGCAGGTAGTCGATGGAGTCGAACAGGATTTTTTTCAGATCAGGCACCAGTATTTTCAGCTGCGGTGCTCCTATCTTTTCACACCTTCTGTCATCCTTTTCAAGCTGCCCGTCCCTCCGCATGACAAACTCAATTATTGCTGACCGACATACGTCGTCGACGGGAGCGCAAGCGCTTCTTCCGGAGCGATGAGCCACACAAGTCCATAAATAATCAGCCCGATGGGAAAGCCGAGAATGGCGAGCAACACCATCACGATGCGCACCACGGTCACATCCCAGCCATAGTGGTTGGCAAGTCCCTGGCAGACGCCGGCGACCTTACGCCCGGTACGCGGCCTGACCAGAGTACGAAAACTGAAACCGGAGAAAACGCCTGCGCTATTTCCCTGGCTGTAAGCAGTTGCGCCAGCCTTCAGTGGCCGTCCGCAGGCCGAACAGAAATTCGCATCATCGACGCTTTCCTTGCCGCATTGAGAACAGTAGATAGGCATAGCTCCTCCAGGTAAAAACGATTCCTCGCATAGTAATACGATTGTGACAGCCCGGCAGTTCCATAAGCTGCTGCTCCGTCAATGGCTGGAAAACGGCGACCGCAGGTATCTTTTTGCCTCGGAGGCCTGCTGCGAGTCATTGCCTTCGTTGAGCACGGCATTGTAGGCGGCCGTCGCCTTGTCGCGTTGCTGCAGCAGGTCGTATTCCTCACCTGCCGCCAGTTGCGCTCGACGCTTCAGATCCGGACTGACGGTCGGCTGTACTGTGACCTGTTCGAATGCGTCCGCGGACTCCTGAAATTCGCGCTGCCCGCGCAGCGTATCGGCGAGGCCGTACCAGGCTAGTTCAAGATGAGCATTTGGAAAATAACCCGATTTCTTCGCCTGGTCGAGTGCCGCACGATAGTGGGCAATGGCCTGCTTCGCGTCGCCGGAATCTTTCAGAAGGTTCGCTTCTTCAAGCCAGAAGAGAAAATCACGCGGGTACTGGTTCTTCAGACTCCGCGCAACCTGCAGTGCGTCGCTGTACTTCGCTTCGCGTCGCAGGAAGAGCATCAGCGCAGTTCTCGCTTCCACACTCGTAAGGACGCCATGCTCGCCGGCCGCGCGCAGCAGTGCCAGTCCCTTCTGCTTCGAACCGCCGTCGCCCATGATGCCGGCCATCATTTTGAACGCAAAACCCAGCGAGCCGACCACGTACTGATGAACACCCACAACCAGGTCCGCATCGACGTAGTTGGGATCAATCTGCAGGATTTTGTCGCTGTCATTGCGCGACTGCAACGCCAGATGGAGTGCACCGATAAAGCTGTGCTGCACGAGTCCCATGTAGATCGACTTCATACTCCGCGCCCAGCTGCGCGCGTACAGTGCATTCACATTCTTCGAGTCCTTGCTGAGGATGCTGTCTGCCTGCGCAATCATCCTGTCGGAAAGCTGGCCGATCTGTGCCGTGACCTGCCTGTTCTCTTCGACTGGATGCTTGCCACTTAGAAAGCCGTCATGCGCATAGAGCGTTGTATCGAGCAGGTCGACGCGGTAGAGTTCTCCGAACAGGACTGTGTCAAGCACGTACCCGGTGGCGATCGGGTCATCGGGATGGTCGGCCGCAATTTTCTGAAAACGCTCAAGCGCTCCGGCGTAATCGAGGATGTAAAAGTGGTCATATGCTGCCCGCACAGCAGGGTCGCGGTTGAGCGGGTCTGTGTTCACCGTTTGCGCGGTTGCGGCGCGCACCGCAGAAATGCACCAGACGGCCGTGACTACGGCTGGCACAACGGCCGCCCGGAGGAATAGCTTGTATCCGCCCGCGGAAGAATTCATAGCTGCAATACTCAGGCGTAGCTTGAGGCGAGATGCAGATGTTCTGACAGTCTCCATGTGCTCCTGGACGTTTGATCCTGTGTTGAAGTTCCTATTGTGATGCAGCCCGGTTGAACCAGATTACCAATCCGTATGGTCCGGGTACGACTGGAACCAGTTGGCTGTTGACGTCTCCCTCCGCATTTGAAAAGGTGTCTGCAGCGGCCATTCGTCTCTTCTGTAGTTCCGTGGCCCGACCCGGGGTGTCATGCAAGGAATGACTCGGCAGGAAATACTGTACCTGCTCCTATCGCAGGCAAAGGCCAACGGCTTTCAATTCCGCAAATGGTACTGCAGCTCTCTAGAGCCGAACTGGCTTGATTTTGAGAAGTCACTCTCGAACATCGCCACCGGTAAAAAATATTACTCACTGCTGTTTTCGCATGATTTTGCCCGCTGCTTCTGGAAACCTGGTGCACAGATCAGCTTCATTGTTCCAACTGCTTCCTATACCCGCAAGAACAAGCAGGGCGAGCTGATCACCATCACCAGGAAGGCTTTTACCCGGCGCACGCTCAAGGAGGATTCGTGGCGATATCACCTGCGCGAGATGGTAGCTGCCGACGAGCCGCTGCGCTATATTCGCCGCTTCATCGTTCGCAAGGAAGACCTCGAACTCTACCGCGCAACGCATCCATCGGCCATCGATCGTTCTTTCAGCGAAGACGCGGACCAGCCGATTCGTCCCACCTAGCCTGTCGTCAGCATTGTCATCAGCATTGTTCTCACCATTGCTCAAAAAAATGATTCATCGGACCCCTCCCCGAGCCGATGGGATACGCATGGCGTAGCGCGCCGGTCACCCAGTTCTTGGCGGCTGCGACTGCTTCTGCCGGTCGCAGGCCGTGAACGAGTTGACACAGCAACGCGCTCGAAAAAGCGCAGCCGGTTCCATGCGTGGAGGACGTCTCGATCCTTTCGCCGCGCAGCCAGACGCCTGGATGCTCCGCAGCTTTCGATCTCTCCAGCGACCCGTCCAACAACCCTTCCAGGCAATCGAGAAAATAATCATCCGGCTGATCAAGATGGCCGCCGGTCACGACGATGCGCAGATGCATGTTGCCGAGGCGCGCAGCGAGTTGCTGCAGGCGTGCGGCCTGCGGCGGGATACCATCGGCACCTGCTACAGGCTCATCGAGCAGTGCAGCCAGTTCGTCGACGTTCGGCGTGATCCAGCCGACTTGTCCAAGCATCCGTTCACGAATAATGAGGGTGCCCTCATCTTCGAGCAGGGCCACCCCCGAGCTTGAACGCAGTACTGGGTCGAGGACGATCGCGCTCAGAAGTGCCCC
>CAXTNK010000148.1:0-392 GCA_964245665.1 uncultured Acidobacteriaceae bacterium
CGTGTAGATCGATCGGACGGAGCGGGTAAACTGTGCTGCTTTGTTATGAATTAAAGCACCAGATGGTCGACCTGGACAGAAGGACCAGCTCGCTTCCCTTAGAGTCTGCAGGTTAAGGATTGATAGAACGCGCTTTCTTCCTGATGACTGAGGTCGCGAACCTGGGGCATGCGATCACAAAGCCAAGCAGAATGTGAGGAAGCGCTTTCATATCATGCTGAAACGTCGTCTCGGCAGAGCCACCCAACATTGCCCCATGTCGCATAGCGTACCAACTAAATGCTGCAGACAGTGAGGCGAGGCAAAATGAAAGGGCCAAGCCGCCGCTCAAGTGAGGTGTGTGAGCGAGATGGTGAACTTCAGACTGGGCCAGAAGCATCATGCCCGGGCAA
>CAXTNK010000148.1:402-2012 GCA_964245665.1 uncultured Acidobacteriaceae bacterium
CAACATATACAGACCACAATGGCGGTAGCCCACAGTGGTTCAGCCCTGCGAAGCTGCTGCGAAATAGCCCCAATTACGCCCCCGGATATCAAGGCAAAGATCGCCTCCACGACTAGTGCCTTCGTTGCTTCTGATCGCCCTGCCCGCAAGTTCGTGATGAAGAAAGCACCGCCACGTACCGCGGCAGCAAAGGCAGCTGCTTTCCAACTCCACGGAGGTACCAATGTTCGGATCGGATGAACCGCAATCTCTCGCAAGGTATGTCGGAGATCGGTGAATGTGTCAGGTGGCCGTTCCATCATTAAGGCTTTCAGATGCGCCATAGAAAACCAGGCTGGAATTTTGACGACTTCACCGCCCTCCGTGATGGGAAGCGGTTCACTGACCGGCGGAAGTTCGTCTGACTGTGACACTCTCTCTCTGCAAGGTGACGACACGAGTATCGCGCTTCTCTGTATCGCGCCTGGTCACACGCACTTCTTCTCGCAAAACAAGTTCTTTCGTCAGTACAAGTCGTTCCTCGACGACCGGGTAGATGGTGGTGTCGCCCTCGTGGCGAACCGGCGGTGGATCACCCACAACCTCATTGAAAGAGATGTGCTCGACGTCGTAGGTCGTGACGGCCAACGTCTCATCCAGAGCTTGCTGGTACTCGTGAATGTGCTTCTCGAGGATGACCTTGCTCGTCTCAACAGTCCTCCTTCCAACCTCCAGGCGCTCTTCCAGGACAGGAATGACGAGCGATGGCTCGGTTCCGACAGACACTGCCTGATTCTGAGCGAGCTGCACATTTGCTTTGAGAAGATCAGCGGTCGAGATCCGGATCACCCGGCCATCAGGAAAGCAGAACTCTGTTTGCTGTTTTGATTCATCAAGTTGTCCATAGGCAGTCAGAATATTGCTCGTGGAAGGTCCTGCCTCTACAAGGGTTGAGCTCTCCTCGGATGGCTCGAGTTGTTCTATTGCATCGTTCAATTTGGTCCCCGTTCTTGGTAAAAGTTGCACGGCGGCTGATCAACCGCCGTGCAGGTAGGAGTAGGTCAGCGATTAACGTTTTGTAGTGGTAAACTCGCCAGGCACCTGCTCGACATCAACTTCTGTCTTGCGTACCGTGTCGTGGATGGCTTCAGTGTGCTCTGTCGCCTGCTTGCCCACGGTGACTTCTTCGACGACGCGGCTGGTCTTGCCGACAACTGCTTCTTCGCCGCTCGCACGTACTTCGAAGGAGCCGTTCCCGCTTTGGAAGTCAGCAGCGGTCGCAGGACGATCGACTGGGCGCCGGGCTACGTTGATGCGTTCATCGCGCAACGTGACATCTGCTTCGACGGGACGCTCGACCACGTGCGAGTAGATGCGAACACCACCACGATCGACTTCTCTCTTGCCGACAACGAGATTCTCTTCAACAACCGGGATGGCTGTCATTCCTGCGACATCCGTTACGGTGCCCCTTACCGTTGACTGCTGCGAGCTGTCTTGAATCTGACGCGCTCCGTAGTCTTCGAGCAAGTCCGCGACCTCTTCTGCCTCGTCGTCTTCGGTACGCACGGTTAGCAGTGCGCCACCCTCGTTGACCCCTGTCGCATAGTGATTGTGGGCATGTTCGTCTC
>CAXTNK010000148.1:2022-5935 GCA_964245665.1 uncultured Acidobacteriaceae bacterium
TCTCCGCCGCTCAGTGAATGAAAGAAGTTGCTGATCTTTTCACCGATGCCTGTGGCAGTAGTGCTGCTCGTCGATGGAGTTGAGCTATCGGCATTGAAAAAGTCTTCGTGAGCGTTATTCGCTACGACGCTGATTTGGCTGGCTTCATAGCCATCGGCAACCAAGCTCGCTTTTACCTTGGTCGCTTCTGCTGTGCTGTCAAAAAGTCCTACGATCGTCTTCGACATCTGTTGTTCCTTCTGCAGCCTGAAGGCTGCGGTTATTGTTGCGCGGTAAAGAGTTCGACACGGCGGTTATCTGCCTTGCCCTGGGTGGTTGCGTTTGTGTCAACTTGTTTGGCTGATGCAAATCCTTGACCTGTCAATCGGCTGCGGTCGATGCCCTGATCTTGCAGATAATCGACCACAGTCTTTGCTCTTTGATTGGACAGCGCATGGTTGTGGGTTGCGGGTCCGGTGTTGTCGGTAAAACCTTCAATGCGTAGATGCACATTAGGATTCGCCTTCATGGCTGCTGCTGCCTGCTGCAGAGTAGTCTGGCCTTCCGGCGTGAGTGTGGCTTTGTTGGTGTCGAAGTGTATTGTGCCAAGATCTGGGAACGATACGACGGCTGCAGTCTGCGTAGCCGGCATAGGTGCAACAGCGGCAGTACTTGGGTGGCCATGGTGGCGGGTCAGCAGATAGGCAAGTACGGCCAGCAGCAGAAGAAGTGGCAACAGCCACATCCATACGGCCGTTGCCTTCTTCTCTTCATAGACTTTTACGCGTTCTGTCACGATGGATCTCCTGAATACAGTTCTGCTTAGGCTAAATAGAGCGCGTCGAGTTATGAAGAACATCGCCGGGTTGGAGTTCTTCCACATCGACTTCGGTTCTGCGAACGGTGTCCGAGATGTGCTCTGTATGCTGGCCTACCTCTTTCCCGATCAAGACTTCTTCAACGACATGTGTGCTCTTTGTAATAACGGGTTCTTCTGCAGTCTCCGCGAGTTCGATCACGCGACTGTCGGCGGTCTGAAGGTCGGCTTCAGTCGCGGGTCGATCGACAACGTTTCTTTCAACAACAACATGCTCTTCGCGTAGGTTGACCGATTCTTCCGCAGGAATCTCGATCACACGCCGATAGACACGCACTCCGCCCTGGTCGACCGTGCGCTTCCCGACCTGCAGCTCTTCTTCAACGATCGGGATGGCCATGTCGCCGGTGATGGCAGCGCTGGTATCTGCGATGGGCGCGACTGCTTCGTCAATCTTGCTGGCTTTGTGTTTGCCGAAGATGCGCTCGACTTCATTTACATAGGGCCCAGCGGCCGTCACCGCGATGATCGTACCGCCGTCGCGTACACCGGCTTCGAGATGATGAAGATCGCGATCGGGAACACCCAGCGAGGTGAGAGTAGATGCCCCTGAATTTCGGGCTTGGTTGGCGCTGATGATGGAAACAGCGGACTCGGGAACTTCCGCATTCTGTATATCGGCAAGGGCAGCGCGGGCCTGATCATAATGGTGGAACAGGCACACGAGGATTGTGCTTTCACTAGTTGCTGGCATGTCTACTCCATGGCTTTACAGCTGATCTCGGTTGAAGCAGTTCGAAGCCGGTACTTGCCACCATCTCTAGGCGCAGCACTCCGTCCTCTTCGTGCAAAGAATGTTTTCCAAGTTGGTGCCGGTGGCCGGTGCTCTTTGAGGGAGGAGGGTGTGGCCTTCGGTTCGATACCTGCAGCTCACGCAAATCAACTACGCCCTGGGTTTTTAGTTGCCCGCCCTGACACCCGCGTTGCTGCCGGGTTAAAGATGTTTTGTGACGGTATGACACATCGATCCAGTAAGGTGGAATGAACGAGTTCTAACAGCCTCAGAGCTACTCTTCAGCTGGCGCCCTTAAATAAAGCCGCGTCGATGAAAACTTTCCTCTGCGGTCAGGGTCTATGTGAATCGGCTTTGACAAGTAAGCACCGAGATAGAGGAGCATCCCGACAGTGATCGAGACATGGTTGACCTGGCTGCTCCGCAGCTTGAAAATAGATCCTCATTCCCAAACCGCGTCTTCTACTCCGAGAAACATCCTAAGAGAGTTGCTGAGCGTTACAATCGTGAGCTTATTGTTTCCAGTGGGCTTGCTTCATGCTGCACCGATTCCTGTCCGCTATCCTCAGGGATCACAGCATGGATTCCTTGCTCTACGCACAAAGGACGGTAAGCGCATTGCGACTGGGGATGTGACGCAGACTGTACACGGCAAGATCGTGACCTCGCAGTTGACCTTCCGTTTCCGCGATGGTTCAGTCGATGACGATGTAACGGTGTTCTCGCAACAAGGTGTCTTCCGGCTGATCAGTGATCACCACATACAATGGGGTCCGTCGTTTCCAAAGCCATCGGATGTTTTGATCGATGCAGTGCATGGGATCGTGACATCTCGCGACAAGACTGCCAAGGTGCATCAGGACCATGTAGATCTTCCGGCCGATCTTGCGAATGGGCTGCCGCCAAATCTGCTCTTGAATATTCTTCCCTCTGACGCGGAGACTGACGTCTCTTATCTCCTCCCAACGACCAAGCCCCGGCTCGTGCGGGTCACCATCAAGCCGACCGGCGGGGTTCCCTTCACTATCGGCGGGACGAGGCGAAAGGCCGTCGACTACGTGCTGCATGTCGAACTCGGCGGGTTGACCGGTGTCGTTGCTCCGCTCGTTGGGAAGCAGCCGGCTGATTGTCATATCTGGATCCTGGGCGGAGCGCATCCCGCGTTCATTCGCGAAGAAGGGCCGCTCTACGAGGGTGGTCCCATGTGGCGGATAGAACAGATCAGCCCAAGCTTTGCTCCTAGATGACAAATACTGAGAGGCTATCTGAAATTTAGCTTCAAAGTCGACGCACTAGTTCTTTAAATCAGTCGTTACAACAGTTCGCGAGCGGGCTGGACCGGCATCTTCGGAGCATGCATCATACTCGTCAAAATAATTGATTGTGGCGATGATAAGGACAACGAACTCCCGGTTGTTCTGAGCGGTTCTGGTCTCTGTGTTCTGACCGAGGCGGCCGATAGTGATTTTTTAATTTGGTGTTTGGCTCCTGTTTTTTGTTTTCCTCTTTTCTGCTGTACACGCTTGCCCAACAGCTGTGCCGTAACGACCCACTCCCCAGCTACTGGAAGGGCGGGGGTGCTTTGAGCGCGATACGCTGAACGCTGAGAAGAAAGGCTAACCATGAGAGAGCCGCCCTGTCGAACGGCTATCCCTCATGGCTCTAGACAAGGAGAGGCCTGCTCAAGCAAGAGAAGCTGTCCTCCTCGCAGATGGAAGAATCTCAAAGCCGACTCCGATGGTTTCGAGTGCTGCATGTAGCTACAAAATTGATGTGCAAAGGTAGATGGTGTACGAAGCGACCCAACGAGCCGGGATCGCGATGGGGCCAAGGATTTCGAGTATCAAACCTGTGCGGGTTAAGCATGGGGGATGAAATGCAACCACGAGTAAACAACGAATCCCGACGACATTCTCTCCGATCACATCTCGACACCGCGTGGCCTGGCTATCAAAATGATCGGTGTAGAGGGCGAGATGCTTCCGAATCACGCCGGACACGTCACTCAGGATTTCGTCTTCAAGAAACCAGCACCTTTCACGCGCCGAATACGAAAGATTTTCTCAAGGGCCTCACTTTATTGAACAAGCATGCGGATGACTCAGAAGCTGGTGCCTTGGTTCGTTCCGGATGAAGAAGTTGGGCTAAAAGGGAGCGGAAAAGACCTGTAAGCGATGCTGGCATCAACAAGTGTGGATACCAGCATCGACAGACCTATTGGCAGACAATAGTTCCATTGACCCCATCAGGGAAGAAGCCGCCGGAACACTTTCCGCCGCCATAGACGATGTTGAGCACCTGCGCAAAAGTTCGCGGAATGCTTA
>CAXTNK010000149.1:0-5856 GCA_964245665.1 uncultured Acidobacteriaceae bacterium
ATACGGATTAATGGCCACCTGCAGGAGCGCCAGTCCGCTGCCGACAACAAACAAAGAGAACAAAAATAATGTATACGAAACAATTAAAAAATAAGGAAGAAAGAGCAGTAGTCCCGCACACATGGTGAGCAGTGCGGCGGCTATACCGGCCTTCGAACCGATACGGCCAATGATCCATCCGGACGGTACGGACATGACGAAGTACGCACCGAAAAAACAAAGCTGCACCAGCAGCGCCAGCACATTGGTGAGGTGGAAGGCGAGCTTGAAATGCGGCACGAGGATGTCATTCAAGGACGTAATGAACCCTATGCCAAAGTAGAGCGAGACCATCAGGATCAATGGGACGGTAAAGCTTTTCGGATTGCCACCTGCCTGCGTACGTGCTGCTGAGTCTGCGGAGATCGATGCCATTGTTCAGTGATCCTATGGGACGATGATTGCTGCGGATGAGGCCGGATTGCTGGTATTTATCTTACGCAGGTTAGGCATAGTTCAGGCCTGCTTCGCGCGGATAAATTCCTTGAGTACTGCATGCGGAGGCCGTCTTCTGCGAATATGGTTCGGACGTTAAAGCAATTTAGAGAGGAGAATCATGTTCCTGGGTGTGGATGTAGGTACCGGTGGCACGCGTGCCATCCTGGTCGACAGGCAAGGGCGCGTAGTTGCTTCGGAAGCAGCCGAACATGCGCCGATGCAATCTGCCGAAATCGGATGGGCGGAGCAGGATCCTGATGACTGGTGGCGTGCCGCGCAGATTGCCATCCGCGGCGTGATGAAGTGGCTGGTAAATGCAGGCCAGGCGGTCGAATCTGTAGGATTGACGGGCCAGATGCACGGCTGCGTGATGCTCGATGGCGACGGCAAGGTGCTGCGGCCGGCGCTCATCTGGTGCGACCAGCGGACACAGCCGCAGTGCGACTGGCTGACCGAGGCCATCGGCTATGAACGGCTGATCGAACTCACCTGCAATCCTGCACTGCCAAACTTCACGCTGACAAAATTGCTGTGGGTGCGCGAACATCAGCCGGAGATTTTTGCGAAGATCAAACACGTGCTCTGCCCCAAAGATTATGTCCGCTTCCGTCTAACGGGCGAGTATGCAATAGATGTGCAGGAAGCTTCGGGAACCCTGCTGCTGGATGTGACGCATCGTCGCTGGTCGAACGAAGTTGCTGATGCTGCAGGGATACCGATGGCCTGGCTGCCGCGTTTGTTCGAAGGTCCGGAGGTCTGTGCGCGCATTACCGACGACGCGCATGGTGTTACCGGCATAGCTGCAGGAACGCCCGTCGTTGCGGGGTCGGGTGACCAGGGGGCCGGCGCTGTCGGGATGGGTATTCTCGAGCCAGGCTCGGTCTCGGCGACCATCGGCACATCAGGCGTAGTGTTCGCGGCGACTGCGGCGCCGACGAAAGATCCGAAAGGAAGACTGCATACATTCTGTCATGCAGCGCCGGATACCTGGCACGTGATGGGCGTGACGAATGGTGCGGGCCTGAGCCTCAGGTATGTGCGCGACACATTTGCTCCGGACAGAAACTACGATGAGTTGACGGCGCTCGCAGCGTCTGTGTCGGCTGGAGCAGATGGCATGTTCTGGCTGCCTTATCTCTTCGGCGAGCGCACGCCGCATCTTGATCCGGGGGCACGGGCTGCGTTTGTTGGCATCTCTGCGTCTCATACGCTGGGGCACTTCGTACGTGCTGTGCTCGAAGGAGTTGCCTTCAGTTTGAAAGATACGTTTACGCTTTTCGCCGAACTAGAGATTCCTGTTGAGAAGATCCGGCTGGGTGGTGGTGGTGCGCGCGGCCCACTCTGGCGGCAGATCCAGGCGGACGTTTACAACCACCCGGTCGAGTTGCTGGAAGCCGAAGAGGGCGGTGCATTCGGCGCAGCCTTGCTGGCAGGAACCGGTGTGAGCGCGTGGCCATCCGTACAGGCAGCGTGCGCGGCGACGATCCGGGTGGCAGCTGTCATCCAGCCTGTACACGGTGAAGTGATGCAGAAGGCCTATCCTCGTTATCGACGCCTGTATCCAGCGCTGGAGGGCACGCGCGATTAAGGCAAGAGCGGGGATGGGTGCCAATCTGCTCCCCATTGCGATGGCTGCGGTCCCATAGTCACCTTGAGGGTTGCCCCGGCGACGATGTCATCATAGCGGAGCACCGGCCTGGTCAGCGGTTGGCCATTCAGAGTTGCGGACTGAATATAAACGTTCGTAGTCGAATTGTTTTCCGCCAGCACGGTGAATTGCTTGCCGCCGGCTAATTGCAATGTCGCTTTGGTGAACAGGGGACTGCCGATCATGTAGTCGCCTGAGGCGGGATTCACAGGATAGAAGCCGAGCGCTGTAAAAATGTACCACGATGACATCTGTCCGCAGTCATCATCCCCATCCAGCCCGGATGGTTGATCGGCATATTCCTTCGCCGCGATCTGACGCACTTTGATCTGAGTTTTCGATGGCTGGCCGCTGTAATCATATAAGTAACCGTAATGGTGACTTGGCTCGTTGCCGTGCTGGTTATGGCCGCCGGCAAAATATTCGTCGAGCTTCGCGTTGTACTTGTCGCGGCCGCCCATCAGTTGCATCAGGCCGGGAATGTCATGCATGACGGCCCAGGAGTAGACCCAGGTATCGCCTTCTGTCCAACCCTGGTCCAGGGCAGCCCATGAGCCATCGGAGTTTTTACCTTGCATCAGGCCGATTCTCTGGTTGTACAGATGCTTGTAGTTCTGTGAGCGATTAAGGAAGAAGGTGTAGTCGCTCGTCTTACCCAGTGCCTTCGCCATCTGCGCTACACACCAGTCGTCATAGGCGTCTTCGAGCGTTCGCGAAGCGGCTTCGTCCGTCTTGTCGACCGGAACATAGCCCAGCTGCTTCAGGTACGTCAGGCCGCCGCGCGCTTCGTATGGTGTGTGCGGTTCGCGATCGTGCCAGCGCAATTTCGTGTCGTCATCGGGCGGCGTCATCGCGTCTTTGTAGACAGCGGCATAGGCCAGTTGGGGGTCGAAGCCTTTGAAGTGCTTTGCGGTTGCTTCGGCGACGAGCGAGTCTGCATGCGTTGCGATCATGATGTTGGTGTAGGAGGGATTGGGCCACTTTGGCATCCAGCCGCCTTCCTGATAATCCTGCAGAAGCGCCTGCGTCATACCGCCGACGCGCTCGGGAGCGATGAGCGTCAGGAAGCTCCATTCACAGCGGAAAATGTCCCAGATGGAGTAGTCGGTGTAGCTCTCGCCGGGATGAACGTTATCATCGAAGCCGCTGTAATAATGGCCCTGTTCCGTCATGGTCCTGGGATAGAGCAGTGCGTGATAAATCGCCGTGTAAAAGATGTGGCGCTGGTCTTGCGTTGCGCCTTCAATCGAGATTTCGCCCAGTTTGTCATTCCAGCTTTTGCGCAGCGCCTGGCGGGTCGATGCAAACTCCCATGAAGGTATTTCGGCCTGCAGATTCCTGCGTGCCTGTTCAAGACTGATGAAAGATGTACCGACGCGGGCTTCGATCTTTTCGCCATCCATGGTTGTAAAGGTAGCGACGGCGCCGCTCGGGCCATCCGCATCACCATATGCCTTGTCTGATTTGAAAGGTTTGTCGAACTCGATGACAAAGTAGCCTTTGAACTTCGGCAGGGCGATGGGGCCAAGGTCCCTGTCGACCCGCTCCGGGTTGTAGCCGGTGATCTCATGCTTCGCCTCGTCGACGACCGCGTGGCCGGCTGTACCGGGCCGCGAGGCTTCGACAACGATGCTCGACGAATTGTTGGCAGGGAAGGTGAAGCGGAGATAGGCGCAGTGTTCTGTCGCTGTCATTTCCGTGCGGATGGTACGGGATTTGCCCGCATTCATTTTCACGGAGTAGTAATCGGGTCCTACGATCTCGTCAGAATGCGTGAAGGATAAATGGCGTTCTTCGGGCGTCAGCTTGACGGTGTCGATCTCGGGCATCAGAGTGACATAGCCGTAATCGCCCATCCAGATGGCCGGCTGATGCGTACCCATAAAGCCGGTGATCGAGGGATCCTCATATTTATAGGAGACGACGCCGAGTTTGTTTTGTCGTGTCTGTGGGGTCCAGCTGGTCATGCCGAACGGAGACACAACAAAAGGCATCATGCCGCCATAACCAACAGGGCCGCTGCCGGAACCAATATACGCGTTGACCCAGTCGATGGGTTCGGTGTCTGCATGCAGCGAAAAGGCAGGCGCCGCGATAAGGAAGCAGAAGGCCGCGCCGCGACAAGCGGAGTGCTGAACGTTTGAAATCAATTTGCGGAACATTGTGCCCAACATTGGGATCGACATCATGCAGTTTCCAGCCCCTCGCGCGATCAGTGTCGCGCTCTGACCGAACCAGTCTAGCAATCTGCAGGGATGTTCTGCCTTAAGCCGTCGAACTATGTGAGTCAGGATCAGCGGGAGTTGACAACGCCCTGCCGGCCAGACCGTCGGAAGTTGAGATATGCCGGCTGAGTGTTTTCGACGATTGCAAACGCTATATTGCCGGCACAGTGAAGGCAGCGGGTCTCCTGCTGCGACGAGCACTGGGCATCAGAAAACTGGCGAAAACTTCTCAGGCATTCCGGGCAATTGATGGTGACGCACGCTCTGCCGTCGCCATCATGTTCCTGCCGCGGAATCCATACAGTAGTCTGACCTGCGCATGAAGGCTGTATAGATTTCTCACCGTTCGACGACGGTTGCAACAGGTTCAGCAGTTCGTCCAGATCATTACCCTTCTGATAGAAATCGTCTGCCGCAACGCCTGGGGGGACGTCCTTTCCTGTGTACGCACCGCTCATGGCAATAACACGCACTTCGGTAAAGCGTCTACGTACGATGGACAGGAATTCGAAGCCGGACATGCCGGGCATGTTCAGATCAGAAAGAATGATAGATGGAGTGATCTCACGCAGTTTGCGAAGAGCCGAAAAGCCCTCCTCGGCCGGGACAACTTCATAGCCTATATTGTCGAGGACCATGGTCAGGAGCATCCGTACCTGGTAGTCGTCATCAACGAGAAGCAGCGTCGTTCGAGCTTTTCGAGCGGTCATGGCAGTCTTCCTTTCCAAGCAGGCTCTCACCACTATCGACCGTGATCTGCTCAAAAGTGCACACAACCGGTGTTACGTTAGGGGGCTGGTTCAGTCGGGGGGTATTTGATCCGGAGAGAGCACGCTGCGCGACCCTTTATGGTGTCGGACAGGCCGGGGCGTTGGTGCGTCTTTTCTCTCCATCAAAAGGAGGAGTCAGGAGCGCCTCATTGGATGGATGACAGCAGCGATGGCAACTCCATAGCATAGGGAATCTGGCAGGCAGCGAACTTCATCCGTTCCATGTGCCGGTGGCCAAACTTTTTACCGATCCTTGGACAGAAAAGGAGCGAGACTAGGTAGAGTTGCAACGTGACGTACTGGTTTCGCTTCCGGGAAAATGGCCGCGTGGGTAGTGGGCCGGGCTATGCCGTAACAATCGCATGCGCACTGATCAGCATTCTTATGAATGGCTGCCGTTCTACTGACGCTATTCCGAAGACCGGTTCTACTGCCTACGTCCATTTTATTTCCGCCTTCTACCAGGGGCTGGCAGCGCTTCAAGTGGGTGACGACGTGCGCGCGGAAAGCAGCCGGGCAGATGCCACGCGGATCGCGCCCGGTGAGCCGGCCGGCTGGGTGAACTGGGGCATACTGGCCCTGCGACAACGCACCTATGACGCTGCCGCGGATCGCTTGCAACACGCGCACGCTCTGGTTCCGGATGATGACCGGGTCGATTATCTTCTAGGTTTGCTTGAGAGCGAGCGGGGTAATTCGGCAGCGGCCATCGCGGACCTTCAGCAGGCTGTTGCGC
>CAXTNK010000150.1:0-3551 GCA_964245665.1 uncultured Acidobacteriaceae bacterium
GAACATGGTGATGGGCTGAGCCTGGCCGTTGTCCCTGATGCTGAAGTCGCTTTGGTGAAGACTCTGCACGGAGTGGCCGCTCGCGTCTTTGACAATGACTTTGAAGGTAAGCTGCTGTTCTTTTTTCTGCTCTGCCTGCTGCTGTTCCGGCGTGCGCTGGATCAATTCCCCATGGTTCGCTGGAGCCGTTTGTTGTGCTGGAAGGATGATGGCTGCATTGATGATGCAAAAAAAGCCTGCGATTCGCGAAGGTGACGGCGTCATCGTGGTGGGGTCCGGTTGCTCCGTCATTTGCAAGGCGACGCCACTTTAGCATGCCGCGCAAGGCGCTGGCTCTAGTCTGCTGTTGCGGCAATTTCGTTGATCGCCCAGGATGCGGCTTCGCTTAATGTAGGGTCATCTGATTCGCTCCACTCGTGAAGCTTTGGCAGGTACTCGGGGCGATGACTGTTGCCCATGGCGATGGCTAGGTTACGACGCAATCCGGCCAGCTTGGTGCGCTTGACGGGCGAGCCTTTGAAGAGCCGGTTGAAGGACTGTGCGTCCAGTTCCGCGAGCCACGATAAGGCAGGATTGATGAGCTCGGGGCGGGGAGAAAGTTCAGCGTCGTCGCTGATGGGCGCGCGACGATTCCATGGGCAGACATCCTGGCAGATATCACAGCCGAAGACCTGCCGACCAATGCCCCGACGCAATTCATCCGGAATCGACCCGCGTTTTTCAATAGTCAGATAGGAGATACAACGGCTCGCATCCATTTCATATGGAGCGACCAGCGCGTCAGTCGGGCAGGCCTCGATGCAACGCCGGCAGGTACCGCAACGATCCGGCGGCAGAGTGGCAAGGCGCTGCTCCGGCTTCAGCTCATACGCAGTGACGATGACGCCGAGGAACAGCCATGAACCAAGTTGCTGATTCAGGATGCAGGTATTCTTGCCTGTCCATCCAATACCGGCCGCGTGTGCGTAGGCGCGCTCGACGATGGGCCCAGTGTCGACGTAGCTGCGCATTTGCACGGGGCCCAGCAGATCCTGAAGTGTTAATTCAAACGCGTGAAGACGTGCTATGAGTACGTCGTGATAATCCGATGGAGCTTGTGTATCGCCTTCTTCGTCACGTTCGCCAGACCATGCATAACGGGCGATCCAGCCTGCATATTCTGAAGCGGGAGCGACGGAGTAAGGCGCGTTCGCGTTGTAGTTTGAGGCGCAGACAATGATACTGCGCGCCCATGGAAAGGCTGTCTCGAGCGAAGAGCGCAGCAGTTGCTGATGGTCGTCGCGTCGCTTCAGATATTCCATCTCACCGCTGCGGCCAGCTTCAATCCACTCTTCGAAGTAATTCGCGGGCGCGTTGGCCGAATCGAGCGGGATATGTGCAATGCCTGCAAGGTCAAATCCTGCAGCCCGCGCGAGGTGTTGCAGTTGTTCGCGGAACGTTTTGTTGGCTGTGGGCGTTGGCATGGCTGGCGACACGTGCTTCCAGCGTATCAATGAATTCTCTTGCTTAACGAGCTCGGTTTCTTGAGGCCGGTAACAACGTAGGCAACAAGGCAGGTGCACAAGATCGCCGTATGCCGTTACAATCGCCGGGCAAACGTTTTCACCATCAGGAGATATGCTATGCCCTGCTTACGCCCTATGGCGACACTCGCCCTGTGCTTTGTATCGATCGGCAGTTCGATTGCGCTGGCCCAATCCTCGCCAGCGACGTTGAAGCTGGACCTCAAACATCCGGTGGGCAAGGCGAGCCCGATGCTCTACGGATTGATGACAGAAGAAATCAATTTCTCCTATGACGGCGGCCTGTATGCCGAGATGGTGCGCAACCGCACCTTCCATGAAAAGACTGATCGATGGTTTCTGGTGGAGGACGGGAATGCGCAGGCAGCGATGGAGATCGATAAGACCACTGGCCCGAGCGACGCGCTGCCGTTGAGCCTGAAGATCGATGTGCAGCGCGCCGATGCGCAGGACCAGGCAGGCGTGTTGAACGAAGGCTATTGGGGAATGGCACTCCAGCCAAACACCACATACAAGGGATCGTTTTATGCGAAGGCAGATAGCGCCGGGATCTGCCCGGTCGATATCAGCCTGGTAAGCGATGACACCGGTAGATCTCTCGCAGAGGCTCACGTTTCTTCGCTGACGAATCATTGGGCGCGCTATGAGTTCTCGCTCAAGACAGGCGCCCTGAAGGCATCAGCAGCCAACCATCTCGTGCTGAAGGTCGGGCATACCGGTACTTTCTGGCTGAGCCTGGTATCGCTGTTTCCACCGACTTACCATGACCGCGTAAATGGCAACCGCGTGGACCTGATGGAGAAGCTTGCGGCCATGCATCCATCGTTCCTGCGCTTTCCCGGTGGCAACTATCTAGAGGGCGATCACACGCGTGAGCGCTTCGATTGGAAAACGACAATAGGTCCCCAGGTTGATCGGCCCACCCATCCAAGTCCATGGCGCTACCACTCTTCTGACGGGCTCGGGCTGCTGGAGTTTTTCGAGTGGTGCGAAGACCTGCATATGCAGCCTCTGCTTGCGGTGTACGCGGGTTACTCGATGCAGCAGGAACCTATCGAGCCGGGCCCTGCCCTGCAGCCGTACGTGCAGGACGCCCTGGATGAAATTGAATACGCGACTGGCAGCACCAGTACAAAGTGGGGTGCAGAGCGTGCCAAAGACGGACACCCGGAACCATTCCACATCAGCTATGTGGAGATAGGAAATGAAGACTGGTTCGACCGTTCAGGCAGTTATGAAGGTCGGTATGCGCAATTCTACAAAGCTATCAAAGCTAAATACCCGGAGCTTCAATTGATAGCCACTACCCCCGTTAAAAGCATAAAGCCGGATGTAGTGGATGATCATTTCTATAAGAGAGCAACTGAGTTCTTCAATGACACGGCGCACTACGACAAGACTGACCGCACTGGCCCGAAGATTTTTGTTGGCGAATGGGCGACGCGCGAGGGCGAGCCAACGCCCAACTTCGGTGCCGCTCTTGGCGATGCTGCATGGATGACCGGCATGGAGCGGAACAGCGATATCGTCATCATGGCTTCGTATGCACCGCTGCTTGTAAATGTAAATCCCGGCGGCATGCAATGGGAGTCAGACCTGATTGGCTATACGGCTGATAAGAGCTACGGCTCGCCCAGCTACTATGCGCAGGTACTGTTCGATACATATCTCGGGACAGATATAGTGAAGGGCGACTTAGCCGGAGCGAATGCGAAATGCTTTTACTCGGCGACCTATAGTCCGGACAAGGGGATGCTGTATCTGAAGCTTGTCAATGCTTCATCCGTACCGCAAGCGCTGACAATCTCATTGGATGGCGCGACCAGCGTTGAAAAGACGGCCAAGGAAAGCTCCTTGAGTGCGACCAACACGCAGGAGACAAATACGATCAATGATCCTGAGCGGATTGTTCCAGTCGAACGTGACGTGACGGACATAAGCAGCAGCTTTGCGCATACTCTTCCACCTTATTCCATCCAGGTGCTGCAGATTCGCGCGAAGTAGGCTTTAACATGAAGCGCCGATTCG
>CAXTNK010000150.1:3561-5675 GCA_964245665.1 uncultured Acidobacteriaceae bacterium
CCGGGGCGGAATATGCGCGCCATGTTGGCTTAAAAATCACGCGCCTATGCTCCTAATTGGGCAAGGGGCGCTTAGCCTTTCATCAGGCAAGGTCAAAAAGTAGTACTTCGCTCGGCTCAGAACCCTGACTGACGATGGCCAGTTCTTCTTCCCTGCTGATAGCAGCTGCGTCGCCCGCTTTGAGTGATGTGCCATTGACAGTGACTTGCCCTTTCACCAGATGAAGCCAGGCGTAACGTGCGGGGTCGAGCTTGTAATTAATCTGTTCGGCATTTGCCAGCTCAGAAACAAACAGGCTCGCATCCTGGTTGATCTTCGCGACGTCTTCCCCGCCCTGCGGTCCGGCAAGGAGCTTCCACTTCCCTGCTTTCTGGTCTGCAGAGAAAGCAAGCTGCTGGTAGCTCGATGGCGTGCCAGTAGTCGCTGGCTCTATCCAGATCTGCATAAAGTGAACCGGGTCCGTCTTCGAAGCATTGAATTCGCTATGCACGACGCCGGTGCCGGCAGACATCTTCTGAATCTCGTTCGGTCCGAGAACTTCTTCGTGTCCCATGCTGTCCTTGTGGCCAAGAGCACCTTCGAGGACATAACTCAGAATTTCCATGTCACGATGACCATGCGCACCGAAGCCGCGACCCGGGGCAACGCGGTCTTCATTGATAACGCGCAGACTGCGAAAGCCCATGTGTTCTGGATCGTGATAGCTCGCAAAAGAAAACGTGTGGTGGGAATCGAGCCAACCATGATTGGCGTGGCCGCGTTCTTCGCTCTTTCTTACTTTGATCATTGCCATTACCTTCCTTTACTCATTGCTTCAAGCTTCTGGTTATCTAATGTTTCGGCGGCATGATGGCCGAGCCTCTTCAGCGCTGCATACGTGTGCTGCATCTCGGTGTTGTTCAGGATAGACATGACCTTTTCCATGTCAGCCGAGTGAGCTTTGAATACGTTGACTGCGATTTTTTTACCCTCAGGGGTTAGTTGAAGAACGCGTGCGCGGCGATCGGCTGCCGTTGTCTTTCTTACGATCAGACCTTTTTTCTCAAGCCGGTCCACTGCAACGGTCATGGAGCCAACGGCCAGCAGCACTTTCTGCTGAATCTCTGTAATGGTGAGCGGCCCTTTGTGCAGAAGGGCTTCGATCACCATGAAATCGCTGAGACACAGACCTGCGTTAGCGATACTCTGTTCAACCAGAAGGGTGAGGGAGTGGTGCGAGCGAGCCAGCACGATCCAGAGTTTCGCAGCTGTGAGATTTTTCTTGTTCATGGCCTTCTCGATTGAATAGATGTTTATCCTTAGATAAGGATTCTTTTAAGAATGATAGTGATGGCGGGTATGATTTCTTTATGAGACCAGAAGATGACGAAGTGCACGTACTCGTAACTTT
This sequence comes from uncultured Acidobacteriaceae bacterium, assembly GCA_964245665.1. Classification (GTDB taxonomy): domain Bacteria; phylum Acidobacteriota; class Terriglobia; order Terriglobales; family Acidobacteriaceae. The sequence goes on from CAXTNK010000150.1 coordinate 4,952, forward strand.
TTACTCGCGCGGCGGATTGACGGAGAGACTGGCAGTGCTGATTGCCGAAGGGGCCATCCAGGGCGGTGCGATCATCCGCCTGCGCAGAGCACGCGACACTGAGCCGGAAGACGTGGTCGCGAGTGTGCCCGGATGGCGGGAGAACCGCGACCGCATGCATGCCGAGTACGCCGAGCCTCGCATCGCAGACGTGGACTGGGCGGACGCTATCGTTTTTGGCACGCCGGCGACCAGGGATGTAGGTCCGGAGCTGGGTGCGTTTCTCGAACAAACCAAGAGCGCTGGAGGTTTGGGAAAACTGTCGCACAAAGTCGCCTCCGCATTTACGTCCACCTATGTTGCGGGAGCCCTGCGCGATGCGGCCGTGGAAAGCCTGTCGGCGCAGCTTTTAAGAATGGGCTACATCGTTGCTCCGGCGCCCGCAAATGGACTGGTTCAAGACTATGAATGTGCGCGTGAGCACGGGCGCTGTCTCGCATATCTGGCGCGAGCGTTGCGCACTTACCAGGCGTGAGTCACTAAGCTTGCCAACTGGATCACCGGTCGGAACGCCCCGTTCGCCGCGATCTCAAATGCCCTGTCCGGCTGCCATTGCTTCAATCGTCCGTTTGCAATTAAACTCAAGGAGTCGGCGGTCCGCCGAGTGCGGAGAGATGGCAGAGCCCGGTTGAATGCAGCTGACTCGAAATCAGCCATACCTTTACGGGTATCGGGGGTTCGAATC
>CAXTNK010000151.1:0-5538 GCA_964245665.1 uncultured Acidobacteriaceae bacterium
TTGTTACAGCAGAATGATGAACATCTGCCTTTTCGCAATGAACCATTCCAAACTTCGGTCGCACCCGCAAGTGACTTGGCAGGCCGGCGGCGATGAACTAGGGTCAGTAGCAGGTGAGGTTGGCCGTTGATATCGAAGCAGAGTTAGGCTCCAGAGGTCGGCTTATACATCGAGCACATCGCTTTTCTCGCTTTGACTTATGGGTGGCATAGACGTCGTAGCACCCCATCGGAAATGACGGAGTTCCCCAAGCAGGAACGCGGGCGATCCTCCAGGACAGTGCAAAGCCGAAGCGCGCAAATGTCGAGAAAGTGGCTTTGTAAAATGCCGAAGGTAGTCTCGTCGTCTTGCGCAATAGCGATGAGTTGGTGATCCGGCAATGTCGGCGCTTCATCCGGGCGAAGAGCCGATACTTGGCTGCTGCTGGTATCACGATAGAGCGCGATAAATCGGTAGGCGCCTTAATCATGCCTTGGCGCGCTTCGACGTGCCACCACCGATCGCGGGCATATACCTCTTGCTTGTTCGTAGCTCGACCAGTCGGACGTGCTTAGCAGCGTAGCTTACGGCGCTGCATGCTACGCGGCTTCCCTATCGGCAAATCTAGCCGGAAGTTTGGTCATCCCACGTAGCAGCAGCCTCCTTCTCGGGATCGTGAACCTAATTACAACATTGACGGTCCGGTGACACAAGAGACCATGTTGACCTGACACTCGCCTAACCCGTAAGTTTCAAACTTCGACTTGAATATTCTTATTTTGCACGGTGGGTGAGGTGACGAGTTGCTGGATTCATCGTTCAATCTCACTGATGCTGGCCCATGCAGTATGATTGTAATTGCGTTTGCATGTACTCCAGCGCCACCTCTACATCTCTTAGATGAAAACGTCGACATCGGCTGGAGCTACACACTCTGGACAAGACAAGCTGATCCGCGTTGGTCCAGGTTTGCTGAACCAGAACGTTTCCCTAACTATGCTCGATAAATCCGTCGAAGAAACGCAAACCGGAACCAGGGTGCGAGGTTCGCTGTCCGACTACATAGCGATCATGCGGCTTGATCACAGCACCAAGCACATTTTCATCGTTCCAGGCGTGATCCTGGCATACCTTTTGAGAGGTTTGCAGAACGACCTTATAATAAGGTCGGTCGTGCTCGGGCTCATCACTGCGATCTGTGTTGCCTCTGCCAATTACGCTATAAACGAATGGCTTGATCGAAACTTCGATAGACATCATCCGCGCAAGTCACAACGTTCAGCAGTTCAGAAAGAGCTGTTTGGCAGTTTCGTCTTCCTCGAATGGCTTATGCTGGTGATCACCGGGCTTGTCTGCGCATGGCTGGCCAGCAAAACGATGTTCCTGGTGGCTAGCGCTTTCGCGCTACAGGGTGTTGTATACAACGTTCCGCCAATGCGAACTAAGAACAAAGCCTACTTGGATGTGATATCCGAGTCGATCAACAATCCCCTTAGACTGATGATTGGATGGGCAATGATCGATGCGTCTACACTGCCACCATCATCGATTATTCTAACATACTGGTCGGGTGGGGCGTTCCTGATGGCGGCCAAGCGCTTGTCCGAGTATCGGGAAATCGTAGCATCCCACGGCAAGGACTTATTAGAACGTTACCGTGCAAGCTTTGCCGGTTATTCTGAGGCGACGCTGACCGCCTCCTGCCTCCTGTACGCGTTGCTGTCGGTGTTTTTCCTCGCTATCTTCCTGATCAAGTATCGCATCGAGTATATTCTTTCTGTCCCATTTGTGATCGCGCTGTTTTCCTACTACATCATTTTGTCCATGCGACCGGAATCCTCAGCTCAAAAACCGGAACGCTTATTTCAGGAGCGTGGACTCATCTTATTGGTGGCGCTGCTTACGGCATCCTTCTTCATCCTTAGCTTCGTCGATCTGCCAGCACTGACAGTCTTGACGTCCCAACAATTTATTTCAATTCGATGAAACCTTTGGGCGCTGCATTTCCCAGTTGGAACACCATACGCTTGGTCGCCTTCGACGTTGACGGCACGCTCTACAAACAGCGGCCGTTACGGGCGCGGATGGCATTTGATCTCGCCCGGTATGTTGTGTCGAGGCGAAGACTGGAACCAATGATTGTACTCAGGACCTACCGTCGCATTCGCGAGCAGATGGGCGAGTGTGAGGTCGTGAACTTCGATGAGAGACTCATCGATAAGACAGCGTCTGCAACGGGCCGAACGAGAGATGAGGTTCGCATGCTCGTGCGCGAGTGGATCGACGAGAGACCGATACCTCATCTCGCTGCCATTCGATATCCAGGGCTACCAGAACTGTTCTCTGCCCTGCGGCGTCACGGCAAGCTCATCGGTGTACTCTCTGACTATCCGGTAGCTGCCAAGCTTGCGGCCCTGGGGCTTTGGGCCGACTACATGGTTTGCGCCGGCGACAGCAACGTTGGCGTGCTGAAGCCAAATCCTCGCGGTTTGGAGGTGCTCATGACTGCAGCAGGGGCCCGGGCCGATCAGACGGTCTTAATCGGGGATCGTCCCAGCCGCGACGGCCTAGCTGCACGACGGGCCGGTGCATGGCCATTGATTCGATCCTCTTCGCCCATGAAAGGGTGGCCGACTTTCTCCCGGTTCAACGGTGAGCCTTTCATCCCGTTGTTCCAGACCTAGTGTTAAAACGCACCACAACTAAGCTTCTGACCTATACCCTGACCGCCGGCACTGCAGCGATCGTGGATGCGGGTGGTTTTCTTGCGCTACTGCGCGCCGGACTGCCTGCAACGGTGGCGGCCACTCTCAGTTTCTGTATTGCTGCTATCGTCAACTACCGCCTGACCGCTAAATACGTGTTTAGCAGGACTGCGACGCTAAGCGGTTTCCCGCGGTTTCTGCTCGGTGCGTTAGGTGGGATGTTGGTAAACGTCGGGGTGACGACCTTCGCAGTCAACGAGGGACTCGCTCCCCTAATCGCTAAGATTTCTGGGATCGGAGTGGCCTTTTTCGTGAATTTTACAATTAACTCGCGCTTTGTCTTCGCGTCCGCCACACCCGCTCGGAAGGAGCTTAGTAGCCTAGATCCGACACCCGCCGTTGAACCGGATTAGCTGGGCGCAAACGAGTTGGCGACATTGCCCTCAGAAGTATCACTCTCAAATTAGCAATGCTGTTAGCAACACCAGGCCCGAAGTGTTTGAATACCAGCATGCCCTATTCGAAAGCCAAGATTGCTCAATACTGGCCACAGGTAAGGATGCTGTTTGTATTATATCTTACCATCGACCTGTCGGTTTACAACGCCCAGTTCTCTGGCCCACCACACACGGCGAGTCAAGGCAATAGGCTCTCGACCCAAACTTGCGCTGTTTTTAAACTGCATCTGAGAATGTTAGAAAGTAGATGACGGCAAACAGATTACATTCTTCTACTCTCCAAAGAGGCATCTACGCTTTTGTAGTGGCTGTCCTCTTTGCACTGATGGTTCATGGCCAGTATCGCCTACTCAACTATGGTCTTTGGAACGATGAGATGGAGACAATCGTTGTCTCTAGGATGATGGCCGCAGGGCTTCGTTTGTACAATGGTATATTCGATCAGCATGGTCCCTTGATCTTCGCTATCGGTTATATGATTGAGGTTTCTTTCAGATCGACCGTGGCAAACTATCGTTTAGCAATTGTAGCCTTACAATGGGCTCTGGTGATTTGTATTGTGCTTTCTAAACCACAGATGCCGCCACTTTCGCGAATCCTTGGTGCAACTCTGATTATCACTGCGATGGTTGTAGCCCTCCCGCAAGTGTTTGGTCAGATGTTTCTTTACCAAAATGTTACAGGATTGTTTTGCGCTATATCTATTGCGATACTGGTGTTACCGGTGTTGCAAGGAGATAAGGTTGGTCGCTCAAAATCGATCTTTGGTGGGCTACTCCTTGGGTGTTTACCATTCCTGGCTTTTACCTACGTAGTTACGTCCGCCGGGCTGCTGCTATGCGCGATTAATAGACAGACATGGCGTTTAGTCATCTCGGGGGCGGCACTTGCTGTAGGCGTAAACTTAGCTTTCATCATCGTCTATTGCTCAATCAACGGCTTGATCGCAGATCACATCTACCTAAATATCGTTATATATCCTGCATTCGGAGACGCAGGTTGGAGCACTGCAAGCAAGAGGTTTATTTTTAGCGGTTTAGTTGGTCTTGTTATTGTTGCCGCGTGTGCAATCTATCTTGTTCGAAAGCGACACGCTACGTGGTGGCGAACCGTTGTCTTTGCTTTATCCCTACTTTCTTTGCTACTTCGCGGCCCAAGTTTTCAGGCCAGCCCATTTTATTACACTTTGCTTCCTGTTGTATTCACTGCGACAGAATGGGTACTGGTCACTAATCTACTTGCACGACTGGCTTCGTGTGCCTTGATCGTTATATGCATGATGAAAACATCGCTCCTGTCACCCTCCGACATATCCCGAATTGCTAATGGGCAGATACCAATTAGCTCGCCGTTCTCTGACCTGGTAAGACGTTATACTGACCGGACAGACAGAATCATTTCTTACTCCTTTAGCAATTTTGAGTATATCGCTTCAAATCGGTTACCGGCAGCCGCTGACTTTTATTTTCTTCCTCAGCAGGCTGAATATGACGCCCATCCTGTGCTTGGTATTGTATCTGACCCTTGCAGCGAGATTCCAAAGAGTAGGCCAAAATTCGTGAAACTCGACAAGTGGTTAGCCTGGGGTAAGTTCCCATGGACGAGCTACGGCACATGCATTGATCATATTATGCAGGACAGTTACCAACACGTCGAGGGAACGCAGATATACATCCGCAATGATATTTTTCCCTTAGTAGACGTGTCCAAGATCGACCGCGACAGTGGTCAGTGAGCGATACGTGAGCCACGTAGGTTGTAAGTCGCCTACCGGCGATCCTGCCGCCATCAAGACCATGGTGAAGGCGAGCGTCGGTTTCGCGCTTCGCCGACATGTCTACCTGATTCGACTCATGGGTATCCACCAACTTATACCAACCCCGAGAAGGCGCAATTCACGGAGCTTGCGCGACGCGGTTTGATTCAAGCCATGGTGAATTGAGGAGCTTCGCCGTGTCGATTCGGCTTTAAGAGGTTCAACGTAGCCGATCTAAATTCGGCAGCACGCGAGAGCAAGGATGCAGGCCAGACGCGTCGATTGCTGGCGCTAGCTGCGATCTGCAAGGGCATGCGCACCGATGCCACCAAATCTGCAGCGTTACGCTGCAGATCGTGTGGGACTGGGCGGTCAGTCTCAACGCGCACGGGCCGACAGGTCTGACCGACCGCAAGGCGACCCGTCAAAAACGGCAGCTCGCTCAACGTCGGGCCGCACCAATAACCGGCCTGGTCCGCTTCGGCGCTCGTGTCACCCGGCCAGCTTAACGCCGACCTCCCACCAGCGCCAGGACCCTGTAAGGCCGAACTCTGTTCGAGCTTTACGCTCGGGACACTGATGCACAGACCATGACCAAAAATTATGGGATCGGCATCGTCTGTCGTGATATGTGCGCATA
>CAXTNK010000152.1:0-654 GCA_964245665.1 uncultured Acidobacteriaceae bacterium
TGTATCCGCGCGAGGGAAAGATCGTCTACGACCTTTCCATGATCCTGACCCCTGAGTGCCACCCGCCCGAAGCCGCCGGCATGTATGTCCTCGATCTGGCCGAGCAGATCGCCTGCAGCGAGGTTCTGTTCTGCATCTCCGAGGCGACGGCCCGCGATCTCGCCTGGATCTTCGGCGTGGGCCCCGAGCGGCTTCGCGTCGCGCTGCTGGGCAACAACGTCGACCTGACCGCAGCGGCGCGGATGCGGGCGCTGATCGAGGGACGCAACGTCGAGCCGTTCCTGCTGGTTCTTGGTTCGATCGAGCCGCGCAAGAACACGGTGCTCGTGCTGCAATGGTTGTCCGAGCACCCGGAGGTGCTCGATGAGGTTCGCATCGTCTTCGCCGGGCGGCAGGCCTGGGGCCAGAGCTTCGCTTCGCTGGTCGAGGAGCGTGGACTGAAGGGCGCGATGGACGCGGGCCGGATCGTCTTCACGAGCTTCGTCGACGAAGCGTTCCGGACGGCACTGCTGGTGGGAACCGCGGGGTTGATCTACCCGTCGGTTTTCGAGGGTTTCGGACTGCCCTTGCTCGAAGCGATGGCGACCGGCACACCCGTCTTGAGTTCGGTCTCGAGTTCGATGCCCGAAGTGGTCGGGGATTGCGGCTACTACT
>CAXTNK010000152.1:664-2702 GCA_964245665.1 uncultured Acidobacteriaceae bacterium
GCCTATCGGTCTCTCTGTGCAGATCGATCATCCGGGGAAGTCGAGAGGATGGTTGCGCGGGCGCGTCAGCGGGCCCAGGGCTTCAGCTACGACCGGACGTACGAGGTCATCGTAGAGGGCTTATTTGAAAGTTCCCATAACGCAATCCGGTAGATTCTCGGAAGTTACCCTCGCGACATTTCAAATTCGGCTCCGCCAATCGTTCAGAACGACGTTAAGCGTATCGTCCCATGATATGACGGGCGCCCAGCCAAGGTCCTGATGTGCCCTGGCAGAATTGCCAGCGATGCACTCGACGTCCGTTGGTCGGAGCCGGATAGGCGCCACCTTGACCGAAGGCGTGACGCGGCTGCGGCTAATCAAGGATTGTAGGATGTCTCCAATGCGGCGCGGTGTGCCGGAGGCAAGATTATAGATGCTTCCAGGCTCTACCCCCTGACCCAACGCAGCGACATAGGCCAGACAGACATCCCTCACATCGACAAAATCCCGCCAGCGATCGAGAGCACCAACTTCCATTACCGATTCCTGCATGCCTGCCTCGATGCGCGCTATTTGGCAGGCGAAATTGGCTACGACGAAACTGTCGGACTGCCCGGGGCCGGTCTGGTTGAATGCCCTGAGTCGCACGGAGTTAAGGCCGCGCATCGACATCTCGCCGATTGCCAAGTCCGCAGCCGCCTTCGATGCCGCGTAGGGATTTGCAGGAGACAGAAGTGCGGTTTCGTCCAGCGGTGATGGCGATCGGAAACTCAGCCCGTAGATCTCGGCGGATGAAGCCAACACGAAGCGGCAATGGGCGGCATGACGAAGCACAGCCTCGGCGACCGCGATTGTCCCGAGGAGATTTGCGCGCCAACTGGCCAGTGGATCAGCAAACGAGGTGGCGACCGACGCTTGAGCCGCGAGATGTATCAAGCCGTCCGGGCGAGCGTCAGCGATCATCTCTGCACAAGACGTGGCATCGAGCAGATCGAGAGCGACAACTGAATCCGCAATATTAAGCAGCGCTGCCGCGCTATCGGCCGGCCGGATAGCAGCGATCAGTGTTGATGTTGGAAAGCTCTGTCTCAGCTGCGCAAGCAGGTGACGCCCGACAAACCCGTCAGCCCCTGTGACAAGCAATCGGCCTGATGCCACCACTCTCTAGCGCGCCCTCTCACGATGCCTCGCGATATCCGATTCTACCATCTCGGATATCATGTCCTCGAGGCTTGTTTCGGCCTTCCAGCCAAGCTTAGCCTGAGCCTTCGCCGGGTTTCCCAGCAGAACATCGACCTCTGCCGGTCGTAAGAAAGTGGGATCGATCTTTACATGGTCCTCGTAATCGAGGCCAACATGGCCGAACGCGAGCGAACACATGTCTCGGATGGAAGTGGTGCGGCCTGTCGCCACCACGTAGTCATCCGGCGTATCCTGCTGCAGCATAAGGTGCATTGCCTTCACGTAGTCGCGCGCATGTCCCCAATCTCGCTTGGCGTCCAGGTTGCCCATCGGCAGCTCACTCGCCAAACCCAGCTTGATCCGTGCTGCACCGTCCGTCACCTTCCGCGTGACGAACTCGATGCCGCGGAGAGGACTCTCGTGATTGAAGAGAATGCCGGAACTGGCGTGGAGGCCAAAGCTTTCCCGGTAGTTGACCGTCATCCAATGACCGTAAAGCTTGGCGACTGCGTATGGCGAGCGTGGATAGAATGGCGTGGTCTCACTCTGCATGGGCTCCTGGATCAGCCCATACATTTCCGATGAACTCGCCTGATAGAAGCGTACCCCTGGGACTTCAAGCCGTACAGCTTCCAGCATGACGCCCACGCCGAGCGCGGTGACCTGGCCGGTTAGAAGAGGCTGGTTCCATGACGTTCTGACAAAGCTTTGTGCGCCCAGATTGTACACCTCGTCCGGCTTCACATCTCTAAGGATGCGCAACACGGAGGCGAGGTCCAGGATGTCCCCGTCCAGCATGCGAACATCCCCGGCGATGCCAAGCCAACGAAGGCGCCCATCGACAACATCCGCTGACGCCGATCGGCGCACCAAA
>CAXTNK010000152.1:2712-5350 GCA_964245665.1 uncultured Acidobacteriaceae bacterium
ACCATAAACCTCATAACCTTTATCCAAAAGTAACTGTGACAGGTATGCGCCGTCCTGGCCCGTCACACCCGTAATCAAAGCGCGTCTCATCGTCCTGTTACCCTTAGATATGCATATCCGTTCGAGCGTGATGCATTAGCTTTCTCTATATAGCGCCTTCTCGCTTGGTGCTGCTGCCACCTACGAACAGAATCCTGACTTTTTAGTAACTTATTGCCTGTCGGGTGGACCATCTCCAGAATAAGTTACCATTCATGGAGGAGTGCCAGCCTGCCAGTCAAGCGGCCCTCGCGGACCACATGCAGCCCATAGGTGGCGGCAACTATGGCAATAGCTTCTTCAACAGCGGCTCGTAGGCGGCGATGCACGCCATTCGTCACGTCATAGGCTCCACGCCGGCACGCATGGCTTAGATGCATTGATCTGGATCGATCCGAATGCCCCGGGTCTCATCAGACGTTCATACCCTGGGCTCCACGGCGTTGTCGCAGCGGCCGATCCGCTTACGTCCTCATCAATGCTGCTTGGCTGCAAAACTTGGGCTTCTAGCTTCCAGCCAGATACTGTAGCTCTCTCTGGACACTCTGAGTAATCTGGAGCGGCACCGGTCACATGTCTCGGACGCGTTGGCTATCGGTTCAATACATGCGCGGTTTTGCCGCCTTGTTGGTGTTGTACGCGCACATCGTGGTCGTCGGGACCACGGACCCGGTGACGCCGCGACTCTACCTTCCGATGGTGCCACATACTCCGGTTTCTGGCACTCAGATCCTGGCAGCGGAGGCTTTTCTAAGGCCGGAATACTTTATCGAAAGGTTCCGGATTGTCTCTGGGGACCTGGGGGTCGCGATCTTCTTCTTAATCAGCGGCTTCGTGATCCAGGGAAGCCTTCAAACTCTGTCACCGGGGCTTTTCATCGGCCGGCGTATCTTTCGTATCTATCCTCTCACCATCTTCGTCGTCTTCATCACTGCTATCGTTTTAGCCGTCTATTGCCGTTTTTACGGCGTTCAAGAACCCTTCACGATCCACTCGACAATCCTGTCAGCGTTTCTGCTGAATGGCTTCTTTCCCAGCCTGTATGTTCTGCCGGTGCTCTGGTCTCTCATGGTGGAGGTATCATTTTACGTCCTTATGGCCTGCATTTTTCTCCTCAGCAAAAAGTGCGGCTATCTCGAGATGATCACTGCCGGCACGTCCTGCCTACTGTTGACGTACCTGGGCACCGATCCGCCCGCAGCACTGCTGCCCGTAGCCCTCCAAGTGCACAATGTCGGATATATGGCCGTCTACATGATCTATATGCTGATTGGGTCGGCAATCTTTCGTGGAGTAACAACGCCTAACGAAATCCTGAAGTCTACTGGCACAGTGATTGTTCTTCTCTCAACCTTCTTGCTTGGGCGAGAGGTTTTTCAGCAGCATTCCCCTAATTACGTCCACATAACCGTGATCACCTCAGTCGGCACGGTCTTCGCGTTTGCCGCGGGCTTGGCCGTAGAGCGCGTCCTTCGTTGGTGGCCAATACTTGCCTTCTTCGGTGACATCTCCTTTCCCCTTTATCTCGTGCATGTCCCACTCGGATGGGCCATGATCTACGAACTCAGCCGACGCCACGTCCCGCTCTGGCTTTCCATGTCCATCACGGTCGTTACATGCATACTTCTGGCTTGGCTGCTTCACGTCACAGTCGAGAAGCCCTCCTATATCCTGGGCCAGCGTTGGCTGGACAAGATGCTTGGCCGGCAGCCAACAAAGGCAGAGCCCGTTCGCGCAAGTAGCTAGCGGAGAAACGCAAGCGTTCTGGGTATCGTTCGCTCAGCAGCCGACGACGTGAACGGGAAAGCCGGCGGAGGCAGTTTTCCTTCAAAGCAGGACTCCCAGCCAACTCCAACCTCCCTAGGCGCTATTTTTTGAGATAATTCAAGTAGTTCAGGTCTTCACGACGTGTTGTCACTACGTTGAATATCGCCTAGCGTCCCCGTCGAATGAGTTCAGGAAGACTAATGATGACCGTTGCGACAAGGCCCGATCTCGCTGCCGCTAACCCGACGAATGCGCTTGCTGTCGTGCTGACATGGACCGACATCAAGAATGCCGAATATGAGGTCGTGCAGCGTGTATGTCAGGCCACCCAGAACATCGGCAAGGCGGTGTACGTCATCGACAACTCCGGCTACATTCTGTGGTCTAGCGTGAACGGAGTAGCTTCGTCCAGGCGCCTTATCTCGGCCGCTGACTGCGACTTTGTCTTGTCTTTACACTTCGAGTCGCCCCGCGTGTACGACATCTTCTCCTATACGGCGCTCTGGAATCCGCCGGATTTCTATGGTGACCACGCGACATATCAGCGGACCACCGCCCAGCTTTCCAGTCATAGCGACCTGTTGTCCTGTCATGCGGATATTGCCGATGCTCACGGAATCAACATACTGGGTGGCCTCGGTCGTGAGCCACTGACGCCACTCCCTACGTTGTTTCACAGTGTACCTGGCCCCTACCCGAAACCCGATGTCTCTGCGGAATCGCGGCTATTCTATATTGGGATAAATTGGGAGCGGATAACCGGCCAACCGGGACGTCACCAGGAACTCCTCAAGCAGCTAGACGCCGATGACCTCATCAATATCTATGGGCC
>CAXTNK010000153.1:0-5152 GCA_964245665.1 uncultured Acidobacteriaceae bacterium
GAAACCCCCTCCAACCCACTCGGCGCACCAGGCGCCTCCGGCGAGCTCGGCGCTGTTACCGTGCATGTGCCGCTGCCAACATACGACGCCACCGGCACGAGCACGCCATCATTCGCGCTACTAGCCGGACCGCCGACACCATTGATTACGTTCGAGATTTGGCCATAGCCACCGAGGAATACAGTGCCTACATCCGTGAACGAAATTCCAGTGACATTTGGGGCAGTGATCGCATTGTCCTCAATGATGTCAGGTCCAACATCGAAGTAAGAGTAGATTCCGAATCCGTATGCTGTATGCGTGCAAACCCCAGGAGCCACCACATAAGACGGATAGCCATTCGCCGAGCCGTCCATCCAAGCGCTCTCGGAAGGAACATCGTACGGCAGCTCGCTTTGATAAAAAATGGTTTCGCCGCTATTACCGTTCCATTGCACCTGCGATTGTTGATAATGTTCCACCGCCAAGCCGAGTGCCGTAACACTGTTTCCGTTAACGACAAGACCGTGCGCCGCTGTGTTCGCAGTCCAGCCGACACCGTTCCCGTGATCTGCGCGCCAGGACCAGATGTTGTCCATGATGACGTTGCCGCTGTCGATCTGCAGCGCTGTGGTTGCGCTGCCTGGCGTACCGCCGCCGATACGGAAGAAGACGTCATTCAGTGAGGTTGGATTGGAAGCATGACTTGCATTCGTCGCTCCCGGATTGCCAACCTCCAGAAGCACAGGGGAGTTGACAGGGCCGGCGTCGATCAGGAGACCGGCAAGTTGCACCCCGTCCACGTCTGCGACGGTGATAGCTGCGGTTCCATCCTGCGGAACCACTGTCGCATATCCCAGGCCGAGCACGATCGTGTTTGGGTTTGTCACATTGATCGCGCCAGCATACTGATAAATGCCCGGAGTGAGAATCAGGTTCTGCCCGGAAGCCAAAGCAGCGTTGATTTGCGCGAGGGTGTTTGACGGCTGCGCGATGAAGAACTTGCTGATCGCCAGCGAATATCCGGGTCCCAGGCCACCAGCCGACCAGCGCGGCCCTGAGGAGTTTGTTAAGAGGGGTGGGACGAAAACATTGTAATTTCCGCTGCTATCCACATAAAGAAAGGGCTTCTCGCGGCTGACCGGCGTTGTGGGAAGTGTTGTAATGCCGTTGCCTGTATGAGTCGAAGGAAAAATTTGTGAGGGGGCACCTGAGACACCGGAGAAAACGAAATTCCAAACGTTGCTTTCCCAGCTGTTCGCCGGCATGGTGCTGTTGCGCGTGTACCACTGCTGCTGCGAGCAGGCATTGGTCGTACCTGTAATTGCCGTGTCCGCCGTGAAGCCACCACTGGATTCATTGCAATCAGCATTGGTGTATTGCAGGTTTCCCTGAACACTCAACCGGCGCAACGCAGCTCCTTGCGAGACGCCCCAATCCAGAGTTCCGGGCGTCTCACCACCCTGCGGCACTTCTGTCAGATTTTCCTGGGAGCGCCAGAAGTTCTGAGTCTGAGTCCCATCGACGAGCTGATCAGCCACTAGGCCGCCATCGATGACCACCTGCCCAGGCGTTTCCCCAAGACCCGCGATCTGCTCGTAGTAGCCGACGTCGGCGTACACGCTGTACGGAGTCGCACTCGGCATAAACAGTATGGCAGCACGACTCGTATCAAACTGCGTGAAACTATTCACATTATTCAACGCGGTGGTCACCTGCGCCGAGGTCATGGACGGCGTGATGATAGTCACATTGGGGCCAAAAATGGACGTGTTTTGAGCGAAACCTGTAGCACAGGTCCCTGTGAGAAAAGCAACAACCGTTAGACCCGATAATCTTAACCGGGAGCTAAATAGATTCTGGCCACAGCGTGTCATGAGCAAATTTCCTTCGCGAAATTGGGTACATTTGGTGGCGCGACGAAATATATGCCGCGCACTAAGCGCTGTCAATGAGCGTTGTAAGAAACCAACTCTTTGTTCATGAGCCCACATAAGCACTGCTTGCCAAGCTTCTACTTTCCAGTCAGAGTCTGGAACAGACTACAAGCGGTCTCCTGTAACCCGCAGGCAAGTAAGGCCTTGACTTGACCCGTTTCGAAGCTGGTCCCAGGCATCCGTCCAACTGCTGATCATCTATGTAACCGTTTACTAAGTACCCTGTCTAAACACATTTCACCGCAGTGTCATTACCGCTGTAGAAGAATAATGAGGCGCGGATGTATTGGAAGCAAAATTTACCCAAAGCAGGATGCGCCTGCGGCAGAAGCACGCACGCGCGACGATTTAAAGTATGGGTTATCTCAACTTCGCGCCATAATCCTCGAAGGTTGTACCCCACATTGCACCGCCATAGTGATGCATGCCAGTGTGAAATTGAGAAAAAACCACAGAATCTCTTGACAAGATTATGTCGGCCAGTGCTTACTTCTCGTACTCGAAAAGCCGGCGCTTGAAAGTATTTACGACTTGAAGCACGAGAGGAGCTTGATCACAATCTGTTGGACAGCAGTCTTTTAATGCAGTGCAGGTGCTCCTGCAGAACCCCATTCCTTATTCAACCTCATTTTCTGGGCATGAAGGAAGATTCTGCCTCAAGGATGTAAGTTCATCGATAGGCATCTAGAAGAGTTCTCCTGAACTTCAGCAAATGCATGAATTTTCTTGGAGCGGGTCCCATCCAGGACCTCGCGTCTTATGGCTCGCGTGGTTGCTTGTAGGTCGAAGGTGTAGGAACTCCGCCATTTTAATGAAATGTTCACGTTCAGCAATACACATAAGCAATGACGTGCCAGCAAGGTGAATCTCGCTGGTGGTTTAGCAAAGGATGTAGTCGGCTATCGTAGCCGCAAGTAGTCCAACGTCGCAGCTGCTTACCTCTCCAAGGAGCCCCCCATGTCCCTGTTTTCTGGCATTGCAGTGTATTACTCCCATGTGCGTCAAAGTTCGCCGGGTGCTGACAGGTTGTTACAGCGGCCGCCCAGTTCCGGAAGGAGAGGAGCATGCGTTCCGTGGATCCTCGCTTGCTTTTTCACTCTCCTGTTCGCGACGCCTCTGCATGCGCAGTGGAACCAGGTATGGGGAGACGATTTCGGAGGGGCGGCTAACACTACTTACAACCACAGCAACTGGTGGAATCAGGTCAAGGTTAACAACGACAATAATGCCTGGGGCGACGACACGGATGAGTCGACCTCTGACAGCCTGCAAAACGTTTACCTGGACGGGAACAACGATCTGGTCATCGCGCTGACCTATACCCCAGACCCTTCCAACAGCTGGGCATATAACGGTTACACTTCCGCCAGACTGACCAGCACCTACGCGGCCGGCCCCTACGGGAAAGTCGATGCCGATATTCAGAACCCTTCCGGTCAGGGCATGGGCGCGGCTTTCTGGGCACAGGGTGCAGATGCCTATCCGGCGGCCACGGCCCCAAACACCTCGGCTCCCAGCACGAACGGCGGTACCCCTTGGCCCTACTGCGGCGAGCTCGATATGATGGAAATCCAAGCACTGACAGCCAACCATAATGGTTCGACGGTGCACGGCAGCGATTATGGCGACGATATTTACGTGAGCGCTACCGTCAATCTCACGAGCCCTGCAACCTTCGATAACGGCTTTCACGTCTTCACGACTGAGTGGGCGCCCTACCACTTTTACTTTTTCCTTGATGGCGCGTCGCAGCCGTACGGGGATATCGATATCGCGGATACCGCTTTCAACGACACCTGGGAGCTGAACCAGCCGATCAACTTCATCCTCAGCTCTGGGATCGGCGGCAACGGTGGAACCCCCGGAACAACGGGTTTTCCTTCGGATATGACCGTGCATTATGTCCATTACTCACAATGGGCAGCGGGGGCGCCCGAGCCTGTAACCGCGTTGAGCGCTGCTGCAGCGTACAGCAACGCGGTCAATCTTAGTTGGACGGCGAGTGGAACAGCCGGCGTCACCTACGATATTTACGCCAGCACCACTCCTGGAACAACTCCCAGTCAATTCGACATGGTAGCGCAGAACGTCTCGGGCACCACCTATCAACACACCGGCCTGCTGCCCGCCACTACCTACTACTACACGGTGATGGCTGCAAACTTCGGCGGCGAGTCGACAGCAGCGACGGCGACGGCCAAGACGCTGGCTGCTGGCAACAGCACCGGCATGCAGTTGAGCGCCGGTGGCTGGGCGTCCGGCACATATATGAGCTCTCAATTCGTTGTCGGCGGAAGCACCAACGCCCACCTTCATGTGCCAGTCGCCACCACGGGCATCACGAATCCGGCGCCGCAGCAGGTCTATGACACGGAACGCTGGGGCCCGGCAGCCTGGACCATCCAGGGTTTAACGCCAGGAGCCGGTTACAACGTGCGGCTGCATTTTGTGGAGAACACCTACACCAGCGCCAACGCACGAAACTTCAACGTTTCCCTAAATAGCGAGCAGGTGCTTACCAACTTCGATATCTTCGCGGCTGCGGGCGCCGCCAATACAGCGGTTGTCAAGGAGTACTACACGCTGGCGGATGCGAACGGCTTGATCGAGCTCGAAACGAATTACGGCACTACCACTGTCCAGGATCTGAATCCGACCATCAGCGGTATTGAGATTATTCCAGCTACCGGCAGCGATCCCGTGGGGGCTGCACCCGGCACTGTTACAGATCTGGCCATTAACTCGGGCGGCGCACAGGAAGGCAATTTCCTGGCGGATGAAGATTTCAACGGCGGTGACGTTGGCGCGGCATCCTCTGCCGCCATCACCGTGCCGGCAAACACCATCGATCCTGCCCCGGCAGCGGTCTACCAAACGACGCGCATCATTCCTTTTACCTACGTGCTGACGGGTCTGGTTGCCAATGCGACCTACAACGTCAATCTGCACTTTGCGGAAACATACTTTACCGCGGCGAATCAGCGGGTCTTCAATGTCGCCGTAAACGGAACGCCTTTCCTGACAAACTTCGACGTGTTTGCCCAAGCCGGTGGTGAGAACATCGCGCTCGTCAAGCAAACCAGCGCGGTCGCCGATATTTACGGTCAGATCATTGTGCAACTGACGATGGGAGCCGCCAATACCCCCATGATCAGCGGCATCGAAGCGATCGAAACTGGTGCAGCGCCGAGCTCGCCGGAGGCGCCTGGTGCGCCGAGTGGGTTGGAGGGGGTTTC
>CAXTNK010000154.1:0-5136 GCA_964245665.1 uncultured Acidobacteriaceae bacterium
AGCTCCAGGCGATAGAAGACGCGGTTCGCCTCCCTTCGCAGATATCAAGTAAATATCGCCGCCCGTCGCGCCCTGGTCGCTCATCAATCCGCCAATAAACGCGATCCTTGTGCCATCCGGCGACCAGCGGGGAACGGCGATCTGCAATCCATGCAGCGGCCCCGAGACCGTGACTGGATCGAGCAGAACTCCCGGGTCAAACGCTGCGCGACCGCCCAGCTTGGCTGGCGCAGCGGCACCGTGGTCGCTCATCATCGGCTGCGTATAGAGCTTGGCTACCCACCAGTTGTTCTCGCCCGGCGCCGGAGCCGCCACATATGCCAGCTTTTTGCTGTCCGGCGACCAGTCAAACTCATAGACGAACAGACCGGCGGGCGTAATCTCGCTCACCTGCCCGGAAGCCGCATCGACCGCTGCCACACGAGCAACTTCCAGTCCTTCGACGCCAATGACGCCTGATGGTGGTTTCATGGCATCGAGCGCTCCCGACGGCCGCGTCGCCCCTTCTGTATACAGAACACCGATCTGCCTGCCATCCGGTGACCAGGTAGGCCGATCCACATAACCGTGGAAGTGTGTCAGCTGCTTCGCCTTGGCTTTGGCGTCGGCAACCGGCAGCAGGAACAGGTCGTCCTGCGTGACCCGACCCTCGCCGGGCTTGGCCTCACCAGCAGTCGAAGCGCAATCCGACAGAAAGGCCAGCTTCGATGAATCCGGCGAAAAGGCGATACCGCTGCTCGAGCAATCGGCATTCTTCGCGGTGGTCAGCACGCGGTGCGCATCCTGCCCCGCCGGACCACCCAGCATGATCACACTGCCGCCTTTCCCGCCCAGCACCCAGGCCAGGTGCTGGCCGTCCGGCGAAATAGCTGTCTCCGGAATGCCTTGCACTTTCTCGAGCGAAGCCAAGATCTGCGTGATGCGTGGATCAGGCGCTGTTGGCGCTGCTGCTGCGGCCGGAAGATAAATGAGCGTCGCTGTGACAGCGATCAAGGCAGCCGATGCGGAAGCGCAAAACGACTGCAGGAAAGGGCGGCCAAAATGCCTGTAAATCATGGAGCAAATCGTATCAGGAGCGCCGCCTGAACGGGGACCACTGATCACCAGCGGATCGAACTCCCGCGCATTGAGCTTGATTTGGGATTTCTAGCCACGGCAGCACGATGGAAAGGCGAACCTTGGGGTAGGTTGGAGCTGGGATTAGGCGACCTTCTACAGCATTTGCGCCTCTCGGCGTCGCAGAACACTTCCACGTGACTTCCTCGGCGGATGAATGTTGTTTCTCTAATTTTGAGAACCTCACCGGTATTTCAGTTGTTGTGATAATCCATCCAAGTTCGTGGGCAACTTCTTCAGTGAAATGTATGGTTGCTTCACCTTTTGCTACAAGCGTGTTGCCTGTAACCTTTCAGCATCGCTTTGTTTTGGCGCCGAATCTTGGACATTCGCGGCCTTGGCTGCGAACACCTGTTGACCGATCCACAACTCCTTGCTATTGTTAAAAGGTTCCGCTGGCAGCCGCTTTTTCCTTATTTCTAGGGCAGCCGGGAGCACAACGAGACTGAGGACATGCGCCTGGCGCTCTCTTCGGTTACACTATTGACAGCATCGTTGTGGCGATCCCTGTTTTCATGTGTGTGCGGGATCCGGACGCTTCGCACTTGTGCCTGCGACACTTCCTACCTTTGGAAGCTATGCGGGCCAGAAATTTCGAAACGGAGTTGACCTTCGACTGTCTTCCGGAATAGCGGGAGATCATTCTCTGGTGCTTTAGGCCTGGAGGAACGAGGCGCGCGACCACCGTCGGAATTCTTGTCCAGAGTGTGTTTGGCAGCAAAGGCGCGAAAGCGTCTGTTGTACGTGGGCGCAGCGTGAAGCGCCAAGGTTTTTGGGGAATGCGGGCATGCGCCTGCTTTGTCCGCGTTGCGGATGCGCGCAGTTTTGACTGCGCGTGGGTTTCAAAAGGTTTCAGAAGGTAAGGAGTTTCGTTTGCCGACATTTAATCAGCTCGTGAAGAAGGGCCGCACGGCCCCGCGTTACAAGACGGCATCGCCTGCATTGCAGAGTTCGCCCCAGCGGCGCGGTGTCTGCACGCGTGTCTACACGCAGACCCCGAAGAAGCCGAACTCGGCCCTCCGCAAGGTGGCCCGTGTCCGTCTGACCAATGGCATTGAAGTGACGACCTACATTCCAGGCATCGGCCACAACCTGCAGGAGCACTCGATTGTGCTGATCCGCGGCGGCCGTGTGAAGGATCTGCCAGGCGTTCGTTATCACGTTGTGCGCGGCACGCTCGATTCAGTCGGCGTCGCTAATCGTAAGCAGAGCCGGTCGAAATACGGCGCCAAGCGTCCCAAGGCAGCAGCAGCCAAGTAGTCCTACCAAGCTTAGTTAAAGGATTGAAGAAGAATGCCTAGAAAAGGTCACATTGCGAAGCGTGAAGTTCCCGCTGATCCGGTCTATGACTCGACGCTGGTCACCAAGTTTGTGAACTCGATGATGTGGGGCGGCAAGAAGTCGACCGCGCAGAACATCTTCTACACATCGATGAAGAACCTGGAAGCCAAGGGTGGCGGCGACGATGCCCTGAAGCTGTTCAAGAAGGCAGTCGAGAACTGCAAGCCGCTGCTGGAAGTCAAGAGCCGGCGTGTAGGCGGCGCCAACTACCAGGTGCCGATCGAGGTAAACCCGGAGCGGCGTACTTCGCTTGCCATTCGCTGGCTCGTGACCTACGGTCGCGCCCGTGGCGAAAAGGGGATGATCGACAAGCTGACGAATGAGTTGCTCGACGCGGCAAATGGTCGTGGCGCAGCGATGAAGCGTAAGGAAGACGTTCACCGCATGGCCGAAGCAAACAAGGCTTTCGCGCACTATCGCTGGTAAGTATTTAGGCAGTCTGTTGTTCGTTAAAGCCGGGATCGGATCCCGGAGAAGAGTTGAGAAGCAAACGTGGCTCGCACTGTACCTTTAACTCGTTGCCGGAACATCGGAATCATGGCTCACATCGACGCCGGGAAGACGACGACGACCGAGCGCATTCTTTTCTACACTGGTATTACCCATCGCATCGGTGAAGTGCACGAAGGCACGGCCACGATGGACTGGATGGAGCAGGAGCAGGAGCGCGGCATTACGATTACGTCCGCCGCGACCACATGCACCTGGAAGAACATCCGTATCAACATCATCGACACCCCCGGCCACGTGGATTTCACCGCCGAGGTAGAGCGTTCGCTGCGTGTACTTGACGGCGCGGTCGCGCTGTTTGATTCCGTATCCGGCGTGCAGCCTCAGTCGGAAACAGTCTGGCGGCAGGGCGATAAGTACAAGGTTCCCCGGATCTGCTTTGTGAACAAGATGGACAAGGCCGGCGCGGATTTCGAGTATGTGATCGAGACCATCCGCAAGCGGCTTGGTGCGCGTCCAGTGGCCATCCAGATCCCGATTGGCGCAGAAGCAAACTTTCAGGGCGTTGTCGACTTGATCGAGATGAAGGCAATCGTCTGGAAAGACGAAGAGATGGGCTCCGAGTACACCGTCGAAGAGATTCCCGCAGCACTTGGGAAGAAGGCAGAAGCTTTCCGCCTTCAATTGATTGAGTCTGTAGCTGAATTTGATGATCACCTGCTACACAAATTCCTTGAAGGCGAACTGCCGACAAATGAAGAGTTGAAGGCCGGTATTCGTTCCGCGACCATCGCTATGCATATTTTCCCGGTGCTATGTGGGTCGTCGTTCAAGAACAAGGGTGTACAAACGCTGCTTGATGCAGTCGTCGACTACCTGCCGAGCCCGCTTGACGTTCCCCCGGCCGAGGGCATTGACCCGTCCAACCCGGAAACGATCCTGATCCGCAAGGCGGATGATACTGAGCCATTTTCGGCGCTGGGTTTCAAGCTGGTCAATGATCCGTTCGGCAAACTGGCGTTTATCCGTATCTACTCGGGTTACCTGAAGACGGGCGATACGATTGTCAATCCCCGCACTGGTAAGACCGAGCGCGTGGGCCGCCTGGTCAAGATGCACGCAAACAAGCGTGAAGAGATCAGCGAGATTTATGCAGGAGATATATGCGCAGCCGTCGGCATGAAGGAAGTGAAGACGGGCGACACGCTCTGCTCGCCTGACCATCCAATCGCCCTTGGCGCAATTGATTTTCCTGATCCGGTTATCTCGATCGCAATCGAGCCGAAGACCAAGGCTGACCAAGAGAAGATGGGTATGGCTCTGGCGCGTCTCGCCGACGAAGATCCGACGTTCAAGGTCCGCACCGATGAAGAATCTTCGCAGACGATCATCAGCGGTATGGGTGAGTTACATCTTGAGATTCTTGTCGACCGCATGAAGCGTGAGCACAAGGTTGAAGCGAATGTCGGCGAACCCCGTGTGGCCTTCCGCGAGACTATCCGCAAGGGAGCAGAGGCAGAAGGAAAGTTCATTCGTCAGACCGGTGGTTCAGGTAACTACGGTCACGTGAAGATTCGCATCGAGCCAAATGAAACTGGCGGTGGTTTTGTCTTCACCAATGACACTAAGGGCGGCACAGTTCCGAAGGAGTACATCAAGCCGACGGAGCAGGGCATTCGCGAAGCACTTCAGGGTGGGATTCTTGCCGGCTACGAAGTAGTAGACGTCAAAGTTTCGCTCTACGATGGCAGCTACCATGATGTCGATTCGAACGAAAACGCCTTCAAGATTGCCGGTTCCATGGCCTTCAAGGAAGCGGCCCGCAAGGCAAGTCCAGTGCTGCTCGAGCCAGTGATGGCAGTTGAAGTCACGGTGCCGGAAGAGTACATGGGCACGATCATCGGCGACTTGAATTCACGCCGCGGTCGTATCGAAGGTGTCGAACATGCCGGTGGTTCGCAGATCGTCAAAGCGCTGGTGCCGTTGAAGGAAATGTTCGGTTACGTGAATGAAATTCGCGGTTCTACCAAGGGCCGCGCTTCCTACACGATGCACTTCGCACGGTATGAAGAAGCGCCTCGGATGATCTCTGAGGAGATCATCGGCCGCAATCAGACAAACAAGTAGTTGGTAGTTTCGACAAGAGTTCGTAACAAGTTGAGAGAGGGTTTTCAAGATGGCGAAGGAAAAGTTTGACCGGTCAAAGCCGCACGTAAACGTGGGAACGAT
>CAXTNK010000155.1:0-5098 GCA_964245665.1 uncultured Acidobacteriaceae bacterium
CTTGATCAGCAAGTCGATCGAATCAGCGTGTTGTTGCGCGGGTACTTCAAAAAAAAGAAGCTTAATGAATGACATTTTGGTTGGATGAACCCGGCGTTAATAACTCATCAACCACTCGCATCCAGGTCTCCGGGTGGTAGTCGATGGTAACAACGCGGTGTGCAATGGGGTCATCGATTAGAGGGGAGTCAGCGGAAAGCAGCCGAACGATGCATAGATGTGGAAAATCGGCATGAGCAGTGTTGATGATAATAGAAGCTCGGTCCGCTGGCGTGGAGTAACAGACCATCAACAGGTCGAAATGTTCCTGGCGGAGCCGCTTCAGCGCGTTTTCATACGTTTCAAGTTCTGTCTTATATTTGAGGCTAAGAATGGAAGCCCGCGTTTCCAGCAGTGGGATGTCGCTTCCGATAGTGAGTAATTTGTTCACGGAACACCTGGGAAAGCCTAATACCTCTCGTTTTCAGCGTCTGTATACCACATGACGATCTCCTCAAATCGCAGTTGTGTGACGAGAAGCAGCGATGAGGTTCGCCGGCGGTAGTGCTATCCGCTTCGCATCAACGGCCGGAAGATGGTCACCCTGCTAACTGGCTTTCCTCTGCCGCATCAACGAACCTAGAGTCGTCCCAGCATGAGCGCGACTCTAGGCCGAGGGAGTGATCTCGCGGACTAGTAGCGACTCCAATACGCTCAATGCTCTTCTTCCAATTTGTCGTTGAGCTTGATCGCGTGTGTGTGTTGTACCCAGCTTAGCCCTTTATAGTCCCAAATCTGCGGAATGCCAGGGAATGCGCCGCCCGGCGGCCTGACGTCATAACGGCCGTTACCGATTTCCCTGCTTGAAGCAGAAGTGAAGTATTTCGTTCCGTCTTCGTCAATATGAAAGATGCCTTCAAAAGGTTCTGCGGGAGGGTCGAATTGCGTGAGAATGTAAACGTCGCCATTTTGCATTTACTAAATATACCCGAGCCTGCGCGGCAATCTTGATCTTAGCAACTCCAGATCTTCGATGCCGCTGTCCGCTAGCTCAGTGACTTCATCCATCAGCATGTGAGCGCGGACCATGCGCTGAGTTTTGATGTCGATATTTGTAGAAGGCGCGCCCGGCGGGGAATTTGTTTTCTGTCTCAGCGTGTCTCTCCTGGGCTGATTGCTTTGCTTAAATTTCGAGACCGGTTTAGGGTCCGTTATGCTCTCTGCATAACATTAGGACGCCATCGCTAGTCAGATGTGAGCAGTAATTTAAGAGGAGCCTACCTCCTGTGGCCCTCACTTGGTACATGAAGTACACAGCTTTTTGGTTTTCCTGGATTGCCTTGAAATCGTCTTCAGAGATAGTCATTGGTTCCGTTGGATTTGGCAATTGTAGGATTTCCTGCCCTGATGGCAAAGTTAAAGGGAAGGAAGCGGACTCTTTGCCATGGGAGTTGACATTATTATTCCAAAAGGCATTTTCGATATCGCGTTGTTTATGAGCATCGACATCAATCGGCCCAACTACGTGGACTCTAAAGTCTGTAACTGTTAAGGGCCTATCGCCATTTACCTTCACGTTCAATATGACTTGAGCTGTGTCTCCGCTCGACTTGGGAACCCTTACCGTGGCATTTAGAACGCTAAGAGTTTCTAGAACACGAGATGGTACTGACTGTTTAGGCGGTTCAGACTTTGGCGGTGCACTGGTGATGGCAGGAATTCTGCCGGTTAAACGCTGAACAGCTACCGCATAGTCAGCGGGTGTAAGAACGTCAGGGCGGGACTTATTCAATAGCGTTCCACACCAAAACAATACGGCCGCCGTAATCGGACATGAGGCAAGAAGGATGACAATACTCCATTGTCTCTTTAATCCTTCCGTAGCCTTGCTGCGATGAAGGGCTGCTGGGATCATAGGCGTCAAAATCATGAACCACCGCCCATCTAAAAAGGTTCCGGCAAGGCCTCCTATTATGCCTAATAGTGTCTGGGTCATGCCGCTTTCCGCAAAGCGAAAGACACGGTCGGTGATTGTAATCTTAGGCGGAGTAGCTTCTGAATTTTCCATGCCCAACATCCTTTCATCAGGCCCCACCTTCCGTCGATCCGTTTACCTTTTTGCAAACAAGCTATATGCATCAAAATGCCCCTTACGTGCGAACGTTAAAGTTTTAAAAGATAGGCTTCGCGGTTTTAGTACGCGCCAAGTCTGATCCAGACATCCATCGGTGAATCGCTTACGAAGGCAAGCCTCACCGACTCAGCACGGTCTGGTGACTTCAATCCACGCTTCCGTGCTTCATCCATTTACTCAATAAGGACTTAGCCGCGGACATTGTGCTTTCAGTATCCATTCATCTAGTGGCCGGAAGGTCTGCGTCGCGCGTACTCGTGCGTGGCTTTCACGGATGACTTCTGAATGTGAGGCGCGGCCTTCATCACAGCGCGCATGGCCGCTCTCTCAACTTCTCCGGGGTTCGTTGCGCCGCGTGCGTCGATATTCCAGTGGTGGTGCATAGTCGAGCCGCCAAGCTTGTTATTAGGAATGATCGACCCTGCCACATGAGGCACGAACATCTCAGCGCCACGCTCGCCGACGACCATAGGGCGATTCGCTGTAACGTCCCCGCCATCGGCGAAGAAGCCCTGGAAAGCACTACCAAGGAGGCCGCCGATGCTGCTCCCAGCGGACTTAAGTGGGCCGAGGACAGAGGGGACGAAATTTCCGACACCAGAGACAGCCGACTTGACGCCACCTGTCGCTGCTCCTGCCACGCTGGCCATGATGACGTGAAACGGGCTCGCCGCGCTGCCGTCTGGAGCCTTCGCGGATTTGCCAAAGAATTTCTGCAGTCCGCTTATGCCGTATCCCTCGATCCCTTTCAGCCCGGTATCAGCGATGCCTGAAAAGGCTTCTTTACCGATGCTCTTGAACTGCTGGCGTGTATCGTAACCGTTTGTGTGACGTGTGGTTAGAAGCTTGACAATTTCTCCGTTGATGTTCCCAATGGTCTGTTTGAAGTTGCCGGTAAGCTCAGTACCGAAGTCTTTAAAGTCGTTCGACATCTGGTTCAGCGTGGACTCCCACTGACCCTTGAAGCTTGTATTCAGCACCGAGGCTTGATCGTCGTTGTGCTCAAGGGTGTAATCCTGTCCTGCTCGATCGATGTCACCTTGACTCTTACCTAGCTTATGCATCCGCTCGACGAGATCAAGATATTGCTTTGTATGCAGAGCCATCTTCTGAATAGCGACATCGTGCGCGGACATCTGTCCTGAAGCCGCAGCCAAAGCAAGCTTCTGCTCCGCGATCGAGTCGTTAAAAGCACGAGTGAGATCGATGCCTTGGTTCATTGTCTTTAGGCGTTCGACAGACTGCTTGCCGGCTTCGGTCATTCCGCGAAGCGCATCCGAGTCCTTTGACAAATCGGGTGAATAGCGAGTGGCGATGTCAACGGGGTGCTGTGGATCGCCGTACTGATCCGTGTACCCGGTGGCATCCTGCCATTTCTTCTGTTCCTCTGCAGTCGACCTCATCACGCCCTGACGAGATTCGGCGAGGTGCTTAAATGCTTCGGTATGAGCAGTGGCATATTTTTTGCTTCCATTGCCGAGAGCAACTACCTGCTCTGCCCAGAAGTTCATCTCGTCCTGCGCAGACCGGACGGCACTGTTCTGAAAGCTTTCGTGCCAGGCATTCATCGACTGAACCACCTGCTCTTGAGCCTTGCGCAAAGCTGCGGAGGCTTCGCTCGCTGCCCTTTTAGCATCGTCTGCCTTCTGCTTTGCTTCTATGTCGTCCGCATTTTTCTTCTGCCCGGCTTCTTCGCGGTTGGTCTGGTCAATGTTAAGAATTTGAGACTGTGCAGCCTGCCTGACCGTATTCAAGTGGCTGTTATCTGAATCAAAGCGTCCCGCGTTCATGATGTTCTGCTGGACCTTGCTCTGATTCGCGGCCAGCTGCGCAGATGTCTGTTTTACGAGGTCGACAGCAGCCTTACGTGTTGCTGCGCGCTCGTTGGCTTCGGCTGCAGCGATTTTTGCTTGATCGCCCTGGGCGCCATAGCGTTCATCGATGCCTGTGCCGTGAATATCCTTCAGGCGATTGTTGTACTGCGCCACCATGTCGTCGGTTTTGGCCGTGGATGCCTGGTTCCCGATGAGCTGCGCAATGAAGCCGCTGGTGCTGCTCTGTTTCAGCAGGTCCTGGACTTCCTTGTTGCTTTGCAGCAGAACAGCATTCAACTTATCGCCAGCTACGGCCGCTTCGTCCAGAGTCAGTTGCAAACCATTGATCGGCTTATGTTCGAGCTTGGCATTTGCCATCTCAATGCGATCGATAGCAACAGCGAGCTCGTCATTCGTGCTTGTCATTGACGCTTGTATCGTTTGAGCGCCCATGCTGACCGTGGCAGGAATAGCGCGCAGGTGCGAGATGAACTCCTGCACCTTTTTGGCACTCTCGACAATGACAGCGCCAAAAGCGACAGCGCCGACCACAGGAAACGCAGCCTTCAGCGCAGTTCCAACGCCAGGAATGATCGTCATGAAGCGCTCAACCGCTCGCAGGTTATTGCCCAGCGGATTCTCGAAGGCGCGGATCGCCGCAGATGACGCCTGCATCTGCGAGACTGTGGAGTGGCCGTAGCTTTCGAGAGATTTCCCAGCATCCTCAACAGACTTCTGGATTTGCTTGTTAAGCGCAACGACCTTACCAGCGGCAGAAGAGTAATTCTTTCCGTCTAACGTGATCTGAACCGCGATATCCCCGACGCTCATGTGTTCCTTTCATTTCTCGTGACAATAGAAAAGGCGCTCTTCCGAGCGCCTTTTTTGACGACCGTGGATCTTTGTCCCTCTTAACTATCTATGGCTGGCACTCACTTGCCGAGCTGCTGTTTCACAGGGATGTTCGCTCAAATTGAGCGAAAGTACTTTCTTTCGCTTTTCATCTACGTTCATCCAAAAGCTGTAGTTGGTGCCATTTCCTGAGTGGTTATAGCTATCGCGGCTCACAGCTTCGATCAAATCCATGTTGACCAAAATTCGAGACTGCTTTCCGGTTTCCACAAATTCCAGGAACCCATTTGGAAGATCCTTACGAGCATTTGTGACCTCC
>CAXTNK010000156.1:0-5048 GCA_964245665.1 uncultured Acidobacteriaceae bacterium
CGTGCTGACCGGCGGAGGCGCGCTGATCAAGAACCTGGACAAGCGTATTCGCGAAGAAACCGGGCTGCCGGTGTCGGTGGCCGACGATCCGCTGGCCAGCGTTGTGCTGGGCACCGGCAAGATGTTGTCCGACTTCCGGCTGCTGCGCAAGATCAAGATCGATTAATTGAATACTGAGCCGCGCATGCCAAGCAATCTCTCATCCTGTCATCCTGAACGAAGTCGAAGGATCTGTGGTTTCGCGCAGGCCCATATTGCAAATGCGAGATGTGTGGAGCTCGCGTCTGCGGTTTCCACGGAGATGCGTGCCCCGTGTCTCGTGGTTGAGACCCGGGTCTTCGATCGCTCAATGAAACGTGCGTAGGCCACAGGCATGGAAACTCTCTCCCGGTATAAAGACATCCTGGTGCTGGTCGTGGTGCTGTTCGCGCAGTTCATCGGGCTCGCATCGCAGATTCGTCATCCCCTGCCGAACGGCGAGGACCGCCACAATGTTCGCCTCTGGCGTTACTGGGTTGTAGCACTGGTAGCGCCACCGGAGAAGGTCCTTCATGGCGTGGGTTCGGGTACACGCGGTTTCTGGGCCGACTATCTCGATCTTCGCGAGACGCGTGAGGAAAACCAACGGCTGCTGGCTGAAAATAACCGCCTTCACCTGGAGCAGGCGGGGCTAATGGAAGACGCGCGCCAGGGCCAGCGGCTGCAGTCCCTGTTGTCGTTCAAAGAACAGTATGTGTACCAGACGCAGCCGGCGGAAGTGATCGGGACGGCGGGTACCGACCAGTCGCGTATTCTGTATATCAACAAAGGTTCGAAGGACGGTTTGAAGCCGGATATGCCTGTGATTACGCCGGATGGCGTCGTCGGGCGGCTTAAGGATACGTTCCCGCATACGTCACAGGTGCTGGTCATTAATGACCAAACCAGCGGCGCGGGGGTGCTGCTGGAATCGACGCGGCTGCGGGGCGTGCTGCGCGGCAATGTTTTTGGCCAGCCGCAGATCATCAATATTTTGCCGGACGAGCGGATCAAGCCAGGCGAGAAGGTAGTGACCAGCGGCGGTGACCAGATCTTCCCGCGCGGCCTTCCAGTTGGCACAGTCGACTATGTTGCTCCGGACGCTGAGCACGAGCCCTATGTCGATGTGGTGATCAAGCCCGCTGCGAATCTATCCCATCTCGAAGAAGTCCTGGTGGTGACGCAAGTGAGTGATCACATGCCACCGGTAGCAGCGAAGGATCTGGCCAGGAGTGAAGCAGCGGCTGCAGTCGATGCCGAAAAGCAGAGGGCGTCTGACATTCTTGCAGAAAAGCTCCCGGGATTTACTGACCCCGATGCTCCGGGCGAGGCGAACGGCAGCCAGACCGCGCCTGGCGGCGATAACGTATCGAGTGACGCGGCAGCGCTGCTGAAGCCGATCAAGCCCTTGCAGACTCTTCATCCGGACAGGTTTTCGCCGACTGCGACGCCGCCGGCCAGTAGTCTTGCTCCGGGCGGACGCGTTCCGGGCGCGACCTACAGTGCCAGCAGTGAGGGTGATGGTACTGCTGCGCCGAAGCCTCGTCCGAAACCACGGCCGGTAACGTCGGATGAACCGGGCGAAGCGGGAACCGGCGCTGGAGACGCACCGGCCCCGAAGAAGATGCCGCCTCACCGGCCTGCGCCTTCTTCCGACTCCTCCTCGCGGAGCGTGGTCGAGCCACCGTCGATCCAGCCGCGTGCAATTCCGCGCCAGATTCCGTCAAGGCCAGCACCGGTGCAGCCACCGCCGTCCACGCCACAGACGTTGCTCCACATGCCGGATCGTAACCGCAGCAACGCATTTGAAGGAGGGCTCAGCTGATGGCGATGCTTGCAACGACCCGCCGCGAGATGGAGGGTCCCTCCTATCCCTGGTTCGTGGTGCTGCTGTTGCCGCTGTTCGCGGTGGGCGTGCAGGCGTACTTGCCGCTGCGTTTTCCGCGGCTGGATGTTTTCAACCTGCCGTTGCTGGTCGTCATCTATTTTTCAGTGGCGCGGCGCAGTCCGATTTCCGGCACGCTGACGGGCGTGGTAGTTGGCCTGATGCAGGATGCGCTCACGGGACGCCAACTGGGTGTGAATGGAATCTCTGAAACCATTATCGGATTTCTCACTGCATCTATCGGCCTTAGAATTGACGTAGAGAACCACGGCACGAGGCTGCTACTGAATTTTCTCTGCACGCTCCTCTACGGGTTTCTGTATCTGCTTATCATGCGCCACCTGGTGGGTGTCGAGTTGAACTGGAGCTGGTGGCACCAATTGCTCAAGGCCGCGACCAATACGATTCTCGGTTTCTTCCTGTTCGCCATCCTCGATCGCACGCAGCAGGCAGAGTAGGTGGGTTGATATGTCGAGTCGCGAAGACAAGCGGCCGGTCTACAAGCTCTCCGTCGTCCAGTACGTGATTGCGGCGATCCTGCTCGTGCTGATGGGAGGACTCTGGCGGCTGCAGATTCTGGGCGCGCAGAATTATCACGAACTGGCCCAGCAGAACCGTATCCGCAAGGTGCCTATTCTCGCGCCGCGCGGCCGGCTGCTCTATCGCGAAGGCCGCCTGCTGGTCGACAGCTATCCGTCGATATCATGCTTTTTGGTGCGTGATCCCGGCCGCGATATTGAAGCAGACCTGCCGAAGATTGCCAGCGGGCTGAACATGACAGTCGACCAGCTGCATGCAGTCCTGCTGCATTACCGGCTGGCGCCGAAGTACCAGCCGCTACCGCTCAAGAGTGACATCACGCCGGACGAAGAAGAATTCATTGAAGCGCATCGCGATGAACTGCCGGAGCTTGAAACGATTGACGAACAGCGACGGCTTTATCCGCGCGATGGCTTTGCAGCGCATCTGATCGGCTACGTGGGCGAAGTGAGTGAAGATATGCTCAACGACCCGCGCTATGCGTTTTACGAACCGGGAGACGTGGTCGGCAAATCGGGTATTGAACAGTCGTATGATTCGCTGCTTCGCGGTGCCGATGGTTCCCGCGACATCCTTGTCGATAGCCATGGACGCGAAGTGGGGCGACTGGGCAGCGAGCACGCGACACCAGGGCAGGATTTAAAGCTGTCGATTGACCTGGATATTCAGCGTGCAGCCGAGCACGCGCTGGGTGATCGGAATGGGGCGATTGTCGCGATGGATCCGCATACGGGTGAGGTGCTGGCGCTGGTCAGCCGGCCGGTGTTCGATCCGAATGCATTTTCGGTCCGCATCACGCGCGATCTGTGGAAGAAGTACATGCTAGATCCGGACCATCCGCTGCTGGACAATGCGATCCAGGGCGGCGCTTCATTCTACGGCCACTACTTCAAGTGTGACGCGCACCACGGCCTGGTGACGATCGCGAATGCCATCCCGCTTTCCTGTGACACTTTTTATTACACCCTGGCTCAGCGGCTGGGTATCGACACTATTTCGCTGTGGGCGCACCGGATCGGCCTCGGCCAGAAGACAGGCATCGATCTTCCGAACGAGGTAAATGGGGTTGTTCCTTCTGAAGCTTGGAAGATGAAAACGCAGCATGAGAAATGGTATGCGGGCGAGACGATTTCAGTCGGCATCGGGCAGGGTGCGCTGGCGGTGACGCCGATCCAGCTGGCGCGCGCGATCGGTGGAATTGCATCGGGTGGCGTCTTCAAACGGCCGCACGTCGTACTGCAGGATCAGCTGCCGGTCGAGTTCAAGCAGGCGCTGCTCGACAGCTATCCGGGCAGCGGCGACTCGACCATCCCGCTCAACCCGGCAAGCTGGGAGACAATTACCGACGGCATGGCGGCGGTAACGGCGCCGGGCGGAACGGCTTTTGCCTCTCATCTTGAAGGGATTGATTTTGCCGGCAAGACCGGTACCGCGCAGGTGGTCAGCCACAGTTACGGTGATAAGAAGGTATCGGCTGACAAAGCGACTCGTTCGAATGCATGGTTCGTCGGTTTTGCTCCTCGGCGCGACCCGGACATCGTCGTCGCGGTTCTGTGGGAGCATGGCGGATGGGGCAATGGTTCGGCCAGGCTGGCCGCGCAGGTGATTGACGCGTACGTAAACAAGCAGCGGCGGATCAACAATAATGTTCTCGAAGTGAAGGCGCCTGTACTGCCGCCTGATGCGCCTGCAGTTGCTCCTAATCAGGGTGCAAATGCGACAACACCTTCAGTGAAGCCGAAGATGACCGCGCCGAAAGCTGAGCCGACGGGGACGCATCCGACAAAACCGAAGCCCAAATCAGACAAGACTGTCGACGTCGGAGCTTTCTGGTCCGATCCAGTTGATCCGAATCGCTACGGCGGCCGGGCGGTATCGCCGCTGGCGGCCGGGTTGGGAGACGTCCCTCTGCCGACGCTGCACGCCGGACATTTCTACCTGCCGGCTGCTCGGCCGACTACCACGCCCGGGGAACCCAATCCAACGCCGGGTCATGCACCCAACCTCAAGCCGGGCGCGGCACCCAATCTGATGCCAGCCCTGGTGACGCGTGCAGAACTGAGGAACCCCTAAATGCAGCGATTTCTGCGTGATTTCGATTGGGTGCTGCTTGGACTAGTCTTCATTCTTTCGGTAATCAGCGTGCTTGAGATCTACTCGGCGACGATGCATACCAAGTTTGTCGGTTTCCAGTCCAAGCAGATCCTGTGGCTGATCGGCGGTACCGGGGCGATGCTCATCCTGACGTTTGTCGACTATCACCGGCTGATCGACATCATCCATTATGTTTATGGATTCTGCCTGGTTTCGCTGGTCGCGGTGCTGCTGGTCGGCAAGAAGGTCCTGGGCGCGCGGCGATGGATCGGTATCGGCGGCATCCATGTCCAGCCGTCGGAGTGGGTCAAGCTGATCCTGATTATTGCGGTCGCTCGGTATTTCGCGAATCTAGGCGCTAAAGACCTGACCTGGAAAGAGATAGGCAAGGCTTTCCTGCTGGTTTGCGTGCCGATGGCGCTGGTGCTGAAACAACCGGATCTGGGAACGTCCCTAACGTATTTGCCGGTACTGCTGTGCGGGCTTTTCCTGGGGGGGATCAAGTGGAAAC
>CAXTNK010000157.1:0-4527 GCA_964245665.1 uncultured Acidobacteriaceae bacterium
GCTGCAGGAAGCCGTCGACGCTCTGTTCGACAACGGCCGCCGTGGCCGCGTCCTTCGTGGCGCGAACAACCGTCCGCTGAAGTCGCTCTCTGACACCCTCAAGGGCAAGCAGGGCCGCTTCCGTCAGAACCTGCTCGGCAAGCGCGTCGATTATTCCGGCCGCTCGGTCATCGTGGTCGGTCCGGAACTGAAGCTGCACCAGTGCGGTCTGCCGAAGAAGATGGCGCTTGAACTGTTCAAGCCGTTCATCTACCACCGCCTCGAGCAGACAGGTCATTGCACAACCATCAAGCAGGCCAAAGAGATGGTCGAAATGCAGGACCCGATCGTCTGGGACATCCTTGAAGAAGTCATCAAGGACCACCCGGTGCTGTTGAACCGCGCCCCAACCCTTCACCGGCTCGGTATCCAGGCGTTTGAGCCGGTCCTGGTCGAAGGCAAAGCCATCAAGATTCACCCGCTCGTCTGCACGGCCTTCAATGCCGACTTCGATGGTGACCAGATGGCCGTCCACATCCCGCTGTCACCGGAAGCCCAGGTCGAGGCCAGTGTGCTGATGCTTGCATCGCACAACATCCTTTCGCCTGCATCCGGTCAGCCGATCACTGTCCCGACACAGGACATGGTCCTTGGCCTCTACTACCTCACAAAGGTCAAGAAGGGTGGCAAGGGCGAAGGCCGTGTCTTCGCGAATACCGAAGAAGTGCTGATGGCGCTCGAGGCGAAGGAAGTTGAAACACTGACGCCGATCCGTCTGCGCTACACCGGCTCTGTGCTCGATATGACCACTGCCTACGATGACCAGGACCTGACGCACACCGAACCGATCGAGTATGACAAGCAGTACATCTCGACCACAGTCGGTCGCGCCATCCTGAATGATTCGTTGCCTGACGGCATGCCATTCGTCAATGGCCTGCTCAAGAAGAAGGGCATTGGCCAGCTGGTCAACTACATCTACCTGAACCTCGGCCTTGAGGTCACGGTCAAGACCCTCGACCGCATCAAGGAACTGGGCTTCCAGTACGCTACCCGCTCGGGTCTCTCCGTCGGTCTGGATGACATGGTTGTTCCTGATTCGAAGGTACCGACCGTGCGCGCAGCCGAACTGGCAGCGGTCGCAGTCCAGCAGCAGTACCTGGACGGCGCCATCACCAACGGCGAGCGTAACAACAAGGTCATCCAGATCTGGTCGGCTGTAACCGAAAAAGTCGCAGACGAGATGTTCAACAACATGAAGGAAGCCGACAAGGCCGGTGTGATGAACCCTGTGTACATCATGGCCGACTCCGGCGCCCGAGGATCGAAGCAGCAGATTCGTCAGCTGTCCGGTATGCGCGGACTGATGGCGAAACCGTCTGGGGAGATCATCGAAACACCCATCAAGGCAAACTTCCGCGAAGGCCTCACGGTGCTCGAGTACTTCATCTCGACCCACGGCGCGCGTAAGGGCCTGGCCGATACTGCACTCAAGACTGCCGATTCCGGCTACCTGACCCGTCGTCTCGTCGACGTGGCGCAGGACGTCATCGTCAGCTCGCATGATTGCGGCACGGTTGAGGGTATCTACGTCAGCGCGATCATCGAGTCCGGCGAAATCGTCGAGCCGCTGCGTGACCGGATCATCGGCCGCGTCTCGCTCGAACGTATCAAGGACTACGAAGGCAGCGTCATCGTCGAGATCAACCAGGAGATCACGGAAGATCTGGCCTCCGCCATTCAGGCAGCCGGCATCGAGCGCGTCAAGATTCGCTCGGTCCTGACCTGCGAATCGAAGCGCGGCGTCTGCATCCTCTGCTATGGCCGTAACCTGGCTTCCGGCCGCATCGTCGAACTCGGCGAGGCCGTCGGCGTCATCGCGGCACAGTCGATCGGCGAGCCTGGCACGCAGCTCACCATGCGTACCTTCCACATCGGTGGTACCGCATCGCGAGTCTCGGAACAGTCTCACCTCGACGCCAAGAACAATGGCTCGGTCCGCTTCATCAACCTGGTCACGGTCCGCGCCAAGTCGGGCGACCTGGTCGCGATGAACCGCTCCGGCTCCATTGCCGTCATCGATGATCGGGGTCGCGAGAAAGAGCGCTACCAGATCGTTTACGGCGCGAAACTGAAAGTCGAGGACGGTGCACAGGTCACCATCGGGCAGTCCGTCGCCCAGTGGGATCCATACACCTTCGCGATCCTCACGGAGATCGGCGGAACCATCCAGTTCAAGGATCTGCAGGAAGGCATCACGCTCAACGAAGAAGTCGATGAAGTCACCGGCCTCTCCCGCTGGGTGGTTGCCGATGCGTCGGACGAGAAGCGTCAGCCGGCCATCATCATCAAGGGTGCCAAGGGCAACAAGCGTTACCTGATGCCCAGCCGTGCTCACCTCATGATCCAGGACGGCGACGAAGTCTTCCCGGGCGACATCCTGGCCAAGATTCCTCGCGAAACTACCCGTACCAAGGACATCACCGGCGGTCTGCCGCGCGTCGTCGAACTGTTCGAAGCGCGTAAGCCCCGCGAAACCGCGACCATCAGCGAGATCGATGGCGTCGTCAAGTTCGGTGAAGTGGCCAAGGGTCAGCGCAAGATCTACGTCACGGCGGATAATGGCGAGGAGAAGGAATACTCACTCCCACGCGGTATCCACATCAACGTGCAGGAGGGTGAACGCCTGCGCGCCGGTGAAGCTTTGATGGACGGTCCTCTGAACCCGCACGACATCCTGGCCGTTCTCGGCGAGAAGGAATTGCAGTCCTATCTCGTCAACGAAATCCAGGAAGTCTACCGTCTGCAGGGCGTTGCCATCTCGGATAAACACATCGAGACCATCGTTCGCCAGATGCTGCGCTGGGTGAAGATTGAAGAAGTGGGAGACACGAATTTTCTGCTGGAACAGCAGACAGACAAGTTCCGTTTCCGCGAAGAGAACGAGCGCGTGATCGCCGATGGCGGTCGTCCGGCCATCGGACGTCCCCTGCTCCTCGGTATCACCAAGGCTTCGCTCTCGACCGACTCCTTCATCTCCGCCGCATCCTTCCAGGAGACCACGCGTGTCCTCACCGAGGCGTCCATCAACGGCGCTGTCGACGGACTCCGCGGCCTCAAGGAGAATGTCATCGTCGGTCGTCTCATCCCGGCCGGTACCGGCATGGAATACTATCGCAACATCCAGCTCTCGCCGGAAATCGAAGAAGCCGCTGCTGCTGTCCAGCAGGAAGTGACAGCAGCCTTCGAAGAAGCCGAGCGCGAACTGGAACTCATGCGCCAGGAAGGCGAAGCCGAAGAAATGGCCGCCGAGTAACTGGCCGTTACGGGCACACGCGGCTTTGCCGCTTATGCTCCCGTTGGTCGCATGCTTCCAGGGTGCACGGGTTCACGGCTACTTGGAGCTGTCTTAAATAGAACCCCGGGTGCCCCATATCTCGCTTTTGAGATGTGGGTTCTTCCCGGCCAAATCAGAAGGGCGAAGCCACTCGGCTTCGCCCTTTTTTGCCTGCTCTTGAACTGTCAGCCACCCCGGAGCGCCGAACGTATTTGCGTTCGGTCCGGTGTGTACAACAGGTTAAGTTCACACGGCGTTACAATTCGAATATGGAAGAACCATTTCCTGTGCTGACAAGTCCTTTCCGCCCTCACTACGGGGGAGCTTTCCATTGCATTGGTCCTGAATGCGAGGACACCTGCTGCCAGAGCTGGACAGTTCCTGTCGATAAGAAAACCTATGAGAAGTATCAGGAGTTCGCGAGTGGGCGACTGGCCGATATCACTCAGCAATATGTAGCTGTTAATGATATAAAATCGCCGGATTCGCTCTACGCCACCATAAAAATGACCTCTTCGGGGTTTTGCCCTTTCTTCTCAGAAGAGAAGCTGTGCAACATCCAGAGCGAATACGGGCCAAACTATCTTTCGGCAACCTGCTCCATCTATCCGCGTGTTTTGAATTTTGTGGAAGATGAAATGGAGTATTCCCTGAACCTGTCCTGCCCGGAAGCCGCGCGCCAGGTTCTGCTTGATCCGGCATCGATAGACAAGCAGACCGAAGCTTCGGAATCGTTCCGCAAAGATCAATTCTCACGACTGGCAGATTCCCGGACAGGTATCACGAATAAGCCATACGAATTCTTCCATGAAGTGCGCATTCTTTTGATCAAAATTGTCCGCTACCGGCAACTGCCTCTGTGGAATCGTGTGGCGCTGATCGGCGATCTCTGTCGTGACCTCGAAGCGGTCACGGCGCGTGACGGGGAGCAGGAGATCTCGGCGCTGCTCACTGCCTACCATCAGGCATTAAAAAATGCATCGTTTCCAGATAAAGTATCCAATATAGCTGCAGATCCAGCTCTGCAACTGGACGTAGTGCTACGGCTCACCAATCAGAGGATACGCACCGCCGGGCCTAGTGCTCGTTTCCAGGCGATCTTTGAATCATTTCTGCAGGGACTTGGATACTCAAAAGATTCAACGGCAGAGAGTGATCTCCGGAACTATGTTCATGCAGAAGCTGTCTATCATCGGATTTTTTTTGATAGT
>CAXTNK010000158.1:0-3354 GCA_964245665.1 uncultured Acidobacteriaceae bacterium
ATATAGGAGTTGATAGTGCCCAGATTGTCATTCCACAGAAAGACTGGTGTCGTCACTTTGGCCGTAAGGTCGATTATCGCAGTGGCAGTGTTGGATATATCGAACCCTTCAAGCGTCAAGCTGACGCCGCTGGTGCGAAAGACAGCCTTTGTATCCGAAACCTTTCCATTCACACGGGGCGCCGCAGCGCTGGCAGCGCCGCCAAAAAAGTGCACAGGCCCAGTCAGATGATCGATCAGTACCATTGGTGTGGTGGGATCGACCATACCATTGCCTTCCATATATACGTTGAAGAAGGAGATGCCTGCGGTGCGACCGCCTCCATAGATATGAATGTCTGGAAATCCTTTGCCGGGCTGATTGAAAGTGGAATTGTAAAAGGCAATTGAACGCGTGTTGTTCGTGCGCGAACCGATGGTAAGGGGCACGCCGCCAGGTGCACTATTATGGATGTTTCCATTGCTCACCCCCTGGATACCGTCGAACTTCGCTCCACAGCAAGCGCTGTCTATATGCCATGCATCGCCACTATAGTTTTCGCCATAGATACGTGTGAATGAACTTTGATCAACAACGTTTCGGATGTGAATGACACCATTGGCAAAGTCGGCATTCTGATTATTGAAGACAGAAAAACCCTCTGCGCGCACATACACGCCACGTGAATCATTGTCCGTACAATAGATCGAATCCATCTTGGCTCCTGGAGAAACCGTCAAGCCCATGCGACCGCCTCCGCCCCCCGGCTGATTTCCGATAAGGGAGGTGCTGCCATATTGCCTAATACCGCAACTTGTACTGTCGGTAAGGTTCCAGGTCCATTTAGCGGAATCAGGCAGAAGCAGAGACACCCCAACATTCATCTTTTGTTGCTCAGGGCCGCCGAGATTAATTTGCTCAGACATTTTTTGCACCCCCACGAGATCACGTGCATCGCAGGTGCCGCCGCCAGCCGCAACGACCGCTGCTATACATGCATTGATCTTGACGCTGGCATCCGCCCCGTTAAAACTTCCGGCGGAGAGTACGTGCGTCTCCGCAACGAGTGGAAACACAAATAAGGAACTTGCTAAAAGGTAAAAGAGTCTCATATCTAATTGCCTCATGAAGCTTCTTGATCTACTTTAGATTACCGTTCATGGAAGGTCTCCTGCACGTCTTGAACTGGTGTCGTACATACGATGTAATACCATGGCTCGTGTGCAATATGCCATCGATGCGGGCTGCAGACCCTCAGAGCAAGGGACCATGTATTGAAGAGACCATTTCCGGTAAGTACTTGTAAGGTAACTCGGTATTGTAGAAAGGACTTAGCGGCATGATTGATCTGCCTGGCAGCGCTTCGACAGATAGAGTCGTTGACCTCACCCGTCTGCACAACTATGGCACCTGGCGTTTCCAGAAAAACTGGAACCCCATGCATATTGCCGATGCCGAGGGTTGTTACATCGTCGATGGCGGTGGGCGGCGCTATCTCGACTTTTCTTCGCAGTTGATGTGCTCCAACCTGGGCCATAAGAATGCGGCAGTCATCGCTGCCATTCAGCGGCAGGCTGAGGAACTGGCCTATGCGATGCCCGGCTATGCAACGACAGCGCGTGCTGAGTTGTCCCAACTGCTGACTGAGGTACTGCCCGCAGGGCTGACGAAGTTCTTTTTCACGACATCGGGCACCGAGGCCAACGAGGCTGCCTTCAAGATTGCACGCATGTATACCGGCAAGACCAAGATCATCTCGCGCTATCGCTCCTATCATGGCTCAACTTCAGGGTCGATTGCGGCGACTGGCGATCCGCGACGATGGGCGATGGAGCCAGGTGGCAAAGGACCGGGCGTGATCTTTGCGCCGGAGGTCCACTGTTACAAATGCCCTATCCGTCACACCTATCCGGGCTGCGGTGTAGCGTGCGCAGACTACATCGAGCACATGATCCGCAACGAGTCGGACGTCGCCGCGGTGATCGTCGAGCCGATCGTCGGCACCAATGGCGTCATTGTTCCGCCGGATGAATACATGCCGAAGCTGCGCCGCATCTGCGATGAATACGGGGTGCTGTTGATCGCCGACGAAGTGATGACCGGCTGGGGCCGCACCGGGGAGTGGTTCGCCATGAATCACTGGGGCGTGGTGCCGGACATTCTCGTGACCGCGAAGGGCATCACCTCCGCCTACGTTCCGCTTGGCTTGTGCGCGACCAACGAGAAGATCGCCGCATATTTTGACGATCATTACTTCGCCCACGGTCATACCTACGAAGCTCATCCGATGACCCTCGCGCCCGCAGTGGCGACTATCCACGAGATGCAGCGACTGAAGCTTGTTGAGCGTGCCCGTGAGCTCGCGCCTTATCTCGAGAGTAAACTTCGAGCATTGCAAAACAGACACATCAGTATTGGCGATGTGCGCGGCAAGGGGTTGTTCTGGGCAGTCGACCTGGTGAAGAACCGGGCTACGAAGGAGCCGTTCAATACCTACTCTGACAAGGTGGCAGGGAAGCCGCTGGTCGTCGATCAGATCGCGGCCAAAATGCTGAGCGAGGGCGTGACGCTGCAGGCCTGGGTCTCGCATTTCATCGTTGCGCCGCCATTGATTATCAGCATGGAAGAGATCGACATTGGCGTGCAGGCGCTCGACCACCATCTGGAAATTGCCGACGCACTGGTCGAGTGATCCTGTGCGTGCCGACTGCTTTCAGGCTGCGGCCGGTTTGCTCTTAGATGGACGAGCCTTCAAGCTTCATCAACAATAGCGTCATATCGTCATGCTGTGAGGCGCCGGCTGTGAAGTCGTCAGCTTCGGCAAAAATGTTCTTCATAATGGCTTCAGCATCGCCTGCCCGTGCGCGGACCGCAGCGGCGATCATGCGGTCCTCGCCCCATTCCTCTTCTTTGCGCGTCATCGCCTCGCTGATACCGTCGGTGTAGCCGATGAACAGATCGCCCGGCTGCAACTGGACCTCCTGCTCCTGGTAAAAGGCGTCGGGCAGCAAGCCAACCACCGGGCCGCCGCCGTCCAGGAACATTTTGGTTGTGCCACGTAGCACGATGGGCAGATTGTGTCCAGCGTTTACGTATCTGAGCATGCGGGTAGAACAGTCGTAGATAGCAAAGAAAAAAGTTGCGTACCGATTATTAGCCGAAGCTTCATAAACCAGCCGGTTGACTTTGTGCATCACCCTGGCCAGGTCGCTGGCGGCATCCATCGTCACGCCGCGCAGAGACGCGCGCAGGCTGGCCATCAGCAGTGCGGCGGATATGCCTTTGCCCGAGATGTCACCGATGGCGAGACCGAGCAGGCCGTTCTCCCTGCCTGCTGTTTCCATCTCGATGAAGTCGTAGTAGTCGCCGCCAATC
>CAXTNK010000158.1:3364-4516 GCA_964245665.1 uncultured Acidobacteriaceae bacterium
AACAGCCGGCAAGTGTCAGACCCGGGAACACCGGAATTTGCTGGGGAAAGAGTCGTTCCTGGACTTCGCGGGCGATCTCAAGTTCGCGGTCCATGCGCTCCCGCGAGGCAGCCTGGTGCGCCAGAGTCCGCACCAGTTCGCTGATCTCGAGCGCCAGGCCAGTCTGGTTGCCAACCGATTGCAACAGCCGCAGATCGGTAGGGGAGTAGGCTTCTTCTGACTTCTTCGCCCCGAGTGTCAGCACCCCCAGCAGCCGGTCACGGCCGCTCAACGGCAGCAGTACCTCGGCGCCCAGTGCTTCAAGCGTCTGGCGTTCGTCTTCGTCGGCGAGCAGAAACCATCCGTCGGGATTCTCGCGATAAAGGGTCGCGGGCTGGTTCGAGCGCATCAGGTTGCGGATAGTGGACGAACGTTCATCGAAAACCAGGTGCGTCTGTATGGGGACGCCGACT
The DNA here is from genome assembly GCA_964245665.1 of uncultured Acidobacteriaceae bacterium. GTDB lineage: Bacteria > Acidobacteriota > Terriglobia > Terriglobales > Acidobacteriaceae. The sequence goes on from CAXTNK010000158.1 coordinate 3,817, forward strand.
GCCTGCTGCATTCTGAAAACGTTCCCGCCGCGCAGAAAGACGCTGACCTCTTTGACGTGCAGTACTTCGGAGATCCGGCGGGAGATCGTGTCAATCAATGGTCCAGTTTCGGTGAAGCCGCGCGCCTGTTCGGAAAGTTCGTTAAGCACAATTTCCGCATTGTAGGCTTCACGAAAAAACCTTCGGTCGAGCCATGCCTGAAGCCGTTTGCTGACACCATTCCTTGCTGAGAACAACTGAAACAGGGAGGCGACGACCACGATGAGAATCGGTAGAGCAATGGTCAGGTCTGAGCGCTTTTGCAGGAGAGGCAGAAGAAAGCGGATGACCACGAAGAGGCCAATCGCCAGCTCAAGGATGACGATCGTCGCGCGGGCGAGCGCATATCGGGTCCCGATGCGCAGAAGGATGCGGACGTCGAGTGCTCTCTGGACCACAACCACATACGCGAGCGAAAGCGGCAGCGCCAGGATGAGCACAGCGCCAATGATGCGAACAGGTTCCAGCTTTTCGCTGGTGGCGAATATATGAGGAATAAGAACGAAGACGAGTAGCAATGAGCCAAGTCCAACGAGCGAGCCGGCGCAGATGACGCGCAAACGGCGACGAGCGTCCGCTGTCGTCGCAGAACGCAGTTTGTCTAGGATCGCCATGCAGTAGGCGAGAACACAGAAGAGGCTGAGCGGGTCGAGGATGTTGG
>CAXTNK010000159.1:0-603 GCA_964245665.1 uncultured Acidobacteriaceae bacterium
GTTTCCGTTGTGCCCAGACCAGCACCCCCCACCGCGTGACAGCGAAACTTGGGACCTGCTATTGCCGGCGACTACTCGGCGCCGCGTTCTTCCGTCGAGCCTTCTGCCGGCGCTTCCGAAGCAGCTGCTTCCGTCTGCGCGGAGTCAGCAGAAATGGTCGGCTCGGCCGAGACTGCGCCTTCGACCGGAGTTGCCGTTGCTTCTGCCGCCTGAGCGGACTCGCCCGCAGACGCTAGCGTTTCAGTCTTCGCTTCGGCCGCAGGCGTTGCGCCCGCTACAAACTCTTCTTTCTCGACACCCTGGTTGATCACGACGGCCAGGTCGCGACCAGTTGCATTGATGACCGTAGCAAGACGCTGTGCCGGCGAGCTGATCAGGAACAGCAGCTTCGCGTAAAGTTCTTCCTTGCCCGGCATCGTAGCCAGCTGGTTGACTTCTTCAACCGTGATCACCTTGCCGTCGATGATGCCCAGCTTGAAGGTGAACTCTGCATTGTCCTTGACCCAGGTCGACAGCGCCTTCGCCAGGGCAACCGGGTCGCCGCTGGTGTAAGCCACCGACGAGACACCCTTCAGGCCCTGCAGAGCGCCTTCGATGCTGCTG
>CAXTNK010000159.1:613-1076 GCA_964245665.1 uncultured Acidobacteriaceae bacterium
CTTTAGAACACGATAGTTGCCGCCGGCTGTGCGAACGACACTGCGCAGCGCAAAATCCTGCGCGACGGTCAGCTTTGCAAAAGTGCCGACGATCGCGCTGGTCGAACCTGCGAGTTCTTTCGTCAGCTGTGCTACCTTTTCGTGCTTCTTTGCTCTCGATATTGCCATGTTTCAGCCTCTTGCCATGGGAACCCGTCCCTGGCCTGCTTCCGCGCTCATGCGCTCGAATTCTTGTAACCGGACCTGTGTGTTGCGGTCTCGGGAAATGCTTATGGCGTTCTAGGACTTCGCGACGGCGTCGGCGATCGCCGTATCCAGCGGTACACCGGGGCCCATGGTCGAGCTCAGCGTGATGCCGCGTACATACTTGCCCTTCGCAGCCGACGGCTTGGCGCGCATCACGCTCGAAATAACAGTCATCGCATTATCGACGAGCTTGTCCGCCGGAAATGAAAGCTTGCCC
>CAXTNK010000159.1:1086-4379 GCA_964245665.1 uncultured Acidobacteriaceae bacterium
ACATGCACCAGCGCCGTCTTATCCGTGCGGAACTCGACCTTACCAGCCTTGATCTCGCGGATCGCGCCGGCAACGTCGTTGGTGACCGTGCCCGTCTTCGGGTTCGGCATCAGACCGCGGGGACCGAGCACCTTGCCGAGACGGCCAACCGACTTCATCATGTCTGGCGTTGCGATCAGTGCGTCGAAATCGGTCCAGCCTTCTTTCTGGATCTTCTCAACCATATCTTCGCCACCGACGAAGTCAGCACCTGCTGCTTCGGCTTCCTTCAAACGATCACCGGAAGCAATGACAGCAACCTTCTTCGTCTTGCCCAGCCCATGCGGCAGAACCACCGTTCCACGGACCATCTGGTCAGCGTGCTTGGGGTCGACGCCGAGACGAAGCGTAAGATCGACCGTTTCGTCGAACTTGGCAAACTTCACTTTTTGAAGGAGTGGCACAGCGTCCTGAAGGTTGTACGGCCGATCTTCGACCTGGGCGCGCGCCTGCGTAAGATTCTTGCTTAGCTTTTTAGGCATTTCTTCCTCTTGTCTCCCACCGTGCTGCCATCAATGCAGGCAGACCGTGGTGTATGCAACGTGAGTAGCACTTCTGACCCTGATCCAGGCGTGAAGCACATTCATTAGTATGCCGCAGTTTCTCGACTGCGGCAAGCAACCCGTTTCTGAAAATGCAATCTAGGCGGTGACTTCGATGCCCATCGAACGCGCAGTGCCCTTGATACTTTTGATCGCAGCTTCAACTGAAGCGGCGTTCAGATCCGGCATCTTCTGCGTTGCGATCTCGCGTACCTGCTTCTCGCTGACTTTGCCAACCTTGTCCTTGTTCGGAGCGCCGGCACCCTTAGCGACACCAGCAGCCTTCTTCAGCAGTACAGCGGCGGGCGGCGTTTTGGTCACGAACGTGAAGCTGCGATCGACGTAGACGGTAATGACCACGGGGATCACGAGACCTTCCATGTCCTTGGTCTGCGTACGCGCATTAAACTGCTTGCAGAACTCCATGATATTGACCTGAGCCTGGCCGAGCGCGGGGCCGACGGGCGGCGCGGGTGTTGCCTTGCCGGCAATGATCTGAAGCTTGACCTGTGCTTGAATTTTTTTCGGCGGTGCCATGATATTTCCCTTCTTTAACGCGCTCGCATCTTTCCGATGGCCGCGACCTGCTCAACTCAAAGTGCTGTTAAACGACCTTCTCAACCTTGCCAAACTCAAGTTCAACGGGCGTTGATCGGCCGAAGATCGTGACCATGACTTTCAGGGTCTCGCGATCTTCGTTGATTTCATCCACAATGCCATTGAAGTTAGCGAACGGCCCCTCGGTAATGCGGACTGATTCGTTCTTCTCGAACTTGATCTTCATCCGCGGCTTCTCGCTTGAAACATCCGTGCGGAAGAGGATGGAACCGACTTCTTCTTCTGTCAGCGAAACCGGTTTATCGCCTGTGCCGAGAAATCCCGTGACTCGCGGCGTGTTCTTGATGATGTGCCATAGATCGTTATCCAGGGCCATTTCGACCAGCACATATCCGGGCAGGAAGACTTTTTCGGTGGTCTTCTTCTTGCCGTTCACGATCTCCGTAACCGGTTCAGTGGGGATCATGATGCGGCCAATCTTGTTCTGCAAACCATAGGCCTGGATGCGGCCTTCGAGCGACTCTTTTACCTTGCGCTCAAAACCGGAGTAGGCATGAATGATGTACCACTTGTAGTTCTCGTTGACGGGCGGCGTCAGAACTTCTTGTGCTGCTGCTTCGCCTTCGACATCTGCTACGGCGACCGGCGTTGACTCTTCCGGAAGCTCGAATCCTGCTTCTTCTGCCATGGAATCCTCCGGCCCTACTGTGCGCTTCCCAGCCAGTGCAGAAGTACCTGCATGAGCCTGGTAAGAATTTCGTCAACCACCCAGAAAAAAGCGGCAAAGGCAAAAACCGTGAAGATGACCACGATCGTCGTGGTCTGCACTTCCTGGCGCGACGGCGTGACGACCTTACGCATTTCATTGCGCACGTCCTTCAGGAAGTTGCTGCTTCGGTCCACGAATCCGGTGAGCTGGTTTGGAGCTTTTTGCTGGTCGGATCTGTCTCCAGCTACTGCGATCGCCTTCGCCATATTGCTTCCTTCAATCCTGAAGACGGGCATACTGCCCATCTCTGAATACTGTAGTGCTCACTCAAACAACTTTATAAAACTGTTGGCAGGGGCGCTCGGATTCGAACCGAGAAGTTCGGTTTTGGAGACCGACAGTTTAACCGTTGAGCTTACGCCCCTGTGCGCGGGATTTCTCCCGCAACTTTACGCGCAACCCTCTGTCTCAGGGGGATGAGGCTGAACCGCCTCGCGCCTACTTGGTTTCTTTATGCGCCGTGTGTGCGCGGCAGCGATTGCAGAACTTCGAGAACTCAAGGCGAGCCGTGGTCGTCTTCTTGTTCTTCGTCGTCGAGTAATTCCGCTCCTTGCAAACCGGGCACTGCAATGTCACGATTTCACGCATGTTTCTATTATCCCTTCAATCCCGTTATTTTACCTAATCCCTCCTCCATATCGATGGCAAGAATGAATTGCCAAAGCAGGAGTAATAGGTGCGCCGAATCCTCTTGCTCAAATCGGAGCCATAATCCGAGGTCTTCCGACTCTTGAATCAAAACCGGAATTAGGTGTGATTCCAGTGAAGCTATTCCCGACAGCTTGATGACTTCTCTTCCTTCTTCAGTGAGAAGTATCGTCGCTGCCTGGCGAGCTAAGTTCATGTTGTCTACTCAATCCAGGTTTCCGGCAGACCATACTTAAGAACCCTTGCAAATCTGCTGTTCCGCGAACTCGGAACCTGACTCCAGTACATCATCCACGACATCTTCTGTGACAAAAAGCAGGCTCTGGCGCCCTTTTGATTCAAGCTCGAACCTGTATTTTCCGTCGAAGGTCTTGAGCCAGACTGCTTTGACGCTCACGTCTCGGACTTTCTCAGAGGCTAAGCGTTCAATCAGCCGAGCGGCCCGTTCGGCTTTTTTCTCAAGATCCTTTCGGCCGAGATTGATCGCCAGCAATTGTCGCGCGTAGTCGCTTTCTTTCATGCCGAATTTTGCCGCTACTGCCCTCTGCTCAGCGCTTAATTGCGGTAGCTCTTGGGGGGGACAGTACGTGCCTGCATCCAGTTCTCGCTACTTGAGCGATTGCCGTCCACATGAATCTCCACGTGCACCCCCTTCCAACGGCCAATACTACTTCCACTTCGTTACTTGATAATTTCCGAGATGGTACCGGCACCGACTGTGCGTCCGCCTTCGCGGA
>CAXTNK010000160.1:0-3698 GCA_964245665.1 uncultured Acidobacteriaceae bacterium
TCATATCTGAGGCCGGGACGAAGGGTCCGGATACGCCTTCACGCCCATCCCCCTGTCTTTGTTGGAGACTATGACAGCCTTGATGAGGTCAAGTCACTTTTCATGAAGACTTTGGACTGTTTTCAGCCCAAACTGCAGCAGCTTGAACGGGAAATGGAGAATGCCGAGTACGCTATCTTCGAATGTGAAAGGCTCTACTGACCATTCCCTTCCTCGCACGCCTACAGAGCTGCGAGATCACTCCCGCGGCCCATTCGCTGATCGCTGATAGCTGCGGCTCGCCCTGTGGAGTGTTGAATGCTCTCAGCATTTATTCGGTTCTGGCACCGAGCAGGCTCTTCAGATCTGGCTGCAGCGTGAAGGTGCAAGAGCCAGGACGCAAAGTGATAGACTCTGAAAACTGAACTTCCCAGCCCCGTGCGTTCTCTGGTCTGCACGGGGCTGTCTTTTTGCCTGCTCGTCAACCAGCAAAAGATACCCCTGTTGCGGCAGGGGTTTGGAATGAACCGTTTTGGCGCGCCGGCATCGTGAGCCTTCTACGAGGTTCAGCGTAAGTGCACTGGCTAATGAGAGGCTAACGAAGGATGGGTGTTTGAGACGACTATGAATCAACTAGCCGCAAATCGTCAGTCATAGTTGCCGATTATTGAAATGCGCTGAGTAACCCTAATCAGTTCAGCTTGGCAATCCACATCTCTGGCGAAGATTATACGAATGTTAGTATGTGTAGAAGGATGTGTTCTCCACATGGCGTACCCTGTTCTCGCCGTAGCAAATAGGTTTCTCGATATGGCTCAGAGGCAAGGCAAAGCCCTTGACCCCTTGAAGCTACAGAAGCTGATTTTTCTCGCTCATGGTTGGAAGCTGACATTCAGTGGTCAGCCATTAATCCAAGAGGGTTTTGACGCCTGGCAGTATGGCCCCGTTTCGCCGCTGTTATACAGGGAGTTTAAGGAATTTCGCGCTAACCCGATTACGCGTAGATCAAGTGCACCTGCGGTTGCCATTTCATCAGATGACGAGCACTTATTCTCTGAGATTTTACGTGTTTATGGGGATAAAAGCGGTATCGACTTGTCAAGTCTCACACATGAGACGGGTTCCGCATGGCGAGCCACTTACGATGGCTCTATGTGGTCAAGCCCGTCTATCCCGGACTACCTTATAAAGGCTGAGTTCGATAAGAAGCGGGCAGATGGCCGAGGATGAAAAGACGATACCGCCCGCCTCCCCATCCCCCGCTGGCCTATTGGCCTACGAGGAATATAGAGGATTCGCGCTCGACCAGCAGTGGCAAATGGAACACGCGAGATGGAGGTCTTGGCGTGATATTTCCCTCAGCTACGTCCTATTTGCGTTTGTCTTGGGCATTAACGTTTGGTGGGAATCGTACGTCATTCACTGGATCCACTTGTCAGGCGGTAAGGGATCTTGGTTTCATCTCAACGACAACGTATTGATAGCATTGGCGACCACTTCCGTTGCTAACTTTATCGGCTTAGTAGCTATCGTTGCAAAGCATCTTTTCCCGGACATCTCCGAGAAGAAATGATTAATCCTCGAAGACTGTGCATAGTTCTACTGTCCATATCGGCGATTCCATCTACAGGGTGAAGGATTAACCCACCTGAAGGCAATGACTTGAACTACAAATCCTGGTCGGAGAGTTGAGGCCGCGAGATCACTCTCGCGGCCTTCAGGCTCACCGGCCTCCACCAGGGAAGGTCAGCAATCGTGGGCCGTTCGCACTGCGCGCGTGGGAACCTGATAGGGTGGGTTGCGCGTCTTGGAAGGCCTGTAGCGCCAACCGTACTTGACGCTGTATCTCCTCTTGGATTGCAGGATGTTTTATCGCTTCGGGCAAGTCTGGCGATGGCACTGTAGAGACCTCGGACGGGGCTGCCGGCTCCAAGGCATCCAGGGCCGCTCGCTTGGTATCGAGTAACTGGATACTGTACCGGCTCTGCATCGCCTGCGAGATATGGCCCGCGATTTCCTTCGCCACTTGCGTTGAGACTTTGGGATCACTGAGGATCTTGGTGATCGCTTGCGTGCGGCAGTCATATTGGCGAAAGTGCGGAAGTTCAGCAGCCTTCCGAATCTTCTCGAAAGCAGTTCGGATGCCCCATTGCGAGCAGGGCTCGTTAAAGCACCATGGCAGGCCTTTGTTACGTGGACGGTGGGGAAGGATGTATTGGTCCTCGCGTGAGCCCCCGAGCTTCTTCCAGCGATCCAGAAGCCAGAGCATGGATGCGTACGCCGCAGAATTTAGCGGGATCGTGCGATCGCGGTAGTCGTTCTTGATGCCTTCACGGATATGCACAGAACGAAGTTCTAGGTCCACATCACTGCGCCTGAGGTGGCGAAGTTCTCCGAAACCGGCCGTAGTGCTCAGCATGACGATCATGCAATGACCTGCCACCCGCCACTTTGGACTGGAGAACGCAACTTCGCGGAGCCTCTTTTCTTCTTCAGGTGTGAGCGAGTGTCCAGACTTCGTTGTCTTGTTTTTCAGCGGCTTGTAAAGCGTTCCGATCTCCTTCCAGCAATCAGCCTCGACGAGCACCTGATGTAACGCAGAGAGCTCCTGGTTGACACGTCCCGGTCCGGCTCTCTTACTCCGTTCGTCCTGGTACCGGCGAACGTGACTGATCTGGATGGAATCCAAACGCATCCCTCCAAAAAATTCATTCAAGCGCCTGAAGTATTCGTGATATCCAGAGATCGTTCGCGGCTTGATGTACCGGCTATGCTCTTTGAGCCAAGCTGCTGCTGCCTCAGAGAATTGCGCGCTAGATGTGTCCGTGATCGTCATCTAGACACCTCGCAGATAGCGCTTCCAGCACGTTCTCCAACACTTTCTCAGCCTGTGCGATCGGCTGCTGCTGGTGCCAGAAGCGGATTTTTGGAGCGTTCTTCTCGTAGGGGCTCCGGTCCGTTCCCACCCATGGCATACCAGGTTCAAAGTAAGAATTCGGCAGTGGCTTCCAGTGGGTGATTTCGTCCATCAGTGACTCTGACTCAAGACCAAACCCGGGCGGATACATCCACACACTTTGGCCTTCTTCCCAGTCGTCGTTGGCAAAATTAACCAACAAGACTCTTCCTTCCGGTGTCTTGCCAAGGACAGGATTGCTCTCGCAGATGTCGTCATGGATTGCGTAGGGTTGCACCTGGGTGGCGTCGTACCACCCGAATTCGTCTGGTGATGTGTTGCGTTCCATTCTCTATCTCCTTCAGCTTTAACTCTGTATGAATTGCTATGCAGCTGGCGCAGGCTCGGTGTCCTTGAGCTTTTGTGTGGCGCGGTACAAGCCGTCAGCGCTGCGTTCGAGATACCCTGTATCAACCATCGAGTCGATATGTCCGCTGAGATAGCCTTTTCGGTAAGCCACCTGTGCAGCGCGTTCGCCAAGTGTTAGCACTAAAAACAACATCTTTTTGTCTATCCCTTTTCCATATAACTCAAGTAGGGACGCCATTGCATCTCCAGCAGCTGCATCGAAAGCTGTCATCTCTCCGCCGTCCTGAGTTGAACTTCCGTCTGACTCGAACATCGCAATGCAGGCTGTAGCAAACCGTTCTTTCAATCTGTCTTTCTTGCTAATCTTCTTCGTAGCCATATTTCCTCCAATGCAGGTTGATCGTGCTGGTGGCGTGATTCGACGCACGGACTCAAATGCGCCGGCTTAGGTGCG
>CAXTNK010000161.1:0-3678 GCA_964245665.1 uncultured Acidobacteriaceae bacterium
AGACGAAATTTTTTACGGAAAAGCGACCGGCATTGGTAACCCGGTGATTTACGTTGGCGCGAAGACCGGCCGCGACGGCATCCACGGCGCGACGATGGCCAGCGAAGAGTTTACCGAAGGCTCCGAACAGAAGCGTCCCAATGTACAGATGGGCGATCCGTTTATGGAGAAGCTTCTGCTCGAGGCATGCCTCGAAGCCATGCGCACCGGCGCCGTCGTCGGTATACAGGACATGGGCGCAGCTGGTCTGACCTGCTCGACCTGCGAGATGGGCGCGCGCGGCGGCGTTGGTCTCGACGTAGAACTTGACCTGGTGCCGCAGCGCGAGACCGGCATGAACTCCTACGAGATCATGCTCTCCGAGAGCCAGGAGCGCATGCTGCTGGTTGCCGACAAGGGCCGCGAAGATGAAGTCCTGCGTGTGTTCGAAAAGTGGGGCCTGGACGCAACCATCGTCGGCACCGTCGTAGCCGAATCCCGCCTGAAGATTCGCCATCATGGCGAGCTTGTCGCGGACATTCCGAACCAGTCCCTCACCGACGACGCGCCGCTCTATCACCGTCCCGTTGGCGTCTGGCTTTCGCCCGCGCCGCTCGAGCCTTCTGTTGAACTCCGTTCAGAAATCGACAAAGTCCGCGATTACACGGCTGATTTGAAAGCCCTGCTGGCAAGCGCGAACATCTGCAGCAAGCGCTGGGTGTATGAGCAGTACGATTCGATGGTGCAGACCAACACCGTGCAGGGGCCGGGGAACGAAGGCGGAGTAATGCGCGTGAAGGGCACCCAGCGCGGCCTGTCCATGGCACTCGACGGCAATGGCCGCTGGTGTTACCTGGATCCGAAACTCGGCGCGTCCCTCGCCGTCGCCGAAGCAGCGCGTAAGGTGGCCTGTACAGGATCAGTACCAGTCGCTGCGACAAATTGCCTGAACTTCGGCAATCCGCAGAAGCCGGAAATCATGGCACAGCTTTCTTCAGCCATCGACGGCATCAGCGAAGCTTGTATAGCCCTCGGGACACCCATCACCGGCGGCAATGTTTCGCTTTACAATGAGACGCGCGGCGAAGGCATTTATCCCACGCCGGTCATGGGCATCGTCGGCATCATTGAAGACGTGACAAAAGCCGTCGGAGCAGATTTCAAGCATCCCGGCGACGCTATCCTTCTCCTGCAACCAGCGTCGGCAGTCACTGACAATTCAGAGCATGCGTTCGGATCGTCGACCTTTGCGAAGTCCATCCTGAAGAGTCTCTGGGGCACGCCGCCCGCGCTTGATCTGCAGGAAGAAGCAGCACTTCACCAGTGCCTCGCCCGGCTGTCCGAAGAAAAACTGATCCACTCAGCTCGCGATGTTTCGGATGGCGGCCTCGCCGTTGCATTAGCCGAATCTTCCTTCACGCATGGCGTTGGCGCGAAAGTCGATCTGGATCGCGTCTCCGCGCAGACCGATCTGCTGAAACTCTTCAATGAAAGTGCGACGACTGTATTGATCTCCTGCTCTAAAGAATTGGTGAGCCAGATTATCTCGATTGTTGAAGATACAAATGTCCTCCGACCGCTCAGCCTGGGCGTGACGATTGCCGATCGCCTGCAGATCTCCGTTGGCGGCAATGTCGCCATCGATGCGGACATTGCTGAACTGCGAAAACCCTGGGCAGATGCACTCGAAACATCGTTGCGCGGGAGTCACGCATGAAGCGGGCCCTTTACTGCGAAGGCTTCGACGATGTAGACGAGGCAAAGAATAATCTTGAAGCCCTTCGCTGCGAGGCGGCCGTAAACCGGACCTCCGATACCGAAGACAAGCTTCACGAAGAGTGCGGCGTAGTCGCCATAAGCGGTCATCCCGATGCAGCACGACAGGTCTACATGGGCCTGTATGCCTTGCAGCATCGCGGTCAGGAATCAGCCGGCATTGCCGTTGCCGATGGCACCAACCTGCAGAACATCAAGGGCATGGGTCTGGTCGCCGACATCTTCACTGACGAAGTGCAGAGCAAACTGACTGGCGACATGGCCATCGGCCACACCCGCTACTCGACGACCGGTGATTCTGCGCTGCTCAACGCACAGCCCATCCGCGTCGATTCAACCAAGGGCCTCATCGCGATCGCGCACAACGGCAACCTGGTAAATCTGGGTACGATCCGTTCACGCCTCGAACGTGCCGGCGCATTCTTCCAGACCACCAGCGATTCCGAAATTATTCTGCAGCTGATCGCCCACTCCCGTGAGACCACACTGGTCGATGCCATCGCGGATTCGCTGGGCCAGGTCGAAGGCGCCTTCTCGATCGTCATGATGACGCGCGACCGCATCTTCGCTGCCCGCGATCCACGCGGCTTCCGGCCACTCTCGATGGGCCGCATCTCGAATGACCATGGTCCCGACACGGTCGTGTTTGCATCCGAAACCTGCGCCTTTGATCTACTGCACGCGCGCTACGAGCGCGATGTGGAACCGGGCGAACTCGTCATGGTCTCCCGCGATGGCAGCATCACCACGCGCAAATATGCGAGCGGCATTCCGCAATCGAGCTGCATTTTTGAGCATGTCTATTTCGCGCGTCCCGACAGCCGCATCTACGGCCGATGGGTACAGGACAGCCGTGAGCAGATGGGCCGGCAGCTCTCTCGCGAGACCGGGGTTCCTGCTGATCTCGTCGTACCTGTTCCCGATTCCGGAGTGACTGCTGCAATTGGCTACGCCGCCGAGAGTGGCATCCCGTTTCGCTTCGGGCTTATCCGCAATCACTACGTCGGCCGGACGTTCATTGAGCCCGAACAGCGCGTGCGCGACTTCGGCGTGCGCCTCAAGCTGAACCCTGTACGCAATCTGCTGGCAGGGAAGCGCATCATCCTGATTGACGACTCGATCATCCGCGGAACCACGAGCCGCAAGATTGTACGCATGGTGCGTGCAGCCGGAGCCACAGAAGTCCATCTCCGCATCAGTTGTCCGCCGACTATCTCGCCATGTTTTTACGGGGTGGATACGCCGAGCAAGAAGGACCTGATCGCCGCTAATAATTCAGTCGAAGAGATTCGCCAGTTCATCGAAGCCGATTCACTCGGTTATCTATCACTCGACGGATTGCAGAAGGCCTGCGGCGAAGGACCTGACCTCGGTTACTGCGTAGCCTGTTACACGGGCGAATATCCTACGCAGTGGGTGGATGTCAAAGAGATTCTTCCTGCTGCCGTCGCCGTCCGATAAGTCCGTGTCGATCCAGGTCCTGCAACGCAACCTCTCGCATCATCGCTGCTTCCCATTGCACGTTGAACGGGGGCACATATGGCTGTGAGTAAAAGCAGTGCGAAGAAGAAGTACAGTACAGGCGCTTCGAAGCAGGTCGAAATAGAGATGCGCGAGATGAAGCGCGGCAAACTCATGTCCGGTCGCAGTGATAAGAAGGTCACGAATCCCAGGCAGGCAATCGCTATAGGTTTATCCGAAGCACGCCGGGCCGCCGTCACCGAACAAGTCTGCCTCTGCAGAAAAAGCCGGTACTAAAGAAGCTGCTGCTAACAAAACTCCGGCTAAGGAAAAGTTTGCAGCTAAGAAGACAAGCACAAAGAAAGCGGCAAGTAAAAAGTCGGCAAAGTAATCTCAGAACAAAGAAGCCCGGAGCACATTGCCCCGGGCTCCTTCATTCTGGAAAAGAAACTAGTCTTTCTT
>CAXTNK010000162.1:0-3631 GCA_964245665.1 uncultured Acidobacteriaceae bacterium
CATTTCTCAAAGTTTGGCGTACGAATAAAGGCGAACGGCAAAAAGTAAAGAATGACCGTCGGCAGCAGCACAACGAGCAGATATCTTGCCAGAACACTATTTCCAAGGTGGTTTTCTGCGCCTTCTGAAGATGAGGACGTCACCGCGTTATTGGCAACTGAGTGGTCGGTAGCTTCGGTCGGTGCCATAGGCGTCCTCAAAATTGGAAGTACAGAAACGTAGACGGATCTTGCAGACGGACGAGAGCCACGAAGAACAGGCAGCCGAGAACTGTAGCCCAGCCTAATCTGGGCATCCACAACAAGCGTCGCGGTTCGTGGGCTTCATCCCACGGAGTGAGTTCGAGCGAAGGTTTAAATCTGCTGAGGATTTGCTGTGTATTCGGCATCGCCCACACGATCACAAATCCGAAGATCATCTCAGCGAGGTTGAGCAGGTGCTGACCAGCATTCTCGCTCGCGAGCTTTGACTCCACGCTAAAACCATGACCTCCTACCATGCTCTGGAGGATGGAAACGGCATGACCTGCACTGTCTGCCCGGAAAAACACCTGCGCCACCAGAACACAAAGAAAGGTGAGCATTACTGAGCCAACGTGTGAGAACGAGCGCGCGAGTAGAGGACGCGCGGATTCTTCTTTGTGAGCCTTATGCCGGGATAACTTCCAGGCGTGATTAATAGTCAGGTAACCACCGTGAAGAACACCGAAAATGATGAATTGAAATCCTGCTCCATGCCAGACACCGGCGATGAACATAGTCACAATCATCGGAAAAGCGATCATCTGTGTAAAGCCATCGAGGGTCAACATGGCTTTGCGTGAGACCTTCTTGCCTTTGCTTTGCCGACGGCTGCTGATGGCAAATTGAATTGGATTGAAGAGGTATGCAGTGATGTACTGCGTCAGGGTGATATGCCACCGCTGCCAGAAGTCGATGATGTTTGTTGCTTTATAGGGTGAACTGAAGTTGAGTGGAAAGTTGATCGAGAACATCCGGGCCAGGCCGAGTGCCATGTCCGAGTAGCCCGAAAAATCAAAATAGAGTTGCAATGCATAGCAGAGCACACCCCGCCAGGCAATTAGCATGGGCAGATGGCCTTGGAAAGCAAATACTTCCTTCGCCGTACCTGCAAAGGTGTCAGCCAGAAGCACCTTCTTGGCAAGTCCCATGATGAACCATGAAAAACCGACGGCAAGGTCATCAAGCCGGAGGGTGTAGCGCCGATTCTGGTTGAACTGCGGCATCATCTCTTTATGGTGAAGGATCGGACCGGCGATCAGATGCGGGAAGAACGTGACGAAGAGAACATAGCTTGAAATGTCCTGCAGCGTGGCTATGCCCTGTTGCAGGTCAACTATGTAAGCGATCTGCGTGAAGGTGAAAAAAGAGATACGGAGCGGAAGATTTACATCTGCCCAATGGTGCGACGAAACAATCGTATGACTGGCAAAGTTAAGAAACGGGAAAAGGTATTTGAAAAATCCGAGGGCGCCAACGTCGATGGTTATGGCTGACCACATCCAAAGCTTTGATCGGGGAGAATTGCTCTTCTCCCCACTGATAAGGAAGGCCGCAAAATAATTCACGGCAATTGACGAAGCCAGCAGCACCACCAGCATCGGCCGCCAGTAAGCATAGAAAGCGAGTGAGATGAATCCCAGCCAGGCGACGACTGCCCGCCGATGAAAATGACCCGCAATCTGATAGCCAATGAGCGCGATGGGCAGGAAGCCGAAGAGAAAAGCGTAAGAGTTGAAAAGCATGCCCTTGAAAGGTCTCCGAGTCTTATTCTCAATGGCGCCGAACGCCTCAGTAAGTACTAAACTGCTGCATGAAAAATAGTGGCGGCGACTTACTTAGAGGAAGGTGACAGCTTCGTAGAACTATCCTGATGATAAGTTGTTCAAAATCCCGGGGCAGAGATAGAACTAGGCAGATAATTTCTGTTGAAGCAGGTCGAGCAAGTCTCCTACGTATTTCAACTGTGCCAGTTCTCCAAGCGCAAACTTTACCTTGTATCGCTGCTGGATCGCGGTGATCAAGTTCACATGCGCCAAGGAATCCCAGTCTGGAACTGTCTCGGCATTCGATTGACGAGTAAGCACCAAGTCAGGCTCATCTAGCACGTCGCGAAAAATGTCCTGAACACCAATCAGCAGAGATTCACTGCTCATTCTTGAACTCCAGATTTTAAATTTGCTGATGCTGACGAGTTATCCAGTCAGTCCCCTAAGTATACCGCAAATCTGCTGACTCATCCTCGTTCATGCCGCCTGGCTCGACCAGACATGTATGTCGATTCCTTCGCAGGTTCTTTTCGCACGTTTCCTGGCTATCTGGCAGCAAGCCAGGAACATAAACGGAGTGCAGCAGCAAAGGCGTCATGCTCATCCTGCACGCAGTCTGAGCTTACCGAATGCTTTCCGCCCTGGGTTGGTCACGCGAGTCTGCGTTGAATTGGCAAACCTATTCTTTGGTTCAGTCTTCGTCGGGATCGCGATAGACCACAACCTTGTCAGTGTCGTCGCTTGCCCGTAGCTCGCTGAGCACGCGGTCGTGCGCCTTGCGCGTCGCCATTACGCTGAAGGAAATGCGTTCGAGGCCGGCTACATTATCGCGATCGATGACCTGGAGCCGTTGGCCGGCATCGTCCAGCACTTTGAGGATGGCACTAAACATGCGGTGCCGGGCGGCCTCCCGTTCCTCTGTAAGAGCGTCTGCATCGGCTGCTGAAAGGCTTTGTTTCTGTAGCGCAGGACCTACTTCTGCTCGCACTTCATAGAGCAGCGGATAGCGCTTCCAGCCCAGTTTGCCTTCCAGCGCGCCCACTGTCTGCAGACTGATCAATACGACCGCCGTAGCGAACAGGGCTTCCAGGTAAAGTCCCGCGCCGCAGGCCATGCCGATGGCGGCAACCACAAACACGGTCGCTGCACTGGTGAGGCCAAGTACGCGACTTTTTGTGTGCAGGATCAGGCCCGCACCGAGGAAGCCGATTCCCTGAACAATGTTCGAAGCCACCCGGCTCTTGTCCGCGGTCCCGGCACCGGCAAGAACCGCGCTCATGATGGTGAACAGGGAAGCGCCCATACAGATGAGCATGTTGGTGCGCAGACCTGAATCCTTATGCCGCCATTCCCGCTCCAGGCCAACGGCGCCGCCCAGGGCGCAGGCCGTCAGCAGGCGCTTGGTCGCGGAGGCAGTCAGAAGGATGTGCGCAAGAGTAGTAATCCGGCCTGGTTCACCAGCGATCATCGAGTGAGCATACTCCAGGGTCCAGCAGAACTGGTAGTGGACGGCTGCTCTCTTCGAAGGATTTGAACTGCCGGTGAAGTGTTTGTTTTCAGGCTTCTACAGTAGTATGCCCGCACCGTTACTGACGCAGGTGCGATTGCGGCCCGTGGTCTTAGCCTGGTAGAGCGCTGCATCAGCCTCTTTCAGAAACTGGCTGATGCTTGAAGCATCGGATGGCACCTGGGTCGCGCAACCGATGCTGATCGTCACCACGCCATAGGGACTGCGCGAATGGGGAATACAACACGCTTCGACAACTTTACGCACCTGCTCAGCCATGGCTTCTGAACCCTCTTCGGAGGTATTGGGAAGGACGCCGACAAATTCTTCTCCTC
>CAXTNK010000163.1:0-2891 GCA_964245665.1 uncultured Acidobacteriaceae bacterium
GAATATATTGGAAGGGCTTCGGTCAACATGAACTCCATACTGAAATAGGCGATCCTTGAAATTTCTGCTCCCGGATGCGTCTTTTGAAACCATGCGTCCGCAGAGAAAAATTTGCGTTTATGTTGGAGCAGGGCGGACAGCAGTCCCTGAAAGTCCTCCGTTCCCAGGAGCGCGGCAATCTTGTCATCGGAAACCGTTTGAAGAATCACCCAGGGATTCTGGGTTGTTTGCCATAAGCAGTTATCCAGCGCTTCCCAAAGCTTGTCTGCCACATGGTTCCAGGCCCAATGCAGGTTCAATGCCAGCTCATTCAGTGCATCTCTGCCCAGAGGCTTCACTGCCTCTGGTGATGGGGACTTGATGTCTCGCTTGACGGGCTGTGGATCGCTCACTTTGCCTCCTAAAGTTGCGCGCTCATAAGGAGCGGCGACGCCGAGTCAAATGCCTGGTCGGCGATGGCCTGTGCCTGGGCTTCGATCAGGGCGAGATTTTTCTCGCCATTGAAGCTCTCCGCATAAATCTTGTAGACGGCTTCTGTTCCCGATGGCCGGGCGGCGAACCAGCCGTTTGCCGCAGCAACCTTGATGCCGCCGATGGATTCGCCATCTCCGGCAGCTATGGTTGTAATCATGATCGGCTTTTCACCTGCAAGGTCCGTCGCGTGAATGTCATTCGCGGCAATGTGTTCCAGGGCGCGCTTCTGTTGTTCAGTGGCGGCAGCTTCGGATCTGCGATAAAGTGACTTGCCAAGTTGTGATGACAGTTCAGCATAGAGTTCGCCGGGATCCTTCTTACAGGTGGCTGTGATCTCTGCAGCGAGCAGCGCCGCGATGATGCCGTCCTTATCTGTTGTCCATACGGAACCATCCATGCGCGCAAACGCAGAGCCTGCGCTCTCTTCACCTGCGAATCCAAGACTGCCCTGGAGCAGCCCATCCACAAAGTATTTGAAGCCTACCGGAACTTCGTACAGCTTTCTGCCTCTGGTGGCCGCGACGCGATCAATCATGCTGCTGCTTACCACGGTCTTGCCGACCGCCATTTCTGTTGTCCATAGCGGGCGATGCGAAAACAGATAATCGACACATACTGCGAGGTAATGATTCGGCGGCAGAAGTCCAACGCTGCGTGTAACGATGCCATGGCGATCGTGATCTGTATCACATGCGACAGCAAGATCGTATTTGTCCTTTAACGCAATAAGAGGGCGCATGGCGTATTCGGAAGACGGGTCCATGCGGATCTTGCCATCCCAGTCGAGCGTCATAAATCGAAATGTCGGATCGACAGTCTTGTTCACGACTTCCAGATTCAAGCCGTATCGTTCAGATATCGGCTCCCAGTAGTGCACGCCCGCACCGCCAAGCGGATTGACGCCGATACTGATTCCTGATGCACGGATTGCGTCCATATCGATCACATGCTGCAGGTCTTCTACATAGGCCGTCAGAAAATCGTGGTGATGCGTGGTCGGCGCGGCTAGTGCCTTATCGAGAGAGACGCGCAGGACACCACGCAGAGAATCAAGAAGAAACTGGTTGGCCTGCTTTTCAATCCATGAAGTAATCTCTTCATCTGCCGGACCGCCGTGGGGCGGGTTGTACTTGAAGCCTCCGGTATCAGGAGGATTGTGCGAAGGCGTAATCACGATGCCGTCTGCAAGGCCGGCTGTCCGTCGATGGTTATAGGTGAGAATGGCATGCGAGATCACGGGAGTAGGCGTGTATTCGTCCCGTTCCGCCAACATTACCGCGATACTGTTCGCAGCCAGAACCTCGAGCGCGCTTTCCACTGCCGGTCGCGATAACGCGTGCGTGTCAATGCCAAGGAATAACGGACCGTTGATCTTGTGCTGCTGCCGGTAGAGACAGATTGCCTGTGTGATTGCCAGGATGTGCCACTCATTAAACGTCTTGTGAAAAGAAGAGCCGCGGTGTCCTGACGTCCCGAAAGCGACACGCTGTTCCGGCACATGCGCATCAGGCCGCTCCTCATAATAGGCAGCAATCAGCTTCGATACATCTACGAGATCGCTGGCATTGGCGGGCTCTCCGGCTCTTGGATCAATTCTCACGGCACAACTCTTTTCTATACAGATCAGTCCGATTGTTTTAGATCATTTCCTGGTGAGTGCTTCGAAGCCGGCAATGACATCGAAGAGTTCTTCATCGATGCTTTCCTGTCGAAGTCGGTGAAACTTCCGAGTGAGATCGTCAAGCATTTCATCAATGCTTTTTTCAGCACGCTGCATCGATGCAAGGCGGCTTGCGTTTTCACTTGCCAGCGATCCCGCGCATGCCTGGAACAGCAGCACAAACAGGTAGTCCTGGATGAATGCTGCGAGTGCGGACGGTATATCGTCTATCACCTGGGGTGCTGTCTTGGTCGGCCACGGTGTGCCCTGAAGTTTCTCTTGCCATGAATGGTCCAGAGGAAGTAGACGCCTGCCCACAGGCTCATAGGCTGCGCTGTGCTGCGGATGATTGTGAAAAACTTGAATTTCCCACGCTTCATCCTTCTCGCGAGCGGCTTGAATCTCAAGCAGTATCTGCCCAACGAGCGGAGCGATCGTATCGAGGGATCCTGGCACCTGCAGACCGATCATGGGACCTAAATCGCTATCAGTCAGCAATGACTTCGCACGCTCACCAACTACCCAGATCTTGGTGACCTTGCCTGAGAGCGCTCGTAAAGTCTTTAAGCTGAATTCCACAATGACTTCATTGAAGCTGCCAACCAGACCCTGATCCGAACCGAAGATCACAGCGCCGATTTGTTGTGCGTGCCGGGGCTTGAGTTCACCGACTGACGCGCTCGGGCCAACATTATGAAAGCATGCAATCAGGCCAAGCTCGACTGTTCGCAGGTAATCATCCAACCCTTCGCCCGCC